>DATKZM010000058.1:0-86001 GCA_035527975.1 Alphaproteobacteria bacterium | reverse complement strand
GAAGCGCTGCCGCGTCGAAATCATCTCGAAGTGGAACCGGAGAACCCATGGCAAACCTCCATCCGTTTGCCATGTTGAATCAGAAAAAACCCAATCCGGGAATCCCCCACGTGAGTCTCATTCAGCGGGACTTGGTATAAGGGAAACGTGTTTAATGAAGCCCTAATGCCCGCGGCGGCGGCGCGGGGCCGCGGACCGGCGAAATCGGGCGCCGGCCCCCTGCCTCGGCAAGCTCAGCATTAGGATCATTGGTAGTCGCCCAAACAGACACCTCACCCTGAGCCTGTCGACGGGTGAGCCCGCCGAAGGGTGAGCTTGCCGAAGAGCATGACCGTCAGAGGACGCTGGACAGCTTCATGGCCACCGCCATGTCGCCTTCGACTTTCAGCTTGCCGGTCATATAAGCCATCGTGGCGTCAAGCTCGCCTGCGATCATCGATTTGAAGTCCTCTATCGACATGCGAATGGTGCAGTCGGCGTCCCGGTCTTCATTGGAAACTTCGTTGGGAACCTTGGAGGCGTCGACCAGCACGCAGCCTTCGTCCTCGAAAGCGAACTTGACCGATGCCCCGAGGCCGCTATCGGCGCCGACCCGCTCGGTCACGGCTTTGGTGATCTCGTCGAGGCTCATGGAGGTGTTCCTTTCATTCGGGTATTGGCCGGCGGCCGGATTTGACTTGTTGCCCTAGCAGGGGCGGCGATTAGGTGCGGCAGTCAGGCGGCATAGAAGGTTTCGCCTTTCTTGGCCATATCGCGCAGGAGGGTCGGCGGGGCAAAGCGCTCGCCAATGCGCTTGGCCAGCTCGTCGCATTCTTCCACGAAGGTCTGCGGGCCGACCATGTCGACGTAGGAGAGCACGCCGCCGGTAAACGGCGCAAAGCCCCAGCCGAGGATCGAGCCGATATCGGCGTCGCGCGGGTCGGTGACGACGTTTTCCTCCACGCAGCGTGCGGTTTCCACGCCCTGGATATACATCAGCCGGCGCTTGACGGCTTCGACGTCCGGCTGATCGGCGGCCAGCGGGAAATGCGCTCCGAGCTCGGGCCACAAGCGCTTGCCGCCTTCGGTGTAGTCGTAGAAGCCCTTGCCGGCCTTCTTGCCCGGGCGGCCGAGCTTGTTGACGAAAAGGTCGACGACCGGATCGCCAGGTCGCGGCACGTGAGCGTCCCCCATATCGGCGCGGGTCTGCTCGCCGATATGGTGGATGAGGTCGATATTGACCGCGTCGGCGACCTCAAGCGGGCCCATCGGCATGCCGGCGATGCGGCCGGCATTCTCGATCAGCGCCGGATTGACGCCCTCGGCGAGCATGGTCAGGCCTTCCTGGACGTAGGTTGCGAAGACACGCGACGCGAAAAAGCCGCGCGCGTCATTGACCACGATCGGCGTCTTGGCGATGCGCTTGACGAAATCCATCGCCGCCGCGAGCGCGGCATCCGAGGTTTGCTCGCCGCGGATGATCTCGACCAGATGCATACGGTGGACCGGCGAGAAGAAATGCAGCCCGATGAAATTGCCGGGCCGCGTGCTTGCTTCCGCGAGCCCCGTGATGGGGAGCGTCGAGGTGTTGGAGGCGAAAATGGCGGTCTCGCTTATGACCGCCTCGGTCTTCGCCGTGACATCGGCCTTGATGTCGCGGTCCTCCAGCACCGCCTCGATCACCATGTCGGCATCGCCGAGGCCGGCATAATCGGTGGTGGGCGTGATGCGGGCGAGGATCTGGTCGCGGACCTCCTCGGTCATGCGCTTGCGCTTGACGCCGCCGTCAAGGATCTTCGCGACCGCCGCCTTGCCCTTGTCCGCAGCTTCCTGGCTCACATCGATCAATACGACGTCGATGCCGGCGGCGGCAGCCGCGTGGGCGATGCCGTGCCCCATCAGCCCGGCGCCCAGCATGCCGATCTTCTTGAACTCGGTCTTGGGCGTCTCCTTGGGCCGGCGGGCAAGCTTGTTTGCTTCCTGCATCGAGAAGAAGAGCGTGCGGATCATCGCCTTGGCCTGCGGCGACTGGACGACCTTGACGAAGTTGCGCATCTCGATCCGGATACCGGCGTCGAAGCCTGACGACAGGCCCTCATAAACCGCGGTGAGGATCGCCTGCGCGTTCGGATAGTTGCCGTATGTCTTCTGGCGAACCATGGCGTTGCCGGCAACCAGAACCTGGTAGCCCGCGGGGCTCTGGACGTTGCCGCCGGGGACCTTGAAGCCCTTTTTGTCCCAAGGCTGAACGGCGTCGCCAACCTCGAGCAGCCAGCGCTTGGCTTCCGCCAGAAGCTGGCCATCGGGGGCGACCGCATGAACCAGGCCAGCGGTCAGGGCCGGGCCGACCCCCAGCTTGCGGCCCTCGAGCAGCAGGGGCAGGGCGGGCTGGATGCCGATCAGGCGCGGCAGGCGCTGCGTGCCGCCGCCGCCCGGCATCAGCCCCACCAGCGCTTCGGGCAGGCCGATCTGCGAGCGCGGATCCTCGGCGGCAATGCGGTAGTGGCAGGCCAGCGCGATCTCGAAACCGCCGCCCAGGCACATGCCGCGGATCGCCGCGGCGAACGGCTTGCCCGAGGTCTCGATCTCGCGGAAGACGCCGTTGAACGCGGTCATGCCGTCGACGATCGCTTGGCTGCCTTTCCAGTTGAACAGCATGTCGAGGTCGGCGCCGGCGATGAAGTCCCGCTTGCCGGAGGTGACGATCACGCCTTTGACATTTTCGTCGGCGATCGCGGCGCGGGCGGCTTCGGCGTATTCGCCGATCGACGCCTCGGAAAGCACGTTCATCGACCGGCCCGGCATGTCCCAAGTGATGGTTGCGATGCCATCGGCGTCGACGGCGTATGCGATGTTCTTGTCCGACATTTCAGATACCCGTTCGGTTCGGCCCTCACCCTCCCACCGCCCATTTGATATGGGGCCGGCGGGGCCCTCCCTCTCCCGCAAGCGGGAGAGGGGAAAGGCAGCGCTTCTTCCAGATTCCCTCTCCCGCAAGCGGGAGAGGGTTTAAGGTGAGGGCTCCTTGTTGATCTTATCCGGTCCTTAGACCCGCTCGATGATGGTGGCGGTGCCCTGGCCCCCGCCGACGCAGAGCGTGGCCAGGCCTGTGCTGAGGTCGCGGCGCTCCAACTCGTCGAGCAGCGTGCCGAGGATCATCGCACCGGTCGCGCCCAACGGATGGCCCATGGCGATCGCCCCGCCATTCACGTTCATCTTGGCGTGATCGACGTTCATCTGGTCCATGAGCAGGAGAACGACCGAGGCGAACGCCTCATTCAGCTCCCAGAGATCGATGTCGCCGACCGACATGCCGGCCTGGGCCAGCACCTTCTGGGTCACGCCGACAGGGCCGGTCAGCATGATCGACGGCTCCGATCCGATCGAGGCGAAATGCTTGATCTTGGCGCGCGGCTTCAGGCCCAGCTTCTTGCCGATCTCCTCATTGCCGATCAGCATCGCGGCGGCGCCGTCGACGATACCCGAGGAGTTGCCCGCATGGTGCACGTGGTTGATCTTCTCAACTTCGGGGTAGCGCTGGATCGAGACCGCGTCGAAGCCGAAATTCTCGCCCTGCATCTTGAAGGCGGGCTCCAGCGAGGCGAGACTCTGCATCGTCGTGCCAGGCCGGCGATGCTCGTCGTGGTCGAGCAGGGTGAGATCGTTCTGGTCCTTCACCGGCACGACCGAGTGCTCGAAATAGCCGCCCGACCAGGCCGCCTCGGCGCGTTGTTGTGATTCGATTGCATAGGCGTCGACGTCGTCGCGGGAGAAGCCGTATTTGGTTGCGATCAGATCGGCGCTGATGCCCTGGGGCACGAAGTAGACCTTGAAGGCGACCGAGGGGTCCTGATAGTAGGCGCCGCCGGCGGTCATCATCGGCACCCGTGACATCGACTCCACGCCGCCGCCGACCGTTAGCTCATCCTGGCCCGCCTTGACCTTCGCTGCCGCGAGGTTGACGGCGTCGAGACCCGACGAACAGAAGCGGTTGATCTGGACGCCCGGCACGCTCTCGTCGTAGCCGGCCATGATCGCCGCGAAGCGTGCGATATCGGCGCCTTGTTCGCCCGCCGGCTCGACGCAGCCCAACACCACCTCGTCGACATGCGATGTGTCGAGATCGTTGCGGTCCTTGAGCGCGCGCAGCGCTGTTTCGGCGAGCTTGATCGGCGTCACTTCATGGAGCGCCCCGTCCTGTCGGCCCTTGCCGCGCGGGGTGCGGACGGCGTCGTAGATATAGGCTTCGGTCATGGTCTGGGGTTCCTCTTTCGTGACCTGCAACTATCCTTCGAGGCTCGCCTATGCGAGCACCTCACGATGAGCATCAGTTTCTATCTGCCTATCATCGATGCTCATCGTGAGGTGCGAGCGGAGTGAGCCTCCCAAATAGACGTTTGGGGATAGTCGCCCATGCTAAAGCGTCCGCGAAATCAACTCTTTCATGATCTCCGACGTGCCGCCATATATGCGCTGGACGCGGGCGTCGGCCCAGGCGCGGGCGATCGGGTACTCTCTCATATAGCCGTAGCCGCCGTGCAATTGAAGGCACTCGTCAAGCACGCGGCATTGCAGCTCGGAGCAGGTGAGCTTGGCGATCGCCGCACTCTCGACATCGAGATCGCCGGTGTTGAGGAGATCGATGCATTTGTCGACGAAAACCCGCGCGAGCGCCAGTTCCGCCTTCATCTCGGCCAGCTTGAAGCGGGTGTTCTGGAATTCAGAGATTGCCTTGCCGAAGGCCTTACGTTCGCGCGTGTAGTCGATGGTCCATTGCAGCCCGGCCTCGGCGTTCGAGACAGCGCCGATGGCGATCAGCAGGCGTTCGCGCGGCAGTTCCTGCATGAGCTGCGCGAAGCCCTGACCTTCCTGACCCAGCATGTTTTCCGGCGGCACCCGGACGTCCTCGAAGAAGAGCTCGGAGGTGTCCTGGGCGTGGAGGCCGATTTTTTCCAGGTTGCGGCCGCGCGCGAAGCCCTCGCGGCCGTCCTCGACGATGAAGAGCGAGGTGCCGTGGGCGCCCTTGTCGGGGTCGGTCTTGGCGACGACGATGACGAAGCCGCAGTTCTGGCCGTTGGAGATGAAGGTCTTGGAGCCGTTGATGACGTACTGGTTGCCGTCCATCACGGCGCGGGTCTTCACGCCCTGAAGATCGGAGCCGGTGCCGGGCTCGGTCATGGCGATTGCGCCGACGCACTCGCCCGAGGCCATCTTGGGCAGCCAGGTCTGCTTCTGGTCTTCCGAGCCGAAATGGAAAACGTAAGGCGCGACGATGTCGGAATGGACCGCGAAGTTGGGCCCGGAGATATTGAGCCGCGCCTGCTCCTCGTTGACGATGGCCGCCATCTTGAAATCCGCGCCGCCGCCGCCGTATTCCTCCGGCATGTCGCAGCAGAGGATCCCGGCTTGGCCGGCTTTGCGCCAAAACTCCAACGGCACCAGACCGTCGCGTTCCCATTGGTCGTGATGCGGTACGACCTCCTTCTCGAAGAACTTGGCGACCATGCCGCGGAAGATCTCGTGGTCTTCTGAATAGAGCGTGCGGGGGATCATGGGGGGTCCTGGGTTGGGTGCTGTTGCCCCTAAGGTATTGGATTTAGTGGCCCGCATCATCCTTCGAGACGCGCGTTACGCTCCTCAGGATGAAGCTTCTGTTTAACGCACCAACACAAACCTTCATTCTGCGGAAACGTTGGAGCGCCATCTTGAAGGATGGCCACTGCGCCGTGTTCTATCAAAACTCGCAGACTACCTTGCCGAAATGCTTGCCTTGCGGCAATGCGGCGATTGCCGCACCGAGATCCTCGAAGGCGAAGCGCTTTTCCTCCAGCGCCGGCCGGGTCTGGTGCAACTCCATGGCGCGGATCATGTCCTCGAAGATCGCCCGGCTGCCCACGGTGATCCCCTGAAGTGCTATATTCTGGGTGACCACCGGGCCGAGGTTGAGCTCGCCCGCGGCGCCTGCCAGCACGCCGATCAGGCTGATCGTGCCCGAGGGGCGGACGGCGCGGATCGAACGCTCCAGCGTGCCGGCGCCGCCGACCTCGACGATGTGATCGACGCCGCCGCCGCCCGATATGCCGCGCGCGGTCTTGTGCCAGTCGGGATCGTCGTTGTAGTTGATCAGGTGATCGGCGCCGAGCGTCTTCGCGCGCTTGAGCTTCTCGTCGCTCGACGACGTCGCGATCACCTCCGCGCCCATCATCTTCGCGATTTGCAGCGCGAACATCGAGACCCCGCCGGTGCCTTGGACAAGCACCAGGTCGCCTGCCTGGATTTTGCCCTGATGGACGAGCGCATTCCACGCGGTGACGGCGGCGCAGGGGATCGATGCGGCTTCGGCGGCGCTCATATGTTTGGGCGCCTTGACGACCCCCTCTTCGGAGAAAAGCATCGCCTCCTGGAAGGTGCCGTCGCGCGGGCCGCCCAGCGTGCCTGGCCAGGACGCCTCGCTGAACGGGCCGTCGAACCAGGTCTGGCTAAAGATCGGACAGACCAGATCGCCGACCGTGACCCGGCTCACGCCCGCGCCGACCGCCGCCACGGTGCCGGCGCCGTCGGAGCAGGGGACCAGCGGCAGCTCGCCCGAGCGGCGGCCATAGCCGCGCCGGGTCATCACGAAGTCGCGGTAGTTGAGCGAGCCCGCCTGCATGGCCACGACAACCTCGCCCGGGCCGGGCTCGGGATCGGGGCGCTCGGCGAGCTTGATGTTCTCCGCGCTCCAGTCGTCCTGGATCTGCATGACTTTCATCGGCGGTCCCCCGGTTTCAATTCGCGCAATATTGCCGCGAGACTAGCGAAATCGCCGGACGAAACAAACGCCCCCACGAGCAACCGAGCAGGATCGAGCCATGCGTCGGTGGCTTGGCATTTTGTTAACCACAAGCTCATGGTGCGTGGTGTAGGTCTAAGCGCTAGACTGCCGCCGCCAGGCTGGCGGATTGTGGAATAACGGTTGAAGGCGGAGACATGGCCGAGCCGCAGCGATTGATCGTGGGCATCAGCGGCGCGTCGGGGATCGTTTACGGCGCGCGTGTGCTGGAAGCCCTCAAGGGCACCGGGATCGAAACGCATCTGGTGATGTCGAAATCGGCTGAGGTCACGCTGGCCTACGAAATGCCCGGCAAAAAAGCCGCCGACATCCAGGCGCTGGCCGACGTCGTGCATCCGTTCGGCGATATCGGCGCCTCGATTTCTTCGGGCTCCTTCCGCACGCAAGGCATGATCGTCGCGCCCTGCTCGATACGCTCGATGTCGGAAATAGCGCACGGCACGACAGGAAACCTGCTGACGCGCGCCGCCGATGTCGTGCTGAAGGAACGCCGGAAGCTGGTGTTGATGCTGCGCGAAACGCCGCTTCATCTCGGCCATCTCAAGACCATGACCGCGATAACCGAGATGGGCGGGATCATTTTTCCGCCGGTGCCGGCCTTCTATCAGAAGCCGGAGACGATCGACGATATAATCGACCAGTCTGTCGGGCGCGCCCTCGATCTGTTCGGTTTCGACGTCGGCCTGGTCAAGCGCTGGGGCGAGGAGGGCGGCGAGGACGAAAAGACGACCCGCGTCTTCCGGCGGCCCGGCCAGGCCCAGGGTTGACGGGCCGAAGGCGGGAAGACCAAAGCTCAAAGGGATAGCGCCATGAGCGAGAGCCATATTCACGATCTGCAGGCGATCATCGACGATCTTGAGGCGATGGGCCGTCTTATCCGCGTCAAGGGCCAGGTGCATCTGCGCTACGACCTCGCCGGCATCGCCGCCAAATACGAAGGCGGTCCGCGCGCTGTGCTGTTCGAGCGTGTCGCCGGGCGCGACTATCCGGTGTTTACCGGGCTGTACTGGTCGCGCGAGATGCTCGGCGCGCTGATGCGCAAGGACGAGGCGGCGCTGCCGCAATACGTCAGCGACTGCATCAGCCAATGGCAGACCAAGCCCAAGCCGCCCAAAGTGGTCAAGAACGGTCCCGTGCTCGAAGTGACCGAGAGCGAGGTCAATCTCGACAAGCTGCCGATCCCGGTGCACGCGATCAAGGATGGCGGGCCGTATTTCGATGCCGCGGTGGTGATTGCCAAGGATCCCGAGACCGGGGTGCGCAACGCCTCGATCCAGCGCTTCATGGTGGTTGACGCCGACCGCATGAGCGTCAACATCGATGCCGGCCGGCATCTCGAAGTTTATCTCGAAAAGGCCCAGCGGATGGGCAAGACGCTGCCCATCACACTCAACATCGGCTGTGGGCCGGGGCTGCATTTCGCCGCTTCGGCGCCAGCCGAGGCCGCGCCGATCGACACCGACGAGCTTGGCATAGCCAGCGCTTTCCACGGCAAGCCGCTGCAGCTTGTTCCGGGCACGATTTCCGACGTCGAGATGGTGGCCCACGCCATGTGGGCGCTCGAATGCGAGATCGTGCCGGGCGAGGTCGACAATGAAGGCCCGTTTGCCGAGGTCACAGGCTATTACGCCCATGTCGACAAGCGCCCGGTCGTCCATGTGCGCAAGATCCATCGGCGCGAGAACCCGGTCTTCCATACCATCATCTCGGGCATCGAGGTCTGGAACTCGGTTGGTCTGCTAGGCGAGGCGAACGTGCTGGCGACGCTGCAGAAGCAGGTGCCAGGGGTGCGCGACGTCTATTTCAGCCATGGCGGCGGCGGCTTTTATCATGCCGTCGTGCAGATCGAACAGAAAATGGCAGGCTGGACCAAGCAGGCGATCATGGCGACCTTTGCCGCCTTCCCACCGCTTAAGATGGTCACTGTCGTCGACTGCGACGTCGATATCCGCAATCCGATGGATGTCGAGTGGGCGATGACCGAACGCCTGGACGCGGCCAAGGACATCCATGTGATCGAGAACGTCTTCGGCCACGGGCTCAACCCAACCTTTCCAGGCTATCTTGGCGCCAAGGTCGGCTTCGATGCGACGCGGCCATTCCCCCATACGCCGGCCTGGGATCGCTCGACCTACAAGTCGGTCGATCTCTCCGAATGGCGTATCGAGGTGCCGGAGCTGCGCGAGCCGGGTGACGTGCCTGAAGCTGCGGTTGCGGGCCCGCCTGCACCCAATCCGATCGCGGTGGGCAACGGCGAGGATGCCGCCGACGCCCCGGCCTTCGGCCCCAACGGTCCCGAAAACGCCGGCGCCAAGAAAAAGAAGAAAAAGAAAGCAAAGCGCCGCGCCGGAAACGGCCTGCCGGAGTTGTCCGGCAAGGTCGACGGCGATCTGGAAGCCCATGTGGCCGCCGTACTCGCCGAGTGGCTCAGCCGGTCGGACGAGCGAAAGTAAGCGCGGAAGTAAGCGCGAAAATAAACGAACGCGCCGCCCGCCGTCCGCGCCTAACGCTGTGAGCGTCGGGCGCGCCAACGCTTGATCAGCGCGGCTTCTTCGGCCATGACGGAATCGAGGGGGGCGGGACCCGGCGGCAACAGGGGCCGCGCGCGCAAGCCCGCTCGCATCGCGAGCCGGCGCGGCTCGGATTGTGCGTTCCACCATTTCAGCGTGTCGGTCACGGTCTGCACCACAGGGCGCGTTTTGAGCCCGGCCGTGAGCGCCTTCTGGTTGGCGACGCGGTGCAGCGCCGCGCTGGGGCCGTGTGGCGGCCGCCAAACCGGCAGCGTGGCGCCCTGGCTGCGCAAAAAGGCCGCATCGACCCAGACCGATCGGGTTTTTCGCTCGGTCGCGGCCGCGATCGCAGCAAACATCTCCGACATTGTGAGCGGACTGGCGGGCCCGGTCGCATTGAAGGTGCCGTATGCCTGCTGTTCGGCTAGCCGCACGTACCATGCCGCAAGGTCGCGGACGTCGATGAACTGGACCGGGTCGGCCGGGCTGCCCGGTGCCAACATCTCTCCGCCTTGGGCGAACCGAACTGGCCAATAGGTCCAGCGATCGGTGGTGTCGCCGGGCCCGACGATGAAGCCTGGCCGGACGATGCTCGCGCGCTCGGCATAGCTCCGGCGCACTTCGTCCTCGCAATAAGCCTTGAGCGGCCCGTATGTGCGCCCGGTGATGCGTTCGATCGCCGGATTGGCGAGCCGTCCGACGCGGTCGGCCTCGGTTATCCGCGTGCCGCGGAAATCGGCGTAAACCGAAATCGTGGAAGTAAATACGTAATGCGGCACGGCGCCTTGCAGGAGCATCGCCGTATCGCGCACAAGGCGCGGCAGATAGCCTGAGTTGTCGATCACCACGTCCCATTTCCGGTTCCGCAAGCTGTCGAGCTTGCCGTCGCGGTCGCCGCGCAGTTTCTCCACTTTGGGAAAGCGCGCACGCGGGAAAAGATGGGCGTTGGTACGACCTCGGTTGAACAAAGTTACCGCATGGCCACGCGCCAGCGCGGCGTCGACCATATGCGGCCCGATGAATGACGTGCCGCCCAGAATAAGCACGCGCAGCGGCCGCAGCGCAGCCCGCAGCGGCAAGGCCGGCAGGGCGACGATGCCTGCGGCGGCAAGGCCGGCGATCAGAATATCGCGTCGGTCGGTCACGGCCATTTGAGGAAGTCCCGAAGCGGACGTGCGACGATCATGGGCCGTCAGTTTATGCCCAAGCTGGGCGGGACCAAAGCGCGTTGCGGCCTGATTATACGCCCTGGTTGATCAACGCCCACCGGCCTCGCAAAGCGCCCGCCAAACCGTCTCCGACGTGAGCGGCATGTCGATATGGGTGACACCGCGCGGCGATAGCGCGTCGAGCACAGCGTTGACCACGGTGGGCGGGGATGCGGTGGTCGGACCTTCGCCGATGCCCTTGACGCCGAGCGGATTGTCGTCGCCTTCGACCGGATTGAAAACCACCGTGACGTCGGGCATGTCGTCGGCGCGCGGCAGGGCGAAATCCATGAAGCTGCCGGAAACGAGCTGTCCGCTGGAGCGCTCGTAAGCGACGCGCTCCAGCGCGGCCTGACCGATGCCTTGGGCAAGGCCGCCATGAAGCTGGCCGGCCGCGAGCATCGGGTTGATGACCCGGCCCGGGTCGGAAACGATGACGTATCTTATTATTGTTACGACACCGGTTTCAGGATCGACCTCGACCTCGCACAGATGAGCGCCGTTGGGATAGCTCGCGCCCGGCACTTCGAAGGTTTCGCGGGCGACGAGCGGTTTGTCCCGGCGCGCAGCCTCGGCGGCGACAGTGAAAAGATCGACCGCGCGATCGGTGCCGGCGATGACGTACTTGCCCGCCCGATACTCGATATCGTCGGCGGCGGCTTCCAAAAGCTCGCCGGCAATTGGCCGTCCGGCCTCGATCACGACATTCGAGGCCTGATGGACCGCGCCGCCGCCAATCCGCATAGAGCGCGATCCATGGGCCCCGGCGCCGGTTGGGATGCGATCGGTGTCGCCATCGATGATCCTTATTGCTTCCGGTGGCACGCCGAGCACGTCGGCTATGACCTGGGCGTATACCGTTTCGTGACCCATGCCGAAATCCTGGGTCCCGACATGGACAATGATGCCGCGGTCCTTTTCTCCGCAAACCTCGACCTCTGCGTAGTCGGCAAGCGCGCCGCCGGCGTTCTCGATATATGTCACGACACCTAATCCGCGGAGCATGCCGCTCTTTTCCGTGACCCTACGGCGCGCCAAAAAAGATGCCTGATCAATGGCTTCCAGTCCCATCTCAAGACTTCGCTTGAAATCCGCCGGCTGGTAGACCGCGCCTGTCGGTGAGGTCCACGGCATATCCTTCCGGTCTATGAGATTGCGCCGGCGGAGGTCGATGCGGTCGATGCCGATGGCCGCCGCGGCGGCGTCGACCAGGCGTTCCAGCAGATACGTCATCTCGGCCCGCGCGACGCCGCGGTAAGCGGCGATGGGCGCCGTGTTGGTGAACAGGCCCTCGAGGGCGAAATGATGGGTCGGGATGCGGTAGGGGCCGCAGACCATTGGCGCCATCCAGGCCACGATCACTGCCACGGAGCGGGGCATCAGATAGCCGCCATGCCACCATTGGGTTGCGACGCGGATGGCGTTGAAGATGCCGTCTTCGTCGATCGCCAGCGCTCCTGTGAGCCGCTGGCTGCGCGCCTGGCTGTCGGAAACAAAGGATTCGCTGCGTTCGGCGGTCCAACTAACCGGCCGGCCGAGCTGGCGGGCGGCGAACATAACCAGTGGGAACTCGGGATAAACGACGTTGCGCGCGCCGAACCCGCCGCCCGTATCGGGAACGATGACGCGAATCGCAGCTTCCTCGACGCCGAGCACGCGCGCCAGCATGGTTTTCAGCGAATGGCCCGACTGGCAGCCGGTGCGCAGGGTAAAGCGCCCGGTTGTTGCGTCAAAATCGGCGAGCGCGCTGCGCGGCTCCATGAAGGCGATGATTTCACGAGGGTATTCGACAGTCAGCTCGACCGTATGGGCGGCCGCCTCGAAGGCCGCGGCGGTGGCCGCCGCGTCGCCGGTATCCCAGGAAAGCGACCGGTTGTTTGCGCGGTCGGGCCAGATTTGCGGTGCACCCTCCGCCACTGCGTCTTCGATCGTGGTCACCGCCGGCAGTGGGTCGTAGTCGACCTCGATCAATTCGCTGGCGTCGCGCGCGGCGTTGTAAGTCTCGGCGACAACCAGCGCGACAGGCTCGCCGACATAGCGGATACGCGCCTCGGCGAGCGGGTATTGCGAGGCGTCGGCGAAAGCCCCGCTGTCGGTATTACTGGGCGGCAGGTCTATTTCGTTGGTGAGCGAGGGGATCTCGCCGAGCCCGCCGGCGCGAAGTTCGGCTGCCGTCAGTACCGCGAGCACGCCGGGGTTGGCGCGCGCTGCCGCCACGTCGATCGCCTTGATGACCGCGTGGGCATGGGGCGAGCGGTGGATGACCGCGTGGGCCTGACCGTCTAGGCGAAGATCGGCGGTAAATGCGGCCTCGCCGCGCAGAAACCGGCCATCTTCCAAACGGGGCAGGGGCTTACCGACATAGGTGTTCATGCACGCGGTCCTTATGCGCTGGATAGTTCGACCCTCGTGGCCCGATGGGAAGCGACGCGTCACCCGTGCCTGCGGAACGCCTCAGGCGGCGCGGGCGCGCCGGAAACGCGGGATGATCTCTTCGCTCGCGATGCGGATGTTGCGGAGCGCCTGTTCGTGGCTCAGCGTGCCGTAGCGCGTGACGAAGGATATCTCGGTGAAGCCCAGATCGCGGTACATCGCGATACGGTCGCAGATCTGCTCAACGGTGCCGATCGCGGTGCGCTCGCGGAAGGCGCTGGTGACGTCCTTGGAGCCACCGGTGATAAACTCAAAGACGCTCTCGTCGCCCTCATAGTCGGTGTTCCAGCGATCGCCGGTAAAGAGCAGCCGGAACAGGTTCGCATGCTCCTGAACGGCGGGTTTGGACTCGGCGATCGCCTGTTCCTCGCTATCGGCAACGTGCAGGAAGAGCGACATCATGGCCTCGCGCCGCGCCGGATCGTGGCCGGCCTCGGCGTAGGCGTCCTTGAACCAGGTGAGGCGTTCCTTCGCGTCCGCGAGCGACATCGGATACTGGTTCATCATCAGCGCGTAGGCGTTGCGGCCGGTCCATTCATAGCTTGGACGCGCGCGTGAGCAGGCGCACCAGATCGGCACCGGGTCTTGGGCCGGTTTGGGGTGGATTTCCAACTCGTCGAAATTGTAGTGATCGCCTTCGAAGGCGAAGCGCTCGCCCGCCCAGGCACGCTGGATGATCTCGAAGGCTTCATCGAAGCGGCCGGCGGTCATGTCCTCGGTGACGGCGAAACCCTGGAACTCGTGCGGCAGGTAGCCACGTCCGACGCCGAAATCGAGCCGGCCGCCGGAGAGCTGGTCGAGCATGGCGAAGTCCTCGGCTACGCGGATGCCGTCGTTCATCGGCAGCAGCGAGACGCCGGAGCCGAGGCGGATGGTCTTGGTCGCCCGGGCATAGGCCAGCAGCGTCATCGCCGGGTTGGGCGAGGCGCCGCCGTAGTAATGGAAGTGATGCTCCGAGGACCAGGCGCGATCCCAGCCGAGCTCTTCGGCCCGGACGACCATATCGATCAGCTCTTCGTAGAACTGTTTAAGCGTGGGCGCCACGGCTTCGCGCCAACAAGGCAGGATGAAGACGCCGAATTGCATGTGTTGACCTCCCAACCGGTGTCTGCCCGGGTTGTTGTGTCCAGCCTACACCGTCACCCCGGTCGATGCGAAGCCGCGAGAGCCGAGATCCGTCAGACCGTGGCCGCATAGCTGCGAACTGGGGCTATCGGCCGGCTCGTCCTTCGAGGCTGCCTTCGGCGGCGCCTCAGGATGAGCCTCGAGACTCGTTACTGTTCACGCTGAATGCTCATCCTGAGGTGCGAGCCTGGGCGAGCCTCGAAGGATGGATCGCGCGCTCCGGCGTAAAGTATTCTCAGCGCCCCTTGAAGTCGGGCTTGCGTTTCTCCACGAAGGCCTTGGCGCCCTCGACGTGGTCTTCGGTCAGTTTCAAGACCGACTGGCCGATGCGCTCGAAGTTGCGGCCGGTCTCGGTGTCGACATTGGCGCATTGGTTGATGACCAGCTTGGCGGTGCCGAGCGCCAGCGGGGCCTTGGCGGCAAGTTGCTCGGCGAAGGCGACGGCGTGCGCAATCAGATCGTCGGCGGGCACGACCTCGTCAACGAGACCGTAAGCAAGTGCCTTTTCGGCGGGCACGATTTCGCCGGTCATCACGAGGCGTTTGGCCTTGGACGGACCGACCAGCTTGACCAAGCGCGAGATGCCGCCCGAGCCGGGGATGAGACCCACATTGTTCTCCGGCAGGCCCATTTTCGCAGCGTCGGCAGCGAAGCGGAAATCGCATGAAAGTGCGAGTTCCAGCCCGCCGCCGGCGGCAACGCCGTTGATAGCGGCGATCACCGGGATCTCCATTTGCTCGATCTCGTCGAAGACGTTGTGGATCATGCGCACGCGGCGGCGAAACCCCTTCGGGCCGACCGCGGACAGATCGCCCATGCCGCGTACGTCCTCGCCGGCGGAAAAGGCGCGGCCGGTGCCGGTGATGATGAGGACGCGCAGATCGTCATCCTCGACACAGGCTTGGACCGCGTCGCGCAGCTCCTGGCGCATCGCCAGATTCCAGGAATTGAGATTATCCGGCCGGTTGAGGCGCAAAATGGCGATCGCATCGCGGCGGTCGAAGACGATGAACTCATACGTCATAGCGGGGGATGCGGCGTTGCTGTCGTCGGGCATCGCGATCAGGCCTTCATATCCGGGCGCAGCGTTTCGACCTCGCCCAGATTCCAGAGCGCCCAATGCAGGTTCTGGTCGGCATGGCGCATCATCGACTGGATCTGCGGGATGTCGGTGCCCTCATAAATCTCGTCCACCAGCGCGCGGGCGGTTTTGAGCTTTTCGATGATTTCTTGCGGTTGCATGGTTCTCGTTCCCATTTCTTGTCACCCCGGACTTGATCCGGGGTCCATCGGGTAGCGGTAGGCGTTCAGGATGCAAACGTGTCGTAAAGGTCGGTCCAGTCAGGATTGTGCTTCTGAATGAGTTGTAGCTTCCAGGCGCGCCGCCATTTCTTCAATGGCTTTTTCTGGGCGATCGCTTGCTCGATGTCTCGGTGTTCTTCGGCGTAGACTAACAGGCCCACACCATACTTCCGTGTGAATGCGGCGCCTTCACCGGTCTTGTGTTGATAGACGCGTCTTATCAGGTCGTTAGTGACACCGATGTAAAGGGTGCCGCCCGGCTTGCTTGCCAGGATGTAGACCGAGTACGAGCGCGGGCCTCTGTGGCTCTTGGCTGCCAGCGGATGGACCCCGGCTCGGCCCTTCGGGCCATCCGGGGTGACACTGGAGGTGGTGGTGCGCGTCGCCGTCATCGATCAAGCGCCCGGCGCAATTCCTTGGGCCGGTTGTCGATGATGCGCTTCGTCTTGAGGTCGTAGCGCGGCAGGGCTTCGGGCGCCATCGGCCTGGTCTGAAGGCGCACATGCAGGGCTTTGTGGATGCGGTCCTCGACCTCGGTTGCGAGCGCCGGCCAGTCGGCTTCCGTGACCGATTTGGCGGGCTCGAACTCCACGGTCATCTTGTCGTTCGAGCCTTCGCGGTCGAGCACGAGCTGGTAAAAGGGCGATACGCCGTCAATCTCGCCGATGATGTTCTCCACCGCACTCTGGTAGACGTTGGTGCCGCGCACGGTGACCATGAAGTCGGTGCGGCCGAGCACGACGCCGTCGAACTTGTCCCAGGTACAGCCGCACGGGCAATCGCGCGTACGGCGCACGAGGTCGTGGCTGCGGTAGTTGAGCAAGGGCTGGGCCGAATACGTGTAGCTGGAGATGATGTTCTCGCCGATCGCACCTTCGGGCGTTTCCTCGCCGGTCGCCGGATCCATCGACCAGGAATAGACCGCCATCTCGTTCACATGGATGCCGTTGCGCCGGGCGCAGCCGGGGCCGAAGGCCTCGATCTCGGCGATGCCGAGCAGCTCGCCCGAATCGGCGCCCCAGGCCTCGTCGATGGCCGCCTTCATCGCCGGAAGGGCAAAGGGGCCGGGCTCGCCGGCATGATACGTGTACTTGATCGATGAGGCGGCGATGTCCTCGCCCATCTCGCGTGCGACCTCGGCGAGACGGAGCGCAAATGTGGGCGTTGAGATCAGCACGGTCGGCTTCAGGCGCTTGATCGCGGCGATATGCCCGCGCGAATCGGCGCCGCCGCCCGAAATGATCCGGCAGCCCATGCGCCGGGCGCCGAAATAGCATGACCAGAAGCCGGCAAAGTTGCCCCAGTTGAAGGCGAAGTAAAAGCTGTCGGCGGGGCGAATTCCGTGGGCCCAAAACCCGTAGGTCCAAGACTCGCCGACGCGCTCGGTATCGTAGGCAGAATAGGGGACGGCGAGCGGCAGGCCGGTCGAGCCCGAGGTTTCAACGTGGTGGGCGAGCATCTCCGGCGGCAGGGTCAGCGTGTCGCCATAAGGCGGGTTTTCCTGCTGGCGATGGATGAAATCCTGCTTGTCGGTGATCGGCACTTTGCGCCGGTAGTCCTCCAGCGTTTGGATATCGCCGGGCTTCACTCCCGCATCGTCAAAGCGGCGGCGGTAAAAGGGGCTGTACTCGTACGCGTAGGCGACCAGCAGTTGGAGCTTTTTCAGGTGCAGCGCGTCGAGCTTGTCGCGCGGCATCGTCTCGATCGCCGCATTCCAATAATGCGCATCCTTGGCCTTGTCGGTCAGGTAGCTGATCGGGGCGGGCATTACAGGAACCGCCGGTTTGCCCGGTGGTCGGGCACGTCGAGTTCCAATTCCTCCAGCAGCGGTACGGTATCGGCGATGTATTTCTGGCGCAGCTCCTCGTTGGAGCGCGACTTGATGCCCCATTTCACATAGATCTCGGAATTCTGCGAGTCCGATTTGCCGAACATGTCGAGCACCGCGGGCCACCATTTGTGCAGCCCGTCTTGGGCTTCCTTGCGGCCGTCGGGGGTGGCGCAGATGCTTTTGATATAGTTGAGGCCGGTGGTGGCGTGGAAGTGCTCTTCCTTTTCCAGCGTCGGCGCATCCCTGGCCAGCGGCTCGTAGGTGCTGCCGACCCATTCGACGCCGACATAAAGGCCGACCCGGTCGCCGATGCCGTGGAACCAGGCGATGTCGACCCAGGTCTGAAGCGGCATATAGAAGAGGTATTGCTTCAGCGGCTGATCCATCTCCGGGTCCTCGCCCAGGCCGCGCACGAGCTCGGCGACGATGTGGCCGTGCTGGACTTCCTGGCGCACGATCTCCGATTCGATCAACAGCGACTTGGCATCGGGGGCGTAGGCGAAGCCGGCCTCGGCGATGCGCGCCAGCAGGCGGCGATACTCGACGTTGCCGTTTTGCTCGACATGGCCGTATTTGAGCAGCTTGACCAGGAAGGCCCGATACTCTTCGGGCATCTCCGGGTCGTCTTGCTTGTACATCGGTAATTTGGAGGTCGCTTCGTTCATGGTGTGTCTCTCATAAGATTAGCGGTCGAGCGCCCGGCGCATTTCCTTAGGGCGCTTGTCGACGATGCGCTGGGTCTTGAGCTCGAAGCGGGGCAGGCTCTCCACCGCCACGGGGGTGCAGTCGAGGCGCACCTTGAGGGCCTGCTGGATGTGGGCCTGGAGTTTCTTGGCGAGCGCCGCGGCGTCGCCCTCGGGCACCGACTTCTCCGGCTCGAAGACGATCTCCATCTGGTCGAGCGGGCCCGTCTTGGTCAGCACCATCTGGTAGTGGTTCGAGACGCCCCCGACCTCGGCAATCAGGTTGTCGACTGCGGTCGGATAGACATTGGTGCCACGCACGGAAATCATAAAGTCGGTGCGGCCCAGGATGACGCCCTCAAGCTTCGCCCAAGTTCGGCCGTCGGCCCCCGCGTAGGTGCGGCGGACGAGATCGTGGGTGCGGTAGTTGATGAGCGGCTGGGCGGAGTTGACGTAGGAGGTGACGATGTTCTCGCCGATCTCGCCGTCGGGCACCTCCTCGCCGGTATCCGGGTCGACCGACCAGCAAAAGACGTTCATCTCGTCGACCAGCACACCGTCGCGGCCGGCATCGCCGACGCCGAAGGCGTCGATTTCGGCGATGCCCATCTGATCGCAGCTCTGCGCGCCCCAGGCTTTGTCGAGCGCGGCGCGCATGGCGGGCAACGCGAAGGGGCCGGGCTCGCCGCCGCCGACGGTGAAATTGACCGAGCTCTCGGTCATATCGTGGCCTATCTCGGCCGCGACCTCGGCAATGCGCAGCGCATATGTTGGGGTGGCGCAGAGCACGGTGGGCTTCATGCGTAGGATGTTCTGGACGTGACCTTGCGTGTCCGCGCCGCCGCCGGAGATCAGCCGCGCCCCGAACCGCCGCACCCCCCAATAGGTCGACCAGAGACCCGCGAAGTTGCCCCAGTTGAAGGCGAAATAGAAGCTGTCCTCGGGGCGGATACCGAGCGCCCAGAAGGCATGGCACCAGGGCTCGCCGTAACGCTCGGTGTCGTAGGCCGAGTATGGGATGGCGAGCGGAACACCTGTGGTGCCCGAAGTCTCGCAATGATGGACGACGAGCTCGAGCGGCAGCGCCGCGGTGTCGCCGTAGGGCGGGCGCTCCTGCTGGATGTGGAGGAAATCGGTCTTGTCGGTGATCGGCACCTTGCGCTTGAAGTCGTCAAGCGAGCGCACATCCTCGGGTTTGAGGCCCGCCTCGTCGTATTTGCGGCGATAAAAGGTGCTGTTGTCGTAGGCGTAGCGCAGCAGCAGGCGCAGCTTCGTCAGATGCAACGCGTCGAGCTTTTCGCGCGGCAGCGTCTCCATGTACTCGTTCCAGTAGCGCGCACGGCGCGCCTTTTCGGTGAACATGTTGATGGGGGCGGGAATCCGTCGTCCTCCCTGCGCCGCGCTTATTATTGGTAATCAGCCATTATCCCCGCCGCGCCATTGCCGGGGAAGGGATTGTGAAGATATCGAACCGGGACGGATGGCGTGTTGCAGCGCCATGGTGCGTCCTTCGAGGCGCTCGCTTGCGATCGCTCCTCGCGATGAGGCTGATTTTTGATGGCATTAAGAAAGATCCTCATCCTGATGAGCCCGCCTTGGCGGGCGTCTCGAAGGACGCACCGTGGCGCCGCCGGTCACACATATTTCCGGTTCGCCATGTGATCCGGCACGTCGAGCTCGAGCGCCTCGATGAGCGGCACGGTCTCGGCAATGTATTGCTGGCGCAGCTCCTCGTTGCCCTGGGTCTTGATGCCCCATTGCACATAGGTTGCTGAATTCTTGGAGTCGGAGCGCCCGAACATGTCGAGCGCGGCGGGCCACCATTTGTGCAGCAGGTCCTGGGCTTGGGCCCGGCCATCGGCGGTTTTGGCGATGGCGCGCAAATGCCGAATGCCGGTATCGGCGTGGAACTGTTCTTCGCGCTCCAGCCGCGGCGAGACCTTGGCCAGCGGCTCGTATGTCGCGCTCATCCACTCGATGCCGACATAAAGGCCGACACGGTCGATCAGCGCGTGGAACCAGGCAACGTCGCACCAGGTCGACAGCGGCATCTTGAACGCGTACTGGCCGATCGGCTTGTCGATCTCCGAACTCTCGCCGAAGGACTCGATGAGCCGGGAGACGATCATGCCGTGCTCGGCTTCCTGCTTGACGATTACCGCCTCGGTCAGCGCGTCCTTTCCGTTGGGCGCGTGGCGCAGCCCGGCATTGGCGATATTGGCGACGACCTCGCGGGAGTAGGGGTTGCCGGCATTCTCGATGTGGGCGTGTTTCAGCAGCTTGATCATGAAGGCGCGGTACTGCTCGGGCATGTCGGGGTCGTTGCGCTTGTACATGCGCGGGGCGTTCGGCTTGTTCTTGGCTTCGGCCATGTCGTTCTCCCGTTGATATGCTCTCAGCCGACTTGTTCAGGGCGCGGGCTGGCCCGCTTGGGGCAGAAGGCCGGCAAGTGTGGTGGTGCGCAGCGCGCGCACGAGTTCCTCGCCATCCAGGCCGCGGCCGCGGCGGTGCCATTGCAGGAAGGTGCCGTCATGCCCCGCCATCACGATGGCGGCCTGCTCGCGGCTGTTGATGTCGGTGCGGAACGCGCCGCGGGTCTTGCCATCCTCGATGATGGCCTCGACGGCCGCATAGAGCCGGTCATAGATGCTCCGGATGCGCGCCTCGATGGCATCGCCCGCGCCGCGAAACTCAAGCGACATCAGGATCAGCAGCAGCACATACTCCCAGCGCGAGACACCGAGCATCGCCTGGCCGTGCACGAAGGCGACGATACGCGACCGCGCATCCTCGCCCGCTTCGGCGACGCGCGCCTCCATCTCATCGACGACGATCTCCTCGACGCGGTCGAGCAGACGGTCGAGTAGCTGGGCCTTGGCGCCGAAATAGAAGAAGACCGAGCCCTTGGTGAGGCCCACGGTATCGGCGATGGCCTCGACCGAGGTGTGGCGGTAGCCCTGGCGCACGAACAGGCTCAAGGCCGCGCCGAGCAGGTTCTCGACGCTCGCCTCGCGTTGGGCGCGCTTGGTCGCTGGCTGGGCGTTCATGGACTTGGTCTTATGCGTCATTCCAAAAAGATACTGACCGAATAGTAAGTATCTTGGCTGCTCCAAGTCAAGCCGATTGCCCGTACCCGCCTTGTTTGCCGGCTTGTTTGCCGGCTTGTTCTGCTGAGCCTACTCGAACCTCGCCACGGCGCTGCCGAAGGGATCGAAACGAGCCTCGGCGGTCATCGCGCGATCGATGGCGTATTGCTTGGTGAAGGATCCCGTCATCACTGCTTGGCCTGCCTCGAGCGCCCGATCGAATTCGGCGAGCTTGTTGGCGAGAAAGACGATCGAGGCGACGGCGCTCGATTCCATCACCGCATTGCCCTGCGCGGTCTCCTGACTTTCGCCGTCGACGAAGATTTCGACGGTGGCTTTGCCAAGATCGTGGGCCGCGGGATCGTATGGCGTCGCATCGCCGACCACGAACGCATATTGCTGGCCGTTATCGGCGATCATTGACTTGAAACCTTCCATCGAGTTGGGCCCGCGTGTCTCGATGATTTCCATGGCCGGCGCGACGCTGGCAATGGCGGCATTGGCGTCGGCTTCGGTGACGCCGGGTCCCTCCAGCGTCCTGCCCATCGTCAGGCAAAGCTCGTTCTCCCAGCCGGGTCCGACCATGGCCGCGCGCGGCCAGGTGCCGCCGCTCGCCCAGCGGCCCTTCTCGAACAAGACCGCGAAGAGCGGTTCGGGCAGGCCGAACTGCTCGCGGATCGCGCGCGCCGTCAGCCCGACCTTCCAGCCGGCCTGGGCCTCGCCGCGTTCGGCGTGGCGGTCGATCAGCGCGAGGCTGATGCGGTAGGCGCCGTCCTGGGTGAGCTTGGGCTCCCAGAACAGGGGAAACTCCGCGCCATTGCGGGCGGCCCAAAAGTCCTCGACGGCTTGCTCGAAGTCCTTCGGGTCCATGTCCGGATCCCTTGCCACGGGCTTAGCCTAGTCCCTGCGCCGACATCGCCGCCTGGACGCCCGGGTCGGCTTTCATACGGTCCGTGAAGCCAGCGAGATTTGGATAATTCTTGAGCGGCTTGGGCAGGAAGCCGGCCCATAAACAAAAAACGAAGAGATATGTGTCTAGCACGCTGCGCCGGTCCCCCATCACCCAGTCCCGGCCCTCCATGTGGTGCTCGACGATCGAAAGCTGATGGTCGACCTCCTGCGCGGCATGTGCCTTGACCTCGTTCTGGGCGTCTTTGCTATCGGCGTAGCGGAAAGTGAGGAAATATGGCGTGAAGGCCGGATGGATGTCGCCGTTGAACTCAGTGAGCCACTTGCGCGCCTCGTAGAGGTCATCGGGACCGGCCGCGGGGTTCAAGTTGGCGTCGGGAAAGTGCTCGGCGATCCACATGAGCACCGCCACTACTTGCGTGAGCACGGTGCCGTCGTCGAGAACCAGCACCGGCACCTTGCCGATAGGATTGAGCTTGAGGAAATCGGGCTCGCGGGCGTCGCTCCGTTTGATCAGCTCGAGCTCGTAATCGGCGCCCGCCCATTCGAGCGCGATGTGCGGCGCAAGCGCGCAGGAGCCTGTGAAGGAATAGAGTTTCATTGGATTGCGGTCTCCCCCGTTTCGCGGCATCACGCTAAACGCATTGCATTTTGCCTGGACATTGTGCCTCGCACGGCCCGCGAGTTCATCCCAATTGATCGCGGGCCGGCGATGCAGGCAACGCCGTTGTCGCTGGCCGGGGGCTGGCTTACCATCCGGTGCAGGCAGAATGAGCTGGGGAGGACCGCTTGAACGCGCCGCAGGACGCTATTGCCGAAGCCACGCCGTGGCAGCAGGCGATCCATGCCGCCTTCACCGAGGCCGGGATTGCGCAAGTTGGCTATGTGCCCGATGCCGGACATACGGGTCTCATCGATCTCTGCGAGACCGACAACGCAATCGACGCGACGGTGCTGACCACCGAGGAGGAGGGGATCGGTCTGCTCGCCGGCGCCTGGCTTGGCGGGCAGCGCGGGGCGCTTTTGATGCAGTCGAGCGGCGTCGGGAATTGCGTAAACATGCTCGCCTTTGCGCAGCACTGCCGCGTTCCGATGCTGATCCTGGTGACCATGCGCGGCGAGTGGGAGGAGTTCAATCCCTGGCAGGAGCCGATGGGGCGAGCAACCCAGGCTGCGCTCTCGCTGATGGGCGTCGCGGTGCGCCGTACGGACGATGCCGAAGCCTTGCCGGGATTGGTGGAAGAGGCGCTCGCGGAAACCTTCACCCGCATGCTGCCTTCGGCGGTGTTGATCGGCCAGAAGCTGATCGGCGCTAAGAAATGGTGAGCGGGAAATGGTGAGCGATATGGCGGCGGATGGAAGGTTAGAGCGGCGCGCGGTGGTGAGGCGGCTGCTGGACGAGCGCGGCGAGGCGCTGGTGGTCGCCGGGCTCGGCTCGCCCACCTGGGACCTCGCGGCGGCGGGCGATCACGACCGCAACTTCTATATGTGGGGCGGCATGGGAAGCGCCGTGACCATCGGGCTCGGCCTGGCGCTGGCGCAGCGGGCGCTGCCCGTACTGGTGATCACCGGCGACGGTGAGATGCTGATGGGGCTCGGCGGGCTCGCCACGGCGGGCGCCAAGGCGCCGGCGAACCTCAGCGTCGTCGTGCTCGACAACGAACGCTTCGGCGAGACCGGCATGCAGAAGAGCCACACGGCGTATGGCACTGATCTGCCGGCGATTGCCGCGGCATCCGGTTTTTCCTGGACCGAGACGGTGCGCGACGAGGCGGGTCTGGCAGCGCTGTGCGGGCGCATCTACGCCAAGAACGGCTGCGGTTTTGCCAGTGTGAAGATCGCGCCGGACGACCTGCCGCGGGTGATGCCGGAAAAAAACGGGGCGATCGTCAAGGACCGCTTCCGGCGGGCATTGCTGGGTGCGGCATAGGACTGGCCAGCCGCGGCGCCGCTCGCTGCGTTACCCAGGGCGGACCTCGATCAGATAGGACACCGTGAAGTCAAGCACGAGTTCGCCGCGCTGGTTCGTCAAGCTCTCGTAGCTGGTGACGATGCCGAGGCCGGGGCGGCTCTTCGAAAGACGCATTTGCGTGATCTCCGAGCGCCCGTCCAGCGTGTCGCCGGGCTTGACCGGAGCCAGGAAGCGAACTTTCTCGTAGCCGAAGGCGCCACGGGCCGCCATGTCGGCGGTTCCCTGGTTGCACACCCGGGTGAACATGGCGAGCGTGTGGATGCCCGAAGCCGTGAGGCTGCCGTAGAAGGTCGACTTTGCGAATTCCTCGTCGATGTGGAACGGCCGCGGGTCCCATTGGCGCGCGAAGGCGACCATCTCGTCCTTGTCGGTGGTGTGTTGGCCATATTCGATAATCTGGCCGACCTTGAGGTCCTCATAATAGACGGTCATTGGGCCCCTATCCTGTCGGTTTGCGCCCGACCGCGGCGAAGACGCGGTGCGGGATTGCGAGCGGTTCGTCGGGAAAGCGAGTCTCAAGCAGGGCCGCATGCGCCTCGTCGAAGCGCGCGACCGCCGCGTCGACCAAGCTGGCGCCAACCCCGGCGCTGGCGCGGATGCGGCCGCGCCACGCCTCTTGGCTGTACGGCACGGCAACGTCGAAGCTGAAGCTCTCCAGCGCCTCGAAGCCGGCCACCGCCATATCGGTGAGCCAGTCGCGGTAGATCCCGGTGCTGCCCCACATTGTCCAGCCGCGATTGTGCTGGCGGATGAGCGTCTCCGTCGCCTCGACGACATTGCCGGGCAGGGCCAGCCAGTCGAAATGGGCGATCGCGAGCGCGCCGCCTGGCTTCAGAATGCGGCGGCATTCGGCGGCGGCGCGCGGCCGGTCGAACCAGTGCCAGCATTGGCCGGCGGTAACGCTATCGAACGCGGCGTCGTCGAGGCCGGTCGCCTCGGCCTTGGCGGTGACGTAGCCGACGGTGATGCCGGCCTCGGCGTCGAGCGCGCGTGCCTGGGTGAGCATATCGTCGGACGGATCAAGACCGGTCACGGCGGCGCCTCGAAGCGCAAACCCCCGGGCCAATGTGCCGGTGCCAGTGCCGAGATCGAGCAGACTTTGACCGGCCGTGCCAACACCATGGGCGGCAATGCGTTCAAAGAAGACGTCCGGAAAGCCCGCGCGGTGGCGGCGATAGTCGTCGGCAGTACGGCCGAACTGGACGGGGGGCTGGCTGTTCATGTTTGACTCGGCCGGAAGCGCTCAATCATGGCCCAGAATCGGAAGAGGGGCACACGGCCCCCCTTCCTGATCAAAATCACAATGCGAGCTGCCGTCTACTCCGCCGCCACCGAGGGCAGGCCGGACAGCGCCATGGCGAGTTCGCCCTCGTCATAGTTCTGGTCGACGAGTTTCCCCGCGAAATAGTCGGAATAGGCGCCCATGTCGTAGTTGCCGTGGCCGCACAGATTGAAGAGGATGGTCTTCTTCTTGCCTTCCTTCTTCGCCTTCAGGGCCTCGTCGATGGCGCCCTTGACCGCGTGGTTGGCCTCCGGTGCCGGCAGGATGCCCTCGGCCTTGGCGAAGGTCACACCGGCCTCGAAGCACTCGATCTGGTGATAAGCGCGCGGCTTGATTTCGCCGAGCTCGGCGAGCTGCGAGACCAGCGGCGCCATGCCGTGATAGCGCAGGCCACCGGCGTGGAAGCCCGGCGGCACGAAGGTCGAGCCCAGCGTGTGCATCTTCACCAACGGCGTCAGATGCCCGGTGTCGCCGAAATCGTAAGCGTACTTGCCGCGCGTCAGTGTCGGACAGGCCGCCGGCTCCACAGCGATGATCTCGCGCTTCGTGCCGCCGCGCAGTGTCTCGCCGATGAAGGGAAAGGCGATGCCCGCGAAGTTGGAGCCGCCGCCCGTGCAGCCGATGATGACGTCGGGATCGTCGCCCGCCATCTCCATCTGTTTGATGGCTTCTATACCAATAATCGTCTGGTGCATGAGCACGTGATTGAGCACCGAGCCGAGGGCGTATTTGGTGTCCTCACGTTGGACCGCGCGCTCCACCGCCTCGGAAATCGCGATGCCGAGCGAGCCGTTGGAGTCCGGGTTCTTTTGCAGGATCGCCCGGCCCGACTCGGTCTCTTCGGAGGGGCTGGCGACGCAGCGTGCGCCGAAGCTCTCCATAAAGGCCTTGCGGTAAGGCTTCTGCTGGAAGCTCACCTTGACCATGAAGACCTCGATCTCGAGGCCGAAAAACGAGCCCGCGAGTGCCAGCGAGGAGCCCCATTGTCCGGCGCCGGTCTCGGTGGTGATGCGCTTGACACCCTCTTCCTTGCTGTAAAAGGCCTGAGGGATCGCGGTGTTAGGCTTGTGCGAGCCGGCGGGGCTGACGCCCTCATACTTGTAGTAAATCTTCGCCGGGGTATCGAGCGCCTTCTCCAGCCGCCGGGCACGGAACATCGGCGAGGGCCGCCATTGCCGGTAAATGTCTCGCACCGGCCCGGGGATCTCGATCTCGCGCTCGGTGGAGACCTCCTGCATGATGATCGCCATCGGGAACAGAGGCGCCAGATCGTCCGGCCCCACCGGCTGGCCGGTGCCCGGATGCAGGACCGCCGCCGGCGGCTCGGGGAGGTCGGCCGCGATGTTGTACCAGGTCTTCGGAATGTCTTTCTCGTCGAGAAGGTATTTGACCGTGTCACCCATATCTTATGTCCCTCCACCCTTAATAATGTCGATCCGCCCGCTGGTTCGCCGAAATGGTCAAAACCCCAGCCGCCGCCGTTGCGGTCGGTTGCCGGGAATCGTTTTAAGTGTAAACTGTCCACCGCCGGAGCGGCAATACTCTGCACCCTCCACCCGGCCAAGAAAACCCCTGAACTCAAGCTGGAGGCGCATGTGAGCGGCGACAAATCCGCGCGGTATACGGGCACGCCGGGCGACGGCGCGCTCAAGGGCGAGGCGATCTACACCGACTTTGCCAAGGCCATGTCCTATGGCGGTTACCTGCAGCTGGACCGCATCCTCGATGCCCAGTCGCCGCGCTCGGGCACCCACGACGAAATGCTTTTCGTGATCATCCATCAGGTCAGTGAGCTGTGGATGAAGTTGATGCTGCACGAGCTTGAAGCCGCGCTGGCGCTGGTGCGCGGGGATACCCTGCGGCCCGCCTTCAAGATGCTGGCGCGGGTCAAACGGATCCAGGAACAGCTGATCGGCGCCTGGTCGGTGCTCACCACGATGACCCCGGCCGATTATTCGCGCTTCCGTGATGCCCTCGGCCAGTCTTCGGGATTTCAGTCCTATCAGTACCGGTCGATCGAATTCACCCTCGGCAACAAGCAGCCGGCGATGCTGAAGCCGCACGCCCACGATGCGGTGTTGCACGGAGAGCTGAAGGCGCTGCTGGAGCGGCCGAGCCTCTATGATGAGGCGATCCGGATGCTGGCACGCCGGGGCTTTGCAATCGAAGCGGGCCAGCTCGAGCGCGACTGGGCCGAGCCGCATGGGTTCGACCAATCCGTCCACGATGCCTGGTTGGCGGTTTATCGCGAGCCCGAGCGCTATTGGGAGCTTTATGAATTCGCGGAGAACCTGCTCGATATCGAGGATCTGTTCGAGACCTGGCGGTTTCGCCACGCCAACACGGTCGAGCGGATAATCGGCATGAAGAAAGGGACCGGCGGGACCTCGGGCGTACAGTATCTGCGGCGTCAGATCGGTACGCGTATTTTTGCCGAGCTTTGGGCGGTGCGCACGGAGGTTTGACAGATGCTGCCGACATAAGCGGAGCAATGACGAATTCGCTCATGTGTTAACCATAAAATATATATAGATTATAATCTATTATGCTTGAATATTGTTGATTGAGATCATCAAGATTTCCAGCTTCGTTGGCACGCCATTCGCCATTCGCCATTCGCCATTCGCCATTCGCCATTCGCCATTCGCCATTCGCCATTCGCGATACGAAGGCGACGTCCGGAGGAGATCGCCGGCAGGATCGCCTGCCGCGTACAGCCGTATCGTGGGCGGACGCCGATCGCGTCGCGTCTGAATACCGCGGAATATCTATTGTTGCTTGAATAATTATCCTGACATTTTTGAATAAAACTTCAATAGCTATTGATATTATTTATTATAACTACAGTAAAACCCTGCTCTAATTTTTCTATCATTTGAGACTTATTTTGCGAAAATCATTGGCGTATGTAGTGCTAATTTGGTGTTAGCCATTAAGAATGGGGAAAAACAATGCGCGATACGATGCTGTGAACGCTCCTGACCGACGAGGCAGGGGAGGGAGCTGTTTCATACGCGATGGTCGCGGTGCTGATTTCGATCATCGCCGTGATTGCTTTCAGTAACCTCGGCATGTCGACCGCCGAACTCTGCGTGTGGATTACCTCGGTGATTGAAGCCAAGGGGTGATTGAGTCCAAGGGATGAACGAACGGGTGACACAGCCAGACGCGGTGACTGCCGGGCCGGAGAGTGATCCGGCCGCCTCGGCGCGCTCGGGCGGGGAGAAAACCCCGTCCGGGACGCCGCGCCCGGATGCGTCTGCGGATTTGTCTTCGGACGCTTCGTTGGACACCTCGGACGTCAACAATCTGCGTGGCGACCGAATGGGCGCCGGTGCGGTCAAGGTCGCCCGCAAGGTTGCTACGGCGTATTCGAAGTCTTCAGCCGATGGCGTCGAGCGCGAGCATGCCGAAGCGATCTTTGGCGAATGGCTCCAACGCGGCGCCGAGGTGGTGCGCGCGACGCTTTCCAAGCATTTGGCGTCTTGCGGATTTCTGCCTCACCGTTTTGCCTGCGCCATGGCCGAGGATGTGGAGCCGGTGGCCGTGCCAATGCTTGAACAGTCCGAGGTCTTGACCGAGGAGGATCTGTGCCGCATCGCCGCTGAAAAAGGCCCCCGCCAACAGATCGCCATTGCGGGCCGGCCGTTTGTGCCGCATCAGGTTTCTGACGTTTTGATCGGCCGGGGCGAGCGGACCGTGGCGGTCAAGCTTCTGGAAAACGATGGCGCCAAGCTCTCCGAGCCCGCGCTCCACCGGATCATGGATGCGTTCAACCGGGACACTGGGGTGGTCGACGCGCTGACCGGACGCGGCCGGGTGCCGAGTTCGGTCGCGGATCGGATCGTCACGCTGATCGCCGAGCCGGCGGCCCAAACCGGCGAGCAAGCGAACCAGTCGACCGAGCGGGCGCATCCCCTGTTCGCGCGCAGGCTCAACCTCGTCAAGCCGAGGCACCGGAAGCTTGAGGGCATAGACGCGTCCACGCTTGCCGACCAATTCGCGGCCGCCGGACGGCTCACGCCGGCCTTTTTGCTTCGGGCCCTCTGCGACAACCGACGCAGCGCCTTCGAGGCCGGTATGGCGCGCCTCGCCGGATTGCCGATGGACAACACGATCGCATTGTTGACGTCCGGCGATGAGGCGGCGTTGATCGCCCTGTTCAAGCGCACCGGGGTGCCCGAGCCCTTTCGGCGCGCTTTTCATGACGGCGTCAGAGGGCTGATCGGCACCGCCAAGCTCGATCCGGCGGCCGCCATGACAACTGACGACATCGCTGAAGCCGTGATGGAAGTCTACAAGAACGACGACGCGATCAATCCTGACGAGTACAAAACCGTCCTGGCGCGCCTCTACTCCGAGCTTTCCAATCGCAGTGGCAACGCCGCCGGGACTTCCGCAGCCTGAGCCATGCGCCGCGCGGCGCGACGCTCGTCGCGGCGCAAGTGTGTTTAAGGATGCTAAATATTTGATTCTAGTGTGATTCAGCTCCCAAACTTCGTCACATTGATGCGACGAACTTCGGAACCATCACACTAGCCGGTTTTTCGGGCGACGATCTCTACCGGCGCCATTAGCCCGGCTGCGATGTTGCGCACCATATTGGTGATTTTGGCCGGAGCCTCGGCCCCCATAAGAATATGCAGACCAAGCGGCGGCGGTCCGCCAGGCTGGCTCAGACGCGCGCGAAGTTTGTCGAAGAAAGCAACGGCAAAGTCGCGGCGGGTCTCCTCGGCGACCACTTCAAATCCCGCGACGTCCAGCGCCGCCCGATAATCGGCGGCCGAAGCAAGAAAGCTGGTGGTGTCATCGGCGGCCTAGGGCACGGGATATGCGAGCGCGCCCTCGCCGATGCGCATCACGTCGTATACGCCCATACGGCCACCGGGCTTCAAGGTCCGGGCGGCCTCGGTGAACAGCCGCGCCTTATCGGCGATGTTCATGCCGACATGCAGCATGGCCGCGCCGTCGAACGTGCCCGCATCGAACGGCAGATCGAGCGCGCTGGCCTGGCGGAAAGAGACCTGCCCGGAAAGGCCGACCCAGTCCGCCAGCGCGGTGGCGACGGCCACGTATTCGTCGGTTAGATCGATACCGGTGACGCGCGCACCGGATGCAGCGGCGAAATACCGGGCCGCGCCGCCGATGCCGCAGCCGATATCGAGCAGATGCATGCCGGGCGTGATCTTGAGGGTTTGGGCCAAATGCTCGGTCGCCTCGTGGCCGCCGATATGGAATTCGTCGACCGGTGCCAGATCGCCGGGAGCGAGGGCCACCGGGTCTTTGCCCGCGGCGGCCAGCGCCGCGCGGATTGCGGCTTCCAGACCCCCGTGGGTGTAGTGGCGGGCAACGGTGTTCTCGGTCGTTTTGGCTGTCATCGGTTTTGAATCCCGGTCAGTTCACGTTCGGCGCTCCCGGTCAGACTAGGCGACACGAGGGCGGATTTGAAACACGGCCTTTACAACCAACAGGGCGGCGGTGCGCGTATCGCCAATATTCCGAACGGCCGACATGGCGACCGGGGTGGCTTTTCCCCGTGCTTAAAGGCAGTATTCCGCTACGAATGCAATCGTTTGGGCACAGGGCATGGCCCGTCCCAATCAGACAGTTGGATACCAGGGAGCCAAAGGGAGGACCAATTTATGACCCAGGTAAGGCTAACCGGCCTGTTGGCGGGTGCCGCGGCGGTGATGCTCACCGCGCTGCCGGCCGCAGCGGAGAATTTTGATCTCAAGATTGCCCATTTCGTCACGCCGAAACACTCCTACTCGCAGTGGATCGTGCGCTGGTCGCAGGAGCTGACGAAGAAGTCGAACGGCCAGCTCAAGTTCAAGATATTCCCGGGCTCGCAGCTCGGCCCGCCGCCCAAATATTACGACATCGCCCGGCGCGGCCAAGCCGACATCGTGTGGAGCGCCCATGGCTTCACCCCCGGCCGTTTCCCGCTGACCGAAATCTCGAACCTGCCGTATCTGGTGGGCAGTGCGGAGATCGGCACCAAGGTCATGAACGATCCGGTGTTGCGCCAGAAGTACCTCGATCCCGAGCATAAGGGCGTGAAGGTGCTGATGCTGCTGACGCACCAGCCCGGCAACATCCATACCGCCAAGAAGCCGATCCGCAAGATCGAAGACATCAAGGGGCTGCGCCTGCGTTTTGCCTCGGCCACGATCCGCGATTTCATCACGGCGCTCGGCGGCACGCCGGTCGGTCTGCCTCCGACGCGCATCGCCGAATCGATGCAGAAGGGGACTATCGACGGCGCCGTGATCGACTATGGCGGCGGCGGACTTGCCTTCCGGCTTGGCCCGGTGACCAAGTACACGGCCGAAATGTACTCCTATGTCACCAGCTTCTGCCTGTGCATGAACCGCCGCAGTTGGGATCGCCTGCCGGCCAACATGAAAAAGCTGATCAACGATTCGCTTGCAGGTCGCGAGGGCGAGGTCGGCAAGGAGTGGGACAAGCTCGACGATATCGGCAAGCGCATGATGCTCAAGGCCGGTATGACACCGATCAAGCTGACCTCGGCCGAGCATACGAGGTTCCGCGCGGTCGGCGCCAAGGTGGCCGAAGCCAAGCTTGCCGAGCTTGAGAAGCGCGGTATGCCGGCGCGGGCGGTCTACAAGTTGATGCAGGAACTGTCGGAGAAGCATTCAAAGACGTCGCGTAATTTCTGGGTGAAGTAGTCCGTTGGACCGCGATAGATATCTGCGGGCGGCCGCGTTGCCATTCGGCTACGCGGCCGCTCTCGTCCTCGCCTTCATGATGCTCTTCACCACCTACGCGGTGGTGATGCGGCAGATCTTCGATACACCCATTCTGGGTGTCGTCGACGTCATGGAGCTGGCGCTGGTCGTCTGCATCTTCCTGGCCATGCCCGGCGTCTTTCTGCGCGACGAGCATGTCGTCGTCGACGTTATCGACCAGATGGTCTCGCCGCGTGCCGTGCGCAGGATGCGATTGCTGGGGCTTTTCCTGACCCTTGGTTTCCTCGTGCTGATGATGACCTACATGGTCCAGCCGGCGTTCGAGAAGCTCGACCAGCACGAGGTCACGATGACGCTGGGGATCAACCGGTTCGTCCACTGGATCCCGATCATCTTCGGGTTTGTCTTTTCGATTGCTGCCACGGTGTGGGTGATAGTGCACTTCGTGAGACTGGGCGTGCCGAGCCAAAATCTGGGCGGCAACGACGGCGGCGGCGACAGGATCGAATGAGCCCGCGCCGCATGCCTGTTGCGCGGCGGATCGCTTCGTGAGCGATCAACTAATCGGCATCGCCGCCCTGGGCGGGCTGTTCGGGATGATCCTGCTGCGCGTGCCTGTCGCGATCGCGCTTGGCATCGCGGGGCTGCTCGGCTACGCCGCCATCGATGGCTGGCGCAATGCATTGATCGCGGCCGGTTCGACCCCCTACGATCTCACCGACAAATATTCGCTCACCGTCGTGCCGCTGTTCGTGCTGATGGGAGTCGTGGCCTCGCGGGCGGGCATGTCGAACGAGCTCTTTCGCGCCGCCAATGCCGTCTTCAGCGGGCTTCGGGGCGCGCTCGCCATGGGCACTGTGGGGGCTTGCGCGGGGTTCGGCTCGATTTGCGGCTCCTCGCTCGCCACCGCCGCCACCATGGCCCGCGTCGCCGTGCCCGAGATGCGGAAATATGGCTATGACGAGCGCATTGCGACCGGTGTCGTAGCCTCGGGCGGCACGCTCGGCGTGCTGATCCCGCCCTCGGTCATCTTGATTGTCTACGCCATCATCGCCGAACAGGGCGTGCCACAGCTTTTCGCCGCGGCGATGATCCCCGGCCTCATCGCCGCCGCCCTGCATATCGTCGTCATAATCGCGATCGCGTTGGTCCAGCCCGATCGCATGCCGATCACACCGTCGATGTCCTTCAAGGAGCGGATTGCTGCGATGAGCGGCTTATGGAAGGTGGCAATCCTCTTCGGCATTGCGATCGGCGGCATCTATTCCGGCTTCATGAGCCCCACCGAGGCTGCAGCCGTAGCCGCGCTCGTCGCCATCATCATCGCCTTTGCGACACGCGAGATGACCTGGCGGGTCTTGGCGGAATCGTTGCTGGAGACGATCTGGACCACCGGCATGCTGTTCTTCATCGTCATCGGCGCTTTTCTTTTTGCCTATTTCATGGCGCTGACACGGCTGCCCAACTCGCTTGCCGAATGGGTTCAAGGACTGCAAATGGCGCCCTGGATGGTGATCATGATGATGATCGCCTTCTACATCGTGCTGGGCTGCTTCCTCGATGCGATCAGCATGATCCTCATCACCATCCCAGTGTTCCTGCCGCTGGCCCAAGGGCTTGGCTTCGATCCGATCTGGTTCGGCATACTGGTTCTGGTGGTGGTCGAGGTGGGCATGATTACACCGCCGGTGGGGCTCAACATCTTCGTCATCCGCGCGCAATTGCCCGATGTGAAACTCGCCGACGTCTACTGGGGGATCGTGCCCTTCCTGGCGGCGGCCGCGGGCCTGGTGGCGCTGTTGATGCTGTTCCCCGATCTGGCCACGTGGCTACCACGACAGCTCTACAAAGGCGGCTAGATCAAGATTCAGAGCACGATTCACGCGTCACACCAGATCACTGTGACGCGATCGTGCTCTAGGACCGACAAGGCGGTGCGATGGACGACATTCCGGACGGCTATGAGCGGCTCGACCGCAAGAGCCCCTTCATGGAGCCGGTCGGTCCGATATACCGGAAGACCGAAGGCCGGACGCTGAGCCTGGGATTGCGGGTCGCCGAGCGCCATACCAATGCGCGCGGGCTGGTGCATGGCGGGTTGATCGCGACACTGGCCGACATGGCGATGGGATATTCGCTGGCGCTCGTAGATGAACCGCCGAAAAGCGGCGTGACCGCCAGCTTGACCACCGATCTCTTCGGCGCGGCAGCGATCGGCGACTGGCTGGAAGTGCGTGCGCAAGCCAAGCGGGTCGGTGGGAAGCTGGGTTTCTGTGCTTGCGACGTGCTGGCCGAAGACGCACCAATCGCCCAGGGCACGGCGGTTTTTCGGGTGACGCGGTGACCACTGTAAAACGCGCCGTCTCGCGCGCTTGCCTTTGGCGGCGACGGGCCTAGCTCGGTAGCGTACATATCCAGGACCAAGGAACGGAGCAACCGCATGCCGCTGATCGACGGGGTCAAGAAGCTGAAGAAGGAGATGACCGCCTGGCGGCGCGATCTTCATGCCCATCCCGAACTCGGCTTCAAGGAGGAGCGGACCGCCGACGTCGTCGCCGAGAAGCTCACCAGCTTTGGCATCCCGATCAATCGCGGCATGGCGACGACCGGGGTGATCGGCACGCTCTCGCGGGGGACATCCAAGCGCGCGATCGCCCTGCGCGCCGACATGGATGCGCTGCCGCTGCAGGAAAAGAACAGCTTCGCCCACAAATCCAAGCATGACGGCAGGATGCACGCCTGCGGCCATGACGGACATACAGCCATGTTGCTGGGCGCCGCCAAGTACATCGCCGACCGGGGCGACTTCGACGGCACCGTCCATTTCATCTTCCAGCCGGCCGAAGAGGGCGGCGGCGGCGGCCGCGTGATGGTGCGCGACGGGCTGTTCAGCAAATTCCCCTGCGACGGCGTCTACGGCATGCATAACTGGCCGGGCATGGAGGCAGGCACGATCGGCGTGCGTGCCGGGCCGATGCTGGCATCGGCCGATTTCTTCCGCATCACCGTGATCGGGACGGGCGGCCACGGCGCCATGCCGCACCGCGCCAACGATCCGGTGGTGGTGGGCGCCGAGATGGTCACGGCGCTCCAGACGATCGTCAGCCGTTCGGCCGATCCGGTCGAGGCCGTGGTCGTCAGCGTGACGCAGTTCCATGCCGGAACGGCGGGCAACGTGATCCCCGAGGAGGCCAAGCTCAGCGGCACCTGCCGGACGCTTTCGCCCGAGGCAAGGGACCTGGTCGAGGAGCGTATCCGCCGGATCGTCAAGGGCGTCGCCGAGGCGCATGGCGTCAAAGCGGATGTCGGATATCACCGCGGCTATCCGGTGCTGGTCAACTCCGTGGACGAAACCGAGCGCGCGCGCCTGGCCGCTGCCAAGGTGGTCGGCGCCGAACACGTCGTGGTCGATCCGCCGCCGGAAATGGGGGCCGAGGACTTCGCCTTCATGCTCCAGGCAAAGCCCGGCTCCTACGTCTGGCTGGGCAATGGCGGGGCGGCGGGCGGCTGCATGCTGCACAATCCAAATTACGACTTCAACGACGACGTGGCGCCGATCGGTGCCTCTTATTGGGTCTCGCTGGTCGAGCAGGAACTCGTGGTCGGCTGACGCTTATCGGCCTGTTTTTCGGGGCCCGCGCTCGATCACGCAGCTCGCGGCAATCACCGACAGGGCGCGCTCCTTGAGCATCGCGCACGGCGCGACGAACCCCAGGAGCGCGGGCCTGGCGCCGCCGGCCAGCGCCGCCGTGACCCGCGCGTGCGCGGTACGATGCTCGCGCCGCCACCAGACCGATTTGAGCCCGGCGGCGGTGAGCGCGGCCGGATCGATGATCAGATGGCTGATGCGATATCGCTGGAGAAAGGCGACGAGCCGGCCCGGATCGGCCGTGTATTGGGCGTCGATGAAGGCATGGGCGCGGGCGCGGTAGCGGGCGATGTAGCCCCGATCGACCGGGATGGCGTATTCGCTGGCGACCAGCACCCGGCGTCTGGAATAGCTCGGAATATTGCTCGTCATCGAATGCATTCCGGCGATCAATGCCGATTTCGGCTGGCCGCGTAGATAGGCGAGGATTGCCGGGTGGTGCGGCCTGACGTTGCGGCGCGAAACCTCGAGCGGATAAAGCGCGGCGAAGGCGACGACCGTCAGAGCGGCGAGGCCGAGCTGGGCCCATTGGCGCCGGTCGAGCGCTTTCCCGGCCGTGGGTCCCGCCGTTCGAAGAGCACGCTCGGCGAGCAATACGCCGAACATGGTCGCGCCAAAGAGCCCGACCAGGCGAAGCGGGGTGAGGGCATAGCGCGAGGGTACGTGCAACGTCAGCATCAGCATGAAAGCCACGCCGTAAAGAATTGCGCCTACGAGTAGAAGACGCACGATCGGGCTCCAATCAATCGCCCGTTCGCCGGGTGGCCCACGCGCCGCGATGCCGCGGGCGGCCCAGATCAACCCGGCCAGCAGCAGCCCCAGCAGGATCGGCGCGGCCGGCCGCCGGTCCATGAGTTGGCACCATTCGATCGGCACCACGCCGAAGAGCCCGCCGCATACGGACATGCGGAACGCTCCCTGCTCGCCCAGCAGCGGCATCCGCCCGCCGCTGCGAAACATAGGCTCGCTCTTGATCTGCTCCATCGAGGCGATCGGGCCGAAGTCGCGGTCGAGCGCGGCGACGAGCAGAATGGCAACACTCACGCTGCCGGCGCACACGATCGGCAGAACGGTTGCGCGCGAGAAATCCAGCCGCAATCCGCCGAGCCAACGCTTGCCGTGCCGGCGAACGAGCGTGAGGCCGAGCGCGCCGAGCCCAAGCGCGGCGGCCGGCGGATAGGTGAGGGCGACGAGGGCGCCCGCCAGCGTCACGCCAACCGTGCTCCCGCGCGCCATCTGGTAGAGAAAAACCATCAGCAGCGGCAGCCCGAAGGCGCGCGGCGTGCCGCTGATGATGACGTGGCTCCAGGCCATCAGAAAGGACAAACCGATCGCGCCGAGGAACGCCGCCGGGACACGCCCGCCGCTCAGCCGCAAGCCGAGGCGAAAGGCATAGAGGGTCATCACCGCGTTGAGCGCGATCGGAAAGAGCTTGCTCGCCAGCACCGGATCGATGCCGAGTTGCGCCGGCAGCCAATAGGCGGCGCGGAAACCGGGCGGCGAGACGGAGGCGAAGTAACGGGCGATCAGATCGTCCTGGAACAGCGCCGGGTCGCGCCAGCGCACCATCCAAAAAACCAGCTGGCGCGCATCGTCATCGATTGTGAAGGGCCCGGCGAGCGTTGCGGCCAGCGCCTGGGCGTAGGGCAGGGAGCCGATGACGAGCGCGGCGACCAGCCACGGCTTTGGGTCGACCGAACCAAGGAAGAAGCGGTACAGCGCGGCGTAAAGGCGCGAGGCCTGGATCATGGTCTGGATTTCCGATCCCCGTCCCGGGGCGGGCCCGCGTTAGGTCACCGCCGCGCGGGCGTGAAATTCGGGGACGTCCCAGGCGCGGGTGTCCATGATCTGGCGCAGGATCGCGACGGCGTCGAAGACATCGACGTGCCGGATGTAAAGCGGCGCGAAGCCGAAGCGCATCAGATCGGGGGCGCGGAAATCGCCGATCACGCCGCGGCCGATCAGGGCCTGCATGATCGCGTAGCCGTGCTGGTGGCGGAAGCTCACCTGGCTGCCGCGCATCGCCGCGGGCGGGGAGGCCAGTTCGAACCCGTGGCCGGCGCAGTCCTGTTCGACGAGGGCGGCGAAGGCATCGCACAGCGCCACCGATTTGGCGCGGATCGCGCCCATGTCAGCCTCGAGCATGAGATCGAGCGCGGTGTCGAGCCCGGCCATGGAGAGGATCGCCGGGGTGCCGCAGAGATTGCGCGCGATGCCCTCGGCCGGGCGATAGTCGATGCCGAATTCGAACGGTGCGGCGTGGCCCATCCAGCCGGAGAGCGGCGGGCGGATGTCGTCCTGCAGGCGCTTGGCGACATAGAGGAAGGCCGGCGCGCCTGGACCGCCGTTCAGATACTTGTAGCCGCAGCCGACCGCGAGATCGGCATCGGCGCCGGAAAGGTCGACCGGCAGGGCGCCGGCGCTGTGCGCGAGGTCCCAAAGCATCAGAGCCCCGGCCTCGTGCGCCATTTTGGTGACAGCCGCCATGTCGTGCAGGCGGCCGGTTTTGTAGTTCACATGGGTCAGCATGACGACAGCGGTATCGTCGCCGATGGCCTGGGCCAGCGCGTCGGGCTCGGCGAGGCGCAATTCGATGCCACCCAACAGCTCGCCCAGCCCTTGCGCGACATAGAGATCGGTCGGGAAGTTGCCCGGCTCGGATACGATTACGGTGCGACCGGCCCTGAGCTTAACGGCGGCGGCGAGCAGCTTGAAGAGGTTGACCGAAGTGCTGTCGGCGGCGACCACCTCGCCCGGATGCGCGCCGATCAGTTGCCCGATCTTGTCGCCGGCGCGGCCCGGCAGGGTGAACCAGTCGTGCGTGTTCCAGCTTCGAATGAGGTCATGGCCCCATTCATCGCGGACCACCGATGCGATGCGGTCGGCGACCGCCTTGGGCAAGGCACCAAGCGAATTGCCATCGAGATAAATAATGCCCTCGGGCAGCGAGAAGCGCTCACCGAAGCGGGCCAGCGGGTCGGCCACATCGAGGGCGGCGAGATCGTCGCGGGTAATCGTGGTCATTGGCTCGGGCCGGCGGTGATCGATATGCCGGATTATGGCCGATCGTCCGCCCGGCGTCATTTCCTACCGGATCATGGCTCAGGAGCGCCGGCCGATAGGGCCGTGTGGTCTTCTGGAGCCGGCCCGGACCAGCCTTAGCGCAGGTTCGCGTCACGGTGATCTGGTGTGACGCGCGCGTCGTGCTCTGAATATATGAGATAGATCAACAGCCACGTCTCAGATCGCTGCGCTCTGAGACGATCTGGATTTAGGCCCGGTTGTCCTGGAAGCGCGGGGCCTTGACCGCGCCCTCGAATTCGGTGGCCAGGGTGCCGCGCTCGAGGATCACGATCTCGGGCGTGACCTCGAAGGTGGTTTTGGTGGCGCCCTCGAGCTGCGTTGTCATGTCGTCGCTATTCGAGCCGCGTTTCAACTCGACCGAGAGGCGTAGGCGGTCGAGGTCGTCAACGGTCACGATCTCGGCCTTGAAGTCCTGCACCGCCTCGTAGCCGAACATGAAGTCCTCGAACTCGGAGTGATTGATGTTGACGCCGCGCACCTTGAAAAAGCCCGCAGTGCGGTGGGCGTGCTGGAGGCGGGGGAAGACCGAGTAGGGGCCGGTGCTGGTGCCGCCCCAGCCGAGGTTGACGACGATGTCGCCGGTGGACCAGCGGATGAAGGGTGTGGCGTTGTTCGACCACAAGGGCGTGACGACGAGCGTGCCGGTCTCGCCGACGCCGACGGGCTCAAGCGTCTCGGGGTCGAGGATTTCGGTCAGGAACATGTCCTCCCAGAGACGGAAGCCCTCATCCTCGCCGTCCTCGGAGCTGATCAGACAACACTCGGTCATGCCCAAGCTGTCGTAGACCTTGGCGCCCCAGCTGCGCTCAAGCTTGGCGCGCTTGGCGGCGGAGATCGGCTCGGCCGAACAGACGATGCGCTCGACGCTCGAGCTGGCCAGATCGATGCCCATCGCCTCGGCGTGGTTGGCCAGATGAAGACCGTAGCTCGACATGCCCATCCAGACGGTGGGCTTGAGATCTTGAATGAGCTGAACCTGAACCGCCGAAGGGGTCGAAGCGCCCGAGCCGGCCCAGTTGACGCCGACGCCGATATGCTGGCAGACGCGGGCATACATGTGGCCGACGGGATGGATGCCGAGCGGGAAGGAAACGTGCGCCGTGTCGCCCGGTTTGAGCCCCATGCACTCGATGCCGCGGGTGAAGCCGAGATACATGTATTTCATGTCCTCGAAGGTCCGCGGGTAGAAGAGCGGCTTGCCGGTGGAGCCACCCGAGCGCCAGTACTCCATGATCTCGCCGCGCGGCGCCATATTGAAGGTGGTCATAAACGCCTCGGGGGAGAGCGTGCGCAGCTCTTCCTTGTCGAGGATCGGGATTTTGCGCCATTCCTCCGGGTTGCCGAGTTTTGATGTGTCGATACCGGCAAAGCGCTCGGCGTGAAACGGCGCCTTTTTTGCCTGCTCGACCACGATCGGCAGGCGTTGCCGCTGGATTGCCTCGATCTCGTCGCGGGAGGCGGGGAGCGGCAGGGGCATCGGATCAGCCGTCCGAGCCGGCGCGCTTACCGATCCAGCGCGCCTGGGCATCGTGGCTCGCCGGCATCGCGCCGCCGGCCTCGGTCTCGGTCATGGATTTGAGCCGGGCCCGTTTGTCGTCATTGTCCTCGGGGATAACGTCCAGCGCGTCCTTCAGCATCCTCTCGTAGTCGCCGCCGACCGGGCAGACATCCTGGCAGCGCCGGCAACCGGTGATCGCGCCCGATCCGCGCAGGATCGACTGCCAGAGGTTGAAGCTCGTCTCCGAGCGCAGCATGGCGCGCTGGGTCTCGGGATCGCCGGCGCGGATCATCTCCTCCAGATATTCGGTGAGCTGGAAAAAGCCGTGCGGGCTGCGGTAGCGGTCGCAAGCCTGCCAGTCACGATCCCAGTGCTGCACCACGTCGCCCGGACAGGTCGACAGGCAGCGCCCGCATTCAGGGCCAAGGCAGAGCGCGTCCTCCATCTTTTTGTCGGGCGTCACGGGGACTGAGCTCAGGACCCCGGAGAGCATGACCCGGGGGCCATATTCCGGCGTGAGGAGTTGGAGGTTGAGGCCCAGCGTGCCCAGACCGGCCTCGACAGCGGCGTGGTTGAGCGAGAGCAGCGGCTTCATCGCCTCTTCGGGATTGCCTCGGTAGCGCCAGGGATCGACATGGGTCGGCGGCACGATGAGCCCGGGATAGCCCAGCTCCTCCAGCCACAGGACAAGATCGAGCGTCGTCTCCTCAAGCCGCGTCAGGGTCAACTCGTCGTTGTAGTATTTGTGGCGCTCGTCCCAGCGGGTGAGGCGGGTGGTGCCGCTGTTGAGGCGCTTGCCGACAACGATGACGCGGTCGGCGTCGTAGTCAGTGATATCACTGGGCCGGCGAGGATCCCTGGGGTCGGGCGGGTTCTCGTTCATGACCGCGCCGTCGGCGATGCCGACGATATCGGCGCCGAGCGCTTTTGCCTTCGCCTTGATCTCTTCGGCGGTGACCGGCGACTGGAAGACCGCGACCATGTTCCCTCGCTTCCTAGTCAGACCGCATTCATTCGTTGCGGCCAGATAACCCTCCCCCTTGATGGGGGAGGGTGGACGCGCTAAGGCGCGTCCGGGTGGGGGTGCCCCGCCGCCAACGGCGGCGGAAAATCATACGAGTGTTTACCCCCCACCCTAACCCTCCCCCACAAGGGGGGATGAGATACTTTCAAATCTGCGGCCGCTCTAGTGCGGCTCGCCCGCCGCTTCCTCGCGTTCGCGCTGCTGTTTTTTGAACGCCTGGAGCTGGCGGGCGACCATGCCCTGGTAGCCGTCCGGGCCGACCCAGCGCCGGTTCCATTCGTTGAGGCCCACGATCTCGTCGCCGTCCTTGCGCGCCTGTTTGTAGCCCTTCGCCTTTGCCTCTTTCTCCGGCGTGCGCTCGGGAATGTGCTTCTGAGCGTCAGACAGATAAGCGTGATAGTCGTTGCCGACCGGGCATACCGCAAGGCAGCGCGGGCAGTCGCCGAAGGAGCCGACGACGCGCAGCAGCCCCTGCCAGAAGCCGTAGACATCGCGGCTTTTGATCGCGTCGGCCTTTTCGTCGTGCGACTTCTCAACGAAGGTGTTGAAGAACTTGGTGATCTGCATGTAGCCGAATTCCTGCGCCTCGACCGCGCAGCCGCGCTTGTCGATGCCGAAATGCAGCACGGCGTCCGACGGGCAGGAATAAAGACAGCGCGAACAGGATTCGCCAATGCAGACCTGCTCGGTGATCATCTCGTCGGGTTCGAGCTCGGCCTCGGTGAGGATGCCGGTCAGATAGACGCGCGGGCCGTATTCGGGCGTCAGGATGTTGACCTCGAGCCCAAAGGTGCCGAGCCCCGCCTCGATGCCCAGATGGCGCGTAGAGAGCCTGCCGTAGCTTGCTTTCTTGTAGTCCCAGTCGGTTTCCTGGGCCGCTGTGACGAAACTCGGATAGCCCGCATCCTCCAGCGCCTCGGCGAGCCTGAAGGCAATCTTGTCCATGCGCCGCAAGATCAGCATGTCGATGTACTGGACGGGCACGTTCTGTTTGGCGCGGAAGGCAGCGACGGGGATGTGCTGGGCGATCACCACGACGCTCTTGGTATAGGGCGAAATGCGGTCGGGTGTCTGGGGATGTTGCGGGTCGGGCGGAAAGGCGTTGAGGGTCTTTGCGCTGGCGATACCGACGAGATCGGCACCGAGGTCGCGGGCCAGCGCTTTGACCGAAGCGGCATCCATCGCGCAAGCTCCTTTCGCATCGATTTGGGGCGACCCGATGCCGGCCCACAGGAAATTCTACGCTAGCATAAATTCCGTGTCCGGCGCTGAACAGGGTCAGAAATTTGGGGGTTAGCGAACCGAGTGTCCGATGGCCTCGGCCTCGGCGTAAAAATCGCCGCCCTCCGCGAAACGCCCGCCGGACTCATAGGCCTTGGCATATTCCTTGACGAAACACGCCTCCAGGATCTCGTACGGCAGATCGGAGAAAGCGCCGTGGTAGCGCAGATACTCCATGTGCTGTTTGCCGTCGCCGTCGAAGGGATGAAGGAGCGAATCGCTCTTGCCGTCCCAGTCGAGCGGGAGGGTGTTGAATTTCTCGCAGAGTTCAACATTGAAGACAGGGGTGCAACTGACCCATTTCCCGTCGAGCCAGACCTCGACGTAGTTGTGCCAATAAAAGACGCTGGTGCCGAGAAGCTCGATGAGCCGTGGGCTTGCAAGATGATTGGTGACGTCGGCATAGCCGAGACGGGCCGGGATCCCGAGCGAGCGCAAACCCGCGGCGAGCACCACACCCTTCTGGACGCAGAACCCTCGGCCGCGCGTCAGCGTGTGGCTGGCCCTGAAATAGTCGCGCACCATGATGGCCGCGTAGGGATCGTAACGGATGCCGTCGCGGACCGCGTAAAACAGGCGCACCGCGCGCTCAAGGTCGCTGCCGTCGCTGCCCGCATGCTCGGCGGCATAGTCACGCACCGAAGGCGTGTCGCCGTCCAGAAACCAGGTCATGGCGAGAAATGCGGCCGGATCGTCGGTCGTTGCCTTCAGATCGGTGTTCAGCTCATCGATGGCAGTCGTTTCGGTCATGGTCGATGCGTCCTTGCATGGCGCGGTGTTGGGCTGGGCTCGGCTAGGCGGAGGATACGGCCTGTATGGATTTCGAACGTGCGCCAGGCCATGTCAAGGGCCCGCCGCGTCGCGCATGGCGGCGACGCGCGCTGGTCATGGCCGATCTATCGACAAGCTGGAGTTGTCTGGCCATACTCCAACGCCATGAAAAATGGCATTATCTATCAACATCCGGGGCACCTGATCCGGCGAGCCCAGCAAATTTCGATTTCGATCTTTGCCGAGCACTGCCGGACGCACGGTGCAACATCGATACAGTACAGTATTCTCTATACCGTCGAGAGGAATCCGGGCATCGATCAGATCTCGCTGGCCAATCTGGTTGCGCTCGATCGTTCAAATACCGGCGAGGTGGTCGGGCGGCTGGAAGAAAAGGGCCTTCTGCGCCGATCGTCGGGTGCGACAGACCGGCGGACCAAGCGGCTTTACCTGACCAGATCCGGGGCGGCGCTTGTTAAGGCCATGACCCCCGACGTTGAGAAAGCCCAAGAGAGCATCCTGGCGCCGCTGAGTGAGGATGAGCGGCAAACTTTCAAGGTATTGCTGGGCAAGTTGGTCGATCTCAACAACGCGCTGAGCCGCGCGCCTGAGCGTCCGAAAGTGATGCGAAAGGCGTCCTGACACCGGCGCGCGCCGGCACACCCGGCCGCGATTTCCGCTTCGCTTTATCAACTGCAGTCCGTCTCGCCGCTTAATACCAAATCTCAGTGATATTGAGCCATTTGACTGCCAAGATTTTGTCCGCCGGTTAGGCGCGGGTTGCGCCGTGGTGCGGCGCACCACAAGCCGCGCGCAACGACGCCGGCGGACAAAATATGGCGGCCTTCGGTGGGGCGGATTGGCCCTCCGGCCGCGTTACGCGGGCTTGCCCGATGCGCTGCATCGCGCCGCGCCGCGTGCCTAATCTGAGGGCCAATCCGGCGCCACCAAATGGGTCAATATCACTGAGACTTGGTATAAGCCGTCGGGCTGTCCTGGCGCGCCCGGCGGAAGTCCGCGCGCTCGAACAGCAGCGAGGCGACGGTCCCGAAGAGGATGCCCCAGAACGGCGCGCCGATGGTGGCGACGGGAATCCCGGCGACGGTGACGATGAAGGCGACCATTGCACCGATCTGAAAGCGCCCGGAAAATGCCGACACGAAGGCCGCGCGCAGGACAGGGAACATCGCTAGCCCGCCGAGCAGCGCGATGAAGGCGGCCGGCAGCGCCAGCGCCAACTGGGCCGCCGGCGGCGCCAGCACGCCGAAGACAAGGATCAGTGTGCCGAACACGACGCCGCCCATGTAACGCCGCGCCGGGTCGCCCGACGTGTTGAGAATGCCGTTGGAGGGCCCGGTGACGCAGGTCGAAACGGCCCCGAACAGTCCAAACGCCACCGACCCCACCCCGCACGCGGTGGTCAACGTGTTGATCGGCGGATCGTAGCCATTGTCGCGGCTGATCGCGAAGCCCTGGGCGTTATGGATGCCAACCACAGTGATCGCCATCGGCAGGACTAGCTCAACCGTCGCCGCCCACGAGAAGGCTGGCGCGTAGACGATTGGATCGGCGATGGCAAGCTTCAGCGGCTCGGTCAACGTGAACTGGCCGGTGGCCAGGGCGACGCCGACGCCGGCAGCAAGGGCCGCCAAAATCGGCGGCAAATTACGCTCCAGCACCGGCACCAACGAGACCATGACGAAGGCGGCGACGCTGGCGATGGCGATCTGCCAATCCTGCTCAAAGCCGCTCACGATCCTGAGGCAAAAGGGCAGGAAGACGCCCGCCACCATCGCCATCACGATGTTGATCGGGATGAAATCGGTGATCCGGCGCACCCAACCGGAAAGCCCCAGGACCAGCAATAGCGCCGCCGTCACGTGGAGCGCCCCGATCACCTCCGCGAAGGGCAGGTGCTGAAGCGCATTGCCGAACAGGACGATGCCGGGGATCGTCCAGCATATCCCCATTGGCATGCGGTAGAGGACCGAAAAGATGATCGAGAAGAGCCCGCCGAAGGCATAGCCGCCGAATATCCAGGTGGCGATATCCTGGGGGCTGGCCTTCACGGCGACGCCGACGCTGAGCAGGATCGCCAGCGGTCCGGTGCAGGCGAGCATCATCGCGGTGATGCCGTTGCTGATCGCGTGACGGTCGAGTGAGGCCAGGGCATGGCGCCAGCCCGGCAGCCTTTGTTGCGGCAATTCCAGTATCGGCATGCGGTCGGTCGGTCCCCCAAAACCGCACCGTCGCCCGCGCGGCCGGCGCCATTCAATGCGTTTGCTCCGCCCCGCGCAAGGGGCTGGCCGCGTCCGCCAGACACAAGCGTACGCATAAGTCGCTAGTCTAGGACCCGGTAGCCGCGGCCGCGAAGGCAACGGCGAAGGACACGTTTTTGGCGGACGCCGCCGCGGACCCCGCCCCGCAAGACGCCGCCGGTCGCCCCGCCCGCGGCGCCGATCGCCGCGCCCCTCGCGACGTTGCCCGTGAGCGCGCCAACGACTGCGCCTACCGCCGCGCCGACGGCGCCGCCGAGGAGGCCGCCTTCGGCAGCGCTGCCGGCCGGATCGACGCGTCTTGCATATTCGCGGCAGTCGGCGAGGTCGCGCTCGTACTCCGCCTGATCGACGCCCTGGCTGTCGACAATTGGCCGGTAGGTGTCCGCGCAGCCGGCAAGGCTGCCAGCCAAAATAGCCGCCACGGCGAATATTGCCGCAGGTTTCATTGAATTCTCCCCCAGGCTGACCGCATGATCGCGCTCAGACCTGATACGCGCGGCGGCCCGCGGCGATCCCTATACGCGCGTGCATATGCGCGCGGTCCAGGCCAGTGCCGTTTACGAGCCGCAGGGAATGAGGATTTCCGGATTGCCCGCCGCGACTTCCTGGCCGTTCAGCACGGTCTTGGCCGGCACCCAGCGCAAGCGGGCGGCTTTCTCGCCGACGCCGGTCATGACCCGCACCTTCACCAGGTGCGAGTTCACGCCGCCCAGCGTTCCGCGACCCGACGTTTGAACGGTCAACTCGCCATTCACGAGTTTGACCGCCTTGTAGACGAACTTGTTTGAGGATCGGTTGAGGCGGCGGTTGACCATTTGAATGTGGCCATCGGAAATCTTGACCTGGAGGTAGCGCGTTTTCTCAAAGCACCAGGTGCCGACGATCTTGGTGCGCGCGGCGGCGATCCGATTGGCGCGCTGCCGGTCCAGCAGCTTGGGCCCATAATATGCGCCCACGCCGGCGACGATCAGAAGGATAACGACAGCGCCGATCCAGCGGGACCGGTGCGGGGCGTCGGCTCGGCGCGCCTTCACGGCCGCCGCCGCCGCGATGGCCGCCTCGGCCGGAGAGGCGAAGAGCGTGTCGCTGTCCTTGCCCGCTGGCTTCTTTCCGCCGGCGTCGCCCGATGGGGTCGGTCGTGAGCGGCTTTCGATTGACTCGCGCCAGGTGACCACGTCCTGCGGCCGCGTGTGCGGGGAAAGCTCCAGCGCTTTGTCGATTGCGGCAAGCAAGGTTGGTCGGTAATGACCGCGGCCAAGCTCGCTCGCCGGCACCATGCGATCATTTTCGATGCGTTCGAATATATCCGGCGGCGGTGCGCCGCTGATCGCGTGATAGAGCGTTGCGCCGACAGCGTAGATATCGGTCCAGGGGCCGTGCCTGCCTTTTGGTGAGTATTGCTCGAATGGGGAGTACCCCGGCGTTACCGGGCTCGCCGCTTCCCGGCGGCGGTCGCGCACCGCTTGCAGCGAGGCGCCGAAATCGATCAGCACCGGGGTGCCATCCTCATGCATGAAGATATTGCTCGGCTTGATATCGCGATGCAGGAACCCTGCTGCATGGACCTGCTCAAGGCCGTCCAGCAGGGGCAGCATAAGCTGGGTAATATCGTCCTCGGGCAGAGTCCGGTCCCGGTCGAGACGGTCCTGCAGCGTTTCTCCCTTGGTGAAGGGCATCACCAGATAGCCGGTGCCATTCGCCATGAAGTAGCGATACACAGAAATGATGTTGGGGTGATCGAAGTTAACGAGGACCTTCGCCTCGTCGCGAAAACAGTCGACGCAGAATTTGTAGGTTTCGCTATCGTCGCGATGCGTTGGCCGGACTGAAATCTCGTTCTTTGCGCGGCTGACCAACTCGCGGGGGAAGTACTCCTTGATCGCCACCCAGCGTCCCAGCTCGATCTCGCGCGCACGATAGGTGATGCCGAAGGCGCCTGTGCCGAGCACGCCTTCAAAGCGGTAGCCCTCGAATTGATGACCTCGGGGCAAGGCGTCTTTTGTCCGTGGGGCCATAGTCCTCCCGAATCGTGTGTGTCGCCGCCAAGTCACCGAGCGGATCGAGTATACAGGAAATTCGAGCGGGTTGCTCAACAGACGGCCGATCAAATCTGCGTGCCCATCGTCGATGGGCTTGGTGTCCTGCCGCGGGAAATTCGTCCCACCAACTTCCGGGACAAGCAGGCCACCAAATATTTGCTTCTAGTGTGGTTCGGCCGTCGAACTTCGTCACATTGATGCGACGAACTTCAGAACCATCACACTAGCGCATGATCGCGTCATAGCGATCCGAGACGATCCTGATCCGGCGCGTTGCCGGATTGATCCGGCCATCTGTCGCGGCGGGTATGGCTGACCCGCGCACGCTTGGGATTGCGGGGCGGGGCCTGGACCGCTATCGAGGCGGCGGCAACCCAGCTTTCAGAAGCAGCCCCGCATGGATGAACCGACAAGTACCGATCCGGCCCGCGTCGGGCCGCCGGCCGCACCGGCGCCCCATCCGGTCCGATTGGCGTTGTGGGCATTGGGCGCGATGGGCTGTTTCACCGCGATGATCGTGATGATCCGGTACGTGTCCGATGCGATGACGGCGCTCGATATCGCCTTCTACCGGGCGGTGGTTTCGGTTCTGGTCATGTTGCCGGTGATTTTTCGCGGCGGTCTGGCGCGCGGCATCGGCCAGTTAAAGACCAAGAAGCCAACCCTGATGATCGCGCGCGGGGTACTTACCTATATCGCGTTGGTGGCGTGGATCTATGCCGTTGCCAGCATGGTTCTGGCCGATGCGGTCGCACTCCATGCGACGATCCCTTTGTGGACGGTGCTGCTGGCGGCGCTGGTGTTGGGTGAGCGCGTCTCGGTCCAGCGCTGGCTGGTCGTCGGGATCGGCTTCGCAGGTGCGTTGGTCATCCTGCGCCCCGGTTTCGCGGAAATTACCTGGGCGGCGATCGCGGCACTGGCCTCGGCGGTCTTCTACGGAGGCGGCGCCGCGGTCTCCAAGGCGCTGTCCCGGACCGAGCGGGTCACCGCAATCGTGTTTTACACCAACCTGGTGCTGGTGATCGTGTCCGCCGCGCCTGCGCTCATCTGGTGGAACCCGCCCGGCCTGAAAGAACTGCCGCTGGTAATCGGCATCGGGGTGACGGCGGCGATGGCGCATATCTGCATCACGCAAGCCTACCGGCTGGGCGATGCGAGCCTCGTTGCGCCGTTCGATTTCGTCCGGCTGGTGTTGATCACCGCAGCCGGATACCTGCTGTTCGGCGAGGCAGTGAGCATCTTCGTCTGGTTTGGGGCGGCACTGGTGATCGGCAGCACGATCTATCTGACGCGTGCCGAAGCGCGGGGGCGATGAGGAGGGTGTTGTCCGTTAGTTGCCCACCGCGTCCCACAGCCGCCGCACCATGCGCTTGGCCAGCACATTGGCGACGCGGCGGCGGTACATGCCGGGGGTGAAGGTGGTCTTCATCGCCATGATCTGATCGCGCACGAGGCCGTCGAGGCCGGCCAGGACGTCGTCGCTTAGCGGACCGCCGCAGAGGCCTTGCGTGCCCTCAAGCCGCACCGGGCGCGGATTGGTGCCGGTGATGGCAACACGAAGATCGGCGAGCGCATCGCCCTTGCGCTTCAGCGCCACCGCAACGCCGGCGACCGGATATTCGATCGAGCGGCGGATCCGAATTTTGTCATAGGCCGATACCAGGCCGGCCGTGTTCTTGCCGCGCACGGCAGTGACGAGCTCGCCGGGCTTGAGCGCGAGATAGTTTTTGCCGTCGCCGGTGGAGCCGTCCTGCTTGGCGTAGCCTATGTAGAGATTGGCCAGCGGCATGGTGCGCTTGCCTTTGGGGCCCGCCAGATCGATCTCGGCGTCGTAAAGAAGTAGCGCCGGGGCGAGATCGCCGGAGAAGGTGGCAAAACATACGCCCTTCGACTTGGGCGCCACGTGGCAAATCTCCCCTACGGTCTTTAGGCAGTCATTGTTGGCGCTACGCCACCACTCGCTCTGATTATAGAAGATGCAGCGTGTGTCGAGGCAAAGGTTGCCGCCGACTGTGCCCATCATCCGGTGCGTGGGTCCGGCGATTGCGCTGGCTGCCTGGGCAATTGCGGGGAAATATTCAAGTAGTTTCTCATGCTGTCCCACCGAGGCGATCGTCGCCGAGGCGCCGATCTGGAAGCCCTTGGTGCTGGCCTTGATGGCGGTCAGCTCCGCGACGCCGTTGGTGTCGATCAGGGTCTGCGGCGTCTCGATGCCGCGACGCATGTTGACCAAAAGGTCTGTGCCGCCGCCGATGAGGCGCGCGGTTGGTACTTTGCGACGGGCTTTCACCATCTCGTCGAGCGTGGTCGGTTTGAGCAGCTCGAAGTCGTGCAGCGGATCCATCAGCGCGCCCCCCGGCGACGGCGCGCGGCCTTCATGGTCTTCGACTTGCCCTCGATCGCGGCGAGCACCCGGTCGGGGGTGAGCGGCAGATCGAGGCAGCGCACGCCGATCGCGTCGGCCACGGCGTTGGCGACCGCCGGCAGGAAGCCCGCCAGCGAGCCTTCGCCCGCCTCCTTGGCGCCGTAGGGGCCGTTGGGATCGTTCGATTCGACGATATGCGTGATGATGGGCGGCGAGTCCTGGATTGTCGGCACCCGGTAATCGAGCAGGTTGTTGGCCAGCATCAGGCCGTCGTAATAGCCGGTTTCCTCCGACATCGCCTGGCCCAAGCCCATCCAGACCGAGCCCTCGATCTGGCCCTCGACGGTGAGCCGGTTGAGCGCCTTGCCGCAATCATGGGCGACCCAGACCTTGTCGACGGTAACCTCGCCGGTCTCTTCATCCACGGTAACCTCGACGACTTGCGCCGCGTAGGAATAGCCCATCGTGCCGCCGATCGCAGCGCCCCGATATTTGTTGCCGCCCCAGGATTCCGGGATCGTGTTGTAGTTGCCCTTCACTGTGATCGTGCCGGTGTCCTTCAGCGCCTCGATCACCACCTCGTCGAAGGTAAGCCCCCGGTCCTGGGAGGAGGTCCGGTAGACCTCGCCCAGCACGTCGATGTCGTCGGGCCTTGCGTCGAGCCTGCGCGCCGCGGCCTCGACCAGCACGCGCTTCAGGTTCTGCGCCGCCTCGATTGCGGCATTGCCGACCATGAAGGTGACGCGCGAGGAGTAGGAGCCGTTGTCCTTGGGCACGACCTCGCTGTCGCCGGTGATGACACGGACCCGGCTCATGTCGAGGCCGAGCACATCGGCGACCGTCTGCACGAGAATGGTCGACGAGCCCTGGCCGATCTCCGCCGCGCCGGAGAGCACCACCACCGAGCCGTCATGGTCGAGTTTGATGTTGACCGTGGCGTGCGGCTCGCCCGTCCAGTTGACCGGCTTGGAGGCGCCGGAGATGTAATGCGAGCAGGCCATGCCGAGGCCCTTCTTCTTGCCCGTGCCGGGGCTCTTCATCTTGCCTTTGCGCTCAGTCCAGCCGCTGGCGGCCTCGGCCCAGTCCATGCATTCCGGCAGGCCGTAGCTGTTGATCATCAGATCGTTCGCGGTGATGGTCGGCGCTTCCAGCAGGTTCGCGCGCCGCACCGCGAAGGGGTCGAGGCCAAGCTCGCCGGCCATCTCGTCGAGCAGGCTTTCAAAAGCAAAGCGCACATTGACCGTGCCGTGGCCGCGAAAAGCGCCGCAGGGCGGGGTGTTGGTCAGCACGCGTTTGCCGATATAGCGCACGTCGGCGATGTCATAGATCGCGTAGATCATCGACCCGGCGTAGAGGATCGTCACCACGCCGTAGCCCGAATGAGCGCCGCCGCGCTGGTAGGTCTCGCATTCGACGCCGGTGATCCTGCCCGCCTTGGTCATGCCCATCTTCAGGCGGACTTCGGTCTCGGGCCGGCCGCGATGGGTGATGAAGGTCTCCTCGCGGCTCACGACCATGCGAACCTTGCCCTCGGCCTTCTTCGCCAGGAGTGCTGCGATCAGCTCGACATTGAGCGTCTCAGTGCGGCAGCCAAAGCCGCCCGCGACGAAGGGCTTGATCACGCGGATCTGCGACTTCGACATGCCGAGCACGCGGGCAAGCTGGAGATGGACGTAGAAGGGAACCTGGGTGGAGGCGTGCACCGTCATGCGCTGGCGCACCGGGTCGTAGTCGGCCACGGCGGCATGGAATTCCATCTGCGCCTGGCAGACCTCGGGGCAGAAATAGTCGCGCTCGAGGACCAGGTCGGCCGCGCCCAAAGCCTCATCGACATCGCCCAGTTCATAGAACACGTCGCGCTCGACATTGCCGGGCCGGTTCTCATGCAGATCGACCCCATCCTCGGCGAGCGCGTCATGCGCGTGGAAATAGGCCGGCAACTCCTTGACCGTGAGCTTGATGCGACGGATGGCTTCCTTCGCCGTCGCGTCGTCGATGGCGGCGACGGCGGCTACCGGCTCGCCTTTGTAGCGGACCTTGTCGCGGGCCATCGGGTGTTCGCTGTAGGCGATCGGCAGCACCCCGAAGGTCACGTCGCAATCGGCTCCGGTGACCACCGCGATGACGCCCGGCAGTTTCTCTGCTTCGGAGGTGTCGACCGCGACGATTTCGCCGTGAGCGTAGGGGCTGCGAAAAATGCGTCCGGCGAGCGCGCCGGGCGCGGCGATGTCGGCCGTATATTGCGCGCGGCCGGAGACTTTCTCCGGGCCGTCCACCATCGGCACATGCTTGCCGATCGAGCGGACCGGCTTGACCTGTTCGTTCATGCCGCTTGCTCCCGCATCTTTTCGGCCGCGTACTGGACCGCCTCGATGATCTTCACATAGCCCGTGCAGCGACAGATGTTGCTGCCGAGCGCGTCGCGGATCTCTTCCACGTTGGGATCGGAATTGCGCCGCAGTAGCCCTTCAGCCGCCATGACGAAGCCGGGCGTACAGCCGCCACACTGAGCGCCGAGCTTCATGTGAAAGCCCTCCTGGACCGGCGATAATCCGCGCGTCCCCAGTCCCTCAACGGTCTCGACGTTGCGGCCTTCGACCTGCCCAATAAGGGTGAGGCAGGACAGACGGGGTTGGTTGTCGACCAAGACCGTGCAGGCGCCGCATTCGCCGCCGTCGCACGCGGTCTTGGTGCCGGTGAGGCCGAGTGTCTCGCGCAGATAGTCGAGCAATAGACGGTTGTCGGGCGCGATCCCGTCATGCGTCCGTCCGTTCAGCGTGAAGCTGACGATGTGCTTGGACATGAAGCCATATCCCCCAATTGCCGTCGACTGAGGCGTTGCCGCGCGGGGCCAGCCTCCCGCCGGCAGGCTACGCGCATTACAAATAGTTCGTGTCACAAATTATTTGTAATGCATACTAATTAACGGAGAAATGATTGTCCAGAAATTTGCCTTTGGCAGGTTGCCAGGCGCGCCGCCGGTCCGGCGACATTTTCGCGGCCGGTGGCTAACAAAGCCGCTGGACCCAGCGGATCCATTTGGGCCCAGTGTTGATATGCCCGAATGTGTGGATCGTGCCGCGTACGTTGAGGCGGCGCTTTGGGTTTTTGCCGTTGCTGGCGTTGAAGGAGCGCCGCCCGTTGAGCGAGACGCCGGTGTAGTAGACGTGCCGGTTCTTTGTCAGAAAAAGCCGCGAACGGCCTTTGGGATTGATCTGGATCCAGTTGGTGAAGATCCACTTTTCGTCCGTCGTTTTCACATGGACGATGACCCGTATCGGATAGCGGCAGGCGTTGTGAACCTGGAAAGAGACGACGTTGATACCGGGTTTGAACGCGGCGGTGCTGCCGCCACCGCGACGACCGGCTTCTTCTTCGGCCCGGCGGCGTGCTTCCTCGGCCTTGCGGCGTTGTTCCTCGGCCTGGCGCTGACGCAACTCCTCGGCCGTGCGGCGGGCTTCGGCTTTTCGGCGTTCCTCGGCGAGCCGTGCCGCTTCGGCATTCTTCTGCAGGATGTAGTAGGCGCCGCCACCGGCGGAGGCGAGAACGATCGCCGCGACCGCGATCAATACCAGACGGGTGGGAAATCCCTTGCCGCCGCTCTTGGCTACGGACTGCGCGCCAGCATGACCAACCGCATTGGGCGGGACGGTTACGTCATCGTCCGCGGCGGGATCGACCATCGCGCGGGGCGCGCTGCGGCCTTCAAGAATGTCGGCGAACTCTTCGATGTTCTGCGGACGGTCGCGCTCGTGGACCCGCAAGGCGGCGTCGACCGCGGCGAGCAGTTCGGGGCTGTAGCCTTTTTTTGTCGCGGCGCGCGAAGGCACGAAAGGATCGTCGGTGATGCGGGCGGTGGCCTCGGGCGGTTTGTTTCCGGTGATTGTTCGGTAGAGCGTGGCGCCGAGCGCATAGATGTCGGAGGCCGGGCTCTGATGGCCGTCGGCGATATATTGCTCGAAAGGCGCGTAGCCGCCGGACACGATCGAGGTCAGGCTCTGGCTGCGCGCACCCACGGCATGGCGGGCCGAGCCGAAATCGAGCAGCACCGGCGTGCCGTCGGTGCGGATATAGACGTTCTCCGGCTTGATGTCGCGATGCAGAAAGCCGGCCTTGTGGACGCGGCTCAGGCCGTTCATCAGCGGATAGAGGAATTCGCGCACTTCATCCTCGGGCAGTGGCCCATCGCGCGCCAGGATGGAGGCGAGACTGTCGCCGCGCTCGTACTCCATGACCAGGTAAGCGGTGCTGTTGGCCTCGAAATACCGGTGCACGGCCACGATGTTGGAATGGTTGAAGGCGGCCAGCGTGAGCGCTTCCTGCTCAAAGCGCTGCAGCCCCCAATTGAAATCCTCAGCATCCTCCGGCCCGGTCGGATGCACGGAGAAAACCGCCGGGTCGCGGGTGGCAAAGCCGGCGGGCAGATATTCCTTCATCGCCACCTGGCGTTCATTGGCAAGGTCGGTGGCGCGGTAGGTAATGCCGAAACCGCCATGGCCGAGGACGCCCTCGATGCGATAGCCCTCTAGTTCATAGCCGGTTGGCAGCGCGTTACGGTGTTCGATCGCCATTTTCGATGGATGCCGTGAAACGCCTTAAGAAACGCCTAAACATAACAAACGCCTAAAAATGGGCACGCCGGTGCAACGCGCGCCCGCGGGTACATAACCATCATACGGACAAATGGTCCAGGTTTCGGCAGGACCGTGTTCGAAACGACGTTGCCCGCCTCGCCGGGATTTAATCCGCGCGCAGCTTGAAACGCTGGATCTTGCCGGTGGCGGTCTTGGGCAACTCGTCGACGAAGTTCCACCAGCGCGGATATTTGTAAGGTGCGAGGCTCGCCTTGATGTGGCCCTGGAGCTCGCTCTCGAGCGCCGCCCGGCCGTCGTCTTCGGCGGCCTCTGCTGCGTCCTTCAAGACAACCCAGGCTTCGGGTTTGATGAGCTCGTCCTTGTCGGCGCGGGCGACGATTGCGGCCTCGAGCACCTTGGGGTGTTCGATCAGCTTGCCTTCGATCTCGATCGGCGAGGTCCAGATGCCACCGACCTTCATCATGTCGTCAGCGCGGCCCTCATAGATGTAATAGCCGTCCTCGTCCTGGCGGTAGGTGTCGCCGGTGGACAGCCAGTCGCCCTCGAGCATGGTCTCGGCCGTCTTCTCCGGCTTGTTCCAGTATTGTCGGGCGGTTGAATTGCCCCGGATCAGCAGCGTGCCGGCCTCGCCTCGGGCCACGTCCTTGCCGTCATCGCCGACGATCTTGGCCTCGTAACCGGGCACGATGTGGCCGCTGGTGCCGGGGCGCTGATCCTTGGGCCGGTTCGACATGAAGATGTGCAGCGCCTCGGTCGAGCCGATGCCGTCGAGGATGATGAGCCCGGTTTTCTCCTTCCAACGGCGGAAGATTTCGGCGGGCAGGGCTTCGCCGGCGGAGACGCAGTAGCGTACCGAGGAGAAATCGGGCGTCGCGTTCTCCAGCATCGCAAGCTGGGCCGCATAGAGCGTGGGCACGCCGTAGTAGAGCGTCGGCTTGAACGATTCGATGACCTCGAAGGTAAGCTCGGGCGTCGGCCGGGCCGCCGCCAGCACCGCAGTGCCCCCGGACCAGAGCGGAAAGGTCATGCCGTTGCCAAGCCCGTAGGCGAAGAACAGCTTGGCGGCCGAAAAATGAATGTCGTCCTCGGTGACGCCGAGCACGTCGGTGGCGTAGAGCTGGCACGTCGTGGGGATGTCGCGCTGGAGATGCACGGCGCCTTTCGGCCGGCCGGTGGAGCCCGACGAATAGAGCCAGAAGGCGTCGCTGGTCGCGGTCGACGGCGCCGGTTCGAGCGCCATTTCGGCTTCGTTGATCAGCGAGCGAATGGTCTTCTTGGCGCCTTCGGTCAACAGAACGTGGCGCGGCTTCTTCGTCAGCTGATCCAGCGCCGGATCGACCTCGCCGGAAAACTCTGGCGAATAGGCGACGATGGCCGCCCCCGAATCCTCGATCATGTAGGCGTAGTCGTCGGCGCGCAGCAGGGTGTTGAGCGGCACCGGGACGATGCCCGCCTTGATCGCACCCCAGAAGAGATAGAAGAATTCGGGGCTGTCCTTCACGATCATCAGCAGCCTGTCGCCCGGCTTGACATCGAGGCCGCGTAGCGCGTTGCCGCAGCGGTTCACCGAGCGGGCTAGCTCCGAATATGTGACCACATGGCCATCGGCCGTGCGGATCGCGATCTTGGCGCCGCGGCCCTCGTCGACATGCCGGTCGATGAACCGGACCGCGACGTTGAAATTCTCCGAGAACTCGAGCCGCGCGCCGCTGCCGCCCGGCTTCCCCGGTACGACGGTGACCATGTGTTCGGCCATGGCTTGCTCTTCCGCTCCCTTGCGTCTGTTTCCCCGGCACCGCGTTGTCTATACGCCGTTGTGCTGGCGGTTGAAAGGATGTGAGGGCCAATAGAAAGGCGCGCGACGCGCCTTGCCTTGATGCGCGTCAAGACGCTGGCCGGGCGGGGCATGGATGATAGAGTCCGCGGCCGTTAGACCGAAGGGCGCAGGGATACCGAATAGGTACGTGAAAGTGGCGGTGATGGAGCAGACCGATTTGCGCGCCGCGGCATCTGACCGGGCGATCGCCTGGTGGCTCACCATCGTGGCTGCCATGGTCTTCGCGATGGTGGTGCTTGGCGGGGTGACGCGGCTGACCGAGTCGGGGCTGTCGATAGTCGACTGGAAGCCGCTGCTGGGCTGGCTGCCGCCGCTTTCCGATACCGAATGGCAGGCGCTGTTCGAGCGCTACAAACAGTTCCCGGAATACGCCAAGAAGAATGCCGGCATGGATCTCGCCGGTTTCAAGGCGATCTTCTGGCTGGAATATCTTCATCGCTTGTTTGGGCGGGTGATCGGGCTCGCTTTCTTCGTGCCCATGGTCTGGTTTTGGGTCCGGCGCCGCGTCCGGCCGGGGCTCAAGCCGCGGCTGGTCGGGCTCTTCATACTCGGCGGCATGCAGGGCGTGCTCGGCTGGGTCATGGTGAAGTCGGGACTGGTCGACCGCCCCTCGGTGAGCCAGTACCGCCTGGCGGCGCATCTGGCGCTCGCAGTGCTGATCTACGCGGCGCTGATCTGGACGGCCTGGGGGCTTTTCCTGGGCGGCCGCGCGTCAACGGCCACGGCGCCTGCGATACGCGCGCCGCGATGGTTGCGGGTTTTTGCGGTCTGCGTCTTGGCGCTGATCTGCTTGACGCTCGTGGCCGGCGCCTTCGTGGCGGGTCTCGATGCCGGGCTCATCTACAATACCTTCCCGCAGATGGGCGAGGGCCTGGTGCCGCCCGATTTGTGGGACCGCGAGGTGGGGCTGCTCAATCTCTTCGAGAACCGGGTGACCGTTCAGTTCGTGCACCGGGTGCTGGCGATCGCAACCTTGCTCGCGGCGTTCTTTTTCTGGAGCGCGACGCGCGCATTGCGGTTCCCGCCCGCCGGGGGACCGGGGCCACTTGAGCGGCTTGCCCCGGCCGAGCGACTGGCCTGCTCGACGCTGATGCTGATGGCGGGACTTCAGGCGCTCCTGGGCGTGGCCACGCTCGTCATGTTCGTTCCGGTTTGGCTGGGTGCGCTTCACCAGGCCGGCGCGCTGTTACTCGTCACGGCGGGACTGTGGGTGCTGCGGCGGTTTTATCCGGCGGGCCGTTAGGCACGAAATACGCGTAGGGTTCAGGCTGCCGGCGTCTCGCTCTTGAACTTCGGCATGACTTTCTCGGAAAAACGGCGCATCGAGGCGGCCGCCGCCTCGCCCGAGATGTCGTGGAAGTTGACCTGCAGCGAGGCGCTCTCGAAGCGGCCGACGGTGCGCAGGTAGTCGGCGATCATGTCGGAAATGTCGCCGGGCGTGCCGACCCAGGCGATGCCCTTGTCGTATTGCGAGCGAAATGTCTCGGCCTTCAAGCCGGCGATCATCTTGTCGTAGCCGGGATAGTCGGCGCTCGACGATCCCTCGGTCCAGGCCGAAGCGGCGGCGACCAGCGCGGCGAGGTAGCTCTCGAGCGCCGGCGCGCCGACCGCAAATGCCTCCTCGCGGGTGGGCGCGCAGTACATCGCGAAGGACAACATCATGCGGCCCGCGCCCGGATGGCCGGCCGCCTTCCAGGCTTCGCGGTAGATGCCCATGAGCTCGGTCATCTTCTCGCCGGCCAACGGTATCGCCATCACGAAATAGCCGTTGCGGCCGGCCGCCTCGAATGAGTCCGGCGTTGCAAAGGCGGCGATCCAGATCGGCGGATGCGGGCGCTGGGTCGGGCGAGGCAGCGAGGTCACGTCGCGGAAGGAATGAAATTGGCCTTGCGACGTCACCTTCTCCTCCGCGAGCAAGCGTCGGACCTGGTCGACGCCTTCGGTGAAGCGCGCCCGGCTCTCGTCGAGATCGCGGCCGAAGGCAAGGAATTCGTGCGGCAGAAAGGCGCGGGCAAAACCGATGTCGAGCCGGCCGCCCGAAATCGCGTCGAGCATGGCAAGCTCGCCCGCGAGCTTGAGCGGGTTGTTGAAGATCGGCAGCACCGCCCCGGTGACGAGCCGCGCCCGCTGCGAGCGCTGGGCGGCGGCGGCGAGGAAGACGGCCGGGTTGGGGCTGTAGCCGCCATAGGGCTCGAAATAGTGCTCGACCGTCCGGACGTGGCCAAAGCCGAGATCATCCAGCAGATCGACCAGCGACAGGGCCTCGGCGAAATAGGACTCCGCCGATTTTTCATCCGGGCCTACGCTGGGAAAGAAGTTGACGCCGAAATCCATTGTTGTGCTCGCCATCAGGGCCGTCAGGCACCGACGCCGATCAGCTTGTCGAGCAGATCCTTGTCGGATTTCAGCGTCTGGCTTTCGCCGTCAAAGGTGATCCGTCCGCGATCAAGAACCACGGTGCGGTCTGAGAATTCAAAGGCGATGCGCGTGTTCTGCTCAACCAGGATCAGCGTAATCCCGCCGCTTTCGCGCAGCCGGCCGAGGATGCGGACCAGCTCTTCGACGATGATCGGCGCCAGACCTTCGGACGGCTCGTCCATCAACAGCACCGACGGGTTCGTCATCAGCGCCCGTGCGATCGACAGCATTTGCTGTTCGCCGCCGGAAAGCTGATTGCCCATATTGTCGCGGCGCTCGGCGAGGTTGGGAAAGAGATCGAACACCGCCGCCTCGGTCCAGGGGCCCGGCGTCTCGCCGATCGTGAGGTTCTCCATGACCGTGAGCGAGGGGAAGATCTCGCGTTCCTGGGGCACATAGCCGATGCCCGCGGTTGCACGCTTGTGCACGGCAAGCCGGGTGATGTCGCGGTCGCCCAGGCGAATCGTGCCGCCATGCAGCGTCGTGTGCCCCATGATGGTATTGAGCAGCGTCGATTTGCCGACGCCGTTGCGGCCGACGATCGAAAGGCTCTGGCTGGCCCCGACGCCGAGCGTCACGTCTTCGAGAACATGCGTGGGGCCATAACCGGCCGACACACCAGCAAGCGCGAGCGCTTCAGCCATGGGCGGCCCCGCCCAGATAGACCGAACGCACCTCGGCGTCGGCGCCGATTTCCTCGGGCGTTCCGGTGATGAGGACGGAACCGTTGACCAGCACGGTGATGCTGTGGGCAAACCGGAACACCACATCCATGTCATGCTCGATGATCAGCACCGCGACTTCGGGCGGCAGCCCGGCGACCGCGTCGAGCAGGATATGGCTTTCCGCCGAGGGCACGCCCGCCGCCGGCTCGTCAAGCAACAGGACCTTCGGCTCGAGCGCCAGGGCGATGGCGATCTCCACCAGCCGCTGGCGGCCATAGGGCAGTTCGGCGATGGTCGTTCGCGCATCGTCACCGAGCTTCAGCATCTCTATGAGGCGCATCGCTTCCGCGATTACATCGGGCCTGGCGCCGGCGGGGCGGAACATGGCGCCGGCCGTGCCCATGCGCTCGGAGACCGCGAGGTAAAGGTTCTCCAACACCGTGAGGCCGGCGAACAGCGTGTTGATCTGGAAGGTGCGGGCGATACCCCGCTTGACGCGCTCGGCCTGAGCCAGCGCCGTGATGTCGGTTCCTCCGAGCAGCACATGGCCGCTATCGGGCTTCAGCACGCCGGCGATCAGATTGACAAAGGTCGTCTTGCCCGCGCCGTTGGGCCCGATGATGGCGTGACGCGCGCCGGGCTCAAGCGCGAAGTTAATCTGGTTGGCGACCACCAGTGCGCCGAACGCCTTGTGCAGATTGCGGGTCTGGAGAACAGCCTCGGACATGTGCCTACACGGGTTTGCGGCGCCACCGCCCGAAGACGTCTTCAAGGACGCCTAACAGCCCGCGCCGAGCGAATAATACGGTGAGAACGAGAGCAAGGCCGACAGTGAGTTCCCAATAGGGTGGGTCGGTGCCGAGGAAAGTCTCGGTCTGGTTTTCGAGGAACAGATAGACCGTGGCGCCGATGAAGGCGCCATAGAGGCGGCCGGTACCGCCCAATATGATCATGATGAGGACAGCGCCCGCGGTTTCGAATTCATAGACCGCAATCGTGATGTTGCCGCGCACCTGGACCCAGACCGCCCCCGCCGCGCCGGCGATGGCGGCCGAAATTATGTAGGCGGCCAATTTGCGGCTCTGGACCGGCGAGCCGATGGCATGCATGCGGTCAACGTTTTCACGGATGCCGATCAGCGCGCGCCCGAAAGGCGAGTAGACGATGGTGCGAACCACCAGAAATCCGATGGCCAGGAAAAACAGCGCATACCAGTAATTGACGGTGAACCAAACAGGGTCGAACTCGAAGAGGCCAAGGATCGCACTGTTGGAGAAATTTATGCCGTCGAACCCACCCGTGAAAGTGACCTCTTCGCCGCCAATGACGATCACGTCGAGATCTTTGGCGAGCTCATAAAGAATGAACGAGAAGGCCATGGTCAGCATCAGCAGCGTCAGCCCATGGGTGCGCAGGATGATCCATCCTGAAATGGCGCCGATCATCGACGCTGCGACGATTGCGGCCAGCACGCCGCTCAATGGCTCCGACCAGCCATTGTTGGCGAGCAACGCTGCGGTATAGGCGCCGGTCCCGAAAAGTGCCGTGTGACCGAGCGAGACGATCCCCGAATAACCGACCAGCAGGTCGAGCGAAAGGGTGAAAAGGATCATGACCAGGATGACCGTCGCGAGCAGCCGGTAGCCTGGGAAGGCGAAGTAAACGCCGATCGCTATGACCCAAGGCAAAGCTTCGACCCAGCGTGGCCTGTGATCGCTTGACAACAGGCGCGCGGATGCGTCCACGGCTCGCGTCACGCTCTCGGCAATTATTTTCGGCGCGGTCGCCCCGGCCTGGCCAAATAAGCCCTGCGGGCGCCAAAGCAAAACGATGAATGTCACCAGATAGATGATGAAGGAGCCGCCTTCGGGCAGGAAATACTTGCCGGCGAAGTCTGTGATGCCAATCAGCAAGGCGGCGAAGAAGGTGCCGCGGATGTTGCCGAGACCGCCCACCGCGACGACGATCAGGACGACGACCAAATAGTCGAACGCGAAGGTCGGCTTGAGACCGCCGAGGATCTGAATGCCAAGCCCGCCGCCGATCGCGGCCATGCCGCTGCCAAGCGCGAAGGTCAGGGTGAAGAGACGCCCGGTATTGATACCGCAGGATTGAGCCATGCGCCGGTTGTCGACCGCAGCCCGGATCTGGGCGCCGATGCGGGTGCGCTCCAGCCCAAAGAAAAGGGCGGCGGCGATGACGCCTCCGGCGACGATCATGAACGCTCGAAATGCCGGTATTCGCTTGAAGCCGAGGTCGAGGTCGCCCTGAAGAAACTTCGGAAGCTGGATGTTTTGCGGGTTGTTGCCCCAGATGAACGTCACCAGCGCCACGGAAGCGAAGACGATGCCGATGGTGAGCAGGACCTGGTCGAGCTCCGGCCGGTTGTAGAGGCGCCGGTAGAGCACAAGCTCCATGACCATGCCCAGCAACGCCACGACGATGAAGGCGATGGCGAGGGCCGCGAGATAGGGCACGCCAACCGCCCCCACCAGCTTCACGGTCACATAGCCGCCGACCATGGCGAAGGTCCCATGGGCCAGATTGATGAAGCCCATCATGCCCATCGTGATCGAAAGACCAACCGAGATGATGAAGAGCAGCATCGCATAGGCGATGCCGAAGACCAGGATGGTGGTTGCCGTATTGACCGCGTATTCCATTATGGTCTCTTGCGCCGCCGCAGTCCGGCCCTCGGCCGGCGGCGCGCCCCCCAACAGTCGTCTCGCACCCGCTTTCGTGAGGGACAGCAGCCGGCCGCTCTAAAGCGGCCGGCTGTCTCCGACGAAACCGAAATCAGCGTCGGTGCGGCGGGTCGCCTACTTGCCGCACTTGCCGATCTTCAGCACCTTGCACTTGTCTTTCACGGCCCGGAAGGTCCGCAAGACCTTGTGCCGCAGCACGCCGCCATCGTTCCAGACCTCAGATACGTAGATGTTCTGCACGATGTCGCGCGTCACCGGGTCGATCATAATCGGGCCGCGCGGGCTGTTGTGCTTCCAGCCGCGCAGGGACGCGATCGCACCCTTGGCCGTGATCCGCTTGCCCTTGGCGGCCTTGATGACGTGGAAAATCGCGGCCATGCCGTCATAACCGCCGACGCTGACAAAGTCCGGCGTGGCCTTGGCGCCGTACTCGGCCTTGAACGCCTTGACATAGGCTCGGTTGGTCGCGTTCGGCAAATCGGCGTGATAGTGGATCGCGACGACGGTGCCGGCGATGTTCGGCCCGATGCTCTGCAGCTGCAGATCGTGGGTTACGTCGCCGGGGCCGATCAGCTTGATGCCGGCTCGTTTCATGTTGAGCGCGACATAAGTCTTGGAAGCCCCCGCGGCGTGGTTGCCGCCGGGCACGAAGACGTAGAAGCAGTTCGGCTTGATGTCCTTCACGCGCTGGAAGAAGGGTGTGAAATCCGGTGCGCTACGCGGGCCGCCCATTGGCAGCGACTCTACGACCGAACCGCCGGCGCCCTCGAAGCCGCGCTTGAAGGCGGCGACGCTGTCTTTTCCCGGAGGATAGTTGGTGTAGCCGGAGACGGCGGTCTTGCACTTCATTACCTTAGCGGCGTGCTCGCCCATGATGAAGCCGGCCTGCCACATGGTGAAGGAAACGCGGGCGAGGTTGGGCGACAGCGTGGTGATCCACGAGGTGCCGGCGTTCATGATCACGACCGGAACATTGGCGGCGGTGGCCAACGGCGCCACCGACATCGCATTGGGTGAGAAGACGAGGCCGGTCAGCAGCTCGACCTTCTCGCGGGTGATCAGCTCCTGGGCCGCTGCCTTGGCGATGGGGCCGCCCGGACGCTTGGAATCGCGGACGATGAGATTGATCGTATCGCCGCCCAGCTCCTTCTGATGCAGCTTCATGTAGAGCCGCGCGCCCTTCTCCATTTGATCGCCAAGCTGGGCCGCGCCGCCGGATTTCGGCGCGACGAAGCCGATCTTGATCTCTCGTGCCTCGGCCGTACCCGCGGCCATCAAGGCTGCGGCTCCGGCCACGAGCATTGCTTTTATGGTACGCATCGAATGCCTCCCTGTGATTATCGTGGCCCCGCCTATTTTGGACAGACTAGGGACCCACGAGCGAGTTATATACACAGCCCAGGATGATTCGCAAAAAATCCCCCATGCTCAATGTCATAACGGTGTCGATGTCAAAAGTGTGTCGATCACGCGCGCAATCTAGAATTCCAGGGCCGGATCGGTCGATCACGACCATGGTTGATCCGGTCAAGCCTTGCGCGCAGTGATGATCCAGGAGCTTGAGCCGAGGTGGACGCCGTCAGGGCCGGCATGGGCTTCAAGCGCCGCCCGCAATTCGCGACCCACGGCGGCGCGGGTCTTTTCGTCGGCGGCGGCCAGCGGCGCAGCCACGGGGCCCATTTCGATCAGGAACTCCGCCGCGTCGTCGACCGAATCACCGACGCGGAGATCGACATCAAACCGCTCGAAGCCCACCTTCGACCAGCCCGAGCTCTCAAGGATCCCGCGGACGAAACCCTCATCCTCGAAGGCGAACTGCCCGGGATCGCCTGACGCTGGGCGTGGCGGCAGCTCCACGTAAGGCCGGGCGATCGGCACCGCGGTCATGGCCCAGGGGTTGTCCTTTCGCGTCCGCCAGGCGCCGAGCGCCATGCGGCCGCCCGGCTTGGTCGCGCGTAGCAGGTTTGCGAATGCGGCCTTGAAATCGTCAAAGAACATCACGCCGAAACGCGAGAACACGGCGTCGAAGCTGTCCGCCTCAAAGGCGTGGCTCTGGGCGTTCGCTTCGATGAAAGTGACGGCGGCGCCCGCCTGCGTGGCTCGGCTGCGGGCCAGTTCCAGCATCGGCCGCGAGATATCCGCGCCGGTCACCGTGCCGCCGGGCGCGACCCGCCCGGCGATCGACAGGCTGGTCTCGCCGCAGCCGCTGCCGACATCGAGGACGTGCTCGCCCGGTTGGGGTGCGAGGCGTTCGATCGTCGCCGCGCCGACGGGGGCGAGCGCCGGGTCTATGCGCGCTTGCAGTCGTACCCATTTGGGACCTTGAACTTCGTTCCAGAATGCGTGCTGGTCGTCCATTCCGGATTGCGGGGTGCTTTGGGGGTCGGCTGGTGACATGTCGGGCTCCGGACCTGACGCTGGGACTGGCAAAGAACTCGCGCAAACGACCCGCGCGGTCAATGCCCGCGCGGTCAGTGCTGAGGCGACGGGCAACGGCAATCACGCGGCCGGGGCTAAGACCGCGATCAACAGGCCGACCGTGACCACCGCAAGCGCGGTTGACACAACCACGGCGGTCGCCGAACGCTCGCGGTAGGTATCGTAGGCGCTGGCCAAAAGGAAAGCGTTGACGCCGGTCGGCATGGCCGCCGCAAGCGTCGCGACTGCGACATTGAGGGGGCTGAGCGCAAAGACATAGACTGCCGAAACCCAGACCGCGGCGGGCAGCGCCACCAGCTTGAGCACGATGATAGTTGCGCTCTGGGCCGGATCGCCCACCAGTTTGAACCCGGCAAGCGAGGCCCCGACGGCGAACAACGCCGCCGGTGGCGCTGCCGCCTTCAGCATGTCGGCCAGACGCTCCACCGATTTTGGCAACTCCAATCCCGTGGCGCCCCAGATCAGCCCGGCCGCCAGGCCGAGAATGAGGGGGTTGCGGATCAGCGCGCCGGCTGCTGCGACGACGGAGCGGCGCCAGGTATCCCCGCGGCCCCGGGTCAGCTCGATGACGATGGTGGTGAAGGTGATCAGCACCAGCGCATGCACGGCGACGACGAGGAGGAGGGCGATCAATCCCTTGTCGCCGAGCGCCAGATAGACCAGCGGAATGCCGAGCAGCACCAGGTTGGAATAGGTCGAACCCATGGCGAAGAGCGCGCAATCGTCCCCGCCGAGCCTGAAGGCCCCGCGGGCGAACACCATCGAGGCCGCGTAGACCACGATTACGCCCGCGAAGTAGGCGACGGGGAGCAGGGGGTCGACGCTATCGGGAATCTTGAGGCCGCTCACCGAGCGGAACAGCATGACCGGGATGGCGACGAAGAAGACGAAATTCGTGATGCCCTTGATGCCCTCGGGCGTGAGCAGCGGCGTGCGCGCGACAAGATAGCCGAGCAGCACCAGCCCGAAGACCGGCAGGACAATGTCGAGGACCGCTTGCAAGGTGGCGCCGTTCGGTATGCGTGACGGGATTGCGCGGGAGACTATCGGGGCAAGGCATCGTCACGCAAGCGGGGCAAGGTGTCGTCGCGCAAGCAGAGCAAGGTGTCGTCAGGCAAGCGGGCTGGTACGCGCATTGGCAGGCGAACTCAGCAGGGCGCCAGGCGGCCGATCAGCTTCCAGGATTCCTTCTTGGTCTTCTTGTCCTTTTTGAGCCAATAGACGCGTGTGCAGGTGGCAAGGCATTCCGGCACGGTCTTGGTGCGGTCGCGGCAGCAATACTCGAGAAACATCAGGTCCGCCTTGCCGTCGTCGTTGAGGTCGACCCCGCCGACCAGCGTCTTGGGCAGGAACTTGTCGGGAATGTCGCTCTTGGGGATCAGCAGCGGTTCGATGAACAGCGCCTTTTCCTGCGCCGGATAAATCACGGCGGCGTCGATCGGCTTGTCGGCGTCGCGGTAGCGGTTGGGCCGAACGCCCCGCAGCGCGGATTGCCTGGCGGGCGCAAGCGTGATTGCCCACCAGGGCTTGCCGGTCGCAGCGCAGGTGTTGCGCTTGCGCGCCTCGATGATCGGCAGCTGAAAGGCTTCGGTCTTCTCGCTGAACGGCACCACCGTTGCTCGCTTGCCCTTTTCCGCCTCGCCGCGCAGCCCGACCTTGGCGATATCGACCTGCTTCCAGGGCGGGCGAGGCTCGCCCGCCGCCGTGCGCGTTGTCGGCGTGCGCAGGACGACCCCTGTTGTAACCTCGAAAGGCGGGGCATCGGGATCGCCTTTACCTTTTCCCTTGCCCTTACCATTGCCGTTCTTGGCGCTCTTGTCGCCGCCCTTTTTGCCGCCACCTTTCTTGTCGCCCTTGTTGGCGCCTTTTTTATCGCCCTTCTTGCCGCCGGCTTCCTTGGTGCCTTCCTTCCGGTCGCCCGATCCCGTTCCCGGGATATTCTCCTTGCCGCCGCCGGGCGGGTAGTCGGTGGGCGGCAGCGCCGCGGCCTCCGCCCAGGCAAACAGGACGGCGAGCATTGCCGTGATGAACAGATGGCGGGGGCGGCGGGTCATGCGGGACATATGTTTCCTAAGGGACGCTTCACAGTACGGCCGCGGGCGGCAGGGCAAGATAACGCAACCCCGCGCTTTCGATAATGCCAGTGATGGCCGTAACCGCAGAAACACGCGAAACCGCGCCGGGCAAGCGAACGAGATGGGCACGGCAGCGCCGGCAATCGGAACTGCCGAAACCGGCCAGCGGGATCGCGGCACCCGGGCAGGCGGCAATCGCCTGGGCAAGGGCGCACTCGCCGGCGTTCTCCGCGAAGGCAATACCGGTCACCCGGCCGGCGATGGTCACCCGGTCGACGTGCCAGTGCGGGCGCTTTTCGGATTTCAGGTGGCGCGCGATCCGCGCCCGCAGACCGCCGGGCCCACGGGCGCTGCCGGCATAGCCATAGGCGCCAGCGGGCAACGTGCCGCGCAGCCGCGCCGTGTCGATGGCAAGCGGCTTGTCGAGTGCGATTTCCAGAAGGTAGGCGCCGGGGCGAGCCGGTATCGCGTCCAGCATTGTCGGTGATCGCTCCATCCAGCCTCCTCGATACAAACATATCCGATTCCGGTTGTGCGCTGGCATATTCATCGGCGCGGAGCCGTTTCGCTGTCGATGTCTCAATGCGACACATTGACGAAGGGGGAGGTGCGCTTCTATCGTCGGGCGCTTACGTTGACGTAAACGGAATTCGATAATCAACATGCCCTCATCCTCGTCCTCCTTTCCGCACCTCTTCACGCCGATCAAGGTCGGCCCGCATGAGCTGCCCAACCGGGCGCTGATGGGCTCGATGCACACCAATCTCGAGGAATCGGCCGAGGGGCTGATCCGTCTGGCGGCCTTTTATGCCGAGCGCGCGCGCGGCGGCTGTGCGCTGATGGTGACGGGCGGCTTTGCGCCCAACCGGGCCGGGCGCATGAGCGGGCCCGCGGCCTATATCGAAAGCGAGGCGGATGTCGCCGATCATGTGCCCATCCCCAAGGCGGTCCAAAAGGAGGGCGGGCGTATCCTGCTGCAGCTCCTCCATGCCGGGCGCTACGGTTATCATGACGAGATCGTCGCGCCCTCGCCGATCCGCTCGCCGATCAACAAGGATATCCCCCGCGAGCTGAGCGAAGGCGAGATCGAGCAGACGATCGCCGACTTCGCGCGCGCCGCCAGGCTCGCCCAGTCGGCGGGTTATGACGGGGTCGAGCTGATGGGCTCGGAAGGCTATCTGGTCAACGAGTTCATCGCGCCCCACACGAACAAGCGCGAGGACCGCTGGGGCGGCAGCTTTGAAAACCGGGCGCGCTTTCCCTTGGAAATGATCAAGGCGGTCCGCGCGGCATCCGATCCCGGCTTCATCATCATGTACCGGCTCTCGGTGCTCGACATCGTCGAGGATGGCAGTCCGTTCGAGGAGGTGATGGCGCTCGCCAAGATGTGCGAGGCGGCCGGGGCCGACATCCTCAACTCCGGCGTCGGCTGGCACGAGGCCCGCATTCCGACCATCGCTCAAGCCGTCCCGCGTGGCGGCTGGACCTGGGCGACGGCGCGCCTCAAAGGTGCGGTCGGCGTGCCGCTGGTCGGCTCAAACCGGATCAACACACCGGAGGTTGCCGAGCGGATCATCGCCGAGGGCGAGGCCGATATGGTCTCGATGGCGCGGCCCTTTCTGGCCGATGCCGACTTCATGGCAAAGGCGCGCGACGGCCGACCAGACCACATCAACACCTGTATCGCCTGCAATCAGGCCTGCCTCGACAAATATTTCGTCGGCGCCCCGGCAAGCTGCCTCGTCAATCCGCGCGCCGCGCGCGAGACCGAGCTCAATTGGGGACCGGCCGCGGCCCCGAAGAAGATCGCCGTTGTCGGCGCCGGGGTGGCGGGGCTTGCCTGCGCCACGATTGCCGCCGAGCGCGGCCATACGGTGACGCTGTTCGAAGCTGGCGATGCGATCGGCGGCCAGTTTGCGTTGGCGCGCGCGATACCGGGCAAGGAGGAGTTCGACGAGACGCTGCGCTATTACCGCAGCCGTATCGCGGCAACCGGTGTCGATCTGAAACTTGGCGCCGAAGCGGGCGCGTCGGATCTCGATGGTTTCGATGAGACGGTGATTGCCTGCGGCGTCGCGCCGCGCGTACCCGAGATCGACGGCGTCGACCATCCTATGGTCATGACCTACGAGCAATTGCTCTCCGGTGCGCGTGAACCAGGACGGCGGGTTGCCGTGATCGGTGCGGGGGGCATCGGCGTCGATGTTGCGGTCCATCTGGTCGAACGCGGTCACAAGAGCCACCGCGACATCGCTGCCTTTCGCGCGACCTGGGGCGTCGACGGCGCGCCGGCGTCCCCGGCGCCGGCGCATGACGTCGTGCTCCTGCAGCGCAGCGATGGCCGCATGGGTGCGGGGCCAGGCAAGTCGACCGGCTGGGTGCATCGCCTGGTGCTGCTGCGCGCGCAGGTCGAGATGATCGCGGGCGCGACGTACCGGCGTATCGACGATGACGGTCTCCACATCACGGTCGGCGGCGAGGACCGGGTGATCGCCTGCGACAGCGTGGTGCTTTGCGCCGGGCAGGAGCCGCGCGACGATCTGGTCGGCGCGTTGGAAGCCGCCGGCGCATCGGTGCATGTGATCGGCGGCGCCAAGCTTGCCCGCGAGCTCGACGCCCAACGCGCCATCGAAGAAGGCGTTCGCCTCGCCGCGGCGCTCTGATCCGGGGTCACGAGGAGATGCCGAAATGAAGCTGTATGACAACGGGTTCAGCCCGTTTGCCCGCAAGGTCCGGATGGTGCTGGACTTCAAGGGCCTCGACTACGAGACCGTCGATGGCCTGGTGCCTGCCGGTCACGCGGAACTGGTTGCGGCCAACGGGCGAGCCGAGGTGCCGGTGCTGGTCGACGGCGATATCAAGGTCGTCAATTCAGCCGACATCGTCGCCTATCTCGACCGGCAATATCCCGAACCGCCGGTCTATCCAGCCGATCCGAAAATGCATGTCCGCGCCCGGGCCTGGGAACGCTGCGCCGATTCGACGATCGATCCCATCCTGATCGATATTTCCTACTGGCTCTGGGCCAAGCGGCCCGACGTGATGCCGGTGGGATTGCTCGATGCGGCGCGCGAAGACATGAACGAGGTCTTCGCCGCCCTGGAGCGCGACCTTGAAGGCAACGACTATGTATGCGGCACGCTCGGCATTGCCGACCTTGCGCTATTGCCACATATCTCGGCTTGCCGGGCGGTAGACGTGCCCATCGACGCCGACCGATTCTCGCGCGTGACAGCATGGTACAAGCGATTGTGCGGCCTCGATGTTTGCAAGGCCGACCTCGATCGCACACGCAAATACGTGCAGAACCTGGCAAGTTCGGGGATCGAGATCGAGCGGATCTTCTGGCGCGGTGACCGGATCGAGTGGATCCTGGCGCGCGGCCATCACGAATGGTTCATGAAGGAGATCGCTGAGGGCCGTGTCCTGTGGGCCGGACTTGGCGTGCCATAGACCGGTATTTCTCCGTTGATGTTCAAAGGGAACTCATGCAGGAAACGGCGACCATCGACCTCGGTGGCATCACCATCGACCGCGTCGTGGAAATGGAATTTCCATTTCGCACCGCGCCTGAGCTTTTCACCGGAGTAACCGACGAGGATATCGAGCCGCACCGCGCCGCGCTTGAGCCCTGGGCGATCGAGCCGGAGACCGGGCGGCTTATCATCGCCGTGCAGTCCTATCTCGTGCGCACGGCGCATCACACGATCCTGATCGACACCTGCGTCGGTTGCGACAAGGCCTCGAAATTCCTCGATCGTTGGAACATGCGTTCCGATCGGAGCTGGCTCGACCGGCTCGCCGCCGCCGGCGCGCGGCCCGAAGAGATCGACTTCGTGATGTGCACCCATCTGCATTCCGATCATTGCGGCTGGAATACCCAGCGCGTGGACGGCCGCTGGGTGCCGACCTTTCCAAACGCCAAATACGTGATGACCAAAGGCGAGATTGCTGCCGCCGAAGCCACGGCAGCGCCGCAATGGGAGGAAAGCATCTCGCCGGTGATCGCGGCCGGCCAGGCGCTGCTGGTGGAGAGCGATCACGCGCTCGACGACCAGGTCTGGCTGGAGCCGACGCCGGGGCATACGCCCGGCCATGTCGCGGTCGGCCTTGCCGGGACGGGGCAGGGTGCTGTGATGTCCGGCGATCTCATCCACGCGCCGATCCAATGCGCGCATCCCGACTGGCGTTACCACATCGACTACGATCCCGAACAGGCCAACCGCACGCGCCGCGCCTTTCTGGAGGATTGCTGTGCGCGCGATCGGCTCGTCCTGACCGCGCATTTCCCGTCGCCGTCGATGGGCCGGGTCGTGGAGGACGGCGCGGCGTTCGGTTTCCGTTTCGTGTGAGCAAGGCCGCCGACAACCGGCAGCTCCAGGCTCGCGCGGCGATCACACGCTTTTGATTGACGCGCCTCGCCGCGGCACTTGACCGCCGAACAGACCTCCACCGATAGTCGGTACCATGGGGGCTATACTCGTTGTCGACGACGATCAGGACTTGCGAGCGAGTGTCGCGTTGGTGCTGAGTGACGCCGGCTACAACGTTATCGAAGCGAGCGACGGCCGCCACGCGATCCCGATCCTGCGCGATCAGGCCATCGATCTGCTGGTCACCGACCTGGTGATGCCGGACACCGACGGCATGGAGCTGGTTCGCTCGCTCGCGGCCAAACCCGACAGGCCGGCAATCATTGTCATGTCAGGGCATCACGGCGAGACGCGCGGCGGCTATCTCGAGCTCGCCGGCAGGCTCGGCGCCGATTGCACGCTGAAGAAGCCTTTCAAGGCAGAGGCGCTGTTGGAAGCGGTGCGGCAGGTCAAACTGTTGAAGCCGGCCTGACGCCGACGGGCGTGGACCTTGACCGGCTCATTCGGCTCTTGGGGCGCCCGCCCGCATGACCGCTCCTGACGCGAAGGGTAGGCTCGCCGAGAGCCCGCCATCGGCGATCAGCGCATGGCCGTTGACGTATGAGGCATCGTCGCTAGCCAGGAACAGGGCAACGTTGGCCATCTCCTCCGGCACGCCGTTGCGCTGCAGCGGATTGAGCTGACCGATCTTGTTTTCCGTGCCTTTCTCGCGGGCCCGCTCGAAGACGAAGCGGGTCATTCCGGTCTCGATCAACCCGGGGCAGATCGCGTTCACCCGCACGCCGGTGCCGATCAACTCCGAGGCGGCCGATTTGGCGAGGTTGATCACGCCGGCCTTGGTGGCGCTGTAGACCACCGGTCCGGCATTGCCGGCGATCCCCGCGACCGAGGCCGTCATCACGATGGCGCCGCTTCCGGCTGCCACCATCGGCGGGGCGGCGTGTTTCACCGCCAGCAGCGGGCCGATCAGGTTCACCGCGAGCACGCGCTCGATCATCTCAACGGTGTATTCGGTGATCGGCAGCAGCTCGCCGCTGACCCCGGCATTGGCAAAGTAGGCATCGATCCCCCCGAAGGCGGCGACGCAGTTTGTGACGATGGCCTGGCTGTCGGCCTCCTTTGAGATGTCGGCCGCCATCGCATGAACGTTGCCGCCGGCCTTGGTGATAATCGCCGCCGTCTCATCGAGCCCGTCCTCGGCGCGGTCGACGATCAGTACGCTTGCCCCTTCCTTGGCGAACAGGATGGCGCTCGCCCGCCCGATGCCGCTCGCCGCTCCGGTGATGACCGCGCGCTTGCCTTTCATTCGTGCCATGTGTCGGCTCCGTTGTGGTTCGTTTCTGATTAACCGGGGTGCTGTTCCGTATCGGTCTGCGCGCGCGCGAAGTCGCGGAGATAGGCCATCGCGGGGATGGCGCGGCTGCCATACCAGGAAGTGTACTCGCCGTCGATCACAAGGCAGCGAGAGGCGGGTATGTCGTGCGTCGCGGCGAAGCCGTGCGCGTGTTGCGCGGTGAAAGCATAAGGCTCTGACGAGAAAAGAAAGAGGTCGGTGTTGCCGATGAGCGCCTCGTCGACCGTAATCTCGGGATAACGGGTGTCGTCGCGGTGGCCAACGGTTTCCCAGTTGATGAGCGCGAGGCTTCGCGAAATATAGGTGTCGCGGCTTACCGTCATCCAGGGATCCTTCCAGCAGAAGTAGCAAACGCGCCGCGCGGGAATCCCGGCCGCCCCGCTGCGCAGGTTTTCGAGCGCCGCTTCGAACGCCCTGCACATCGCTTCCGCCGCCTCGGCACGGCCGAAGATGCCGCCGATGAGACGGATGAGCGCCGGCACGTCGGTGGGCGCGTTCGGGTGGGTGACGATGACGTTGGGCACGAATTCGCGCAGGGCCGCGTCCATCTCGCGGGTGTTCTCGTCGATGTTGAGGATCGCGTGGGTTGGCCTGAGCGCCTTCGCCTTGGGCAGGCTCACCTTCTTGGTGCCGCCGATGGCAGCGATGTCGCCCACGTCGGCGGCCGGGTGGATACAGTACTGGGTGCGCGCGACAAGCCGGTCCGCCAGGCCAAGGTCGATCACCAGTTCGGTGATCGATGGCACGAAGCAGGCGATCCGCGCATCAGGCCCGGCGGGGGGGTGGGCGCGGCCGGCGGCATCGATTAGGCCAGTGTGGTTGGCCAAAGGCGTTTCCCGAGACATCATGCTATTGAGAGTGGGCCATAGTGTCCTGCCCCGGAAATTCGTCCCACGAAGTTCCGGGACCAGCAGGCCACTAAATAATGTTTCTAGTGTGACTCAGCCCCCGAACTTCGTCGCATTGGTGCGATGAAGTTCGGGACCATCACACTAGGTCGCATTCGGCCAGGCCGGCGGTCAAGGTTGGCGCAGCCAAATTGCAAGCAAGGGAGGAGGACGGATTGGCGGGAAATTGGGAGGAAACCGGACGCGGGGTCGTGCACCCCTGGCTGTGCGACCAGTTCGGGCATTTGAACGTGCGCAACTACGTCAACTTTTTCGACGATGCGAGTTTCCAGATTTGGACGCTGCGCGGCGTCGGCGTGCGCCGGTTGCGCGAGCACGGCGTGATCGCGGTGGTCGCCAGCACCAAGTACGATTTCGTCAAAGAGATGCTGGCCGGACAGCTGCTGGTCCTGCGCAGCGCCTTTACCCATCTCGGACAAAAGAGCGTCGGCTATGTGACGCGCATGTATGACGCCGACGATGGCGCGCTGCACGCCTTCAACACTTCGGTCGAGGTCTTCTTCGATCCCGAGACGCGAAAGCCCGCACCGATGCCGGAGTTCTTCCGTCCCGCGGTTGAACCGCATCTGGTCGACCCGGACGCGGCGTGAGAAGGAGGGCGCAGAATGACCGACTTCCTTGATCTTCCCGATTACGACCTGGCGGCCGGGTCCTTCGCATTGCCGGCGCCGGAGCACTACAATTTCGGCTTCCATCTGATCGACAGGCGCGCGGCGGAGGCCGACAAGACGGCGCTTGTCTATGACGATGCGAATACCGGCGAGGGGCGGGAGATCCGCTTCTCCGATTTGGCTGCCGCGTCGGCGCGTTTCGCCAATGTGCTGACGGAGTTGGGCGCGGAGCGGGGCGCTTTCGCCTTCATGATGATCCCGCGCGTGCCGGCCTGGTACGAGGCCACCATCGGCTGCATCAAGGCCGGCGTGGTGGCGATGCCGGGCACCAACCTGCTGATGCCCAAGGACATCGAGTACCGTATCAACAAGTCGCGGGCGACGATTGCCATCGTCACCGCCGAACATGCGGAGAAGATCGAGGCGGTGCGCGCCAAGTGCCCCACCTTGAAGCGTCTGATCCTGATCGGCGCGGCGCGCGAGGGCTGGGTGCATTTCGAGGGCGCCTGCGCCGAGGCTTCGGCCGACTATCCGCGCGAGCACGCCCCCGCCACCCGGGCCGATGAGATGATGCTGGCCTACTTCACGTCGGGCACGACCGCGTTCCCGAAGATGGTGCCGCGGAGCCACGACTATGCGCTGGCCCATGCGATCACCGCGCGCTACTGGCAGGATTTGCGCGAAGACGACGTGCACTGGACGATTTCCGATACCGGATGGGCCAAATTCGCCTGGGGCATGATCTTCGGCCAGTGGCAGATCGGTGCGACGCTGCTGCTCTATAATCCGGGGCCGGGCTTCGATGCCGACGCGCATTTGAAGCTGTTGGCCAAGCACAAGGTGACGACCTTCTGCGCGCCGCCGACGGCTTACCGCGCCTTCGCCCAGCTCGATCTCGGCGGTTACGACGTCTCCACGCTGCGCCATTCCATCAGCGCCGGCGAGCCGCTCAACCCGGAGGTCATCAAGACCTGGCGCAAGGCGACAGGCACAACTGTCCATGACGGCTATGGCCAAACCGAAACCATCAATGTGGTCGCCAATGTTCCGGGGCTGGAGGTGCGGCCGGGCTCGATGGGCAAGCCCGTGCCCGGCATGCCGGTGGAGATCGTGAGCGACAGCGGCACGGTGCTGCCGGCAGAGGAGGTGGGGCACATCGCCATTCGCCTCACCGAACCGCGCCCGCCGGGGCTGTTCGAAGGCTATTTCGAGGATGACGAGGCCAATGCGAAATGCTTCCGCGATGGCTGGTACTACACCGGCGATACGGCGAGCCGCGACGCGGACGGCTATATCTGGTTCGTCGGACGCGACGACGATCTGATTTCCTCGGCCGGCTACCGCATCAGTCCCTTCGAGGTCGAAAGCGCGCTGATCGAGCATCCGGCGGTCGCAGAATCGGCCGTCGTCGGCAAGAGGGATGAGATGCGCGGCGAGATCGTGAAAGCCTACGTCGTGCTCGCCGAGGGTTACGAGGCCGGCGACACACTGGTCAAGGAGCTGCAGGACTTCGTGAAGTCGGTCACGGCGCCCTACAAGTATCCGCGCGAGATCGCTTTTCCGGAGGCGCTGCCCAAGACGATCTCGGGCAAGATACGGCGCGTGGAGCTGCGCGAGCAGGCGAACGCAGAATGACGCATGCCGCCGGACCTGACGGTGCGCCGGTGATCATCGCCGGGGGCGGGCCGGTTGGCATGGTGCTGGCGCTCGAGCTCGGTCGGCGCGACGTGCCCTGCGTGCTGCTGAACGACCGGCCCGGCCCGTCGCCGCAACCCAAGGCCAACGCGACCAGCCCGCGCTCGATGGAGCATCTGCGCCGGCTTGGCATTTCCGAGCGATTTCGGGTCACCGGGCTGCCGCCCGATCATCCGACCGACGTGACCTATGTGACGCGCCTCAACGGCTACGAGCTGGCGCGCCAGCGCCTGCCGTGCTGGCGGGACGCGGTCGCCGAAACCGCCATCGGCAGCGGGCCCTGGGCCTCGCCTGAACCGGCCCATCGTGGCTCGCAGATCTTTCTTGAGCGCGTACTTTTCGAGCGGCTGGCCGATTTCCCGGCGATCGACCGGCGCTTCGGCTGGCGCCTTGATGGGTTCGAGGCGCGGGCGGACGGCGTGACCGTGCATGCGGTCGAGGTTGAAACCGGCAAAGAGGCCTCGCTCGAGGCCGACTGGCTTGTCGGCTGCGACGGGCCGTCGAGTGGGGTGCGCAAGGGGCTCGGTATCGACTACGAGGGCGACGCCGGGATTGAGCGTCCGATGATGGGCGGCACCATGCTCGCCGTCCATCTCCGTTTGGACCGGCGTTCCGACGACGGCCCGTGGCCGGAACGCTCGTGGCAATTCTGGACCGTGAACCCGGAGATCCGCACGTTGATGATTGCGATCGACGGGGCCGACGAGTTCGTCATCCACATCGCCATGAAGGAGGGCGAAACACCTTCGCAAGCGGATGTGCGGGCGCTGGTCGAGCAGGCCCTGGGCGGGCCGGTCGTTCGCGAAATCATTTCCGCCACGCCCTGGACGGCGGGCTTCCGGTTGCTGGCCCAGCGTTACCGCGTGGACCGGGTGTTCCTGGCCGGCGATGCCGCGCATCTCTTCACACCGACCGGTGGGCTTGGCATGAACACCGGCGTGGAAGACGCGGTCAATCTGGGCTGGAAGCTTGCGGCGGTCGCGAAGGGCTGGGGCGGGTCCGGCCTGCTCGACAGCTACGAGGCCGACCGCCGCCCGGTCGCGGCCCGCAATCTTGTTTTTTCCAAAGCCTTCGCCGACTCGGTGGGACGCACCCCGGCGAGCCCTGCGATCGAGACTGAGAGCGAAGAGGGACGGGCCGAGCGTGCCCGCATCGGCGCGCATCTGCTGGAGCATGCGCGGCGCGAGTTCCTCATCCCCGGCATCCATCTGGGCTATCGCTACGAGGGCTCGGCGATCATTGTGCCCGACGGCTCGGCCGCGCCGCCCGATCCGCCGAACAGTTACGCGCCGACCGCACGGCCGGGGCATCGCGCGCCGCACATATGGCTGGAGCCGGGGCTCGCGCTTTATGACAGGCTGGGCGCGGAGTTCACGCTGCTGCGCTTAGACCCCCGCGGCGGCGGAGGCGACGCCGATGCGGCGAAAGGGATCGGGGACGCCTTCGCTGTGGCCGGCGTGCCGATGACGATGCTTGAGGTGGCGGTGGACGGCGCGCGCGATCTCTATGGCGCCGATCTGGCCCTGGTGGGACCGGATCAGCACGTCGTCTGGCGGGGCGATGCGCCGCCCGACGATCTCGTGGGGCTCGCCGAAACGGTTACGGGCGGCGGCGGCCGGTAGCGTCAGCCCAAACAGCTAGAACCGTCATTTCGAGCGAGCGTAAGCGAGGGAGAAATCTGGCTGCGACACGCATGACATCTGGTCAGATTTCTTCACTCGGTCGCTGCCGCTCCCGCGGTCGAAATGACGGTTCCATGTGATTCTTGTGATTCTGCGGCAAGAGCACAAAACGAAACGCCGTCAGCCCGGTTCCAGCGCGGCGGCGACTTTGCGCAACATCCTGAGCAGCATCTCACGTTCGCCCGGATCGAGGGCGTCGCCCATCAACGCCTCCTGCGCCTCGATATGCGCGCGCATATCCGCTAGGTGACGCCTGCCGTCCGCGGTCAGGGAGATCGCATAGTTCCGCCGATCATGGCTCGCGCGCTTGCGGTGCACCAGCCCGCGCGCCGACAGCATGGCGAGGACCGGCGAGAGCGTCGACGTGTCGACGCCGAACGCATGGCTCACCGACTTCTGGCTGACGCCTGGATTGGCCTTGAGGAAGACCAGGAGGCTGAACTGGCCCGGACTCAGCTCGAGCGCGCCGGCGATCCGGTCGAGATGCTTGAACGAGGCGACCTGCGCCCGCCGCAAATTGTAGCCGACATAGTCCGGCAGCGGGCCGAGATCGTGCGCCTGCGCCGCCTGCCCGCCCATTTCGGTCAATGCGGCCGTGCCGCCATCGCTCACTTTCCGATCCACCATGATCCCGTCGGTCGATTATTAGTTGGCGTACCAAACTAATAATGTATATTAGGCGCCGAATGAGCCACAATGCAACGACCGAATTCGCGAGGGCGACGAGTACTGCGGACCTTATCGTGGACCTCATCCAGGATATCAGAGCCAGAGCATGCTGAGCGCGGAGCGGAACGAGCGGATTACACGGACCGGGCCGGGCACGCCGGCCGGCGTGCTCATGCGCCAATACTGGCAACCGGCGGCACTGAGCGAAGAGCTGGCGGGCAACCGTCCGGTCGTGCCCGTGCGCCTGTTGGGCGAGGATTTGGTGCTGTTCCGGGACGAGGAGGGGCGCTGCGGCCTGGTAAGCCGGCGCTGCTGCCATCGCGGCGCCGACCTTGCTTACGGTCGGCTCGAGGATGGCGGTCTGCGCTGTCCGTTTCACGGCTGGCTGTTCGACGTAAATGGGGCTTGCCTGGAACAACCGGCGGAGCCTGCGGGCTCGAACTTCAAGAACAAGGTTCGCCAACCGGCCTATCCATGCGTGGAGCGGAACGGGGTTATCTTCGCCTATATGGGACCAGGCGAGCCGCCGCCACTGCCGATCGCAGATTGTTTTGCTGCGCCCGATGCTTACACCTTTGCCTTCAAGGGATATCTTGATTGCAATTGGCTGCAGTCGCTGGAGGTCGGCATCGACCCGGCGCACGCCTCGTTTCTGCATCGCTTCTTCGAGGACGAGACGCCGGACAAAGGCTACGGCCAGCAGTTCCGCGACGCCACCGCGGGGATTCCCCAGACCAAGGTCTTGCGCGAATACGACTGCCCGCGGCTGGAGATCGAGGAAACCGGCTATGGCTTGCGCATCTTCGCGCTGCGCGATCTCGGCGACGAGGAGATGCATATCCGCGTCACCAACCTGCTGTTTCCCAACTGCGCCGTCATTCCGATGTCGAGCGACATGAACATCGCGCAGTGGCATGTGCCGATCGACGACGAGAGTAATTATTGGTACGCGATGTTTACGGCCTTCTCGGAGACCGTCGACAAGGAGACCATGCGCGCTCAGCGCATCGCGGCCTGCACGCTTCCCGACTACAAGCCGATCCGCAACAAAGCGAACAACTATGGCTTCGACGCCGATGAGCAGCGGACCGCGACCTATACCGGCATGGGCCAGGACATCAACATCCACGACCAATGGGCGGTCGAAAGTCAGGGTACGATCCAGGACCGCACGATCGAGCATTTGGGCTCCACCGATAAGGCGATTACGGCCTATCGCAAGCAGCTCATGGCCGCGATCAAGGCGGTCGAAGCCGGCGCAGCGGCGCCGCTGACCGGCAATGGCGAGGAACCGCGCGCCATCGACACGATCGGCAAGCCGGGCGACTGGACGCACGACTGGCGTGCGCACGAGGACGCCCGCCGGGCCGGCTCGGCCTGGGCGGCCGGCGATCGCTAGGCGGGTGAACCCGTGAGCGCATCGATGCCAGGTCCGGATGGCAGCAAGCGCGGCCGCGGTTTCGTTGAGCGCTTCGGGCTGTGGGACAATGCCGCCGACGAGGCGGGCAGGCGCGCGTTAAAGCTCGTCAAGGATCATGACATTGAAGTCGTGCGCTGCGTCTTCGCCGATCAGCATGGGGTGCCGATTGGCAAGACGCTGGTCGCTTCGGCCTTCGGCGATGTGCTACGCAATGGCTGCGCCGTCGGCAGCTCACTGTTCCTGAAGGATACGTCGGGGCGCACCGTCTATCCGGTCTTTACCCCCGGCGCCGGCACCGGGCTTGCCGAGATGACCGGCATCACCAACGCGATCATGGTGCCGGATCCGGCGACTTTCCACATCCTGCCCTGGGCTGAGAACACGGCGTGGGTGCTCTGCGATCTATATTTCGACAATGGCAAGCCGGTGCCGTTCTCGACCCGCACGGTGCTGAAAGACGCGCTGAAGGCGCTGGCCGATGCCGGCTACGATTACATGAGCGGCCTCGAGGTGGAATTTCATCTCTTCAAGCTCGAGGACGCCCACCTCACGCCGGAGCATTCCACGCATCCCGCGACGCCGCCGACGGTCAGCCTGCTCACCCATGGCTATCGGCTCTTGAGCGAGGCGCGCTTCGACGAGATCGACCCGGCGCTGACGCTGATCCGCCGCACGGTGGTTGATCTCGGCCTGCCGCTGCGTACGATCGAGAATGAGTTCGGACCGACGCAAGTCGAAGTGACCTTTGATCCGGGCATTGGTCTCGCCCAGGCCGACATGATGGTGCTGTTCCGCAGCGCCGTGAAACAGGTTTGCCGGCGGCACGGCCTGCACGCAACATTCATGTGCCGGCCGGGATTGCCCAATCTCTTTTCCAGCGGCTGGCACCTGCACCAGACATTGATCGACCGCAAAACCGGCGCAAACGCTTTCGTGCCTGCCGAAGAGGATGCGGCGCTGTCGCCGCTTGGGCTCAATTTCGCGGCGGGATTGCTCGAGCACGCCGCCGCCGCCTCGGTCTTTACGACGCCGACGATCAACGGCTACAAGCGCTTCCGGCCCTATTCGTTGGCGCCCGACCGGCGGATCTGGGGACGCGACAACCGCGGTGCGATGATCCGCGCTATTGGGGGAGCGGGAGATGCTGCCACCCGGTTGGAGAACCGCGCGGGCGAGCCGGCGGCCAATCCTTATCTCTATATGGCGTCGCAGATCCATGCCGGGCTCGACGGCGTCAATCGCGGGCTGGATCCCGGTGCGCCCGTCGACACGCCCTATGAGGCCGACGCACCGATGTTGCCCAGGAGCCTGATCGAGGCGCTCGCAGCGCTGCGCCAGAGCACGCTCTACCGTGAGGCGTTGGGTGATCGGTTCGTCGACTATATCGTCACGCTCAAGGAGGCGGAGGTCACGCGCTACCTCTCGGATGTAACCGACTGGGAGCATCGCGAATACTTCGACATCTTCTGAGCCGATCCCAGCAGAGGCCCAATGACCGCAAACGTGACCGCCCCCATGACCGCACAGCGACACATCGTTAAACGGCGCATCCATTTCGGCGACTGCGATCCGGCGCAGATCGTCTACTACCCGCGCTTCTTTGAGATGTTCGACCGGGCAACCGAGGATATGTTCATCGCCCACGGCATCGACTGGCAATGGATGCATGCCAATATCGACGGCTTCCTGGGCATGCCGATCCTCGAGGTGAATGCCAATTTCCGAATTCGGATCAACTTCGGCGACGAGATCGAAATTCACAACTGGGTCGGCGAGATACGCGAGAAGGTCTTCCGCATCGAGCACGAAATCTTTCGCGATGGCCAGTCGACCGCGACGGGCTATGAGCTGCGCGCCCTGGTGCTGCGCGACGAAAGCGCCGAACAAGGCGCGCGCGCCGCGCCACTGCCGGCATATCTGCTCGACAAACTGCCACGCTGAGGCGCTTGGTCGCCGGGATTGCCTCCCCAATCAGCGCGACCGATGCGCAGGCTGCACAGCGCCCATGAAGCCGCTGTGGTATTTCGGACGCGATTTTTCCGGCCCGTTCCGCTTATCATGCGCTGAATGCATGGCGGAGGGATCAGGCGCCCTCGCGCAACCGGAAATAGCGACGGATTTCGCATGGCTTCCAGCAAGAAACAGCTTCGACGCAGACGGGTCGTGCTGTTTGCGTTGGGGCCATTGCTATTGGCGGCTTACGGCGGCTACGCCTACGTCACCGGTGGGCGCTATGTGGAAACCGAGAACGCCTACGTCAAATTCGACATTCTGCCGGTCAGCGCCAATGTGGAAGGCCGGGTCGTGGATGTCGCCGTCGGGCAGAACCGGCGCATCGGCAAGGATGCGATCCTGTTCAAGATCGACGACCGGCCGTTTCGTATCAACGTCGCCGATGCGAATGCCGAACTCGACGTTGTCCGCAGCCGCATTCGGGCCTTGGTTGCGACTTACCGTCAGACCACGGTCGAGCTTCTGGAAGCGCGCGAGCGCACCGTTTTCTTCGAAAAAGAGTACACCCGGCAAAAAAAGTTGCGCGCGCGTGGCGTGGCAACCGCATCACGCTTTGAGAAGGCCGAGCTCGATCTTTCCCAGTCGCGCCAGCGCGAACGCACGCTCAAGGAAAAAGTAAACGTCGCGCTGGAAGAGCTTGGCGGATATCCCAATCGTGCGCCTGAGAAGCACGCGCTTTATCTGCGCGCCAGGGCCAAGCTCGACCAGGCGCTACTCGATTTGCGGGACACGGTGGTGCGGGCACCGTTCGAGGGTGTGGTCAGCAATCTTCGCTTGCAGGTCGGGCACCACGTCAAGCGCGGCGACAAGTTGTTCAGTTTGATCAGTACCCAACGGGTCTGGATCGAGGCCAATCTCAAGGAAACCCAATTGACCACCGTGCGCGTAGGACAGCCGGCGGAGATTGTAGCCGACGCGATGCCAAATATCGTCTGGCGCGCGCGCGTGGAAAGCATGGCCCGGGCGACCGGCGCCGAGTTCGCAATTCTGCCGCCCCAGAATGCCAGCGGGAACTGGGTCAAGGTGGTGCGGCGGCTGACGGTTCGGCTCACGTTCGAGAAACCCGAGGCGCGGCGGACGCTGCGTTCGGGCATGTCGGTACGCGTGCGTATCGATACGGGCCTTGAGCGCTGGCCGCTCAAATGGTTTCGCGCCACCTTCGGAGGAAAGCCCGCCAACAGGGTGCAGGCGGCGCACGGCGCCAATCGCCGGAAGGGTGGCAATCCCGCGTCGCAGACCTCTCAATGACCGCTGTCGCGGCGCCTGCGTTTGAAGCGCCGGGCTCGACACGGGCCCTGGTCATGATCGCCGCCGTGCTCGGCACCGGCATGACCGCGCTCGACATGACGATCGGCGCCGTGGCGCTGCCGCATATCCGCGGCACCTTCTCGGCAACCAAAGATCAAGTCGGCTGGGTGCTGACCTCATATATTGTCGCCACCGCGGTTATGATTCCGGCCAGCGGCTGGCTTGCAAACCGCTTCGGGCGCAAGGAAGTCTACATCACGGCGATGGTCGGCTTTACCGGCGCATCGGTGCTCTGCGGTCTCGCCCAGACGCTGCCGCAGGAGGTCGCATTCCGCGTGCTGCAGGGACTGTTCGGCGCGCCGTTGGTGCCGCTCTCGCAGACCATGATCCTCGACACCTATCCGACCGAAAAGCACGGACACGCGATCTCGATCTGGGGGTTCGGCGTCGTGCTGGGTCCGATACTGGGGCCGACACTTGGCGGCTATCTGACCGAAAATTTCGGCTGGCCGTGGATATTCTACATCAATGTGCCGATCGGCCTGGTGGCGATCATGGCGGCGGTCGCCGGATTGGGCCGGCGCGTTTCGCGGCCCCGCACAAGGCTCGACCTGCCGGGCTTTTTTATGCTCGCGATTAGCATCGCCGCGGTTCAGACAATGCTCGACCGCGGCGGGCGCGAGGACTGGTTCGAATCGACCGAGATCGTGATGTACGCGGTGATCGCGGGATTGGCAGCCTACACGCTCGCCGTTCATACCTTCACGACGCGCGAGAGTTTCATCAACAAGGAGATATTCAGGGATCGCAATTTCACCGTCGGGGCGATCCTGATCTTTGCGTTCGGCTTTATTCTGATGCCGCCCTTCGTCTTGCTGCCGCCATTCCTTCAGGAATTGCGGGGCTATCCGGTTTCCACGGTCGGCTTGATTCTGTCACCGCGCAGCATCGGTGTGATGGTGGGGATGATGCTGTCCGGCCGCCTGTTGGCGCGCACGGAGCCGCGGATCATCATGATCGCCGGGCTTTTGCTGACCGGTTGGTCGGGCTGGGATATGGCCAGCTGGACCGGAGATGTGGGAACGGAAGCGATCATCTGGAATGGGGTCATCCAGGGCTTCGGCATGGGGCTGATTTATTCGCCGATCTTCACGCTCACTTTTGTCACGCTCAATCCAGTGCTGCGCGGCGAGGCGACCGGGATCTTCCAGCTATTGCGCAATGTCGGCTCCAGCGTGGCGGTCGCGGTCTTTCTCACCCTGCTGGTCCGAAACACCACGATCAGCCGGGCGAGTTTGGTCAACAACATCACCGAATACAACGAGGCTTTGCGTGCAGCGGAGATCGCCGCGGCGTGGAGTCCGACGACGCCCCAGGGGCTCGCAGCAATCAACGCAGAGATCACGCGCCAGGCGGAGCTGATCGCCTACGCCAATGATTTCTATTTGCTGTGTTTCGTTACCCTCGCGATGATCCCGTTGGCGCTGCTCCTGAAGCGCCCGCCGAGACCGGCGCGCTGACCGATCGGAAGCAGCGCTGCTCTTGGAAGTGGCAGGGGCTCTTGGAAGCGGCGCTGCGCTATGCGGCCGCTGGCTTCGGCGTTTCCTTGCCGACGGCCTGGACCACCTCGACCGCGCGCCCGAGCGCGTTGGTGACCAATTCAGCCGCTGCCTTGTCGCCCTTGACGGTCGCGGCGATTGCCTGGCTGTGGAGGCGAAGCAAGGCAAGCAAGCGCTTGCTTGCCTGGCCAACGTCGACAATCGAGTTGACGACATGCGTCATCGAGTGCCCGATCGTTGCGAGCTGGGTCAACTCCTCGGTCTCGATCAACCGATTGATCTCGGTGACCTTCCGGACTAGTTCCTTGAGATCGGCGCTGGAAATCTTGGCTCGTGTATTGCCGGTGATCCCCGCTTCCAGGACCAGGGCTTTATCGCTGATCTCGGCCGATATTCTGACGACTCTGTGTGATTTGACAGTTTCGCGCGCGGCGGTAAGCGCGCCGACGTCGGCCACCGCTGCGGCATCCCCGGTCGCCTTGAAGCGCAATGAGTTGGGGACCTTGATCGCCGGCAGGTCTCCGGGTTTGCGGCGTTCAGGTTCGCGTCGGTCAGGTCCGATATAGCTCGTCGTGACGACGAAATCCCGGCGATTGTATATGAGGTTGGCCGTGCGCTCGGCAAGCACCTTTGTCGAGATCGGCTTGGCAATGAGATCGTCGGTTCCGGTCTGAAGGGCGCGAGATATCATGTCCTGTTCAGGCTTCCAGGTCAGCGCCATGATCACGACGTAGGGATCGGGACCCAGCCTGCCCTCGCGAATCTCGCGCACGATCTTGCAGATTTCATCAGTATCGGTGTCGATATCGATCAGCAAAAGGTCGATCGCATCGGTCTCGAGTAGCGAGATGATATTGTCGAGGCTTCGGCATTCGCGGATTTCGCGGAATCCGGTCGTCAGCAGCATTCCGCGCAAAAGCGTACGCATGCGCATATTCGGATCGAAATGCGCCACGCGGACCCGGTCCAGGGTCATTGCGGTATTTGATTGGCCCGTCACCATACTTGCGTAACCAACTCCCGGCGCCAAGCGGTGCCGCCTACCGGCGCTGCCGCACGTTTTCTGGGATTTTTAGACTAGTTGGAGCAAATGAATGCTACCTTAAGTATGCCTAAAATTGCTAGGATCTGACTAATTGCTGGTGCGGCCAGAGTGCCGTACAAACGCTGTGATTTTGGTCAAGGCAGCGGATTGGTCCAAGGCGCCGGCCGGCTCATACCGGGCACCAGGCGGAATAAAATGGTACTCGCCGGGAGGCCCGCGAGCGCCAAATGGACAGCGCCAGGCGGTGGGGAGACCCTTGCCGCCTCGGAAGGGTTGGTGGGCGCGGCTGGGATTGAACCAGCGACCCCCGCCGTGTGAATGGGGTTCTCTGAGTGAGAACTTAGTAATATCAGTCAGTTAGCTGGGCGCAGTCGTTGGCACATATCGAACAAGCCCGCTTAGTTCCGAACAAGGCCGAACTGGGCGGGCACATTTTGGGCGCAGTTGACTATCCCGAATTTATTCACTCGCGCACCCTCAACGATCGATTGGTTCATAACCTGAAGGCCGCAGGTTCAAATCCTGCCCTCGGTTTCGATCCTCTCAGAAGGTCCGCTGAAATTTCGGACCCATTCTGCGCGTACAGAAGCGGCTTCGTGCAAAACGCTTAGAAGTGATGTCCGCTTTCGGTCGGTGCTCTCAATTGGTCGGCGCAACACTTTATCTGAAAGGCAAAGATGGAGTGTTTGGTGATGGTTCAAATTCGTCGTCCAGGTTTAACCTCTGCGCAGAAGACGGAGCTGTGGGATCGCTGGCAGCGAGGCGAGTCGCTGAAGGCGATTGGTCGGGCGTTTGGTAAGCCGTCATCGTCTATTTATTGTCTGGTGTCGCCGCATGG
>DATKZM010000057.1:0-2726 GCA_035527975.1 Alphaproteobacteria bacterium | reverse complement strand
CAATTCGTCCGGCGACAAAGAGATGCTGGAATGGACCGCCAACTGCAAGGGTCTATGCTTCATGGGGCTGGTGCATCACACGGACGCCGTGCGCGAATATGCCTATGGCCCCAATTCCGACGTCGGCAGGTTCCCCGTCGCCCTGCTGGAGCAGGCCGACGCGAATGGCTGGTCTGTGGTCAATATGAAGAACGACTGGAAGGCGATCTTCTCCTGGGAGAAGCCGACCCCGTGAGTGGCAGGGCGAGAGGGAGGGCAGAGGGGCCATGCTGAAGACGCTGATGCTTGTATCCGGCTTGGTGGAGGTCGTTTTCGGCCTCTCCGCCCTCATCGTGCCCGCGATGGTGCTGGAGACCGTTGCCGCCGCAGGCGGGGATACGCCCACGCTTGCGCTCATCAGGCTACTCGGCGCGGCGACGCTCGGCCTCGGCGTCGGTGCGCTCTTCGCCCGGAACCACCTCGACACGGCAGGGGGCATCGCCGCCGCCTACGGGCTCGGTCTCTACAACGTCGTTGGCGGGTTCGTGCTCATCATCGCCGCCGCGAGCGCAGGCGGCTCCGGGCTATGGCCCGGCGCCATCTTGCACACCGTGATTGCGGCGCTGTTCGTCTACGCGTTTCTCGCGCGGGGCGGCAAAGGCGGGTGACGGGGATCCTGGGAGGCTCGGAGGGAAGCTATGGTTGCGAAGGTTTCTGCCGGACGCGCCGCCATCACTGGCGCAAAGTCAAAAACGCGCGGGCAGGTGTTGCCGGGCTTGGAGTGGGGCTTCCGCTTCAGCGAGGACGGCGCCGCCGAGGAACTTGCCGTCGACCAGCCGCTTGCCGAGCATCTTGATGGCTGGGTGTGGCTGCACTTCGACCTGGCCGATGCGCGCGCCGCTCAAGCCCTGAGATCTTTTTCCGGTCTGACGGCCGCCGCCGTGGAGTCGCTGGTGGCGGCCGACGATCATCAGCAGCTCCAGGTCGGCGACGGCTGCGTCTACGGCGCCTTCGCCGATCTCGTCGGCGGACTAAGAAAATCGGGAAATTCGGCAAAGAAGATCGGCTTTCTCCATTTTGCCATGACCGATCGGCTTCTTGTGAGCAGCCGCCGCCATTCGGTCAACGCCGTGGACGCGACCCGCGAAACGCTGCGCCAGGGACGCAAGATCAAAACCGTTCCTGCTCTCCTCTGGACTATCGTGGAGCACATTGTCGATGCGGTCGACGAATATGCCGAGGATATCGCCGGCGTTCTCGACGAAATCGAGGAACGGATTCTGGCCGATGAGCCGAGTGACGAACGGTTGACGCTTGGCCGCATCCGGCGGACGACCGCGCGGCTGCATCGGCAGCTCGTGATGTCGCGCTCGCTCATCAATCGCTTCGAGTGCGATGTTTCAGAACGCTCGGCGACGTTCGAGATCCCGTCCAAATTGGCCCAGCGGCTCGATTGGTTGGACGGCGAGGTCGTGGCTCTCCGCGATCGGGCACATCTCCTGCAAGAGGAGGTGACCCTGAAGGCGGCTGAGCAGACCAATCGTCATCTCGAAGTGCTGGCTATCGTGGCGACCATTTTCTTGCCGCCGACCTTGGTCGCCGGGATCTTTGGCATGAACGTGGCGGGGCTGCCGCTGACCCAAGATGGCTACGGATTCCTTTGGTCGATGGGAATCATCATCGGCGCATCCGTCCTGGTCTATTGGTTGTTGAAGCGCGCGGGCACGTTCGGAAAGTAGCCGGGGCGCCCTGCCGAACCCGACGATTAACACTGCCGCATTGTCACGTTTTGTGTCGAGCGCATGCCGATGGCCCGGGCGGCGCCGTGGGACAGGTCGAGGGTGAGGCCCTTGGTGAAGGGGCCGCGATCGTTGACGCGGACCTTGACCGACTTGCCGGTCTTCGGATTGCCGACGAGCAGGCAGGTGCCGAACGGCAAGCTCCGGTGGGCCGCTGTGTGCCCGTCCGGATTGAACATTTCGCCCGAGGCTGTGCGGTTGCCCCGCAGCTCGTTGCCGTACCAGGTGGCGCCCACGGTCTGGACCGCGTGCGCCGGTGATGTTGCCAAAAAGATCAGTCCTGCCAGGGTCAAAATTCGCATGAATCCCACCTTCTCCTCTTTGTGACGTCTGGGGGATAACGCGCTGACGGGACCGAAGTTCGGTTGCCGCGGGGCGGTCTCAAGGCGATTGTGAGACCGGTTAAGCGCGGTTTCAGGCTTCGGGCAGGAGTGTGGCGGATCGGTCTCAGCAATCCCGTGCCGTTGGGGCTGCAAAGTGCGGCGATCCTGGCCTATAAGAGCCGGCAAGGCTTCAGTCGCAGAACAAAATCCGAGAGGGAGAGAGACGTATGGACATCGCTGAGCTCAACAGAGTGGCTACCGCCATGGTCGCGCCCCGCAAGGGCCTTCTGGCCGCCGACGAGTCGGGCGGCACGATCGCCAAGCGCTTCGCGGCGATCGGCGTCGAATCCACCGAGGAAAGCCGCCGCGATTACCGGGAGCTTCTGTTCCGCTCAACCAAGGCCATGCACGATCATATCTCCGGCGTGATCCTGTTCGACGAGACCATCCGTCAGAAGGCCGCGGACGGCACGCCGCTGGTCAAGGTGATCGAGCAGGCCGGCGCCATCCCCGGCATCAAGGTGGATAAGGGCGCCAAGCCGCTCCCCTTCTGTCCCGGCGAGACCATCACCGAGGGGCTCGACGGCTTGCGCGAGCGGTTGATCGAGTATCGCGAGCTCGGGGC
>DATKZM010000056.1:0-52030 GCA_035527975.1 Alphaproteobacteria bacterium | reverse complement strand
ACGCCGTGCTCACCGCCGTCGGCTACAACTTCCGCCTTATCCTGAAATGGCTGAGGGCTCTCTTGCGCCAAATCCTGGCCACCCTCTTCGCCGCCCTCATGCCCGGTTCAGCGCTTAAATGCGCTTCTTAACGACCGACTCTGGAATTGCGGGCGCGCCGGGCCACATACACATCTTCCCTGTTCTACCTGGCCGCCGATCGGTCGTCCGAGCGCGGCTTCAGCTCAACAATATCATTGACTTCCATGACCCGGGAGCCATTGCGCGAACTGCAAGATGATCAAATTTCGCTTGATTCACGACCTCGCCAATCCCAACGACCAAAAGGCATTCGCCGAAGCGCGCCTGCTCTTTTGGGGCGCGTTTCCCCATGAGCCGGAAGGCATCGACCGGATCGAACGTCTGCTGCGCAAGCGCGCCCGCCTCGACTTCGATCCGATCTTCCTGGTCGGGCAGGATCGCGCCGGGCAGGTTATCGGCATCGGCTTCGTGTTTTATTATCCCGAGCTGCAAATCGGCTATCTGCAATACATCGCGAGCGATCCGAAGCGGGCCGCGCGCGGCATCGGCGGCGCGCTTTACGAGGCGATGCGCGAGCTCTTGGCGGCCAGGGGTGCGCAGGGCCTGCTGTTGGACGTGCCGCCCGACGATCGCGCAAAGTTTTCCGATCCAGCGCGGCATGCCATCAACCGCAAACGGATCCGGTTCTACGAGCGCTATGGCGCGCGGATCGTCGAGGGCAGCGGGTGGGATGTCATACCCAACCCGCGCAACGAAAATTTTCTCACGACGCTAATGTTCGATGCGCTGGGCCGGGCGCGCAAGCTGCGCCGTGCAAAGGCGCGCACGGCGGCGAAACGCATTCTGGTGACGCAGTTCGGATACAAGGCAGACGCCCCCTTCGTCCAGCAGATTGCCCGCTCGTTCAAGGACGATCCCGTGAAACTGCGCCCGCCGGTCCGGGACGCCACGCCGCGGCCCGTGGTGACCGGCGCACGGATCAAGCCGATCTCCGTCGTCGCGGCCAGGGGCCACGAGATCCATCACGTCCGGCAAAGGGGGTATGTCGAAAGGCCGATCCGGGTCCGGCAGATCCTGACGGGCCTGAAGGATCTGCCGTTTACGGAGGTGCCGCGCAAACGTTTCCCCGAGCGCCACGTCACCGCCGTACACGACCCGAAACTCGTTTCCTATCTGCGCGCGGTCTCCAAACGCCTCGACGACAAGACGATCGTCTACCCCGAGGTGTTCCCGATCCGGCGGCCGGAGCGTGCGCCCTCGGCGCTTGAGGATCGGGCAGGTTATTTCTGCGCCGACACGTTCACGCCGATCACGAGCGCCGTCTACGTGGCCGCGCGGCAGGCCGTCGACGTGGCGTTGACCGCAGCAGAGCTTGTCATGCACGGCGAGCGCTTCGCCTATGCGCTCTGTCGGCCGCCCGGCCACCATGCCGAACGTCGCATTTTCGGGGGTTTCTGCTATCTGAACAACGCGGCCGTGGCGGCGAACTACCTGGCCGGCAACGGCAAAGTTGCGCTGCTCGATATCGATTATCACCACGGAAACGGCGCTCAGGACATCTTCTATTCGCGCAACGACGTGCTGACGCTGTCGATCCACGGGCACCCCCGACACGCCTATCCTAACTTCTCCGGCTATTCGGACGAGCGCGGCGAGGGTCCGGGCCTGGGCTTCAACCGCAACTGGCCGCTCGAGCCGCCCGTCGATGACGCGCGCTACCTGAAGGTTCTCGACGAAGCCCTCGCCTCCGTCCGCCGCTTCCGACCGCTGTATCTTGTTGTCTCGCTCGGCTTCGACATCATGAAGGGCGATCCCACTGGCAGCTTCGACATCACGGTCGCTGGCTTGCAGCAGATTGCCAGGCGGATCGCCCATTTGGGATTGCCGACGCTCATCGTACAGGAGGGCGGCTATGCGATGCGCAATCTGCGCGTAGGTGCCAAGAATTTTTTCTCGGCCTTGGCGGAGACCTGGTTCGTGGACTGAGGACCGTGGGTCGGGCGCCAGATCTCTCGCGCCGCGCAACCCTGCGCGCTCCAGAACGCGCCGAAAGGCGCGCTCAACGGCTTCGGGTATGATAGGCAGCCAGGCGATGCTAAAACGCTCGCCTTCGGTAACGGAGGATCCTCGGTGACGGCGGGAGGTTCCGGGCAAATGAACATGATGACAAGCGAGGCGGCGGAGACGGCCGGCGATCTGCGCGCCGCGCCGGGCTTCCTGTGGCTGGTATATCTGAACGCGTTTATTTCGGGCGCCGTCATCATGGCCTTCGAGATGCTCGGCAGCCGCTACCTCAACCCCTATTTCGGCAGCGGCATCTACACTTGGGCGGCATTGATCGCGACGGTGCTGATCGCCTTGATGGTCGGCTACTTCCTCGGCGGCTGGCTCGCCGACCGCTGGCCGACATACAAGCTGCTGGCAGGGCTCATCATGGCCTCGGCGGTCTATATGGCGTTTGTGCCGCTGGCTGCCGACGGCGTGCTGGCGGCGATCTTCGATGCGATCGAGAGCGTGCGCACAGGCAGTCTCGCCGCGGCCCTGGCCTTGCTCTTCGTGCCGCTGACCCTGCTTGGCGTCTACTCGCCCTTCGCCATTCGTCTGACGCTGCGCTCGACAGAGCAATCGGGCCGGGTGGCCGGCCGCATCTATGGCATCTCTACCTTCGGCTCGGTCTTCGGCACGCTGTTTGCCACTTTCTGGCTGATCCCGACCCTGGGCTCGCGCAGCATCACCTATGTCCTGGCCGGCGTGGCGGTGCTGTCGGGGCTGTCGTTCCTGGCGGCGGTCCCTGCGATCACGGGCAAGTTGAGGCGCGCCGCGGCGGCATTGGCGCCGATGACGCTGGGCCCGGTGGCGGTACTGGTTTCCCTCGGTGTTTTGTCCGTTCCCGCGCTGGCCCAGCAAGGCACCATCTTCGAGCGCTATGACAGCGGCGAGGGCGAGACCCGCCTGCTGGAGCAGGTCGAGACCTCGTACAACAATATCTTCGTCACCCAACGCGGCGACTTCATCACCATGTCGTTCCGCGTGCGTCGGCGCGATGAGACCGAATCGGTGATCAACCTGCTCGACATAGGCGAGCTGCCGCTGCCCTACACGCGGGCGATGACGGTCGCGCTCGCATATGCCGACAAGCTGGAGAGCATGTTGATGATCGGGCTGGGCGGCGGCACGACCTCGCGCTATGTCAGCCGACATATCAAGGATATGGACGTGACCGTGGTCGAGCTCGACGGCGGCGTCATTCGGATGGCCAAGAAGCATTTCAAGCTGAAGGAAGGGCCGCGCTACAAGCTGATCGAGCGCGACGGCCGCGTCCATCTGCTGCGCAACCGTGACGCCCGCTACGACATCGTCATGGTCGACGCTTTCCGCGGCGGCTACGTGCCCTTTCACCTGTTGACGCGTGAATTTTACGAGCTCCTGAAGAAGCGCCTCGCGCCGGGCGGTGTGGCGGTGTTCAACGTGCATGGCGGCACGCGGCTGTTCGAGGCGACGATCAAGACGCTGACGGCGGTATTCGGCCATGTCGAGACGGTGCCGGCGGCGGGCAGCATCATCACCGTGGTGCGCAACGGCCCGCCGCTATCGGCCCATGCGGCGACGCTGCGCGCCGAGACGCTGCAGGCCAAGCACACGTTCCGCTACGATCTGCGCATCCTGATGCAGGGCCGCCGCAAGATGGGCATCGGCCCGCGCGCGCGCGTCCTGACCGACGATTTCGCGCCGGTGAACCTCTACGACAGCATCAAGAAGTCGAATAAGAAGAAGTAAATTTATCATACGTAATAGTAGTTTATGGACTGGCGGCCAACGTCCTCTTCCGCCTGGCGAAGGACTGTTACCAGCAAGCGAACTCGAGCCTGAGCGCGGCAATTCCATGACAGAGCAGGAGATGATCGATCTTGCGAAGCGATACTTCAACGCTGTCGACCGAGAGGATCTCGACGCGGTGATCGCCACCCTGACCGAAGACTGCGTCTTCACCGTCGAGACCCATGGCGTGCGGTTACAGGGCCGCGAGGCGATCGAAAGCATGATGCGGCGGCTATGGGCCAACCACGCGGCGGTCCGCCATCTGGATTTCGTTTACGTGCCAGCACCCGGCCACGACAGCATCGCGGTGCGGTTTACCGTCATCAACACCCGTCACGACGGCGGCCAGACTCGCAAGTCCAACTGCAATTTCTTCGAAATCCGCGACGGGCGTTTCGATCGCGTCGCGGTCTACATGGCAGGCGAGAACACCCTCGATACCGATTGAGCAGCGATCAGCACTGAAACACCTTGGGCGTTTCAGCCTCACTCCACGATCGCGTCGTGCGCCGCCAGCGCGGCGGCGTTGACCAGGTCGTTGACGCCGGCGCCCATGTTGACGATCTGCACCGGCTTCTCCAGGCCCAGCAGGATGGGGCCGATCACCGAGCCGCCGGCGAGCTTTTGCATCAGCTTGGCGGCGATGTTGGCGCTGTTGAGGTCGGGCATGATGAGCACATTGGCCGGCCCCGAGAGACGCGCGAAGGGGTAGAGCTCGAGCAACGAGGCGTCGAGCGCGGTATCGGCGGAGATCTCGCCCTCATACTCGAAATCGGGGCTGCGCGAATCGAGCATCGAGACCGCCTCGCGGATGCGGTCGGTCTTCTCGCTCATCGGGTTGCCGAAGTTGGAGAAGGCCAGGAAGGCGACGCGCGGCTCCTGGCCGAACTGGCGCGCCTTCTCGGCTGCCTGGATGGCGATATCGGCGAGCACGACGGATGACGGCTCCTCATGCACGGTCGTATCGGCGATGAAGACCGTGCGGCCGCGCCGCACCAGGATATGCATGCCGAAGACGCGCTCGCCCATCTGGTTGTCGATGGCGCGGCGCACTTCCTCGTAAGTGACGGCGAAGCGGCGGGTGAGGCCGGACACCATGGCATCGGCATCACCCATCGCCACCATGCAGGAGGCAAAAAGATTGCGCACATTGTTCACCATGCGCTGGGCATCGCGGTAGAGAGCGCCCTTGCGCTGCAGGCGCTCGTAGATGAAGTCGGTGTACTTCTTGTTCTGGTCCGACAGACGCGCATTGATGATCTCCAGGGTCTCCGTGCCCTGAAGGCCCGCGCGCTGGACGGTCTCGGCGATATTTTCCTCGCGGCCGAGCAGGATGGGCACGCCGTATCCCGAATCGCGAAACGCCATGGCGGCGCGGATCGTCGGCTCTTCTTCGCCCTCGGCGAAGACGACGCGGGCGGCGCGGGTACGCACCCGGTCGACGATGGCCTGCATCGCCGAGGCGGTGGGGTCGAGCCGCGCCGTCAGCTCCTTGGCGTAGCTCTCCTCGTCGACGATCGGGCGGCGCGCGACGCCGCTCTCCATCGCCGCCTTGGCCACCGCCGCGGGCACCGCGACGACGAGGCGCGGATCGAAGGGCACCGGGATGATGTATTCCGGCCCATAGCGCAGGCGCTGGCCGGCATAGGCTTCGCCGACCTCGTCGGGCACGTCCTCGCGGGCGAGCCGGGCGAGCGCCTCGGCGGCGGCGATCTTCATGGCGTCGTTGATGGTCGAGGCCCGCACGTCGAGCGCACCGCGAAAGATGTAGGGAAAGCCGAGCACGTTGTTGACCTGGTTGGGATAATCGGAGCGTCCCGTCGCGACGATGGCGTCGGAGCGCACCGCCATCACCTCCTCGGGCGCGATCTCGGGGTCGGGATTGGCGAGCGCGAAGATGATCGGCTTTTTGGCCATCGAGGCGACCATCGCCTGGTTCACCGCGCCCTTGGCCGACAGACCGATAAAAACGTCGGCGCCCTTCATCGCCTCTTCCAGCGTGCGCAGCTTGGTCTTGACCGCGTGGGCCGACTTCCACTGGTTCATGCCCTCCTTGCGGCCCTGATAGATCACGCCCTTGGTGTCGCACATGATGACGTTGTCGTGGGACATGCCCATCGCCTTGAACAGCTCCACACAGGCAATCGCCGAGGCGCCGGCCCCGTTCACCACCATCATCGTGGTCTTGAAATCGCGGCCGGTGAGCTGGCAGGCATTGATGAGCGCCGCCGATGAGATGATCGCGGTGCCGTGCTGGTCGTCGTGGAACACCGGAATATCGAGTTCTTCGCGCAGGCGTTGCTCGATGATGAAGCAATCGGGCGCGCGTATGTCTTCCAGATTGATGCCGCCAAAGGACGCGCCGAGAAAACGCACGCAGTTGACGAACTCGTCGACATCTTCGGTGTTGACCTCCAGATCGATCGAATCGACATCGGCGAAGCGCTTGAACAGCACCGCCTTGCCCTCCATCACGGGTTTGGAGGCCAGCGCGCCCAGATTGCCGAGGCCTAGGATGGCGGTGCCGTTGGATATCACGGCGACCAGATTGCCCTTGGCCGTGTAGTCGTAGGCGAGCGCCGGGTCCTCGGCGATGCGTTTGACGGGGGCAGCCACGCCCGGCGAGTAGGCCAGCGCCAGATCGCGCTGGGTGGTCAGCGGCTTGGTGGCGACGATCTCGAGCTTGCCCGGCCGGCCCGAGGAATGCATGAGCAAGGCTTCTTGGTCGGTTACGTGTGCGGATACGTCGGCCATGGCGCTTTGAGCTTTCCGGGTTTTCGGGACACGATCGCGGGGTTGCCCGATCAAACGGCGAAACGCCAGGGCGCGCAAGGGATTCCCGTTGAAATCTGTGTGACGGCGCGCGGTGGTCGGAAATTGCGGCAGCGTTCGAAGATAACCGGTGGCCAAAGCTGGAAAGACTCGCGTTGGTTGATCGCTATCATTAATTGTATCGTTATACGTGATTCAACTATAAATGTTGGACAGCAACCCAGCCAAATTGTACTGTGGTCTGACACTCCAATGGACGCGCCCGCGATGGCAAAACTGACCGAGCAAGAGCGAATCGTACGGCAGAATTACGAAACCTTCCGGGCGGAGCTCCAATGGATGCTCCCGGCTCATGATGGAGAATTCGTGGTTGTTCGAAACCGGAAAGTCATCGGCTTCTTCCCCTCGCCGACAGATGCCCGTGAATTCGGCGAAGAGAATTTCCCCGATGGACGCTTTTCGATCCAGGAAGTGACTGAGCGCAAGGCGTTCATATCTCCGCACGTCTATGCCGTCAGAGACGGTAAAGCTTGACCCGCGTATCGGAGCGAATCTATTGGTTGCCCTCGCCTTGCCTGGGGCAATCAAGGCCGGGCCGGATCTGAGCAAGCCGGCCTGGGCTAACTTCGACGCGCTGATCGACACTGGCTCGAACACGAGCTGTGTTGCTACCGCAGTCGCGCACCGGGTTGGCCTGACTGTCGCCGGGATCACGACCATGTTGTCCGGCAACCAGACGCGCGATGTGAACAACTATCAGGCAGACCTCATCGTCCCGCTTGGGCTGTCACGCGATTTTCTACCGAACCAGCTTTATCCCGGCGTCCGGCTCACTGAGTTTCGCGGCGCGATGGACACCGACATCCTGCTCGGCCTCGACGTGCTTCAGAACCTCACCATACATTTCGATGGCCCCGGCCGGTATGTCACCGTGTCCGCAACGTGATTGACGCTGTGCGTTCGTGACGGCGGTACCTTGCCCGTGCTAACGTGGCGCGGTCGATGAACGAGACTTCCAGACTGCAAACCAGCCCGCCCGACGAGGACCGCGCCACCCCGATGATGGTGCAGTATCTCGAGCTCAAGCGCGCCCATCCCGATGCGCTGGTGTTCTACCGCATGGGCGATTTCTACGAGCTGTTCTTCGACGACGCGGTTGCCGCCTCGGCCGCGCTCGACATCGCGTTGACCAAGCGCGGCAGGCATAACGGCGAGGACATCCCGATGTGCGGCGTGCCGGTGCATGCCGCCGACAGCTATCTCGCGCGGCTCATCCGCGAGGGCTTCCGCGTTGCCGTCTGCGAGCAGATGGAAGATCCGACGGAGGCCAGAAAAGCGCGTGGGTCCAAGGCGTTGGTGCATCGCGACGTGGTCCGCATCGTCACCCCGGGCACGCTGACCGAGGACACCCTGCTCGATGCGCGCCGGCATAATTACCTGGCCAGCCTCGCGCGGGCCGAGGGGGGGTTAGCACTCGCCCATGTCGACGTTTCCACGGGCGAGCTTTCAGTGCGCGCGCTCCACGAGCCGGGCCTTTCGGCCGCGCTGGCCGGGCTCGAGCCGGGGGAGATCCTGGTCGGCGAAGCGCTGGCCGAGGCACCGCTGATCAAGGCGGCGCTGGCGGACTTCGCGCCCGCGCTGACGCCGCTGCCGACAAGCCGCTTCGATTCGGAGAACGGCCGGCGCCGGTTGGAGACGCTTTACGGCGTCGGCTCGCTCGATGCCTACGGCGCCTTCACCCGCGCCGAGCTGGCCGCGCTAGGCGGGCTCGTCGACTATGTCGAGCTGACGCAGAAAGGCAAGCTGCCGCGCCTGGCCCCGCCGCGCCGGGTCGAAGAGGGCGCGGTGATGGCGATCGATGCGGCGACGCGGCGCAACCTTGAGCTCACCCGCTCGCTCGCCGGCGAGCGCAAGGGCACACTTTTGGCGGTTATTGACCAGACGGTAACCGGCGCCGGCGCGCGCTTGCTGACGGGACATCTGGCGGGTCCGCTCACCGATCCCGCCCGCATCGCCGAGCGGCTCGACATGGTCGCCTTCTTCGTCGACAACGAAGGCGCGCGCCGGGGCGTGCGCGAGCGCCTCAAGCGCTGCCCCGATCTTGAGCGGGCGCTCTCGCGGCTCACCGTCGGGCGCGGCGGCCCCCGCGATCTTGCCGCCCTGCGCGACGGGCTCGACCAGGCGGCACCCTTGCGGCTTGCCATCGCCGAGGGCCAGACCGCCGCCTTCGAGGCGCCGGAGGGCATCGCCGGTTGTGCGCGCGGATTGGGCGACCACGGCGGGATTGTCGACATGCTGATGCGCGCGCTCGCGGCCGACTTGCCGCTCATGGCGCGCGACGGCAGCTTTATCCGCCAGGGTTTCGCGCCGCAACTGGACGAGCAGATCAAACTGCGCGACGAGAGCCGGCGGCTGGTCGCGACCCTGGAGGCCCGGCACCGCGAGGAGACCGCGACGCCCTCGCTCAAGATCCGCCACAACAATGTGCTCGGCTGGTTCATCGAGGTGACCGCGACCCATGCCGAGAAGCTGATGGCCAAGACCGGCGCGAACGGCCCCTTCATCCACCGCCAGACGATGGCCAATGCGGTGCGCTTCACCACCGCCGAGCTCGGCGAGCTGGAGGAGCGGATCGCGCGCGCGGCCGAACGCACGCTGGCGATCGAGCTTGAAATCTTCGACGAGCTGGTGGCGCTCGCGGTCGGCCAGGCCGAGGCGATCGCGACGGCCGCGCGCGCCATGGCTGCGCTCGACGTCGCCGCCGGGCTCGGCACGCTGGCCGTCGCGCGCCGCTACAACCGGCCGATGGTCGACGACAGCCACGTCTTCGAGATCGTCGGCGGGCGCCACCCGGTGGTCGAGGCCGCGCTGGAGAAATCCAACGAGGCCAGCTTCGTCGCCAATGACTGCCGCCTCAATGTCGAGGCCCAGATGAGCGAGGGTGGGGAAAGCTCGGGCCGGCTGTGGCTGCTGACCGGGCCCAACATGGCGGGCAAGAGCACGTTCTTGAGGCAAAACGCGCTGATCGCGATCCTGGCCCAGATGGGCTCCTACGTTCCCGCAGCGGCGGCGCGGATCGGCGTGGTCGACCGGCTGTTCAGCCGGGTCGGCGCGGCCGACGATCTGGCGCGCGGGCGCTCGACCTTCATGGTCGAAATGGTCGAGACGGCGGCGATCCTCAACCAGGCCGGCGCGCGGGCACTGGTCATCCTCGACGAGATCGGACGCGGCACGGCGACCTTCGACGGGCTCTCCATCGCCTGGGCGGCGATCGAGCATTTGCACGAGGTGAACCGCGCCCGCGCGCTCTTCGCCACGCACTACCACGAGCTCACCGTGCTGACCGCGCGGCTCGACGCGCTCACCTGTCACACCATGCAGGTCAAGGAATGGCAGGGCGACGTCGTCTTCCTGCACGCGGTCGCGCCCGGCGCGGCCGATCGTTCCTATGGGATCCATGTGGCGCGGCTTGCCGGACTGCCGGCCTCGGTGGTCGAGCGCGCCGATGCGGTCCTGAAGGTGCTGGAAGCCGACGAGCAGACGGGCGATCTGGCGCGGCTCGCCGACGACCTGCCGCTGTTCAGCGCCGGCGCGGACGGCCGCGCCGAAGCCGGCGTCGCCGCCGAGATCGAAGCCGAGCTTGCCAGCGTCAACCCCGACGAGCTGTCACCAAAGGCGGCATTGGATATGGTTTATCGGCTGGTGGCGTTGCAGCGGGGCGAGTAGGCCAGGATTTCTTACCGCACGGCGGGCGCGAGGCGCTTGATCGTCTTCGTCGCACCGAGGCCCTGCTCCATCACCACGGCGACCGTCCAGCGCGCCGAATTGGTGCGGTAGCCCGCCGGGTCGGGCACCCGGACCAGCGCGCGCGTTCGGTGGGTGGGCGCGCGGAACAATCCGCCGATCGGGATGCTGATGCCGATGCCGGTGAAGATTGGGCCGCCCGAGCCGCCGGCAATGCCAAAATGCCCACGAGGCCGGCCGCCCAGGCTTCCATAGGCGGTCGTGCGCCGGGTCCGCACGTCGCGGGCGCGGTGCCATTCGCCGTTCGGCGCGATCAACGCCACCTGCGCAACCCGGCGAAAGTGCGAGCGGTGGCGGATTTCGACCTCGACGAACTCACCGTCGCCGACAGCCCGCGAGACGATCGAGATATCCCGGGCGTCGGCCACCGTTGCCGTGGGGTCGCCCGCGCCGGGCTGGCCGCCAATTCCGCCGGTCGCGTCCGCCGCGCAGCCGGCGAGCATCGCGGCCACGCCAATCCCCGCCAGGACAAATATGGTCCCGGGCACGGTGCGGAAGGATCTCGGCAAACTGTTGCGCATTGGCTGTGGCTTCCGGGATGCGCCGCGCGGCGCCGATCTTGATGCCGCCAACGAAGGCGGCCATTTCCGCCGCCCATGAGCCAGCCGCTTATAGGGAAGCGATGTTAATTTTTCTTCTTCTTGGCGCCACCGGGGCCTGGCAGCGTCGTGATGTTGATGCCAAGCGTGCGCTGGATCATATGCGGGGCAGGCATCGCCGCGATCAGGAAGACCGGCACGGTGGTGCGTGGATTGACGGTGACGACTATCTTGCCCGGCCGCGCGACGAAGGCCCGCACATGCTGGATCTGACGCCGCAGATTGGCGCTCTTGGTGCGCCGCATCTCCGCATCGAGATCGCGCACGAGGCTCGCCCGATAGGTCTTGGCATCAACGCCGCGATCGGCCGCGTAGGCCTCGATCAGCCGGTCGGTCAGCGAGCCATCGGAATAGGTCACACGTATGCCGCGCACCACCGACTGCATGCTGATCGCGATCAGGTCGCCCAGGTTGCGCACGTCGAGCGAGCGGACATTGGTGAGCCGGCCGCTGATCTCCAGCGTGCCGACCTGCGGCCCGGTGATGCGCGCGCGCTCGATCACCAGCTCACGAATATCGGGGCGGTAACGATAAGCGTATTCGACGTCGACGGTGATCGATTTGTAGCGAAGTTTGTCCATCCAGCGCTGCGTCGCCGGCAGCGCCTTTTCGCGGCGTATCTCAAAGCCGCGCACTTTGACCTTCACGTAATGCGGGACGCGATGGAATTTGTCGAAATCGGCGACGGTCAGGCCCTTGATGCGGGCCTGCCCGGCAACCTTGGAATCGACCTCGACGTCGCGCAGCCGTATTTCGCCGTTCCAGATGCTGTAGCCGGCGCTGCGGTATTTGACCGCCGTGCCTTCCGGCAGTTTGGTGAGAATTTTCTCGATCCGGCGGTCGGCCACACGATCGGCGTAAAGCTGGGCGACGAAATAGCCGCCGCCAGCAATCACCGCGATGACGGCAAGTCCGGCAAACCGGCCCTTCTTCATACGATTGGGTCTCCCCTCGGGCGCCCGGGAATGGCTGCGATCTGGTGATCTATCTGGGTTATAGCATTACTACGACTCAGCGCAACATAACCTCCCCGCCGCGGCCGGCGGGCCTACTACACAGGCTGTCGCATACGCCGCGCGACACCATATTCTGATATACATAGACTACATAGATGGAGTGAACAGCGCGCGGCGCAACCAGTATTGGGCGAGCAGCGCGGAGCGCATTGGGCGAGCAGCGCGGAGCGCACTCACCGCGCCGTGCGACGCAGCAGGACGGATCGGATCGACGGGCATGAACGTGATCGCCAAACAGCGCGACATCATTGACCGCCGGGCGCTGGTCGCCCGCATTGATGAGCTTGTCCAGGATTGCAACGCCGACGAGGCGCGCGGCGAGGTCCTGAAGACGCTGAAGGAGGCACTCGCGGCGGGCAGCGCGGAGGTTCGGCGGCGCTTCGAAGCAAGCAATGACGGCCGCAGCGCCATGCGCGCCCAGGCCTTCCTGGTCGACCAGATCGTGCGGGTGATCTACGACTTCGCCTTCGAGACGGCCTATCCGCTCGCCAACCCGACCGAAGGTGAGCGCATCTCCATGGTCGCCGTCGGCGGCTATGGACGCGGCGAGCTGGCGCCCTTCTCCGACATCGATCTTCTGTTCCTGCTGAACTACAAGGTCAGCCCCCACACCGAGCAGGTCATCGAATACGTGCTCTACATGCTGTGGGACCTCGGCCTCAAGGTCGGCCACGCCACGCGCTCGCTCGACGAGTGTTTGCGCATGGCCAAGTCCGACCAGACGATCCGGACGGCGCTGTTGGAAGCGCGCTTCCTGTGGGGCGACAACCGGATCTTCGCCGAGTTCCGCCGGCGGTTCTTCGAGACGATCGGGCCGGAGAACGGGCTCGATTTCGTCGAGGACAAACTGACCGAGCGCGATGCGCGCCATCAGCGCCTGGGCGATTCGCGCTACGTGCTGGAGCCGAACATCAAGGATGGCAAGGGCGGTCTGCGCGACATCCAGACACTCTATTGGATAGCAAAGTACCTCTACCGGGTCGACGAGATGGCCGACCTCGTCCATCGCGGCGTCTTCAGCGCCACGGAGTCCAACCGGTTTTCACGCGCGCATGGCTTCCTGCGCACTGTGCGCTGCCACATTCACTACGAGGCCGGCCGGCCCGAGGAGCGCCTGACCTTCGATCTGCAGCAGGCGATCGCGCCGAAAATGAACTTCACCGACCGCAAGGGCGCGATGGGTGTCGAGCGCTTCATGAAATACTACTACCTGATGGCCAAGCAGGTCGGCGATCTGACCCGCATCTTCTGCGCTGCCCTGGAAAGCGAGCACCAGCGGACGCCGCGCCTGAAGCGCTTTTTCGGCGCGCGCCCCCGCGAGATCGAGGGTTTCATCGCCGAGAACGGCTGGCTCCGCGTCGCCGAGGACACGGCCTTCGCCAGCGACCCGGTCAACTTCATCCGCCTGTTCCACGTGGCGCAGAGCCACGATCTGGACGTGCATCCCGAATCGTTGAGGCTGATCACGTCGAACCTCATGCGGATCGACGACACACTGCGCAACAACGCCGAGGCGAACCGCCTGTTCCTGGAGATCCTGACCGACAAGGACGATCCAGCGACGAGCCTGAAACGCCTCAACGAAGCCGGCGTGTTCGGCCGCTTCGTGCCCGATTTCGGCCGCGTGATCGCGCAGATGCAGTACGACATGTATCACGTCTACACGGTCGACGAGCACACCATCCGGGCGATCGATCTGCTGCACCGCATCGAGGCCGGGGCGCTGGAAGAAGACCATCCGCTTTCGACCGAGATCATCCACAAGATCCAGTCGCGCCGGGCGCTCTATGTCGCCGTCTTCCTCCACGATATCGCCAAGGGTCGCGGCGGCAGCCATTCCGAAAAAGGCGCCGACGTGGCGCTGGTGCTGGGCCCGCGCCTGGGCCTCTCCGAGGAAGAGACCGAGACGGTCGCCTGGCTGGTGCGCCATCATCTCGATATGTCGAACATCGCGCAAAAGCGGGACATCGACGACCCCAAGACGATCGCCGACTTCGCCGAGGTAGTACAATCGCCCGAGCGCCTGAGGCTTCTGCTGGTGCTCACCGTGGCCGACATGCGCGCCACCGGCCCGCATGTCTGGAATGCCTGGAAGGCGGCGCTGCTGCGCGATCTCTATTACCGTACCGAGGAGATGATGCAGGGCGAGGCGATGCCTGGCGGCGGTGCGGTAGCGCGGGTCCGGCAGGCGCAGGACAAACTCGAGATACGGTTGCAGGGTTGGACGCCGGGCGAGATCGAAGCCCATCGCGCACGCGCCTATCCCGGCTACTGGCTCTCGCTCGACACCGACACCCAGCTTCGCCACGCTGGCCTGGTGCGTGACGCGGAGGCGAAAAACCAGACCCTGGTGGTCGATGCCCAGGTCGACCGCCGCCGCGCGATCACCGAAGTGACGATCTACACCGCCGACCATCCGGGCCTGTTCTCGCGGATCGCCGGGGCGATGGCGCTCGCCGGCGCCACCATCGTCGACGCCAAGATCTACACGCTTACCAACGGCAAGGCGCTCGACATATTCTGGGTGCAGGACACCGAGGGCGGCGCTTTCGACGATCCCGACCGGCTGAAACGCCTGGAACGGCGCATCATGGAGAGCCTGTCGGGCGAGATCGTGCCGCGGCGCGAGTTCCAGGACCGCGCGGCCAAACGCGCCCACGCCCATGCCCATCTCTTCACGGTGCCGCCGCGCGTGCTGATCGACAATGCCGCCAGCGCCACCCACACCGTAATCGAAGTCAATGGCCGCGACCGGCCGGGGCTGCTCTATGAGGTCACGCGCGCGATCACCGATCTCGGACTGCAAATTTCCTCAGCCAAAATCTCGACCTACGGCGAGCGTGTCGTCGATGTTTTCTATGTCAAGGACGTGTTCGGCATGAAGGTCGAGCACGCCGCCAAGCTGGAGGCGATCCGCACGCGCCTGCTGGGCGCGCTCTCCGATCCCAACGCGCCGAAAAACGCGAACGCGCCAAACGGCGCAGCCACACAAGATGCCGCTGGTTCGGAGCGGGCGCCCGCCGCGGAGTGAAGCCGCGACTACGATATCCGTTTCGGGACATGCCGGGCGCGCCGGCAGAAAGGTGTTGCACGCGCCGACGCCGGTTGCTGTAACATCGCCAAAGCCGAGCAACGGGGGTGACGTTCATGAGCCTTGAGGAACAACTGGCGAAAATCCGCGAGGGCGCCGTCAAGCGGATCCCGGAAGAAAAACGCGCCGCGATGGGCCAGGCCACCAGGGAGCTGCGCGCATCCGGCATCATGGACAGCGTCATCAAGCCCGGCGACGCGCTGCCGGCCTTCGCACTGAAGAACGCAGCCGGCAACGAAGTCGCATCAGCCGACCTGCTGGCCAAGGGAACGGTTGTCCTCACGGTCTTTCGCGGCCATTGGTGACCCTACTGCAATGCAGAGCTGTATGCTTTGCGTGACATCGTTGATCCGCTGAAGGAGCTTGGCGCGACGCTGGTGGCGATCACGCCGCTGGTTGCCGAGCACAGCCGCGGCCTCGTCGAAAAGCATGGCCTGACCTTCGATCTGCTGAGTGATCCGGGCAACGCCTATGCGGCCGAGCTTGGTCTGCGCTTTGAAATTCCCGATACCGTCAAGGAAATCTATAACGGCTTCGGCATCGATCTGCCGAAATCGAACGGCGACGGCAGCTGGACGCTGCCGATGCCGGCGCGGCTGGTGGTTGATGCCGGCGGCATCGTGCGCGTGGCCGATGTCGACCCGGACTACACGCACCGGCCCGAGCCGTCCAAGACGATCGCCGATGTGAAGGCGCTCGGCTGAGCCGGGGTGATCGGGACCGGTTGTTCGCAAGGGGCCGAGACGCCCTATACCGAACGACTTGGTTTCGGCCGCGTAGATCGCAACACAGAGGACCGGCGCCCAGGCCCGAGAGCCAGGCATCCAGCGCCTGCAGGTCGAAGCGTTCGCGTTCGAGCCCCGCCCAGGCCACCGCAGCGGCGCTGCCCGCGAGCGGGATCAGGCAGCCAGCCAGCGGCGCATGGTCAGTCCGGCCGCTCTGGCCGCTCCGGCCGGTTGATGGGATAGCTGCTCGCCGGACCGCGCACCGGCTGGATCAGCATCCGGTCGAGCCACAACTCGCGGGGTGCGCGGAATTGCTCGATGCCGATCGTCATCGCCTCGTGGCCTTCCCTCGGCTGGGCACGGTAGGTTCCAAGCATTCGGTCCCACCAGGGCAGATTGAAGCCGAAATTGCTGTTGGTCTCGTCCGGGTGGATGGAGTGATGGACCCGGTGCATGTCCGGCGTGACGACGATCCAGCGCAGGACGCGGTCGAGGCCGAGCGGAATACGAACGTTGCTGTGGTTGAACATCGCGGTTGCGTTCAGCAGCACCTCAAAAACCAGGACTGCAACGGCAGGCGGCCCAAGAGCAGCGACGACAGCGAGCTTGATGCCCATCGAGAGCAGGATCTCGATGGGGTGAAAGCGCAGTCCCGTCGTTACGTCGAATTCCAGATCGGCATGGTGCATGCGATGCAGCCGCCAGAGGGCGGGCACGGCATGAAACATCACATGCTGGAGATAGATCGCGAGATCGAGCGCCAGCAGTGACACCACGACAACGAGCCAGGCGGGCGTCTCGATCGCGTTGAATAATCCCCAGCCACGCTCTTCGGCAAGGACCGCAAGGCCGACCGCCACGATGGGGAAGGTCAGGCGAACGAGGATCGTATCGACGACGACGACGCCAAGGTTGTTTGCCCAGCGTAGCAGGCGCGGGATTTCCCGCCGTCGCCGGGGTGCCGCCGCCTCCAATACCGCCATCGCGACAAGAATACCCAGAAAGAAGCAGATGCGGATGAGCGGTTCGTTCGCCAACAACAGCTCAGCCATGCGCGAGAAGTCCTTGCCAAAGGCCTGCTTGGGTTTTACATTCAATCAATCAATTGATTGATACATATAGTATCCGGAACCCGGCAATGTCAATCGGTCCCAAGCAGGCCCTGTTCGCAGAGTTCGCCGCAGTGGCCCGCGCGCTCGGTCATACACACCGACTTGAGATCCTTGAGCATCTGGCGCAGGGCGAGAGGGGCGTGGAAGCGCTGTCCAAGCGCGTTTCTCTCTCGATCGCCAATACCTCGCAGCACTTGCAGCAGTTGAGAAGGGCGGGCCTTGTTGCCTCGCGGCGGGACGGCAAGTTCGTCCTCTACTGCCTTGCCGACGAGACCGTATTGGGGTTGCTTGCTTCTCTGCGGCAGGTGGCCGAGCGCAACGTTGCCGAAGTGGACCGGATCGTGCGCGGCTATTTCGCGGGCCGCGACAGCATGGAGCCGGTGTCACGCGGGGCGCTGCTCGAACGCTCGCGTGATGGACTTGTGACCGTCCTGGATGTTCGTCCAGCCGACGAGTTCGCACAAGGCCATTTGCCCGGCGCCATTAACATTCCGCTGGGCGATCTAGAGGAGCGGCTTGCCGATCTGGACCCCGGACAGGAGATCGTCGCCTACTGCCGTGGGGCCTATTGCGTGCTCTCGTTCGAGGCGGTCGCTGCCTTGCGCGCCCGCGGCTTCAAGGTGCGGCGGCTGGAGGATGGTTATCCCGAGTGGAAGGCCCAAGGACTTCCGGTCGACGCCAATGCGTAACGACAAGCAAGCAGGAGCAGCATGAGCGAAATGCGCGCGCGCATGTTTGGCCGATTTAGCGAGCCCGGGATTGACGCAGCCACGGTCAGGGGTGCTCGGTATGGGCTGTTTGGGGACCCACGCCTTTGGAGGCCGCCCGCCCGCGCCTAGCCGAGCTTTCCCTTATAGTCGGCGTCGACCTTCATGATGTGGTCGGTGAGCCAGGTCTGGAGGTACTCGCGCATGGTCTCGGCGAGGTAGTATTCCGCGCCCGGATCGGCGCTGTAGACCGTGCGCAGGCTCTGCAGCCATTCGATGAAAGCCTTGTGGGTTTTTTTGTGGGCGTCGAGATGCGGGTAGCCGGCCGCCTTCATCTGGCGTTCCTCGCGGGTAAAGTGCGAGCTGGCATAGTCGGCGAGTTCGCCCAGCGCCCAGTTCACGCTCTCGCCCTCGCGTTCGGCCGCAAGCACCCGGTTGATGATTTCGATCAGCTGCTTGTGATCGGCGTCGAACTCGGGCACGCCGACACTGAGCGTGTCGGTCCATTCGACCCTGGCTGGCGCGTCGGTGGTCATCGGCTGGCTCCTTCTGGCCCCTGCGCGGCATGGGCGCAACATATGCGCGGCATATGCGCGACATACCGTCGCGGCCGGTCTCCATGGCGAAAATCGTAAGCGAACCGGGCATTTGGGCGCATTGACGCGGATCAACCGGTTTGCCCGGTTAACAATCGGGCAACCTCGCCCGGCCTAGTCTTTCCGGGCCCCGTCTTTGCGCTGGACGCCCACCGTTTGACGCCCAGGGCGGCGCAGATCGGAACCGGCCCGAAACATGGACTTTCTGCGGCATATCCTGACCGACATGGTCACCGGCCTGATCGGGCCCTTCGTGAAGATCGCGCAGGCCGGGCACTACCGCCTGTTCTGGCCCTATCTCCTCGTGGCCACGGCGATCGCCTATGTCGTCTATCGCCGTGCCAGGGCGGCGCGCGAGCCCGAAGCCGCGGGCGGCTTCCTTGCCTTCGTCCTGCCGCGCGCGTTGTGGCGCCATCGCAGCGCGGCCACCGACATCGGCGTCCTTCTGGTGACCTCGGTGGTGCTCGCCCTTGCCTTGCCGCTGATCATGCCGGAGACGAAGGCCATCACTCGCTGGCTGCTTGCGACGGTCGCCCCCAGTGCGGGCGTAACGGCCGCCTCACCGTCAACCTGGCAGCTCGCGGTCTTCACACTGGCATTGCTGGTGGTCGGCGACTTCGCGCGCTTTTTTGCCCATTACCTCGGACACCGTGTGCCGGCTTGGTGGGAGCTGCACAAGGTGCACCATGCCGCAGAGGTGCTGACGCCGTTCACCGCCTACCGGTTTCATCCGATCGACGTCGCGCTCACCATTCTCATCGTCACCTGCCTGCTTGGCACGGCCAACGCGCTTTTCATCCTGGCCTGGGGCGAGGGACTGCAAGTGGTGACGCTGTTCCACGCCAATGCCGGGCTCGTCGTCTTCAACCTTCTGGGCGGCGTGCTGCGGCATTCGCATATCTGGGTTTCGTTCGGCCCACGGATCGAGCGCTACCTGGTGAGCCCGGCGATGCACCAGATCCACCATTCCTGCGAGCCGCGGCATTGGGGCAAGAACCTCGGATATCACTTATCGATCTGGGACCGCATGTTCGGCTCGATCTACATCCCGCAAACCCGCGAGCATTTCGAGCTCGGCCTGGGCGAGGAGACCGCCGCGCTGCGCGGCGTTGCCGCAAGCATGGTCCGGCCGCTGATCGGAGCGGCGCGTGCGCTGATTCCGACGGCCCTGCGTCGTGCCGGACGCGCCGCCGAGCCGACCGAACCCGCCGCAAGGAATTGACCGCGGGGCACTGCGAACAGCGATCCCGCGGTGCGAAACGATAGCCGCGCCACGATATCGCCTAAGCGGCTTTCCTCTTTGGCCGCATTCCTTTAGTCACTTGGGCCCATGGCGCTTCTCCGCTTTGCCGGCACGGTCGGCTTCTGGACGCTTGCGAGCCGTATCCTCGGCTTCGTTCGCGACATTCTGATCGCGCGCTTTCTTGGCACCACCGGTGTGGTTGAGGCTTTCTTCGTCGCCTTCCGCTTTCCCAACCTGTTCCGGCGCCTGGTCGCCGAGGGCGCATTCACGGCGGCCTTCGTGCCGATGTTCTCCAAGAAGCTGGAGAGCGATGGCCGACCGACGGCGCTCAAGTTTGCCGACGAGACACTGGCGCTGCTGGTCAGCTTCCTGCTGATCCTGACGGTGCTCTGCGAGATCTTCATGCCGTGGATCATGCAAGCCTTCGCGCCCGGGTTCGTCAGCCGGCCGGAGATCTTCGACGCCACCGTGCTCTTCGCGCGGATCATGATGCCCTATCTGGTGTGCATGGCGCTGCTGGCGCTCTACTCGGGCATCCTGAATTCTATCTACCGCTTCGGCGCGGCGGCGGCGGCGCCCATCCTGCTCAACGTGGTGCTGATCGGCGGCATGCTGCTGGCCCGCCGGCACTTCGAGACACCCGCGCATCTGCTGTCCTGGGGTGTGGCGTTGGCCGGCGTGGGGCAGTTCGTCTGGCTTGCCTTTTCCGCGCACCGGGCCGGGGTTGCGATCCGCTTTCCGTTCCCGCGCCTTTCGCCCGACACCAAGCGGCTGCTGCTGATCATGGTGCCGGGCGCGATCGGCGCGGGGGTCATGCAGATCAACCTGCTGGTCGGCACCGTGATCGCCTCGCTGCTGCCCGCGGGCGCGGTCTCGTTTCTTTATTATGCCGACCGGGTCTATCAGCTGCCGCTGGGGCTGATCGGCATCGCCATCGGCACGGCGCTGCTGCCCGATCTCTCGCGGCGGCTGGCGCGCGACGGCGATGCGGCAATGCTGCTGTTCAACCGCGCGATCGAGCTTTCGATGTTTCTTACGCTGCCCGCGGCGGTGGCGCTGATGGTGGTGCCAGAGCCGATCATCGCGGTGCTCTTCGAGCGCGGGCGGTTCGATGCCGCTTCCGCCGCGGCGACCACATGGACGCTAGCCGCGTTTGCCACCGGCCTGCCGGCATATGTGCTGAACCGGGTACTGACGCCCGGCTATTTCGCGCGGCACGATACGCGCACGCCACTTTACTACGGCATGGTCGGGGTGATCGCGAACATCGTGCTCAGCCTCATCCTGATATGGCCGCTGTCTTACGTCGGCATCGCGGTTGCGACCTCGCTCTCGGCCTGGATCAACGTCGTCCTCCTCGCCTGGACCTTGCGGCGGCGCGGCCATCTCGCGCTCGACGCCGGCATCAAGCGGCGGCTGCCGCGCAGCCTGCTTGCCGCGATCCTGATGGGCGCGGCGCTGTTCGGCATCTTCCTGGCCATCGATCCCTGGTTCGACGGCCGGCTGCCGCTCAAGGTGGCGGGCCTCGCACTCTTGGTAATCGGCGGCATGGCGGTCTATTTCGGCGCGGCTTTCGCGCTCAAGGCGGTCGGGTTCTCCGAGCTCAAGGCCCTGACCCGGCGCCAGGTGCCGCCAGCCGACACGGGAGAGACCTGACACGCTTGACGTTTCAGGCCCGATCGGCCTAACTCCGCGGCGGTCCGGCGGGGCCAATTCACGTGAAGCTTCACATCTGATCGGGAGACCGGGGCCATGAAGGGCCGCATCTTTTCGGGCATCCAGCCGACGGGCAATCTGCACATCGGCAACTATCTCGGCATGATCCGCAACGCGGTTGCGTTGCAGGCCGATTACGAGTGCATCTATTGCGTCGTCGATCTGCACGCGATCACCACATGGCAGAACCCCGACGAGCTGCGCGCACAGACCCGCAAGGTGGCCGCCGCCTATCTCGCCTCGGGCATCGATCCGAAGACCTCGATCATCTTCAACCAGAGCCAGGTGCGCGCCCATGCCGAGCTCGCCTGGATCTTCAATTGCGTGGCGCGGCTGGGCTGGCTGAACCGGATGACCCAGTTCAAGGAGAAGGCCGGCAAGCACCGCGAGAACGCCTCGGCCGGGCTTTATGTCTATCCCGCGCTGATGGCCGCCGACATCATGGTCTACAAGGCGACGCACGTTCCGGTCGGCGAGGACCAGAAGCAGCATCTGGAGTTCACCCGCGACGTCGCGGCGAAGTTCAACCACGATGTCGGGACCGAGTTTTTTCCGCTGGTCGAACCGCTGATCTTCGGCGCCGCGACGCGGGTGATGAACCTGCGCGACGGCACCAAAAAAATGTCGAAGTCGGACCCGTCCGACAACTCGCGCATCAACCTCGACGACGGCCCCGACGCGATCGCCCAGAAGATCCGCAAAGCCAAGACCGACCCACATCCGCTTCCGGGCGACGAGGTGCTGGCCGAGGACGGCGAGAGCATTCGCCCAGAGGCCGCCGCGGCGCGGCCGGAGGCGTTCAATCTGTTGTCGATTTATGGCGCGCTGACCCACCGGTCGATCGCCGAGGCGGTGCGCCATTTCGCGGGCGCGCCCTTCAGCGACTTCAAGACCGAGCTGGCCGAGATCGCGGTGGAGCATCTGGGGCCGATCGGCACCGAAATGCAGCGCCTGATGGACGATCCGGACTATGTCGACGGCGTGCTGCGCGACGGGGCCGAACGGGCAGCGGCAATCGCCGATCCGATCCTGCATGAAGCGCAGAAATTGCTGGGGTTTCTGCAGGTCTGACGCACTTCTACGGCGGAGCCGATTACCCCGCCGGGGCTACGCCCGCTTGATCGCGGCGCGACTACCCCCCAGATTCGATGAGGGAGCGGGGGCAACATCCGCGCGCGGGGCGGGCGAAGTCGGCGGCAGGGCCATGGCTGAAGAAGAAGCGATTACGCAGAAAGTCGAGGAGCCCGACAAGCCGGGCTTCTTCACCCGGTTGCGCCGCCGCGATGAACGCGTGCGCGTTGCGGCCGAAGTTGCCGGCACGCACCGCCCGTTCCGCTGGCGGCTGTTCCGGCGCGTCATCGTCATCGTCGTGGTGGCGGTGGCGCTCTACTACCCCGCCGGCATGATCGCGGTGCACAAGATCGACGACGATACCGGCTTCCAGCCCGCGGTCACGGCCGGCCAAAGCCGCGCCGCCGCGGTGATGGCGGGGCTGCTGAGCCGCGAGATCGAGACCCATGGCTGGACCGCGAACGATCCGTTCTTCTTGCCCTCCTCGCAGCTCGACAACATGCCCAACTACCAGCTGGGCATCGTCGCGGCGCTGGCGCGCTTCACCATCGAGATGGCCGACCATATCGGACGGGCCAGCGCCAACACGAACCCCGACCCCGATCTTGAAAGAGCGCGCGAGCTCTTGGGCTATGCCGGCACGGTCTGGGTGTTCAGCTTCAAGACCTGGTCGGGCGCGCCGCCATCGGAGCAGCAATACCTGGCCGCGCGCGACGCGCTGCTGGCCTACAACAAACGGCTCGCCGCGAACAAGGCGGTGTTCGACCGCCGCGCGCCCAAGCTGCAGGCAACGCTTGCCCGCATCGCCACCGACCTCGGCACCGTCGCCGGCCAACTCGAGGCGCGCGTCACAACGGCAAGCGGAGCAATCATCGACACGCGCTCCGACGATGTCTTCTATTCCGCCAAGGGACGGATCTACGCGTACTATTTGATCCTGCGCGCGCTCGGCCTGGACTACGCCAAAGTGCTCCGGGAAAAGCAGCTTGAGAAGGCCTGGCCGCAGATGCTGGCGAGCCTCAAGCGGGCGGCCGAGATCAAGCCCTTTATCGTGCGCAACGGCGCGCCGGACAGCTTCCTGCAGCCGAACCATCTGGCTGCCCAGGGCCTCTACCTGTTGCGCGCCCGCAGCCAGTTGCGGGAGATCGCCGGCATCCTTCTGAAATAGGTATCCTCTTGAAATAGCTTTGCGTCGGCGATTCGCCGGGCGTAGTCTGGCGGTCGCGCTTCGCGCAAGCCGGCGCGGGAGACGCGGTTCCGCGTCTTTGACGACCACGGCCGAACCCGCGCTCACGCTCTTTCATGCAGATATATCTGCCCATCGCCGAGATGTCCGTCGACGTGTTCCTGTTGCTCGGGCTGGGCGGGCTTGTGGGTTTTCTCTCCGGCCTCTTCGGGGTCGGCGGCGGATTTCTGATGACGCCGCTGCTGATCTTCATCGGCGTGCCGCCGCCCGTCGCGGTTGGTACCGAGGCCAACCAGATCGTCGCCTCCTCGATCTCGGGCATGCTCGCGCATTGGCGCCGCCAGGGCGTCGATTTCAAGATGGGTGCGGTGCTGCTGAGCGGCGGCCTCGTCGGCTCGACCGGCGGCGTCTTCCTTTTCGAGTATCTGCGCGATATCGGCCAGATCGATCTGGTGATCTCGCTGGCTTACGTCTTCTTCCTGGGTACTGTCGGCTTGCTGATGCTGCTGGAAAGCGTGCGCTCGGCGGTCCGGCGGCGCGGCGGCAAGCGGCGCAAGCTGCACCACCACACCTGGGTGCACGGCCTGCCATTCAAGATGCGTTTCCGGCGCTCCAAGCTCTATATCAGTGCATTCCTGCCTATCTGTGTCGGCGCGGCGGTCGGCGTACTGGCGGCGATCATGGGCGTCGGCGGCGGCTTCCTGATGGTGCCGGCGATGATCTATCTGATCGGCATGCCGACCGCGGTGGTGATCGGAACCTCGCTTTTCCAGATCACCTTCGTCACCGCCTACACAACCTTCCTGCAGGCGACCAACAACCAGACCGTCGATATCTTCCTGGCGCTGCTGTTGCTTTTGGGCGGCGTGATCGGCGCCCAGCTCGGCAGCCGGGCGGGCGCGCGTCTGCGCGGCGAGGAGCTGCGCGGCTTGCTGGCGATCATGGTCCTGCTGGTCTGCGGCAAGCTGCTGTTCGACCTGATCGCCACACCGGACGATCTCTTCTCGCTGGCCATCGGGCGCCTCGGAGGCCACCGATGAGCCGGCGCATTGCAATTCTTGCGCTGCTCGTCCTTGGCTTCACCTGGGCTGGGGCGGCACCGGCGCGCGCCGAAGCCGTGATCGCCGATCTCTCCAAGCGCCTGGTTGCCATCACCACGGGCTTTGCCGGGACCGACGTGCTGCTGTTCGGCGCGCTGGAAGGAAAGGGCGAGGTGGTGGTCGTGGTCAAGGGGCCGATCGGCCAGCTGGACGTGCGCCGCAAGGCGCGGGTCGCGGGCATCTGGATCAACCGCGACACGATCACCTTCGCCAACGTGCCGTCCTTCTACTCGGTGAGCGCCAGCGCACCCCTGGCCCAGCTGGTGCCGACGGCGCTGGCGCTGCGCTCGGGCATCGGCGCACGCTATCTCGACATCGCCGCGGCGCGAGGCAGCGCCGGCCGGGGCGAGCGCTGCAGCCGCGCGCTCGACCCGACCCGTGAAGGTGCCGACAGCGCCGACCTTCGCCGCATCGTCCCGTTCTGCGAGGCGCTGATCCGCAACAAGGCTCGCGAGGGGCTGTTCCAGCCCGAGGGCCGGGTGACGTTCCTGCCCGGCCGCAAGCTCTTCCGCACGACGATTCGTTTTCCGGCCAACGTGCGGGTGGGCACCTATTCGGTCCTGGTCTACGTCGTGCGCGACGGGCAGATCGTTGGCTCGCAAACCCATCCCCTGGTCATCAACAAGACCGGCGTGGAGGCCGAGGTATTCGACTTCGCACATCGACAGTCGGCGTTTTACGGGCTCATCGCGGTGGCGCTGGCGGCGCTGGCGGGATGGGGAGCCGGTGTGATCTTCCGCAAGTATTGAGGACATCATGGCGCGCGCAAAATCGAAGGACGACAGCGGTGCGGACAACGCCAAGCCGGACGACGGCAAACCAGCCGCGGACCGCATCTTCCTGGTAGTTGTCGACGAGTCCGAGGAGATGGGGGTTGCGCTGCGTTTTGCCTGTCAGCGCGCGGTGGCGACCGGCGGGCGGGTGGCGTTGTTCTATGTCGTGGAGCCGGCCGATTTCGGCCACTGGATGGCGGTCGAGGATTTGATGGAGAAGGAACGCCGCATGGTCGCGGAGGAAACGCTCACCAAATACTCCGATATCGTGACCGCGTTCACAGGCGAGCTTCCCGTGCTGCTGATCCGCGAGGGCAACCGCCGCGATGCGCTGCTCCAGCTGTTGGAGGACGAGCCGGGGATCTCGATCCTGGTTCTGGCCTCGGGCGTCGGCAAGGGGGGCCCCGGTCCGCTGATCCAGGCCCTGACCGGAAAATTCTACAAGCGCCTGCGCGTGCCCATGACGATCGTGCCCGGCAACCTGTCGGACGAGGAAGTTGATGCACTAACGTAACACTCCCGATCTTTCTTGCGCCGGAAGGATCGCCTTTGCTTGACGCACCGGGGGGCTAGGCGCCACGATCTGGCCCAATTGGCGAGCGATTATCGCAGCCAACAAAAGTCCCGAGACGAAAAAAACCAAACGAACAGGGCGACGGAATGGCGTGGAGAGGGACGCTGGCAACAGCGACACTGGGTATTGGAGTGGCCGTAATCCTTGCGATTTCGCCGGCCTGGACGGGAAAAAGCGGCACCGCCGAAGCGGTCGAGTTCAAGCCGCTCGTGGAATTTCAGTCGCTCCGCTATACACCGAAAATGACACCGGATACGGTGCTCGACTACCGGCCGCGGATCGCGCGACAGCTCAAGCGCCTGCCGCCCCGGTCGATCAGCGCCCTGCCCGAGCTTCTGCGGGCCTTCCAGCAGATCAAGGCGGCTACGGCGAAGCAACGCGGGCGCTGGATCGCCGGCATGACCAATCTTGGGGCCAATACGCGCGAATACCGGCCGACCGATGCCGAGCTTGTGCTCGCCGTGGTCGGCAACCGCATCCGCGGCCTGGTCCGCCGCGGCTCACTGGGCGAGATTACCAGCGTGCTGGCCCGCACCGGCATCAAGGCCGCGCGGATCACCTATCATCGTTTCGATTTCCGCCACGCCGATGTGATGGGCGCCGGCCGATATTTCTACAGCTCGCCGCCCCGGCAGACCACCGTCCTGCTGCGCTCGCGCTAAGACTACTTCAAAGGCGATAAACGACCGGCCCTTTCGGCGCATGCGGGCGGGGGCATAAGCGCGCCTAAAGCGCGCCCTCTGCGATCGTCGGCCCTATTTATCCGCCGGCTTGATCATGCGGCCGAGGGGCTTGCCGCCAAAAATATGGACATGGAGGTGGGGCACCTCCTGATTCGCGTCGGCGCCATTGTTGGCAAGGAAGCGGTAGCCGTCCTCGACCAAGCCCATCTGGCCCGCGACGAGGCCGATGGCGCGCACGAAGGCGACGATCTCAGCTTCAGAGGCATTGGCGGCGAAGTCGTCCATGCCGGTATACGCGCCCTTCGGGATCACCAACACATGGACCGGGGTCTGCGGGTTGATGTCGCGGAAGGCGAGCGTGTGGTCATCCTCGTGGACTTTGTCACACGGGATCTCGCCGCGCAGGATGCGGGCGAAGATGTTGTCCTTGTCGTAAGCCATATCTAGTCTTCCTCGGGCGTTTCCTTCTTGCGCGCCTCTTTTTCCGCGATACCCGAAACGCCCTCGCGGCGTCCGAGCTCGGCCCAGACATCCTCGATGTCGATGTCCCGCGCCGCCCACAGCACCAACAGGTGATAGAGCAGATCCGCGCTCTCGGCGACCACCGCCTTGCGCTTGCCGTTGATCGCCTCGATCACCGTCTCCACCGCCTCTTCGCCCAGCTTCTGCGCGATCTTCTCAACGCCGCGCGCGAAGAGACGCGCCGTGTTGGACTCCTCCGGATCGGCATCGCGGCGGCTTTGGATGACCGTGTAGAGACGGTCGACGATATGGGTGGGCAGGGCCTTGGGCATTCGCTAAGTCCGTTCCTGGCGTCACGTTTCGGTATCAGATTTGGCTGCCGCTGTCATGGCACGGGCGCAGCAATACACCCGTGAACGGTGGTTGACACCTGATCTTTATGACAATAAAATTGTCAATATGACATTCTAATTGTCAAATGAGGTGTGCCATGTCGTTCCAAACCACCATCGTCGCGAATGGCGAGCTGTTGCAGTATATCGCCTTCTTCGGCGCGCTGGTCGCGTTCGGCGGCCTTGCGGGGCATGCGCCGGCACGCGGCCAGCCCGCGCGCAAGCGCCGCTGGCCGGTGAATGCCGGCCTTACCGTGCTCAGCATCGTGGCCTTGAGTGCGCTGCCGGTGACCGCGCTCGGCGCCGCCACCTGGGCAACGAGCCAAGGCGTCGGGCTCATGAACCAGTTGGACTGGCCCCAGGGAGATTGGCCATGGTGGGTGGTCCTGGCGCTCGGCTTTGCCGGCCGCTCGCTGGTCAGCTACGGCGTGCATGCGGCCATGCACAAGGTTCCGATGCTGTGGCGGGTCCACCGGGTGCACCATCTCGACACGGCGATGGACATCACCACCACGGTTCGCGTCCACCCGCTGGAATTCGTCATCCAGGTCGTGCCGGCGGTGGCGGCCATCGTGCTGCTCGGCATCCCGGCCTGGGTGATCATGGCGTATGAAATCGTCGATGCCTTCACCGCCGTGGCGACCCATTCGAACCTGCGTCTGCCGGCGCGGCTGGAACGCGCGATCCGCTGGGTGCTGGTGACGCCCGACATCCACCGGATCCACCATTCGGCGCGCCAGGCCGAGACCGACAGCAATTACGGCGCGCTGTTCACGGTGTGGGACCGGTTGTTTCGAACCTTCGTCGGCCAGCCACGCGGCGGCCATGCCGGGATGACCCTCGGCCTGGAACACTGGCGCGAGGACCGCCGGGCACAGGGCTTTGGCTGGCTGCTGATCTCGCCGTTCGTGAGAGCGCCCGAAGGACCGGCGCCGGCACAGGCGGTCGAGACGGTGTGACTGCGTGAAGCGGATTTAGGTCTTGCGCCAACCGTGCATCCGCACGGGCAGGCCCGCGGCCTTCATATGAGCCTTGGCCGCCCCGATCGAATAAGTGCCGAAGTGGAAGATCGAGGCGGCGAGCACTGCCGAGGCGTGGCCCTCGCGCACGCCTTCGACAAGATGGTCGAGGGTGCCGACGCCGCCGGAGGCAACGACCGGGACCGGGATCGCATCGGCGATCGCCGAGGTCAGCGGCAGATCGAAGCCCTTCTTGGTTCCGTCGCGGTCCATCGAGGTCAGCAGGATCTCGCCGGCGCCGTAATCGGTCATGCGCCGGGCCCAGCCGACCGCCTCGATCCCCGTCGCCTCGCGGCCGCCATGGGTGAAGATCTCAAAGCGGCCGCTCTGCGCGCGCTTGGCGTCGATGGCGACGACGATGCACTGGCTGCCGAACTTCTCGGCGGCCTCGCGCACGAAATCGGGGTTCTTGATCGCGGCGGTGTTGATCGAGACCTTGTCGGCGCCCGCCAGCAACAGCTTGCGGATGTCGCCCGTGGTCCGCACGCCGCCGCCGACGGTGAGCGGCATGAAGCATTGCTCGGCGGTCTTGCGCACGACATCGAAGATGGTGTCGCGGTCCTCGTGGCTGGCGGTGATGTCGAGGAAGCAAAGCTCGTCGGCGCCCTCGTGATCGTAGAGGCGCGCCTGCTCGACGGGATCGCCGGCATCGACCAGATCGACAAAGTTGACGCCCTTGACGACGCGGCCGTCCTTCACGTCGAGGCAGGGGATGACGCGGACTTTCAGCATGACAAGGCAAGCCGTGTAGCGGTCGTCGCCACCCCATGATCGTCACCCCCGCGAAAGCGGGGGTCCAGGGAGGCCGGAAAGACCCGCGCCCTGGGATCACTGGATTCCCGCTTCCGCGGGAATGACGGGTTGCGGAGGCTAGGCGAGACCATCACGCCGCCTCGGCCAAAAGCGCGAGCGCGGCGCCCGGCTCGATGCGGCCGTCATAGAGCGCGCGGCCGCAGATCACGCCCGCCAGCGGCACCGGAGCCCGTTTGAGCGCGCGCAGATCGTCGAGCGAGGCGACCCCGCCGCTGGCGATCACCGGGATATCGGTCGCCGCAGCCAGCGCCGCCGTCGCCTCGACATTGACGCCGGAGAGCACGCCGTCGCGGTCGATATCGGTGTAGACGATGGCGGCAACGCCGGCATCGGCGAAGGCGCGTGCGAGCTCGCTTGCCGTTGTCTTCGAGGTCTTTACCCAGCCATCGGTCGCGACCATGCCGCCGCGCGCATCGATACCGACGACGATGCGTTCGGGAAAACGCCGGCAAGCCTCGCGTACCAAGGCCGGATCGGTGAGCGCCGCGGTGCCGAGGATGACGCGGGCGAGCCCGCGCGCGAGCCAGCCCTCGATGGTGGCCATGTCGCGAATGCCGCCGCCCAGCTGGGCCGGCAGATCGGTGGCGGCGACAATCGCCTCGACCGCGCCAGCGTTGACCGGCCGGCCCTCAATAGCGCCGTTGAGGTCCACCAGGTGCAGCCATTTGAAACCTTGGGCGGCGAAGTCGCGCGCCTGGGCGGCCGGGTCGTCGTTGAACACCGTCGCCGCGTCCATAACGCCCTTCTGCAGGCGCACGCACTGGCCGTCCTTCAGATCGATGGCGGGGAAGAGGATCAAGGGATCCTGTCCGCGGCGGTCACGTGACCCGCGCCCGTGGTCACGCCGGCGTCGAGCGGCTTCAGATAATGAAAGCCGCGCACATAGGCGCCGTGCACCCGGGCGTAAAACGGGTTGATGCCCCAGCGCTCGTAGCCCAGCGATTCGTAGAGCTTGATCGCGGCCTCCTGGGTCTCGCGCACATCGAGGGTGAGAACGGTGAAGCCCTCGCGGCGTGCTTCTTCCTCGACCGAGAGGGTGAGCGAGCGGGCAAGCCCATGGCCGCGCGCCCAGGGCGCGATGAAGGCGTGCTGGAGCTGGGCCTGGAAGGCCTGCGCCTCGTTGTTGCCGCCGGGCTTCACGAGCTGCGCGGAACCGCAGATGACGCCCTCCAGCCGGGCCGCGAAGAGCTCGCGCTGGGGCACCAGCAGCATGCCGGTCCAGTAGCTTTCGAGCACCGTGCGCTGGGGCGGGTGGAGCCAGCCGAAGCCGCCGCCCGCCTCGATCGCAGCCTCGGTCGCCTCGCAAAGATCGGTGAGATCGTTGCCCTTGAATTCGGTCAGGATTTCGATGCCGTCGAGCATAAGAGTCCCTTGGGGTTGTCCTTTAAGGGGCTAAGGCCGCCATTTCAGGAAGTTCGCGATCAAGGTCAGCCCCGCCGCCTGGCTTTTCTCCGGATGGAACTGGGTGCCGAGCAGATTGTCGCGCCCGACGAAGGCCGTCACCGGGCCGCCGTAATCGGCGGTCGCGATCAGCTCGTCGGGGTTTTCGCATACCAGATGGTAGCTGTGCACGAAATAAACCTCCGCGCCGGTTTCCAGCCCGCCGGCCGCAAAGCCGCCGTTCCGGCCAGAATCCCGGGCCGCGCCGCCGGGCTCGATCAGCAGATCGTTCCAGCCCATATGCGGGATCTTGAGCGCGGCATCCGACGGCTGCAGGCGGCGGACTTCGCCGGCGATCCAGCCGAAGCCGTCATGGCGCCCATGCTCGAGGCCGCGGGTGGCCATGAGCTGCATGCCGACGCAGATGCCAAGGAAGGGCTTGGCCTGCCTCCGGACGTTCCGCTCCAGCGCCTCGATGATCCCCGGCACCGCTTCGAGCCCGCGCTTGCAATCGGCGAAAGCCCCGACGCCCGGCAGCACGATATGGCTGGCGCGGTCGAGGACCGAGGCGTCGGCCGTCACCGAAACCCCGCCGGTGAAGCCAACCTCGTTCGCGGCATGCTCGAATGCTTTCGCCGCGGAGCGCAGGTTGCCGGAGCCGTAGTCGATGATCGCAACAGTCATGAATGCGGGCGCCTCCAGGCCCGGTCCGTCCAGTGGAAATCACCGGCCGGTGGGGGAAAACGTTTTAAGATCGCTCTGGAGCGTCGGAGCGATTGTTCTAGCAGACGGGCCGCCGGAATGCGCGCCTCATGGTGGAAAAATGAGGTGAGTGGAGTGAGGCCGTGCGTCCTTCGAGACGCCCGCGTTGCTCGCTCCTCAGGATGGAGGAAATCGCTGGTGGCAGTATGAAAAAACTTCATTCTGAGGAGCCCGTGCCAGCGAGCATCTCGAAGGACGCACCGCGCTGTCCCGAGACAAGAGAAGAATGGCCACAGAGACACGTAGACACCGAGGCACAGAGGCACAGAGGCACAGAGGCAGGGTGCACGGGTGCACGGAGTTGGTTCTCGAGTCTCGGTGTGTCTGGGGGTGAGACAGTGGGCGGGTTTGAAACCCGTCCCTACAAATAGTGCGTCGGAGGCGCGGCGTTAGAGCGAGCCGCCGAGCACGCCCTTGGTGGAGGGGATGGCGTCGGCCTTGCGCGGGTCGATCTCGACCGCCTGGCGGAGCGAACGGGCGAGCGCCTTGTAGCAGGACTCGATGATGTGGTGGTTGTTCTCGCCGTAAAGGTTCTCGACATGCAGCGTCAGCCCCGCCGCCTGGGCGAAGGCCTGGTACCACTCGCGGAACAGCTCGGTATCCATCTCGCCAAGCTTGGCGCGGGTGAAGGCGACCTTCCAGATCAAGTAAGGCCGGTTCGACGCATCGAGCGCAACGCGCGACAGCGTCTCGTCCATCGGGATCAGCGCCGAGCCGTAGCGCTTGATGCCGGCCCGGTCGCCGAGCGCCTTGGAGACCGCCTCGCCGAGCACGATGGCGCTGTCCTCGGTGGTGTGGTGCCCATCGATGTGCAGATCGCCTTTAGCCGTGAGCGTGATGTCGATGAGGCTGTGCCGGGCGAGCTGGTCCAGCATGTGGTCGAGGAAGCCGAGCCCGGTGCCGATCTTGGAGAGGCCCGTGCCGTCGAGGTTCACCGTGGCGGTGATCTCGGTTTCCTTGGTCTTGCGCCCGACCGTGGCGGTGCGGGCCGCCGGCTTGGCGCGACGCGACGCGGACATAGGGCCCGACGCCGTTTTTGCACGAGCCGTCTTGGCCTTGGCTCTCGGGCGTTTCGGAGGGATCGGCTTGTTCATCGGGGGGGCACGCTTTCCACTCGGCGGCGCTTAATGGGCAATACTCTATACACGGCACTCACTGCACGGCACCATGGCAGGAACCCTTAAAGAAACCCATTCCAAACGGCCGGCCGCTTCACCCCAAGGTTGGGACAGCCTAGCGTCAGTTCAAGGCGTTGATTCCCGAGGTCAAAGCCGCCATATGCCTGTGGCTATGAGCGCAACCGAACCCACCACGATGCACGGCACCACCATCCTCTCCGTCCGCCGCGACGGCAAGGTGGTGATCGCGGGCGACGGCCAGGTCACCTTCGGCAATACGGTGATGAAATCGAACGCCCGCAAGGTGCGCCGCCTGGGCGACGGCAAGGTGATCGCAGGCTTTGCCGGCGCCACCGCCGATGCCTTCACCCTCTTCGAACGCCTGGAAGCCAAGCTCGACAGCCATCCGGGCCAGCTCACCCGCGCCTGCGTGGAGCTCGCCAAGGACTGGCGCACCGACCGCTATCTGCGGCGCCTGGAAGCCATGATGGCGGTGGCCGACGCAGGCACCTCGCTCATTCTTTCGGGCACCGGCGACGTGCTGGAGCCCGAGGACGGGCTGATCGGCATCGGCTCGGGCGGACCCTACGCGCTCGCCGCCGCCCGCGCGCTGATGCGCGCCACCAAGCAGGACGCTGGCAAGATCGCCGCGCAGGCCATGGCGATCGCCGCCGAGATCTGCATCTACACCAATGAAACCGTCACCATCGAAACAATATGAGCGCGTTCACGGCATGAGCCCCCACACCGCCGCCGCCTTTACCCCGCGCGAGATCGTCTCCGAGCTCGAGCGCTTCATCGTCGGCCAGGACGACGCCAAGCGCGCCGTGGCGATTGCCTTGCGCAACCGCTGGCGGCGCCAGCAGCTCGACGACGCGCTGAAGGAAGAAGTGCTGCCCAAGAACATCCTGATGATCGGGCCGACGGGTTGCGGCAAGACCGAGATCGCGCGCCGGCTGGCCCGCCTCGCGCAAGCGCCGTTCCTGAAAATCGAGGCGACCAAGTTCACCGAGGTCGGCTATGTCGGCCGCGATGTCGAGCAGATCGTGCGCGACCTGGTCGAGATCGCCATCGGCATGGTGCGCGAGCGCATGCGAAAAGACGTCAAGGCCGAGGCCGAGCTGGCGGCAGAGGAGCGCGTGCTCGACGCGCTGGTCGGCGAAAGCGCCGGCCGCGAGACGCGCGAGAAGTTCCGCCGCATGCTGCGCACCGGCGAGCTCGACGACAAGGAGATCGAGGTCGAGGTCGCCGAGACCGGCGGCGGGCTGCCGACCTTCGAGATCCCCGGCATGCCCGGCGCGCAGATGGGCATGCTCAATCTGAACGACATCATGGGCAAGGCCTTCGGCGGGCGCACCAAGCCGCGCAAGCTTTCCGTCGAGGAGTCGCACACGGTGCTGATGGCCGAGGAAAGCGACAAACTGCTCGACGAGGAAAAGGTCGTCGCCGAGGCGATCGAGACGGTGGAGCAGAACGGCATCGTCTTCCTCGACGAAATCGACAAGATCACCGCGCGTTCGGACCGCGCCGGCGCCGACGTCTCGCGCGAGGGCGTGCAGCGCGACCTGTTGCCGCTGATCGAGGGCACCACGGTGGCCACCAAGCATGGGCCGGTCAAATCCGATCACATCCTTTTCATCGCCTCGGGCGCCTTCCATATGGCAAAGCCCTCGGACCTGCTGCCCGAGCTGCAGGGGCGGCTGCCGATCCGGGTCGAGCTCAAGGCGCTGACCCGCGACGACTTCGCGCGCATCCTGCGCGAGCCGGAGAACTCGCTGCCGATCCAGTACAAAGCGCTGATGGGCACCGAGGACGTGACGCTGGATTTCACCGATGACGGCATCGAGGAGATCGCCACGCTGGCCGCGGAGATCAACCGGAACATCGAGAACATCGGCGCCCGGCGGCTGCACACGGTGATGGAGCGCATGCTCGACGAGATCAGCTTCACCGCCACCGACCGCGGCGGCGAGACCGTCGTCATCGACGAGGCCTACGTCCGCGATCGGGTCGGCGCGCTGGCCAAGGACAGCGATCTCTCCAAGTTTATTTTGTAGGACGCTTCGCGCCGCCCGACGTCGTCGTTCCCACGCAAGCGGGAATCCCGGGATCGTCGTTCCCTGCGGTTGCTCTGCACCCCGGATCAAGTCCGGGGTGACGAGTTGGGTCTGGCCTCCCCGTAGCGCTTGCAATCGCGCGCGATATGCGCGAGACGTGCTGGCAGAATGAGCGGCCCAGGCGACACACCCGAAAAGCCCGACCCGGCGTCCGACCCAGCGCCGGGCCCGGCGCGCGACAGGGCCAATGACGCAGCGGAAAAGAACCTGACCGTGACCCCCGCCAAGGTCGCGCATGCATCGACACGCTCCGACCGCGCGGCGATCCCGGCGACCCCCGGCGATACGGGCGAGCCGATGGACCTCAAGGGCGCCGAGGTGCCCGCCAAACCGGCGGGAGCCGCGACGAAAGTCGAGGCATCGCATGCCGTGAAAGCCGACGCGGAAACGGCGCCGAAGGCACCCGAGGCGCCCCGGGACAAGTCACCGAAATCTCCACCTCGGCGCCGCGGCGTCATCGCCTGGTTCTTGGCGGGCCTCGGTCTTGCGATCGCGGCGCTGGCCGGCCTGGCGAGCCGGAACGTCTGGTCCGACCCGCATTACGTGATAAGCCCGCGCCTCGATGCGGTGATGCAGGATTTCGGCGGCTACGTGGCCGCCGCGACGTTGCTCGGCCTGGCGCTCATCGCGGCGGCGTTGCTGCGTGGACGCGCCGCCTTCGTCACGACTGCGTTCATGCTTATCCTTGCGGCGGTGGTCGTTGCGTTCACCACCGTGCTGCTGGGCGTCGGGGCCGCGATCATGTGCGGGCGCGAGCCCGTCTTCACCCAGGGCGCGCCGGACCGGCGTCTCGTGGTGATCGCGGTGCGCGGCCGCTGCGGGGTGACGCGCGAATTCACCTACCGGGTCTCGGTGCGCGAGCTCGGACCCTCGGTGCCGCGCCAGACCATGATCTTCCAGAGCTTCGGCCGGCCGGCGCCGAGCGAGGTCGTGTTCACCAAGGACCGGACGATCTCGGTGCTGATCAAGAGCAACAACGCCGAGGCCGCGCCGCGCTACACGGTCACCATCGACCGCAAGACCTTCAAGCCCGACAAGGTCTGGCGCTTCGACGTGCGGACCGATTGAGTCGCCGAAACGCCTTCTGCGTTTCAGCCCCTCACCCTAACCCTAACCCTCTCCCTCAAGGGGAGAGGGAATCAGAGAACGCCGGTTTTTGCCCTCTCCCCTTGAGGGAGAGGGAGGGCCCCTCGGCTGTCAGGCCGTGGGAGGGTGAGGGGGTAGCTACAGCTTGAGTTTGACAACCTCTAACGCTGCCGCCGCAACAGCACATAGAGAGCGCCGGCGCCGCCATGGGCGGGCTGGGCTTGGGCAAAACCCAAAATAAGCGGGCGCAGGTCGGGCTCGTTGAACCAGCGCGGCACCGCCCGGCGCAGCACGCCGCGCTCGCGCTCGGGCATGACGCTGCCTTCGATGTCATTGCGTGCGTCCAGGCGCGCGCCCGGCGGCCCGCCTTTGCCGGTGATGACCAGGACGCAGCGCCGGCCGGACTTATGCGCGCCGGCAATGAAGGCGTTCAAAGCGCGGTGCGCCTCGCCCTGGGTCTGGCCGTGCAGATCGATGCGCGCCTCGATTGGGACCTGGCCGCGGCGTAGGCGTTCGGCCGTGCGCTTGTCGAGCCCACGCGCCTCGCCCGCGCGCAGCTCCGGCGTTTTGGGCGGCGCAGGCGGCGCCGGCCTGGCCGGGCGCGCGGCCGGCGCGGCGGGAGCTTTCTTCGGCGCCGGCTGGCGCGGCGGAACCTTGGCCGCCGGCAGCTCGACCTTGCGGCCTGGCAAAGGTTTTGTCGTTTCGGCGATGCGTTTCCACAACAGCGCATCCTCATGCGCCGGGTCGCCGGGATGATCGGGCTTGCCGGGCTTAGCGGACTTGTCGGGTTTTCTCGACTTGCTCGACTTTCGGGGGCTCACCCGCGCACCACCAGGATGTGGAGCCGGCGCGGCCCGTGCGCGCCCATCAGCAACATCTGCTCGATATCCGCGCTGCGCGAGGGCCCGGTGATCCAGTTGACCGCCCGCGGCATCGTCTTCTTGGCGGCTTTGCCCAAGTTTTCCCCGGCGGGTTTATTGCCCGCCGCCCGCTCGCGCAGCTTCGCCCAAACCGTCTCGTAATCGCCGACGATCTGGCTCGCGTGCAGCACGACGATGTGGTTGTCGGGCATGAAGTTGAGCGTCGTCGGGGTGCCGGGGCCCGAGGCGAGCACCAGGGTGCCGGTCTCCGCGACCCCGGCGAAGGCGGTGGTGACGCTGGTGAGGTCGCTCGGCTCGGCCGCGCCGGCGCGGACCTCTAGCGTCTCGCGGCTCTCCCAGGCGACATCCCGAAGCGCCGGATCGGGGGCCGCGACGATCGCGGAGGGAAGATTGTGCGCCGCCAGAAATTCGGCGACCGCGCCCGGCACGGCGCGCAGGGTCTTGATCTCTTCGACCGTGGCGGCGGCCTCACGGGCCATTTGGATGAAGAGGCGGATCTGCTCGCGTTCCGATTTCCTGGCGCGGTCCGGGATGGTCCCCGGTGTGTGCGCCTCCAGGCGGGCGACAAGCGCAGCCTCCGCAGCTTCGTCGCGCTGGGCCCGCTTGCCGAGCGCCTTGCGGATATCGCCCAAAACCTTTTCGCGCGAGGTGGTCATGATGAAGCGCTCATGGCGAACCCGTCACGACGGTGCGTCCGGCTTCTGGATTTTCTTCCGGCGGCGACCGGGCGCGCGGCGCGGGCCGGACCACTGGCTCTGGAAGGTCGCCTGCTCGGGCGTCGGCAGGTCGCGATGCGCCGTCCAGGCATCGGCGAAGGGAAAGCGCGCGGTGCGGCGCAACGCCCCGCCGCGCCGGCGCAGCATGCGAGAGGCCAAACGGGCGCCCAGGTGATAGAGGAGCGGGTTGCGCGCCGCCAGCGCCCAGGCCCGGATCGCCCATTTCGGCAATGACGGGCCCATCGGCTGGCGGAACTCGCGCTCGCGCCAGGCCCGCATCAGCTTGGGCAGCGGGATGCCCATCGGGCAAACTTCCTCGCAGCGCCCACAGAATGAGGACGCATTGGGCAGGTCGCGCGCGGCGCGGTGGCCGATCAGGCCCGGCGTCAGCACCTTGCCGATCGGCCCCGCATAGACCCAGCCGTAAGCATGGCCGCCGATCGCGCTGTAGACCGGGCAATGGTTCTGGCAGGCTCCGCAGCGGATGCAGCGTAGCACTTCTTCGAATTCGGTGCCGAGCAGCTTCGTGCGGCCGTTATCGATGAGGACGATATGGGTCTGCTCCGGCCCGTCGAGATCACCCGTCCGCCGCGCCCCGGTGGCGAAGGTCGTGTAGACCGACATCTCCTGGCCGGTCGCCGAGCGCGCCAGTACGCGCAGGATCGTGCTGGCATCCTCCAGCGTCGGCACGACCTTCTCCAGGCTTGCCAGCACGATATGGACGCGCGGCAGCGTCTGGGTTAGATCGCCATTGCCCTCATTGGTGACGATGACGACCGAGCCGGTCTCGGCGACCAGGAAATTGGCGCCGGTAATGCCGACATCGGCGGAGAGAAAACTTTCGCGCAGCATCGCGCGCGCCTCAGCCAGAAGCGCGGCGGGTTCGGTGAGATCGCGCTTGTCGTCGAGGTTGTTGTGGTGCTGGCGGAAGGCTGCCTCGACCTGGTCACGGGAGACGTGGATCGCCGGCGCGATGATGTGGCTGGGCGGCTCGCCCCGCAGCTGGATGATGTATTCGCCGAGATCGGTTTCGATCGGCGTCATGCCATTTTCTTCAAGGTACTCGTTGATGGCGATTTCCTCGCCGATCATCGTCTTGCCCTTGGTGACGGTTTTCGCGCCAACCAGGCGGCAGATGTTGAGCACCGCCTCGCGGGCATCGTCGGCCGTGCGGCACCAATGAACGGCGCCGCCATTTTCCGCGACCTTGGTCTCGAACCGCTCGAGATAGAAATCGAGGTTCGCAATCGTGTGGTCCTTGATCGCGCGCGCCTCGTCGCGCAGCGTATCGAATTCGGGTAGACGCGCGACCGCCGCCGCACGGCGATCGACGAACCCCGCGCCCGCCCGCGCCAACGTTTTCTGCAGCGCGGCGTCGGCGAGCGCGTCGCGGGCATTCTCCTTGAAGCGGTCGGTGGTGGACTGCATGTCAGCGCTTGACGTTGCCGATCGGGGCGAGCTTGGGCAGCTCCTTGGGCGCGCCCTTCGCTGCGGGTTCGCCGCCGATGCCGTGGCCCTGCGCCATGCCAGCGAGCACCTCGGCGATATGGAAGACCCTGACTTCCTTGCCGTCGCGCCGCAGCTTGCCGGCGATGTTGAGCAGGCAGCCGAGATCGGCGGCAATCAGCGTGTCGGCGCCGCTGGCGGTAATGTCGGCGACCTTGTCGGCGACCATATGATTGGAGATCTCGGGATACTTGACGCAAAATGTGCCGCCGAAACCGCAGCAGACCTCGGCCTGATCAAGCTCCTTCAGCTTGACCCCGCCCATGCGGCCGAGCAACGAGCGCGGCGTTTCCTTGATGCGCAGCTCGCGCAGGCTGGAGCAGCTGTCGTGGTAGGCGCAGGTGCCGTCATAGCGCGTCGCGAGCTGGCGCACGCCGACCACCTCGTCGAGGAAGGTGACGTATTCATGTGTCCGCGCGGCGAGGTCCTCGGCGCGCTCGGCCCAGCGCCGGTCGCCCTTGAAGAGCTCTGGATAGTGCAGCTTGATCATCGCCGCGCACGAGCCCGACGGCACCACCACGTAGTCGAAGTCTTCGAAGGCCCGGATGACCCGGCGGGCGATGCGGCGCGCATCGCGCCGGTCGCCGGAGTTATAGGCCGGCTGTCCGCAACAGGTCTGCGCCCGCGGCACCGCGGCGGTCCAGCCGGTGGTTTCCAGCAGCTTGACGACAGAAAAGGCGATGTTCGGCCGGAACAGATCGACGAGGCAGGTCACGAACAGCCCGACCGTTTGCTCCTGCTTCGGCATGCGTCTCTTTGACTTTGAGTCCTGGGGGCCTTGAATCGGGCAAAATGCACGGAACGACTTGGGTGCCGGCTTGGCTTCAGAATGCTCGCGATCGATACGGAAAGCAAGGGTGCGCGGGCACCAAGCGGGCCATCGGAGGGCGGATTATTTGCCTGATCGCCGATCAGACGGCGCCGCGGCGACAGCAGCGCTGGGGGCACCCGGATAGGCGGATATGGTGCCGCCCCGGGGCACCAGCACGAAGAAGCGAACCGGCTGGCGCATGCGCCCGGCGACCGCGAGCGCCTGCGGCCCCGAGCCCATATAGAGGTCGCCCCGCACCGGGCCGACGATGGCCGCGCCGGTATCCTGGGCGATCACCAGGCGTCGCAACGGTCGCACGCCGTCGGGCCAGCGCCCGTCCAACCAGACCGGCGAGCCAAGCGGAATGTAGCGTTTGTCGATCGCCAGGCTGCGGCGCGACGTCAGCGCGGCGCCATGGCTGCCGACCGGCCCGTCGCCTGCGACCTCGCGAAAGAATATGTAGCGCGGATTGCGGTTCATCAGCGCCTGCGCCCGCCGCGGATTGGCGCTCAGCCAGGCCCTTATGCCCTGCATCGTCGCCTGCTCGCGCGTCAGAGTGCCTTCGCGCAGCATGATCCTGCCGATCGAAACGTAGGTGTGCCCGTTGGTCCCGCCGACCCCGACCCGCATCGTGCCGCCTTTGGCAAGCCGGATGCGTCCCGAGCCTTGTATATGCAAGGTGAAGGCATCGACGGGATCGGCCAGCCAGACAAGCGCGCGCAGCGAGCCGCGCAGCGGCGGCGCCAGGAGTTGTGCGCGTGTCGGATAAGGTTTTTTCGTGGCGAGATCGGGCGGCGGCAGGTGCAGCGGCGTCTGGTATTTGCCGCCGCGCTGGCGCGCGCCGTCAAGGATCGGCTCGTAATAGCCGGTGAGAAAGCCCTGGCCGCCGAAATTGGTGATCAGATGGGGATCGAAATAGCGCTCGAAGAACTGGCGCGCCTCGTTGCGGTCACCGCGCGGCATCGCGGCCAACGCCTGGCACGGCCGGGCCCAGGCGAAACCGAGCTTAGGGCAGCTGCGCCGAAAGGCGACAAGCGCGCGTTCGTGCCGGTCGGCGTTCCAACCGGGAAGCTCTTTGTAGTCCACCTGCCGGACGGTGAGATTGGGCCGGTTGCCCGACGCGCCCGAATTGGCGCCCGGCCCCGTCTGCTGCGAGGTCTCCGCGCAGCCAGCCAGCGCCAGCGCCACGGCCGCCCCGCCCGCCATGGCGAGCGGCCATCCTGTGCGCCCGCGCGTCGGCTCAGCTGGGGCTGCTGGTCTCAACGAGGGCCCAGTTCGGATCACGCGACTTCGTGTCGCGCGCGAAGGTCCAGATGTCGGTCACGTCGACCGGCTTTTCGGGATCGCCGTCGATCACCGCGCCGTCGCGGTCGCGGGTTGCGTTGATCTGCTCGCTGACAAACTTCACCGTCACCTGGGCGTTGCGGTCCGCCATGCGCGCCTCGATGAGCGAGGCGTCCTTGAAACCGACAACGGTGGTTTCCAGGGTTTCCTTGGCCTTGAGACGCTCCTCGACGGCATCGGCGAAATTCTCGTAGACCTCCTTGGCAAGGAAAGCCTTGACCTTGCCCAGATCGCCCATCGCGAAGCTGGTGACGATCATCTCGAAAGCACCCTTGGCGCCGTCGACAAAACCGGCCTCGTCGAAAGACGCGTCCGCGGCCTGGATCGCGGCGATGCCTTTCTCCAGCGGCGTCTTCGGCTTCTTGGCGGCGGGCTTTTCCGCCGCGGCTTCGTCGCGTTCGGGCAGCGCGACCACGTTGTCGCGGTCTCTGGATTTTTTGTCGCCGGACTTGTCGCTTTCCAGGTTGCGCGAAAAGACGTCGCCGGGCGGCCGCTCATTGCCCGTGCGTCGGCCCAGCACGCTGCGCAGCCGGAAAATTATGAACGCGGCCAGCATGGCCAGGATCAAGATGTCTAGGTAGTTGCCCATATAGGCCCTTACCGCCATTCGGCGCTGTGTGTCTGGCCTGGCTTGGTGGCCGTCCTGCTGGACGCCGCCGCCGGCTTCGGCTAGACACGAGCAAATTCGAGGTTACTCGCTGGCCGGTCCCGGGCGCAAGCGTCAGCTCGGCCCGATCTCACTGTGATCTGACACTTGCCCGAATCGGACCTGCCTACCAGCTAGATAGGTTTCCGGTGATGGAATCGCAAGCGTGCCGCTGATCCTGCTCCTCATTATTGTCGGTGTACCGATCATCGAGCTGATGCTGCTGATCGAGGTCGGCAGGCACATCGGTGCGATTTACACGGTCGGGCTGGTGATCGTCACCGCGGCGATTGGCATTTCTTTGGTGCGTTTACAGGGCTATTCCGCCTTGGCCCGCGCCCAGGCCAGCCTCGACGAAAACCGGCTGCCGGTCGGCGAGGCCGTTGACGGCGTGTTCCTACTGATGGCGGGCGGCTTGCTGCTGTTTCCGGGCTTTATCACCGATGCGATCGGCTTGCTGCTGCTGATCCCCTTGGTGCGGCGCGGGCTGGGCTTGACGATCTGGCGGGCGCTGGCCGCGCGCGGCGTGCTGCGACGGGAAGCCGGCCCCGAAGAGGGTGTGATCGACGGCGAGTTCGAGGATCTGACCAGCCGGCCAAAAGGTCCGAACGACAAGCAGGGCCGACTGGAAAAACCCGAGCCCAAACCAAAACCGAGCGCGCGCGGCCGACCGTCCGGCAAAAGCAGCAAGAGCACAAAGGACAAAAAGCCCAAGGGACGCGCCGAATGATCCTGATCCGGCACGGACAATCGGAGTTCAACGTCGTCTATGGCGAAACGCGGCAGGACCCGGGCATCGAGGATCCCAAGCTGACCGATACCGGCCGCGCGCAGGCACGCGCGTTGGGTCCGGTGCTGAGGGCATTGGGCGTCGCGCGGCTTTTGGTGAGCCCCTATACACGGACGCTGGAAACCGCCGCATTGCTGCGCGAAAGCCATGACGTGCCGGTGACGATCGAGCCGATCGTGCGCGAACGCGCGGCCTTTTCCTGCGATGTCGGCTCGCCGCGAGATGCACTGGCGGCGCGCTGGCCGGAGCATATCTTCGACCATCTCGACGATATCTGGTGGAGCGAGCACGAGGAGAGCGACGCCTCGCTGCGCGCGCGTGGCCATTCCTTCCGCCGGACGGTCGCGCGCGACGGCGGCTGGCACGACATCGCCGTGGTCACCCATTGGGGGTTCATCAAGGCGCTCACCGGCCTCACGGTCGGCAATTGCGTCATGGTACGCTTCGATCCGACCGGATCGAGCCCCCCGGCCGAACTTGTTCCGGCCCCGCAGACGTGATAGCCACGGCCCCGCGCGGGCGGCGCGCTCCGGCCGAAATTTGATGCCTTCACGGGTGGGCCGGCGAGACCAGGAGAGCTCCACGATGGCAGACAAGAAAACAGGCAATGGCGGCGCCCCCCAGGCGGCCGGCGGCGGAAACGGCAATGGCGGCCCCCGCGGCACCGAGGGCCTGCCCGACGACGCCCAGCTCCTCGAGGCGATCGAGGCGCCGGTCATCGTCCAGGGCCAGTATCTGCGCGATCTTTCGTTCGAAAGCCCGAACGCGCCGGAGTCGCTGCAGATGATGACGGGCCAGCCCGACATCAATGTCGAGATCAATGTCAAACCACAGAAGGTTGGCGAACACGACTACGAAGTGACCCTCTATATGAAGGTCGCCGCCGAAGAAGGCGGCAAGAGCATCTTCATCGTCGAATGCGACTATGCCGGGCTGTTCACACTGCAGGGCGTTCCCGAGGAGGCGATCGATCCGATCGTCGCGATCGAGGCGCCGCGGCTGCTGTTTCCGTTCGCCCGCAACATCATCGCCGACGCGATTCGCGAAGGCGGCTTCCCGCCCCTGCTGATCCAGCCGATCGACTTCGTCAGCTTGTACGAACAGCAGATGCAGGCCGGCGACGGCGAAGCTTTCCCACCGCTCGAGGAGGGCTGACGCTTACCGGCGCGGCCCTTCCGAAGGACGGAGCCGTCTCAACGCCGCCAGATCGGCTCGGCGATTTTTTCCAGAAACGCGTCGTGTGCTGCGCTCTCGTCCTCGCTGGGCGCATGCGGGCGTGGCAGACGGGCGGTGCGCGAGGCCGGCCGCTCGTAAGCCGGGGCGGCGTCTTCCACAGATAGCGCGAGGCTGGGTTCGCGCGCGCCGATCAGCTCCAGATAAACTTCGGCCAGAAGTTCGGCGTCGAGCAGCGCGCCGTGCTTGGTGCGCGCCGAGTTGTCGATCTCGAAACGGCGGCACAGCGCATCGAGGCTGGCCTGGGCGCCGGGAAATTTCTGGCGCGCGATCAGCATGGTATCGATGGCGCGCGTCGTTTCCAGCGGCGGCTGGTCGAGACGCTTCAGCTCGGCGTTCAGGAACCCCATGTCGAAGGCGGCGTTGTGGATTACCAGCGGCGCGTCGCCCAGGAACTCGATCAGCTCGTCCGCATGCGCGGCAAAAACCGGATGTTCTTCCAGGAATGAGATCGAAAGCCCGTGGACGGCGAAGGCCTGCTCGGGCATGTCGCGCTCGGGGTTGATATAGCGGTGGAATGTCTGGCCGGTCGGCAAGTGGTTCACCAGCTCCACGCAGCCGATTTCGACAACCCGGTGGCCCGAGTTTGGATCGAGCCCGGTGGTCTCGGTGTCGAGGACAATCTCGCGTTTTGCGGCCATATGATGCTGTTCTATCGGGGTTATCTGTGTTGGCGGGCTTGCGGAAATGGCGGCCAGTGGTATCCCTCGCGGCCGCGCAACGTCGCGACGATGCGAGCCAGCTGGGCCATGGTACGTCCCTTGTCCAGCGCTGTCAGCACGATGAAGTCGGCGCGTTTTCTTTTTTCGTAATCCGACATCTGGCGCGCGAGGATGGCAGCGAATTTCTCCGCCGTCATGCCGGGCCGGCGCAGCACCCGCCGCGCCTGGATATCGCGCGGGGCGGAGACCAGGACCGTGTAGTCGCAGCGACGCTCGCCGCCGGTTTCAAAGAGCAGCGGAACATCGAGTACCACCATCCCGCGGCGGGTGCGGGCGGCACGGCGCAGGAAGGCCCGCTGCACGTCGCGCACCTGCGGATGGACGATCGCCTCGAGCCGCGCCAGCTTTTCCCGGTCGCCGAGCACCGCGGCGCCAAGCGCATCGCGGTCAACCGCGCCGTCCTTCACCGTGCCCGGAAAGGCGCGCCCGACAGGCTCGACCGCCCCGCCGCCGTGCGCGAAGACGCGGTGGACCGCAGCGTCGGCGTCATAGACCGGAACGCCGAGGCGCTTCAGCATGGTGCCCGCCGTCGTCTTGCCCATGCCGATCGAGCCGGTGAGGCCGATAATGATCATTGCACAGCGATTCTCATGTCGCAGGGGCCGTCATTTAGTAAGCCCGGCGAGCACGTGACGGCGCAGCGCGGCGTCGATCCGCGGCTCGACCCCGAACCAGGCGGTGAAACCGGGCCGCGCCTGATGCAGCAGCATGCCGAGCCCGTCGATCGTACGGTAGCCGCGCGCCTTGGCCTCGACCAGCAGCGGCGTGTCCAGGGGCGCGTAGATGAGGTCGGTTACGCGCGCATGTTCGGGCAAGGCATCGAGCGAAAGCTCGAGCGCCGGCTGGCCGCGCATGCCTTGCGTGGTGGTGTTGACGAGGAGGCCGGCGCCTTCCAACGCACCCGTGCGGGCGTCCCAGCCGATCACCGTGACCGGCCCGCCGAGATCGCGCTTCAACGCGTCGGCGCGCTCCTTGGTGCGGTTGACCACGCGGATTTCCGGGGCGCCGGCATCGGCGAGCGCCGCCACCACCGCGCGGGCCGAGCCGCCGGCACCGATCACGACAACGGGCGCCGCATCGACATTAAGGCCCGGCTCGTGATCACGCAGATTTTCGATGAAGCCGTAGCCGTCGGTGTTATGCGCCTCGATATGGCCATCGGCCCTGATTATGAGCGTGTTGGCCGCGCCCAGACGCCGCGCCAGATCGTCGGCGGTGTCGGCGAGCGCCAGCGCCGCTTCCTTGTGCGGCACGGTGAGGTTGACCCCGGCAAAGCCCAGTTTCGGCAGTGCCTTGAGCGCGCCCTGGAAATCCTTGGGGGCCACCGGCATCGGAATGTAGGCGCCGTCGATCTTGTAATGCTCGAGCCAGTAGCCGTGCAGGCGCGGCGACAGCGAGTGGGCGACTGGCCAGCCGATCACGCCGGCAAGGCGCGCCGCACCGGAAATCGCGTTCATGGCACGACCCCGTGCTCGCGCAGAAAAGCCAGAAGCGGCAACAGCGGCAGGCCGAGGATGGTGAAATAATCGCCCTCGATGCGCGTGAAGAGATGCGCGCCCAGGGCTTCGAGCTGGTAGACGCCGACCGAGGACAGAACCTCCGGGCCCGCCGCCTCCAGATAGGCCTCGATGAAATCGGCGTCCAAGGCACGCATATGGAGCGTTGCCCGGTCGACGCCGTGCCACAGGCGCACGCCGTCGCGGACCACGCAGGCCGCCGAAACCAGTGTATGCGCGCGGCCCGCAAGCGCCTGCAGCGAGGCCGCCGCCGCGGCACGATCGGCCGGCTTGCTGAACCACTCGCCCGCGCAGTCGAGGATCTGATCGGCGCCGATTACCAGCGCGCCCGGCGTTTGCGCCGAGACGCGCATCGCCTTCAGCTCGGCCAGCGTGGTCGCCGCATCGCCCGGCGCGGCATTCTCGGCCCGCAACGCGGCCTTCATCTCATCCTCGTCGACCGCCGCCGCACGCTGTTCGAAGGCAATGCCAGCGGCGCGCAACAGACGGCCGCGCACTGGGCTCGCCGAGGCAAGCACGAGCCGTGTCCCGGCCGCGGCCCGGCCGGCGAAAACGATCTGCCCCCCCGAAGACGTGCTCATTGGGCGCGCTCGCGCTCACGCTGATGCATAAGCTGCATGATCTCCGCCGCGGTTTCCTCGATCGAGCGGCGGGTGACGTCGATGGTCGGCCAGCCTTGCTCGGTGAAGAGGCGGCGGGCGGCGGCGACCTCGGCCTTGACCTCTTCGATGTCGGTATACGCGGTCTCGTCGCCCTGGTTCATGATGCGCATGCGGTTGCGCCGGATCTGGACGAGGCGCATCGGATCCTCGGTCAGCGCTACAATCATGGTGTCGTTCTTGGAATCACCGGTCGTCGCGGTGAGCGCCTCGGGCAGCGGCGCGCCCGGCACGATCGGCACGTTCGCGGCCTTGATGCCGCGGTTGGCCAGGTAGAAACAGGTCGGCGTCTTGGAGGTGCGCGAAACCCCGACCAGCACCACGTCGGCCTCGCTGAAATCGGAGGCGGCCTGGCCGTCGTCATGGGTCATCACGTAGTTGATCGCCTCGATACGATCGAAATACTCAGCATCGAGCACATGCTGGCCACCCGCGCGGCCGGCGCTGTCGATCCCGAGGAAACGGCTGAAAGCGGTGAGGAAGGGCTCCAGCGCGGCCATGCAAGACAGGTTCTGCTCCTGGCAGAAGGCTTCCAGGCGGTCGCGCAATCCGTTATCGAGCAGGGTGTAGATCACCATGCCTGGCGCCTCGGCGATGCCTTCGAGCGCGGTTTCGAGCTGGCTTTGGTTGCGCACCATCGGCCACATATGATCGGTGATCTCCACGCCCTGGAACTGGAATATGCAGGCGCGCGTGATGATATTGACCGTCTCGCCGGTCGAATCGGAGATTAGATGAATATGCGCGCTCTTCATGTGCACGGATCCGGTGATAAGCGGCGTACAAATTGGGTGTAAGTGCCCGATTCGCCGCAGTGTTGCGATTGATCCCCCGTATGGCCGAGGGTTTCAAGCGAGAATAGTGCTGGGGGCGGATCGATGCACGGGGGTCCAACAACGAGGGTAAGATTATTCGATGCACGCGATTCACGTCATTGGAAACGGGCTTGTCCCAACGCCGTTACGAGCCCAGCCATGGTAGAAATCGCATGGACCCGCCATCCATCCACAGCACTGCATCGGGTCAGGGCGCAGGGCCGACGTTCTCGGGATAAGTTTGGAGTAACGGGGTTCCCCGTGAGTCACAGGGATTCACTACTACCACTATCTCTTTTATATAGAAGGTCTAATTGACAGTAGTGCGCAGGACAGATCGGAGCGAAGCCTTGAACGACACGTCCGGGCGCGTGGCCAAACCGCTCATCAGAGCTCTTGATGGAACTGCCAGCGAGACACCGCCCGTGTGGCTGATGCGCCAGGCCGGCCGTTATTTGCCGGAGTATCGAAAGATCAGGGCCGAGGCGGGGACGTTCCTCGATCTTTGCTACGATCCGGAAAAGGCGGCCGAGGTGACGCTGCAACCGGTGCGCCGCTATGCGATGGATGCCGCGATCCTGTTCTCCGATATTCTGGTCGTGCCCGATGCGATGGGCCAGAGCGTTGCTTTCCGCGAGGGCGAAGGCCCGGTCCTGGACCCGGTGCGCGATGCGGCCGGCATCGGCAGGCTCAATCCCGACGGCGTGGTCGAGCGGCTGGCGCCGGTTTACGCGACGGTCAAACGGGTTGCCGCGGCGCTGCCGGACGAGGTTGTGCTGATTGGCTTTGCCGGCGCGCCCTGGACTGTGGCGAGCTATATGGTCGAGGGTGGATCGAGCAAGGATTTCCGCGAGGTTAAGGGCCTGGCCTACCGCGACGATAGCGCCTTCGCGGCGCTGATCGACAAGCTGGTGGTGGCGACGGTGGCGCATTTGCTGGCGCAGATCGAAGCCGGCGCCGAGGTGGTGCAGATTTTCGATACCTGGGCGGGGGTGTTGCCGGAAGCCGAGTTCGAGCGCTGGTGCATCGCGCCGGCAAAGGCGATCGTCGGCGCGGTGCACGCCCAGGCGCCCGGCGTGCCGGTGATCGGATTTCCGCGCGGCGCTGCCTTCAATACCGAGCGCTATATCGCCGAGACGGGGATCGATGCGGTGGGGCTCGACACCGCCGTGCCGCTGCAGGTGGGCAGGCGCCTGCAAGCCCACTGTGCGGTCCAGGGTAATCTTGATCCGGTCCTGCTGGTTGCGGGCGGCGCACCCATGGAGACGGCCGCACGGGCCATCCTGAGCGCGCTGACGGGCGGTCCCTTCATTTTCAACCTCGGCCACGGCGTGCTGCCGCAAACGCCGCCCGAGCATGTCGCCCGGCTGCTTCAGGTTATTCGTGGCGGATAATTCCAAAACCGCCGTGGTTCTGTTCAATCTGGGCGGCCCCGATGGTCCGGCCGCGGTCGAGCCTTTCTTGCGCAATCTTTTCAGCGATCCTGCGATCATCAGCTTGCCGGACCCGTTGCGCTGGCTGTTGGCACGGCGTATTTCCGCTAAACGCGCGCCGATCGCCCAGGCGATCTATGAGGAAATCGGCGGCGGCTCGCCCATCCTCGCCAATACCGAAACGCAGGCACGCGCACTTGAAGTAAAGCTCGGCGCCGACACCCGCGTCTTCATCGCGATGCGCTATTGGCACCCGATGAGCGATGCCACGGCCGCGGCGGTCAAAGATTGGGGGGCCGATCGCATCGTGCTGTTGCCGCTCTATCCGCAATATTCGACGACCACCACTGCTTCATCGATGACCGACTGGCATCGTGCGGCGCGCAAGGCCGGTCTTAGAGCGCCGACGCGGCTGGTCTGCTGTTATCCCCAAGAGCCGGGGTTCATCGCGGCGATGGCGGCGCGGAGCGCGCCCAAGATTGCCGAAGCGCGGGCGGTGCAGGACGCAAAGCTGCGAGTGCTGTTCTCAGCGCACGGCCTGCCCAAACGGGTCATCGCGCGCGGCGATCCTTACCAGTGGCAGGTTGAGCAATCGGCAGTCGCGATCGCCAGGCGCCTGGAGCTGGCCGACGATGAATGGGTGGTCTGCTATCAGAGCCGGGTCGGGCCGCTTGAATGGATCGGGCCCTCGACCGATGCGGAAATCGCCCGCGCCGGCGCCGATGGCGCGGCGGTGGTTGTGGCGGCGCTGTCCTTCGTCTCGGAGCATTCAGAAACCCTGGTCGAGCTCGATATCGAGTACGGCAAGCTCGCGGCCGAGGCCGGCGTGGCAGTATATCTCCGCGTGCCGACAGTTGATGACGAGGCAGCGTTTATCGATGGTCTGGCGCGGCTGGTGGCCTCGGCGGCGGCGGCGCAGGCGCCGTGCATCTCCGGCAAAGGCGGGCGGACCTGCCCGGACGATTGGCGGCGTTGCCCGCTGGCGCTGGCTGGCGCGTCGGCCGCCATGCGTCCAGCGGCATGAAACGACAAGACGAGGCGGCGCATGGACACGCTCATTGAGCTTTATCTTTGGATCAAGGCGCTGCATGTGATCAGCGTGATCGCCTGGATGGCGGGGCTGCTCTATCTGCCGCGCCTCTTCGTCTACCACGCCGCGGCGAGCCCCGGATCGGAGCAGTCGGAGACCTTCAAGGTGATGGAGCGGCGGTTGCTGCGCGCGATCATGAACCCGGCGATGGGCGCGACTTACGTCTTCGGCGCCCTGCTGCTGATCAGCTCGCCCAACGTCGATTGGGCGGCCGGCTGGCTCTGGATCAAGCTCGCCATGATCACGGTGCTGACCGTGCTCCACCATCTCTATGGGCTCTGGCGGAAAGCCTTCGAGCGCGATGAAAACACGCGGCGGCCGCGTTTCTACAAGCTCATGAACGAGGCGCCGACGGCGGCGATGGTCGTGCTGGTGTTGATGGCGGTGGCCAAACCGTTTTGATGGCGTCGCTGCGGCGGTTTGCGCATTGCCGATGAGTTTCGCAAAATCTTTCCCGGCGTTAACGCTTGATTTATCCGTAGGCGATTTATATGGTTCGAAAAATAACGACAAGAGAACGGTTTAACAGTTCTCTCCCATCCGAATTTATACACTCAAAAGCGGGGAGCTACCGGTCGGGCAGCGGATAGGCTGCCGACGCGGGCATGCGCTCCGAATACCCTTCCCCTCTATTCTGTTTTCCGACACCCCTCCCAACCTCCGTCGAAATGACGCCCAAAATCCATGAATTTGCAAGAGCTTAAGGCGAAATCGCCTGCTGACCTCCTGGCCTTTGCCGAGGATCTGGAGATCGAAAATGCGAGCACCCTGCGCAAGCAGGACATGATGTTCGCGATCCTCAAACAGCTCGCCTCCAATGAGGTGCCGATCTACGGCGACGGGGTGCTGGAGGTCTTGTCCGACGGCTTCGGCTTCCTGCGTTCGGCGGAGTCGAACTACCTTCCGGGCCCCGACGACATCTATGTCTCGCCCAGCCAGGTGCGGCGCTTTGCGCTGCGCACCGGCGATACGGTGGAGGGAGAGATCCGCTCGCCCAAGGATGGCGAGCGCTATTTCGCGCTGCTGAAGGTCGATCAGGTCAATTTCGGCGATCCCGAGGCAGTGCGCCACCGCATCAATTTCGACAATCTGACGCCGCTCTATCCCGAGGAGAAGCTGACCCTCGAGATCGAGGATCCGACCAAGAAGGATCTGACGACGCGCGTCATCGATCTGATCGCCCCCCAGGGCAAGGGCCAGCGCGGGCTGATCGTGGCGCCGCCGCGGACCGGCAAGACGATGATGCTGCAGAATATCGCGCATGCGATCTCGGCCAATCATCCGGAGGTCTATCTGATCGTCCTGCTGATCGACGAGCGGCCGGAGGAAGTCACCGACATGCAGCGCTCGGTGAAGGGCGAAGTGGTCTCCTCGACCTTCGACGAGGCCGCCTCGCGCCACGTCCAGGTCACCGAAATGGTGCTCGAGAAGTCCAAACGGCTGGTCGAGCACAAGCGCGACGTGGTGATCCTGCTCGATTCCATCACGCGGCTGGCTCGCGCCCACAACACGGTGGTGCCTCATTCGGGCAAGATCCTGTCGGGCGGCGTGGACTCCAACGCGCTCCACAAGCCGAAGCGCTTCTTCGGCGCGGCCCGGAACATCGAAGAGGGCGGCAGCCTCACCATCGTGGGCACGGCGCTCATCGACACCGGCTCGCGCATGGACGAGGTCATCTTCGAGGAGTTCAAGGGCACGGGCAACAGCGAGATCGTGCTGGACCGGAAGCTCTCGGAGCGCCGTACCTACCCGGCCATCGACATCACCCGCTCGGCGACACGGCGCGAAGAGCTGCTGCTGCCCGAGCTCACCCTCAACCGCATGTACATCCTGCGCAAGGTGCTCTCGCCTCTTTCGCCCGTGGACTCCATGGAGTTCCTGCTCGAGAAGATCAAGGCGACGGATTCGAACGAAGAGTTCCTGGCGTCGATGAACTCCTGAAGGGGGATCTCCCCCGATGTCGGACCTCTCCGATCGCATTGCCGAGATCGAGACCCGCGCTGCGGGCCTCGAGGCGCGGCTGGCCGACCCGGCCCTGGCGTCGCAGCCCAGAGAGTACGCCCGGGTGGGCAAGCAGCTGGGCCCCTTGCGCCCCGTCATCGAGGCCGGA
>DATKZM010000055.1:0-3136 GCA_035527975.1 Alphaproteobacteria bacterium | reverse complement strand
AGAAATTTGATTGATGCTGAATGGTGGCGTCGCGGCCAGGCCGCAACTATGCGCCGCCTATCATCGCCAAGGGAACAACCGTGGAGGCGCAGCCCGCTGCAGCATGCGCGCGCCTCTGTGTGACGGCATGCAAGACGCTGGTAATTGAAACGGAGAAAACAATGAAGGCTCAGAACCTCAAGACCGGGACGCGGCGGTTTGCCGTCGGTGTCTTTATGGCGTTGGCGGTGATTGCCGTCACCGCGTTCGCAGCCCCGGTCCGCGCCGAGACCGGGGGCGTGAATGCGTCGCAAACGCTGCAATTCGCCCAAGCTTCGCCAGGCGCGGCGCTCCGGGAATGCAAGGCCAAATGCGTAAGTTCATTCAATTCATGCGTGGCTGGCGGATGCATCGGCGGCAGCGGTGAGGGTGGTGCATGCACACATGCCGAAGCCGTGGCGGGATGTACGGATAAGTACGGCGCAAGCAAAGACCGATGCCTGAAGGTCTGTAACCAGTAGAAGCGAACGTAGCTGAGCAATCCGTCATTCAAATGGAGAAAACGATGAAATCGACAATCGCAGTTTTCGCAATTCTGGCCCTGTCGCTCTTTGCCGCTGGGCAGTCAACGGCCCAGGCGTCCGATCAGGGCGTTCGGACCGCCGACGGATCGATGGCGCGCATCGCCGCTTTCATTCCGGCCCCGGCCTATTCGACGCCCCGAACGGCCCCCGTCGTGGTCGACTGCAAGGCGGAAGGCGAGGCTTGCGAAGACAACATGAATTGTTGCTCCACCACCTGCAACCCGCCGGCTCCCGGTTCGCCAAAGGGCACCGATGCGACCTGCGGGCCGGCTGAGTAGGCTTTCGCGCTCAACATGATGACGTCACGCCGCATCCTTGCCGGGTGCGGCGTGATCCCACGCATGGGCAAGAGCCCAATTCGCAGGACTCCCAAATAGCAGGCCAAACCAAGAGGTATCCAATGGTCTCGATCAACAAAATGCCCAACGCTTTCGTTCTGGTGTCCGTCCTGTCGCTGTTTGCATTCGCGCCGTCGGCGCAGGCTTTCGATGGCCTGGCTGTCGCGGGCAAGAGCACGGCCAACGCGAGCACAGTGCTGGTGGGCGACAGAAATTGCCAATCTGAGCAAGGCAATTGCGAGGTCAAATGCATGAGTGCTGGCGGGGCGAACGCAGCCGTAACGGCTTGCTTTGAGCGATGCCAGGCCGGGGCAGACGCCTGCGCCGATCACTAAACATTGGCCCATGGCGCCAGCATCCGATTGGGGCTGGCTGCAATCCAATCTCAACGGTGTGAAGACCGACCGATGAAGCACTTCCTGTTCCTTGCCGCAGCCTTGCTGGTTCTCGGTCAGTCGTCCACGAAAGCCCAGGCGGCGGACGAGCCCCGGTTCCAGGACTATCCCGCGCAGGTCTATGCCGGACGGGTGCAGGCTCCGGATCTCTCCTCCCATCCCGATGCGAAGACCTACCGGACGCAGCTCCAGAACGCGGCCAAGGGCGGCGTCAATTTCGCCGGAGACCATGTGCTGGCAACTTGGGGCTGCGGCGGCCAGTGCCTGATGGGCGCCGTGATCAACGCGAGAACGGGCTTCGTGCAGTTTCTGCCGGGCACCATCTGCTGCTGGCTCGAGGCGGGCGAGGACATCAATCCGATCGCGTTCGAGATCGGCAGCGATCTGCTCGTCCTGACCGGCCTCGTCAACGAAGAAGAGCCGATGGCCAGGCGCTCCTACGATTTTAGCGGCCGTGCGTTCCGGTTGATTGAAACGAAAGCGCTGAGTGGTCCCGATGCCAACACGGGCGGCGCAAAGCCATCGGCGCTATTGGATATTTGTTACTACGACTCGCGTGGCGCTCAGCATGATGCCGATTGGTGCACGGCCGGCGGCGACATCAGCATCGCGAACGTCGTGAACTTGAGTCCGCATTGCCGGGCCAATGCCGACGCCGTCTGCCAGCTCGGGAATTCCGGGTCCTGCCGGCCCGGCTCGAACAAGTACAGCACCTATGTCATTTTCCCGTATCAATCGGGCCGATGCCCGACGACCTACAGGGCGGCCATCGGCGCGGTTCTCGGCTTGGGCGGCGCTCCGGCTGTGGCGCCGTCTTGTCCTGCCGGCTATGTTCTTTCGGGCGGGCAATGCGTGCGCGATGCGGCGCCCGTGCCGAGCTGTCCGTCCGGTTTCGCCTTCACCAATGGGCAATGCGTGCGCAACGCGGTGGCGGCTCCGGCACCGGGCGTCCGCTGTGTGTCGGCATGCGACAGCGCGTATGACCGCTGCCTCGAGCGCGTCGGAAGAAACCCCAATGCCGACGAGACGTTTTACGAGGGCTGCAGTGAGGAGATCGACCAGAGCAAGGCGGCCTGCCGCTAATCACCCATAGCGGGCATCCGTGAACGGCCCTAGTCGTCGTGACCGTGGGGGCGGCCGAAATCGGCGTCCGGCGTGTCCTGGCCCGCGTCGATGATGCCGCGGCGGATGGCGCGGGTGCGAGTGAACTGCTCGAACAGCGCGTCGCCGTCACCATGCCGGATGGCCTTGGTCAGCGCGGCGACGTCCTCGTTGAAGCGACCGAGCATCTCCAAGACCGCGTCCTTGTTGGCGAGGAAGATGTCGCGCCACATGGTCGGATCCGACGCGGCGATGCGGGTGAAATCGCGGAAGCCGCCGGCGGAGAATTTCAACACCTCGGAACGCGTCACCGTCTCCAGCTCGTCGGCGGTGCCGACAATGGTGTAGGCGATCAGATGCGGCAGGTGGCTGGTGACCGCGAGCACCAGGTCGTGATGATCGGGGCTCATGATCTCGACATTGGCGCCGAGCAGGCTCCAGAAGGCCGCGAGCTTCTTGACCGCCTCGGGGTCGGTCCCCTCGGGCGGCGTCAGAATGCACCAGCGCCCCTCGAACAACTCCGCAAAACCGGCGTCCGGGCCTGAATGCTCGGTGCCGGCGACCGGATGGGCCGGCACGAAATGCACGCTGTCCGGCAGATGCGGGCCCATGTCGCGCACGATCGAGGCTTTGACGGAACCGACGTCGGAGACGATGGCGCCGGGTTTGAGATGGCTCGCGATCTCCTCGGCCACGGCGCCGCACACGCCGACCGGCACGCAGACAATGACGAGGTCGG
>DATKZM010000054.1:0-2099 GCA_035527975.1 Alphaproteobacteria bacterium | reverse complement strand
CGGTGCGCCTGGTGAAGGGCGCCTATTGGGATAGCGAGATTAAATGGGCACAAGAAGCAGGGCTTGCCGGCTACCCCGTGTTCACCCGCAAGGTGAATACGGACGTCGCCTATCTCGCCGCGGCCCGGGCGCTTCTGGCGCGGCCCGACTGCTTCTATCCGCAATTCGCCACCCATAACGCCCAGACCATTGCAGCCGCCGCCGAGCTTGCCGGCGACAGCGCTTTCGAGTTCCAGCGGCTCTACGGCATGGGCGAGGCGTTGCACCGCGAGGTGGTGAACCCCGAGACTTTGGGCAAGCCATGCCGAATCTATGCGCCGGTCGGCGGCCACCGGGACCTGCTCGCATACTTGGTACGACGTCTTCTGGAGAATGGCGCCAATACCTCCTTCGTCAATCGCCTGGCCGACGACGAGGCGCCGATCGCGGCCATCGTCGCCGATCCGATCGAAAAGGCAGCGGGCTTGTCCGAAAAAGCCAACCCGCTGATCCCGCCGCCGCCCAGACTGTACGCGCCGGCGCGTAAGAACAGCCTCGGCCTGCCGCTGTGGGCGGACTCGGTCCGGACGCCGTTGCTGGACGCCATGGGGTACGCGTTGAACACGCCCGCCACCGCCAATCCCATCGTCTCGGGTCGTGAAATCGAGGACGGCGGAGAGGTGATCGAGATTGCATCGCCCCAGGACCGGCGCCTGGTGGTGGGCCATTGCCGCACCGCCGACAAAGCGGCCATCGATGCGGCGCTGAATGCGGCGCGCCGGGCCTGTGACGCGTGGGACGCCCAAGGCGGTGTCGCCCGCGCCGAGCGTCTGGAACGGGCCGCCGACCTGTTCGAAGCGGACCGCGCCCATCTCACGGGGTTGATGGTGCGCGAAGCCGGCAAGACGCTGGCCAATGCGCAAAGCGATCTCCGCGAGGCCGTGGACTTTCTGCGGTATTACGCGGCTGAAGCGCGCGCCAAGTTCGAGATGCCGCGAACGCTGGTCGGGCCCACGGGCGAGCGCAACGAAATTTCGCTGCATGGCCGCGGCGTCTTTGCCGCCATCTCGCCGTGGAACTTCCCGCTCGCTATCTTCACCGGGCAGATCGCCGGTGCACTGGCCGCCGGCAACGCGGTCGTGGCCAAGCCCGCCGAGCAAACCCCGCTGGTCGCCTCGCGTGCCGTACGGCTGTTGCTCGAGGCCGGCATTCCGGGCGAGGTGCTGCATCTCCTGCCGGGGCGCGGTGACGTGGTGGGTGCGGCACTTGTCGCCGACCCGCGCGTGGACGGTGTGGTGTTCACCGGCGGCACGGACACCGGCCAGGCGATCAATCGGACCTTGGCCGCGCGCGACGGCCCGATCCCGAAGCTGATCGCCGAGACCGGCGGGCTCAATGCCATGATCGTGGATTCGTCGGCGCTCCCCGAGCAGGTCGTGGACGACGCGCTCCGCTCCGCCTTCGACAGCGCCGGCCAGCGCTGTTCGGCGCTCCGTGTGCTGTTCCTCCAAAAAGACATCGCGGACGCGACCATCGAAATGCTGGTGGGGGCCGCGCGGGAGCTGACGATCGGGGACCCGCTCGACTACGCCACTGATATCGGCCCCGTGATCGACGCCGACGCCAAGGCGGCGCTTGAAGCGCACAAAGCCGAGATGCGTGCCGCATACACGGAGCTGGCTGATCTGCCGCTCGGCGCGGCTCACGCGCATGGCACGTTCGTCGGCCCGGCGATCTACGAGATTCCGGAGATTGGCGTGCTGAAACGCGAAGTGTTCGGTCCCATCCTGCATGTGGTGCGCTTCGACGGGGAGCGCCTGGCCGAGGTCTGCGAGGCGATCAACGCCACGGGCTATGGGCTGACGCTGGGGCTCCACAGCCGCATCAAGGCGACGGCCGACTTCGTCGCCGCGCGGGTCAAGGTGGGAAATATGTATGTGAACCGGAATCAGATTGGCGCCGTGGTCGGCGTCCAGCCGTTTGGCGGCGAGAGGCTGTCGGGGACGGGCCCCAAGGCCGGCGGTCCGCATTATCTGGAGGCGTTCGCCCTGGAGCGCGTGCGGACGACGAACCTCACGGCGTCCGGCGGCAATGCCAGCCTGCTGGCCGCAGGCGGCGAG
>DATKZM010000053.1:0-40238 GCA_035527975.1 Alphaproteobacteria bacterium | reverse complement strand
TGCCCCAGCGCTTCAAGCTGCCGCGCCCAGTGATGGGCGGTGGCGCAGGCCTCCATGCCGACCAGACATGGCGCCAGTTTCTTGAAGAAAGGCAACACCTGACGGCGTCTCAGTTGCTTGCGGACCACGGTCTCCCCGGTCGCATCAACACCGTGGATCTGAAAGACGGTCTTCGCGAGATCAACTCCGATCGTGATAGCGTCCATCTGGGCGGCTCCCCCTTTTAGCGTGGGCTTCAACAGCAACCACTCTATGGCACCTGGATGCCGGCGGCGGGAGCCGTCCACCGCATCATAAGCACATATTGTCGCGGCATTTAACGGCCAAATCGCCAAGAATCGTCGGTTTTTCGCATGATTGTCATCATGTCTTTTTGCCGTTCCCCGGCAAGACATTAACCAAAAATCCCTCGCGGAACTTCGATCCGTGCGAAAGAAAATTACCCACCCGATCTTTCGATGCCTGGGCAAATACTACGCCGTCATCGACCATGCAATTGAGGGCTCAGGGCCTGGTGGGCCTACACCACGGCCAGCTCGCGCACCGGCTCGCCCGCAGCGAAGCGGGCATAGCCGAAGCGGCCGAGATCGAGCGTGCGATAGGCGCCATGGACGATCAGCTCGGCGGTGGCGCGCCCGGCGGCCGGCGACTGCTGCAACCCATGGCCGGAAAAGCCGTTGGCGAAGAAAAAATTCCGGGTCTCCGGATGCGGCCCCAGCACCGCGTTCTGGTCGACCGTGTTGTAATCGTAATGTCCGGCCCAGGCGCCGGCCATCTTCACCGCCTCGAAGGCCTTGACGCGCGCGGCAAGGCGCGGCCAGACCCTGTCGTCGAACCAGCTGTAGTCGACCTCGAGATCGAAACAATCGGGATCGTTCTCCGGTGCGGGCGAGACGCCGCCGATGAACTTGCCGCTCTCGGGCCGGAAGTAGACGCCCGCCGGGTCGATCACCAGCGGGCAGCCAGGCAAGTCCTCCCGGCAATCGAAGACGAAGACGAACCGCTTCTTTGCCGTCACCGGCAGGTCGATCCCCGCCAGCGCCGCAACCCTGCCGGCGCGCGGCCCGGCTGCGTTGACCACGGCGCCGCAGGCAATCCGCACGCCCGATGCCATCGTAAGCGCCGCAACGCGGCCGCCCGTGCGCTCGATGCCGGTCACTTCGTCCCGAAGGTACAACGCGCCCAAGGATCGCGCCTTGCGCCGGAAGGCGTGCAGCAGCGAGGCCGGATCGAACCAGCCTTCGCCCGACAGTCCGAGCGAACCCACCGCCACGCCCTCGGCCGAGAGCCAGGGAAAGCGCGCTTCGATCTCCGCCGGTGCCAGCAGCACATTGTCGGCGCCATGCGCTTTCTGGATCGCATGGCTTGCCTCCAGCGCCGCTTTGGTCGCCTCGCTCGCCAGGAAGAGGTAACCGCGCTCGACGAAACCGATATCGGGGCGCTCGCCCTCCACCGCCAGCGCCTCGCCGACGCTGTCCAGAAAGGCGCGCCCGAAGAGCGACATTTGAATGTTTTCCGGGGTGGAGAACTGCTGGCGGATCGAGCCGGCCGAGCGCGTCGTCGAGCAATCTTCGTAGCTCGGATCGCGCTCGATCACCGCGACGGTGCCGTCGAAGCCGGGATCGGCCGCCAGGAAGTAGGCAACCGCGCAGCCGATCACCCCGCCGCCGATGATCGCAACATCGTAGCTCGCGCGCGCTTCCGCTGCCATGCCCACCTGCGTCTACTGTTCAAGCGAGCCTAGAGCACAATCCCAAATGTTGAAATCGGTGGTCTTTCAGTTCCCTCCCCCCTTGAGGGGGAGGGGGAACAGCTGCTTGGTCCGGGCAATGAAAGAGCAGCGCCCTACTCCGCCGCCACCGAGATCGTCGCCTCCTCATAGACGCCGGTGCCCTTCATGCCGTCGGGGAAGATATCGCGCTCGGCGATCCAGTCCTGCGACTGCTGGAATACTTCCCGCGTATAAGTCTCGAAGACGATACGCTCACCGGGGCCCATGCGGCGCGTGTCGACCATCGCGTGGAAGCGCTCGGGCAGTTCCTTCAGGTAGAAATACGTATAGAGCTCGGGGCGCAGATCGATGTCGCTCTGGGCGCGCTTGAGCGCCCGGTAGTATTTGCGCACATCCTCCATGTCCGGCGCGCCGGTGATCATGCCGGCCATCATGAACGTCGTGTCGCAGATCTTGCGAAAGCCGAGCTGCTCGCAGACATAGTAGGGCCCGCTGAAGAGCGAGACCGCGGGAATCTTGCGGTCGACCGCCAGGTCGAGACGGTTGAACAGCAGCCCGTCGCCGAAGCTCAAGCTGATCTCTTCGGGCTTCAGCCACTGCTCCAGCGCCTGGATGGTCGAATAATGGCTGCCCGACTGGTAGCCGACCGAGACCGGCACGCCGGCCAGATCCTCGGGCTTCTGGATATCCGAGTCCGGCGGCACGAAGATCGCCGAGGGCGAGACCGAATAGGCGTCGCGGTACATCTTGCCATGGCCAGCAGCGGCGGCAGCATTGACCGTCCAGTGGCAGGCCGAGGACACGTCGCAGGCCCGCCCGGCCTCGAAGGTCTGGTACGCGCCGACCTTGTCGCCGAGGTCGTGGACCCTGCCGTCTGTGGAGGCCAGCGGATCGGCGAACACGTAGTCGAGCCCTTCCTGCCGGAAATAGCCCTTGTCCTCGGCGACCCACTCATGCAGCCGCATATGCGGTGCGATCACGAATTTCGATGTGCCCACATTCGAAGCACCCGCATTCGAAGTACCCACTGTCGTCCTCCTCCCGTGCATCACGCGTTCAATTGACCACATCATTTCTCCCTTCGGTCGAAATGACGAGCTGGTGCTCTCGTATCGTTCGCGTACCAACTCGGCAAGCGCATTTGTGTCCCTCGACCGCCCAGACCGCTCGACAGCAGGCCGCGCCCACCGCCTCGCCCGCCACCGCCGCGCCGGCCTCGGCGACGCGCTGCGCGCGGATCTGGCGCATCAGCTCGCGCGCGTCGGTCGCATCGCGGGCGCGCAGCAGCGTGTAGATCTCGCGGTGCGACGCCCGGATGCCCTGGCTGCTCTTGAGGGCCTTGGGCGCCAGATCTGCGCCGCTCACGCGGATGCTGGTGCGTGTCGAATAGCGGAAGTCTACCTCCGCCACGTCGCCCAACCTTGATCGCCATTGATTCGGCCACATTTTTTAACCATAAACGGCAGGCCGGTCGCGCATTGGCCAACGCGGCGACCACGAGGCGAATTTCTTCGGCCCCAATGCCCGCCCGGCCGCGCACCACACCCGACGCAATGAAACCCGCCCATGCGAGCGTTTCCCTTTTCCGACCTGCTCGACGGCCTTCCCACCATCAAGGTCGTCGATATCGGCGCCGCCCCGGTCGAGGGCGCCGAAGACGCCTATGCCGCGATCGTGCGGCGGGGGCTGGCGCGGGTCGTCGGCTTCGAGCCGATCGAGGAAGTGTGCGATGCGCTGAACGAGCAGGCGCGCGGCAAGCACGTCTATCTGCCGCTGGTGGTCGGCAATGGCGCAGAAGCGCAGTTCCACCGCTGCGCCGATCCCGCCATGTCGTCGGTCTTCGCCCCCGACAAGGCGGCGATGGCGCTCTTCCAGACGCTCGGGGATGCGGCCGAGGTCGTCGAGCGCTTTGAGGTGGAGACGGTGCGCCTCGACGATATCGAGGAGGCGGCCGGCGCCGATTACCTGCGCGTCGGCATTCAGGGCGGCGCCGGCGCGGCGCTGGCTGGCGCCGAGCAAACCCTGCGCCATGCCGTCGTGGTCCATATCCGCGCCGAATTCGTACCGCTCTATGTCGACCAGCCGCTGTTCGGCGAGGTCGACGAGGTGCTGCGTGCCTTCGGCTTCGAGTTCCACAAATTCGTCGGCCTCGGCGGGCGCACCTTCAAGCCGTTGGTCGCCGGCGAGAACGAGAACGCCGCGCTCAGCCAGTTCCTCTGGGCCGATGCGGTCTACGCCAAGGACTTCGCGACATTCGCCGATCTGCCCGAGGACCGGCTGCTCAAGCTCGCGGTGATCCTGCACGAGGTCTACCGCTCCTTCGATCTCGCCGCGCTGGCCATCAAGCACCACGACGCCAAGACCGATGCGGGGCTGTGGCCCGCCTATATCAAGCGGCTGACCACCGACCGGCCGCCGCGCGACGGGTAGGGGCCTCGCTCATTTCCGGCTTGTCGAGAATTGGGCGCCATCTATTTGGCCGTCATTCCCGCGAAAGCGGGAATCCAGAGTTACAGTGCCACGAACTCCATCATTGGTATGATCGGCCCAGGTTGCCCGCGCTGCGATAAGATGCGCGTACTTCAGGCGGAAGGTACTGGACGGCGGCTACGCCTACATCCTTGCGAGCGAACGCAACGGCACACTTTATGTCGGCGTCACGTCCGATCTGGTGCGTCGAGTTTGGGAGCATCGCGAAGGTGCCATTCCTGGATTCACATCGAAGTACGGTGTGAAGTTCCTAGTCTGGTACGAACGACACGATGAGATCGAGACCGCCATCCTTCGTGAGAAAGCCATCAAGAAGTGGCGGCGGGCATGGAAGCTGTCTCTGATCGAAGGGACCAATCCCGACTGGCAGGACTTATACGAAATGCTGACTGGATTCCCGCTTTCGCGGGAATGACGGCGGTGATTTTTCGATAAAGCGGTTTCACGCGCCCCCTCAATCCAGAAACAGATCCGGCAGCAGCGGCGCGCCCGGCTTGTTGGCGTATTGCTCGAAATCGCTCACGCCCTCCTCGCGCAGCACCTCCTCGTCGATGAAGAAGTTGCCGGTGCAGGTCTTGCCGTCGCGCGTCAGGATCGCATGCGCGGCGTCGGCGAGGATCGCGGGCAGGCGCGTGCCGTCAAGGTCGACGCCAGGGATCATCTGCAGCGCTGCCGTGTTGATCACGGTCTTCGGCCACAACCCGTTCACGCCGATCTTGCCGCGAAACTCCTCGGCCATGCCGAGCACGCACATGCTCATGCCGTACTTCGCCATCGTGTAGGCGACATGCGGGCCGAACCAGCGCGGGTTGAGGTTGATCGGTGAGGCCATGACGAGGATATGCGGGTTTGCCGCCTGCTTCAGATGCGGCAGGCAGGTCTGCGAAACCAGATAGGTGCCGCGCGCGTTGACCTGGTGCATCAGATCGTAACGCTTGATCGGCGTCGCCTCGGTCCCGGTCATCGAGATGGCGCTGGCGTTGTTGACGCAGATATCGATACCGCCGAAGGCGTCGACCGTCGCCTCCACCGCGGCCATCACCTGGTCTTCGTCGCGGATATCGCATTGCAGCGGCAGCGCCTTGCCGCCCGCCGCCTCGATCTCCTTGGCCGCACTGTGGATAGTGCCGGGCAGCTTGGGGTGCGGGTCGACGGTCTTGGCCGCGATCGCGACATTGGCGCCGTCGGCCGCCGCGCGCTTGGCGATCTCAAGCCCGATCCCGCGCGAGCCGCCGGTGATGAATAGGGTCTTTCCTGCAAGCGATGCCATTTCAACGTTCCTTTCTCGTCTGCAACACAGCCCCCGCCCCGACCCTCGCCCTCAAGGGGGGAGGGGGCGCTGTTGCCGCGGCCCCGCTTGAATACCCGCCCCCCTTGAGGGGAAGGGCTAGGGTGGGGGGTGCTAGAATGCGATGATATTGCCTTCGGTCATACCGCCTACTCGCCTGTAAACATCGGCGGGCGCTTTTCCACGAAGGCCGTGACGCCCTCGGCAAAATCGCGCGTTCCCGCACAGTCGGCGAAGCTCTTGGCCTCGGCGTCGAGCTGCTCGGCCAGGCTCGATCCCAGCGAGGCGTTCAACAGCGCCTTGGTGTTGCCGTAGGCATGCGATGGCCCGCCCGCCAGGCGCGCCGCGAGCTTGGCCACGGCGCCCTCGAAGTCAGCCGCCGGCACGACCTTGTTGATCAGGCCAGCCTCCCTCGCTGCCGCGGCATCGAACCGGTCGCCCAGCAGCGCGATCTCGAAAGCGCGCTTCAAGCCTACCGCGCGCGGCAGCGCATAGGTCGAGCCGCCGTCCGGGCTCACGCCGATATGGCAGTAGGCGAGCGTGAAGAACGCATCGTCAGCCGCGATGCCAAGATCGCAGGCGCTGGCAAGGCTGACCCCGAAGCCGGCGCAGGCGCCCCGGATCGCCGCCACGATCGGCTTGGGCATGGCGCGCATGGCGGTGACGATCTCGTGGACCGGATGGATAAAGGCTTCGAACTCGCGCTTTATCACCGACTTGTCGGGCTCGGCGTCGATCTGCTCCTTGAACCACTTGATGTCGCCGCCCGCCATGAAGTGCTCGCCCGCGCCGGTGATCACCACCGCCCGCGCGCTATCGTCGGCGCCGGCCGCCCGCACCGCCTCGGCAAGCCCCGTCACCATCTCGGCATTGAGCGCGTTCAGCGCCGGCGGCCGGTTGAGCGTGATCGTGGCGATCCCGTCCGCCGAGGAGAACACCACCGCCTGGTTTGAGGTCCCGTCCACGTCCCGATTTCCCATCTGATCTCGTCTGTTTCTATGTACTAGTTGGTCGGTCGTCTAGTCACGCCGTTACCTAAAGCCCCTTCACGAATTGCGCCACCGCCTCGCCGATCTCGTGCGGGCTGTCTTCTTGAACGAAATGCGCGCCCTTGACCGTAACCTCGCTCTGGTTCGGCCAGGCGCGGCAGACCTCGCGCGCGCGGCCGGTCAGGATCGAGCCGGGCTCGCCATTGATGAAAAGCTTGGGCACGTCGGAGCCGGCAAGCCATTTTTCGGACGTCTCCACGATCGCCTTCACATCGCCCGGCTCGCCGTCGATGGGGATCTGCCGCGGCCAGGTCAGCGTCGGGCGTCGCGACTCGCCGGGCTCGGCGAAGGGCGCGCGGTAGCGGTTGTGCTCCTCTTCGCTCAACCCGCGCAGCACCGCGTTGGGCAGGATGCCTTCGACGAAGATATTCTTCTGCAGCACCAGATCGTCGCCCGCCTCCGAGCGCATGGCCTGGAAGATGTTCTTGGCGTTCTCCGGCCAGTCGTCCCAACTCAATGGCGTGACAATGGTTTCCATGTAGGCGAGCCCGCGCACTTTCGAGGGATTGCGCGCGGCCCAGTGAAAGCCGAGCGCCCCGCCCCAGTCATGCACGACGAGCACGGCGTTCTCGACTTCGGCAGCCTCGAACCAGGCATCGAGATAGCGCGCGTGGTCGGCGAAGCGATAACTGCCGGCCGGGTTCTTGCCGCTGTCGCCCATGCCGATCAGGTCGGGCGCCAGGCAGCGGCCGATCGTCTCGCAGTGTGGAATGACGTTGCGCCACAGATACGAGCTCGTCGGATTGCCGTGCAGAAAGACGATCGGATCGCCCGATCCGGTCTCGACATAGGCCATCTCGCTGTCGAGCACGGCGACACGTTTGCGCTCATAAGGGTCGGCGGCGATGTCGGTCATAGGCTCGGTCATGGACGCAGTCATTGGGCGCGTTCCTTGGAGTTGGCGCTAAATCAAGAGGCGAAAGCGAGATTGCGGGCCGGCGCCCCGTCAGACGCCGCGGCGGGCATTTGCGCTGGCAAAGCGCCGCGCGCCATTGAGGAAGGCGGTCCGGCTTTCGTCGCTGCCGGCGCGCGACAGCACCATCGCGCCGACCAACAGCGCCAGCAGACCATAGGCCCGGTCGCGCGCGGTCATGAAGCCTTCGTCCGACAGGCGCTCTTCCATGCGGCCGACGGTGGTCTGGATCTCGCGCTCGAAGGCGTCCTTGAGGCGCGCATTGGCCTGCGCCATCTCGCCCGCCAGCACCGGATAGGGGCAGCCCTCGCCCGGCGTATCACGGTGCGCCTCGCTCAGATAAAGCCGGGCGATCTTCTCAATCCAGGCGGTTTCAGGAAGCTCCTCGGCACCGTTCAGCCAGGCCTCGCGGTGTCCGGTCGCCAGCTCGAGCGCGGCGGCCAGCATCGCATCCTTATCGCGAAAATGGCTGTAAAACGCCCCGTGTGTGAGGCCCGCGGCCTGCATCACCTCGGCAACGCCGGCCCCCGACATGCCCTCTTCGCGGATCAGACGCGCCGCCGCCTTCAGGATCCGCTCGCGCGATGCGGCCTTGCGCTTGGCCCGAATGCCCGTATTGGCGGAAGCCTTGGCTGATCGCTTGGACGGCGTTCCCGATTGCATCTCGGCCCGTGTGTCGGCGTGTGCGTCGGCCTGTGGCTCGGCCTGAGCGTCGATTGGCGTGGTGCCTGGCATCGTATTCGCCCCCTTAATCATGTCCGGATTTCAGCTCCGGTTTCAGGCCCGGAGTTCCAGATCATATTATGATTATCATGCGATTAACCATAATCGGGTTCGCCGGCGCCGGCAAACGAAAACAGTCGCATTTTTCGCGTCATTAACCATATCCAGGCAGTTATCCCCGTTTTCCACAAAAGGGGCTAGGCAAGGACTCAGGCTTGTGATTCAATCCACGCACCATGAACCCCCGAGAGCAATCCGTGACCACCGAACCTGGTAAGCACGGGCGCCGTTTTCCCGTTTCGGGGGTGGCTTTCATCGCTTTGGCACTGGTTGTCGCGGGCTGTGCCGAGGACCGGCGTTTCGCCACGGCAAGCGCCACCAAGGACACCGGCAAGCTGGTCGTCCCGGCGCGGATCACACCTCCCGTGACGGTCGCCAGAATCGAGGGCGCGCCCAAAAACTGGCTGCTGAACGCGCGCGTCGCCAAGGCGCTGCGCGACCGTGACGTCCCCGCCGGCACGCATGGCCGCAGCAAGGCGAGCTATACCCTGACCGGACGCCTGGAGACCCTGGCGCCGAGCGCTGCGGGCACGTCTGGTACCGCCGGCGCCGTCCCGCGGCTCCGCATCGCCTGGGCGCTGCTTGATGCGCAAGGCAAACGCGTCGGCGCCGCGGTCCAACACGCGACGCATCCGGTGGCCGCCGACGTCAAGATCGACGCCAATATCGACAAGAAGCCCGACCCCGTGGCGCTGGATCGCCTGGCCCGCATGGCTGCCGAGCGGCTGACGCCCCTGGTGCCGCATGCGGCGGTGACCCGCGAGCAAACCGCGCGCGAACCGGGAGCGATCTGGCGGCGCGTCGTCGGCGCGCCCGTCACCGCTCTGGGCAAGCAGGACGCACGCCGCGACGGGACCAGCCTGTCGGCGCGCTTCCTCAAACTGTGGCACATGACCACTGTGGCGGCAGCCGGCCCCGAAGAGCGGATCGCCGCCAAACGCCGCGCAAAGAAGCTGGCGGCCGCGCCGCCTGCGACTTCGAAGACCGCAGCCTCCAAGACCGCGATAGTCGCCAAAGACGCAAAAGCACCGGTGCTCGAGCCCGCCGGTCGGGCCGCGAGCGGGACCGCGCTCACCCGGCGAAGCGTCGTCACTGAGCGGATCGCCTTCGTCGCCGCAAATCCGGTTGCAGCACGTCCGGTCACAGCACCCCAGGTCACAGTACAGGGCCCCGCCCACGCGGCGGTGACCCGGATCGCCGCGCATGGTCCGATACCTCACGGAAACACTGCCCTGCGCAAGGACGCTGCGATCCGACCTGCGCCGGGCACGGGCAAGTTCCCGGCGACGGCCCGGCCCATCCAGATCGCCGAGGCGGCAGGCGGCCGCACCGACCGGAACGCCAAGGGTTTCTGGGTCCAGCTTGCGTCCAATCCAAGCCCCCAGGCAAGCCATGCCGCCTGGACCGTGTTGGTGGCCGCTCATGGGCCGCTGCTGGACCGCCAACCCCACGCGGTCAACCGCGCCGATCTGGGCCGCAAAGGCGTCTATTACCGCCTCCAGCTTGGCCCCTATCCCAACATCGCCCAGGCCAAACGCGTCTGCGCCAACCTTCGCGCGGCCCGGGTCGCCTGCCTGCTGATGGCCGCGCGCGGCCAAGTCGCCGCGCGCACGCCGGCATCGCGCCGCGTCGTGACCAAACCGCTGACAGCCACCCCGCAAGCAGAAGCCCCGAAGGCAAAGTCAACGCCGCCCAACGCAGCGCGCACCAAGCCGAGACGGCCCGCGACCCGAGCCCGAACCAAGGCCAATCCCCGAGGCCGGCCGGATACAAAGTCCGCCAATCGGCCGCCGACGGGCACGGCCGCGGCGGGCAAAGCCTCCGCCGTCAGCCCCGCCGCCGGCGCGAGGGGGGCCAAGCCTGATCCCAAAGCCGGCGCCAACCCAAGCGCCCGGTCGACGATCCGGTCCGACAGCAAGCCCGGCGGCACGGCTAACGCCAAACCCGGCTTTGGCGCCCGCGCCGAAAAGCCGAAGTCGCGTGCCGACAAGCTCCCCTTCCAGCGGTCGAAGGCGCTGCCCGGCCTGCCCGACTGAGCATTCCCCGAAACAGGCCGTAACGCCATGGTCGACGCATCGCCGGGCGGCAGCCACGCACCGTCCGATCCCGCCGCCGCTTTGCCGCCTGCGCGGCTCGCCGCGGGTTTGGTCGCCAGCCTGATCGCGATCTTCATCCTCAGCCAGTTCTACCGCACCGCGATCGCGGTCATCGCCCCCGACTTCATGGCCGAGACGGGGATCTCGGCGGCCAATCTGGGCCTGCTCACCGGCGCCTATTTTCTCTCCGCCGCGGCGATGCAACTTCCAGTCGGCATTCTGTTCGATCGCTACGGGCCGCGCCTCGTGGTGCCGTCGCTGATGAGCCTGGCGGTCGCCGGCGCGCTCATATTCGGCCTGGCGCGCGCCCCGGCGCTCCTGGTGCTGGGCCAGGTGCTGATCGCGGCGGGATGCTCGGGGATCTTCGTCGGCGGGCTGGTGCTCTTCGGGCGCTGGTTCGCGCCGCACCGTTTCGCCACCATCTCGGCCGCCGCTTTCGCCGTCAGCGGGCTCGGCACGCTGGCTTCGGGCACGCCCTTCGCGGCCGCTGTCGAATGGGTCGGCTGGCGCGGCGGCTACCTGGTCATGGCCGGGGTGACGGCGGCGCTCGCGATCGTCATTTTCGCTGTCGTCCGCGATGCCCCGCCGGGCCATCCGTGGACCCGGCGCGAGCGCGAATCGTTGCCCGAGACCTTGCGCGGCCTGCGCCGGATCTTCGCGCTCCGCGAAATGCATGGGCTGTTCGCGATGTGCTTTGTCTCCTACGGCTCGGTCATGGCGGTGCGCGGGCTCTGGGCCGGACCTTATCTCACCGGTATCCACGGCCTCGGCACGATCATGCTGGGGAACTTCCTGGTTGTCCTCAGCCTCGCCGGCATCCTCGGCCTGACGATCTACGGGCCGCTGGACCGCGTATTCAATACGCGCAAGTACCTGGTGATGAGCGGCGCCGGCCTCAGCGCGGCGGCGCTGCTGACGCTGTCAGCCCTCAGCGCGCCGCCGCTGGGCTTGGCAGTGACGCTGCTCGCCGGCGCTGCCATGGCCGGCGCGGTGCATGTCCAGATCTTGGCCCATGGCCGCGCCTTCTTTGGTGAGGAGATGTTGGGGCGCGTCCTGACCGCGCTCAATTTCTGCACCTTCGCCGGGGTCGGCGTGCTGCAGATCGCCACCGGCGCCCTGATCGATGCGCTGACCCCGGCCGGTGGAGCCGTTCCGGTCACCGCCTATCGCGGCGCCTTCGCCATGCTGGGCGCGATCCTTCTGGTGGCCGCGGCGATCTACACCCGCACCACCGACAAGCCGCCCCGATCCGCCTGACGCTCGCTTCGATCGCGCGCCGTGATCAATGGCCGTGATCGACAGCCCTGATCGGTGGCCGTGATCGGTGGCCGTGATCGGTGGCCGCAATGCCGGCTCAGTTGGTGCCGCCGCTCGCCTGGACGGCCCCGTCGACGTGCGAGGCGACTGTCGTGAACATGGACTGCAGCGAAACGTCCAGCGCCATCATCGCGGTGATGGCGGCAATCGCGATGAATGTTGCGATGAGCCCGTATTCGATGGCCGTTGTGCCGGCCTCGTCGACCATCAGGTGAGAGATAAAATTCATCATCGTGCAGCCCTCCAATCCGTTAGAGATCGAATAGATAGAGGTTCTCTAAAATTTGGTCAAATAAAAAGTGTAATAAAAAAGTAACCATTATTGCAATTCACTTTGCTTTTTATTCAATTTTTACTAAAATTTTAGAAAAATTATAAGTATAATTTGCTTTTCACAAGAATAGTACTCAAACTCGCCCTGGTTTCTCCGCCGTCAGCCCCTCGGAAAGCTTGAGCGCTTCCAGCGCCGGCGGCATATGCGGCGAGCGCTGCTGCTGGCCAAGGGCGGCCAGGATCTCGCGGCTGCGCAGGGTCCGCTTCCGCGCCCGGAAAAGGCCCTTCACATATGCCAGCGCGACGGTCTCGCCCTTTCGCTCGAAGCGCTGCTCCATATAGACCCATTTCTCGTCCCAGCAGACCACGCGCGTATGCAGCCGGTAGCGCTGAAAAGGCAGCAGCGAGGCCCGGAAGCGGATCGAGGCCATGGCCACAACGGGCAGCCAGCGCCGCTTCACCATCAGCCCCAGGATCCCCGTGCGCGAGACCAGGTCCATGCGCCCCAGATCGGCGATGGTGAGGTAGCGGCCGTTATTCATATGGAAGTTCAGGTCGAGATCGTGCGGCCAGACGACGAAGCTCACCGATGAGGTGCCGAGGATCTCGAGGCGCCCGCGAAAGCGCGCCGCGACGATGACGCGGATCAGCCGCAGAAAGAGGTTCATGGCGAGCCTTCAAGAAGTCTTTGCGAGTTTTCGCGCTTTTTCCGACGGATCGGGCGCCTGCCTCCGTCCAGTCCAGGGCACTCGCAATAATGAGGATTGCATATAGGCGCGGTGTTACGAGCGTACCAGCGGGCGGAACCTTAAGCTCCCAACCGTCGTCATTCCCGCGAAAGCGGGAATCTAGGGACGACAGGCTAGGTATTTTCAAACGGCCCTGGACCCCCCGCGTTCGCGGGGGTGACGTCAAAGGGTCTGGTGCAATCGGATGTCGCTCCGCCTCACGTCCAATCGAAGTTCTCGCGGCCCCCAATTCGCGCTCCCGTTGGCGGGAAAACCCACTAGTGTGATGGTTCCGAAGTTCGTCGCATCAATGTGACGAACTTCGGGAGCTGAATCACACTAGATTCAAATATTTGGTGGCCTGCTTGTCCCGGAAATTCGTAGTACGAATTTTCGGGGCAGGACACTAGGATGCGCGGCCAATACCGGCCTGTTTCCCTACCGGCGGCCCGCCTCGTCAAAAGCCCCCGCCAGCACATCCACCGGCCCACCCACCAGCCCACCCGCCAGCCCATATGTGGACCCCCGAATTCCTCGTCGTCGCCACTGCCGTCTTCCTCCTGGCGGGTTTCATCAAGGGCGTCATCGGCATCGGCCTGCCGACCATCTCGATCGCGCTGCTCGCCGCCACCTTTGATCTCAAGGCGGGGCTGGCGCTGATCGTGATCCCGGCCTTCGTCACCAATGTCTGGCAGGCGGTGGCCGGCGGCGCCTTCAAGCGCATCGCCCGCCGGCTCGCGGTGTTCATCGTCACCGCCGCGGTCGGGGTCTGGTTCGGCGTGGGCGTGCTTTCCGGCGCCGACGCCGCGGTGATCTCGGGGCTCTTTGGCATCATGCTCTGCGTCTATTGCACGATTGCCCTGGCGACGCCGCAAATTCCGCCGCCGGGACGCTTCGAGCCCTGGCTCGCGCCGGCCATCGGCGGCATCTCCGGCTTCATCGCCGGGCTCATGGGCTCTTTCGTGGTGCCCGGCTCGCTCTACCTGCAGGCGCTCGGCCAGCCGCGCGACATCTTCGTCCAGACGATGGGGATCGTCTTCACCTGCATAACGGTGGCGCTCGGCGTGTCGCTGCTCGGCCACGGCATGATGCCCAAGGAACTCGGCATCCTGTCCTTCGCCGCGCTAGTCCCGGCGCTGCTCGGCATGGCGGCCGGCCAGCGCATCCGCAAACACATCCCCGAGGCGCGGTTCCGGCAGATCTTCTTCTTCGGCATGCTGGCGCTCGGCCTCTACATGGCCCTGCGCGCTTTTGCGGTGTAACGATCAGACGTCAGCGTGGCATCTTGCCAGTGGGCGATGAGCTCGTCTCATCGGCCACTGGTATGCGCGCGACTGCGCGCCCGAGCCTTATGCGAGGGAAGCCAAGTGAGCGGATGCGAACGCCCGGCGCTTGAGGGAACATACAAAAGGGTCATTCTTTTGACCCGTTGGTATCAACCGTGCCCCGAAAGATCGGTGATCGTGGGGGCGTCGCCGCAGAGCGGGCAGCTCGGATCGCGCTTGACCTTGATCACGCGGAATGTCGTGTCCAGCGCGTCATAGAGCAGCAGTCGGCCCGACATCGACTGGCCCAGCCCCAGGAGCTCCTTCAGCACCTCGGCCGCCTGCAGCGAGCCCACCGCGCCAGCAACCGCGCCAAAGATCCCGGCCTCCTCGCAGCGCGGCACGGTGCCTTCCGGCGGAGCCTCGCGGAAGATGCAGCGGTAGCACGGGCCCTTATTTTCGCCTTGGCCCTCATACGCGCGGAAGGTCGAGAGCTGGCCCTCGAAGCGCAGCAACGCCGCGGAGACCAGCGGCACCCTGGCCAGATAGCAGGCATCGTTCAGCAGGTAGCGCGTGTCGAAATTATCGCTGCCATCGGCCACCAGATCGAAGCGAGACACAAGCTCGGCGGCGTTCTTCGCCGTCAGCCGCTCGCCGATCGCCTCGACCTTTATCTCGGGATTAACCGCGGCGAGCGCCGCCTTGGCGCTTTCGACCTTGGGCGCGCCGAGGCGCTCGGTGGTGTGGATCACCTGGCGCTGCAGGTTGGAAAGCTCGACCGTGTCGTCGTCGATCACCCCCAGCGTACCGACCCCGGCCGCCGCCAGATAAAGCAGCAGCGGCGCGCCGAGCCCGCCCGCGCCGACCACCAGCACCTTGGCGGCAAGCAGCTTCTCCTGCCCCTCCTCGCCGACTTCGTCGAGGATGACGTGGCGTGCGTAGCGGTGGAGTTGGGTGTCGGTGATGGTCATTTACGTGATCCTCGGCACCGGCCCACTCCCCCTCCCGGCCGCCCACGGGATCGTAAGCTCATGGGCGGCCGGGAGGGGGAGTGGGCTGGAGCAGTGGCCAACATAATCTTCACAAATACTCAAACAGCGGCGTCGACAGATAGCGCTCGGCCGAGGACGGCAGGATCGCCACGATCAGCTTGCCGCGCATTTCCGGCCGGCCCGCCACCTCCAGCGTTGCGGCGAGCGCGGCGCCCGAGGAAATGCCTACGGGAATGCCTTCGTACCGAGCCGCGTCGCGCGCCAGGCGGAAGGCATCGTCGCTGCCCACGCGCACGATCTCGTCGATCAGCGAGACGTCGAGATTGTCGGGCACGAAGCCGGCGCCGATGCCCTGGATCGGATGCGCGCCGGGCAGCCCGCCGGACAGCACCGGCGAGGCGTCGGGCTCGACCGCGATCATCCTGACCTCAGGCTTGCGCGCCTTCAGCACACTGCCGACCCCGGTCAGCGTGCCGCCGGTGCCGACGCCGCAAACCACCGCGTCAACCGCGCCGTTGGTGTCGCGCCAGATCTCCTCGGCCGTCGTCTTGCGGTGGATCTCGGGGTTCGCCGGGTTGGAGAACTGCTGCAGCATGAAGGCGTCGGGCAGGGTCTTGGTCAGCGCCTCGGCGCGCTCGATCGCCCCGCTCATGCCGCGCGCGGCCGCCGTCAGCTCCAGGCGCGCGCCCAGCAGCTCCAGCATCTTGCGGCGCTCGATCGACATGCTCTCGGGCATGGTGAGGATGAGCTTCATACCCTTGGCGGCGCAGACGAAGGCGAGCGCGATCCCGGTATTGCCCGAGGTCGGCTCGACCAGCACGGTATCGGGCCCGATCCGCCCGTCGCGCTCGGCCGCCTCGACCATGGCCAGGCCGATGCGGTCCTTGACCGAGCCGAGGGGGTTGTAGAATTCGAGCTTGCCCGCGATATCGGCCACCGCGCCCGCGCGCTCGGCGAGCTTGTTCAGGCGCACCAGCGGCGTTGCGCCCACCGTGTCGACGATGCCGTCATAGACGCGGCCGCGGAATTCGCGCCCGCCGCCGGCGTCGTTCGCCGCTTTTCTCTTGAAATCGTTCATGGCTTTCGCCGAATGCTCCCGATGCTGGGTTTAAGATCGTCTTTTAGATGCTGTAGTCGAGCCGGCGCGCGGCCTCGCTCGGCACACCCTCGCCGCGGGCGCGCCGGCACAGCGCCTCCACGGTGATCGCATCGAGCCGCTCGAAGGTCTCCGCGCGCAGCTCGCGGCACAGCGGCTGCACCACCTTGAGGCCGATCTCCGATTCGCCGCCGGGGCTCGCTTCCTTGTCGTCACCGCCGTCCAGCATGCCGACCACGCGGGCTATATCGCCGACGGTGATGAGCTTGCGTTCCTTGGCGAGCCGGTAGCCGCCGCGCGGCCCGCGCACCCCGGCCAGCACGCCCGCCCGCACGAGCTGTTGCAGCACCGGCTCCAGATGCCGGCGCGGGATGCCCTGGCGCCGCGTCACCTCGCCCGACTGCACCGGCTCGTCGACAGCGTTATAGGCGATGTCCACCACCGCCTCGATCGCGTAAACGAGCTTGCGCGGGAAGCCGAGCATCAGCCGGTCCCCGTCGAGCCGAAGCCGCCGGCCCCGCGTGCGGTCTCGTCCAGCGCCTCGGCCGCCGACCAGACGACGCGCGAGACCGGGGCGACCACCATCTGGGCGATGCGCATGCCGCGGGTGACGGTGAAGACCTCCGCGCCGAGATTGGCCAGGATCACCTTGATCTCACCGCGATAGTCGGCGTCGATCGTGCCCGGTGCATTCAAAAGAGTGAGGCCGTGCTTGGCCGCCAGTCCCGAGCGCGGCCGGATCTGCGCCTCGTAGCCCGCTGGCAGGGCAATGGCGATGCCGCTCGGCACCAGCGCGCGGGCGCCCGGCGCGATGGCAAGGTCGCTCTCCACCGCCGCGAGCAGGTCGAGCCCGGCGCTGCCCGCCGTCTCATAGGCCGGCAGCGGCAGATCGGCGCCGTGCGCGAGGCGCTGGATCGCGACCTCGATGGGGGTCATGGACGGTTCTCCGTTGGCCCGGCTCGCCCTTCGAGGCTCGCTGATGCTCGCACCTCAGGATGAGCCTCCGATCTTGTGCGCCAATCATCACTGCTCATCCTGAGGTGCGAGCGCTGCGTGCCTCGAAGGATGGCCCCGCGCACCAACGACGCAACGTCACTCCCGCGAAAACGAGGGTCCAGGGCAACCCGCAGGGCCCTGCAATCCCTGGAGTCCCGCTTTTGCAGGAACGACGCCATTGGGGCGGTAGGCGAAGTCTTCATTCCCCTCGCCCCAGCGCGTCCGCGATGCGGCCCGCGAGCGTCTCCGCCACGCCGTCCTTGGACATGGTGGGCCAGTCCTCCACGCCTTCGGCGCGGACCAGGTGGATGGTGTTCTCCTCGCCCCCGAAGGTCCCGGTAGCGGGCGCGACGTCGTTGGCGAGGATCCAGTCGCAGCCTTTCTTCTTGAGCTTGGCCTTGGCGTTGGCGACCACCTTCTGGGTTTCCGCCGCGAAGCCGATGACCAGCGCCGGCCGCCGGTTCCCGGCATTGGCCAGGGATTTCAGGATGTCGGGGTTCTCGGTGAGCTTCAGATCAGGCGCGCCCTTGCCGTTCTTCTTGAGCTTCTGGGCGGCCGTCTCGTCGGCCCGCCAGTCGCTGACCGCGGCGGCGCAGACCGCGACATCGGCCGGCAGCGCCGCGAGGCACGCCTCCAGCATCTGCCGCGCCGATTCGATATGCACGGTCGTCACCCCGGCCGGATCGGCCTGGCTCGTCGGCCCCGCCACCAGTGTGGTCGCCGCGCCCAGCCGCGCCAGGGCGGCGGCGATCGCGTGGCCCTGCTTGCCCGACGAGCGGTTGCCGATGAAGCGCACCGGGTCGATCGCCTCATAGGTCGGCCCGCTGGTCACCAGCGCGCGCCGGCCGGCCAATGGCGCCCGCGCGCCGAAATAGTCCTCAATGGCGTGCACGATTTCCATCGGCTCGGCCATGCGCCCGATGCCGCTCTCATCCTCGGCGAGCGAGCCCTCGTTCGGCCCGATGCGGCGCACGCCGCGCGCCTCGATCGCCTTCACATTCGCCGCCGTGGCATCGTTCGTCCACATGCGGTGGTTCATCGCCGGCGCGACCAGCACCGGCTTGTCGGTCGCCAGCAGCACCGTGGAGGCCAGATCGTCGGCGATGCCTTGCGCCATCTTGGCCAGGATATTGGCCGTAGCCGGGGCGACGACGACGAGATCGGCTTCCTGCGAGAGCCGCAGATGGCCCATTTCCGCCTCGTCGGTCAGCGAGAAGATGTCCGAGTAGACGCGCTCATGGCTGAGCGCCGACACCGACAGGGGCGTGACGAACTGCGCCCCGCTTTGGGTCAGCACACAGCGCACCACGCAGCCGCGCTCGCGCAGCCGCCGGATCAGCTCCAGCGATTTATAGGCCGCGATCCCGCCGCTGATGACCAGCAGGACCCGCTTGCCCGCCAAGGTGGTGGCCGGGATGCCCGTCTGTGCGCCCAATTCCATGATCCCAAAATAACGGCCAATTGCTGTGATTAAGCTAATTCCACACCCCCCGCGCCGCAAGGGCGACGCAAGGGCGGCGGAAGGGCAGTGGAAGCGGCGGTGCCCGCGATACGACCTGGCCATCCCATTATCAGCCCAAACCATCGCTCCTCATGCTTCGTCCCTCATCCTGAGCTTGTCGAAGGACGAGGGACGAAGCATGAGGGCGGCGCCAATGTCAGGCGATCCTCAAACCTCCATTTTCCGCTTCAGCGGCGTCATCCTTCGACAAGCTCAGGATGAGGCTCTTGGTTGTTGGTTGGTATTCCTCTTGGTTGTTGGTTGGTTTTCTAGGCACAATTCTACACGGCCCCGATCTGCTATAAGCGGCGATTACCGTCCAATAAAGCGGAGCGGCCGCCCATGCGGATCCTCGTCACCGGCGCCTCCGGCTTCATCGGCGCGCATATCGTGGCCGCGCTTCTGGAGGCCGGCCATGGCGTCACCGGCTGCGCCCGCAACGTCTCCCGCGCGCGCCGCCAATGCCCGGCGGCCGACTGGATCCACGCCGATTTCAACCGCGACCTCACGCCCGAGGTCTGGTCCGGCCGCCTCGCCGGCATCGATGCGGTGATCAACTGCGCCGGCCTGCTGCAAGGCAGCGCCCGCCAGTCGATCGAAAGCATCCACCGCGACGCCCCGATCGCGCTTTTCAATGCGGCATCGACAGCCGGCGTAAGGCGCGTGATCCAGATCTCCGCCCTCGGGATCGAGGACGGCAACACCGCCCCTGATACAAAATATGCCACGACAAAACGCGCCGCCGACGCGCATTTGATGGCGCTCGACCTCGACTGGGTTGTCGTGCGGCCCTCGCTGGTCTATGCCGCCGGCGCTTACGGCGGCACCGCCTTGATGCGCGGCCTGGCGGGCTTTCCCGTAGTCATCCCCCTGCCGGGTGGCGGCACCAGCCAAATGTTCCAGCCGATCGCGATGGACGATCTGGCGCGCGGCGTTGCCACCCTCATCGACCCCAAGGCACCGGCCAAGCTCGTCCTCGATGCTGCCGGCCCCAAGACCATGAATTTGCGCGAAATCGTGGCCGCCATGCGCGGCTGGCTCGGCTTTGCGCCGGCGCCCGTGCTGGCGGTCCCGCGCGGTCTCATTATGCTCGGCGGGCGGCTCGGCGACGTCGCGCGCTGGTTCACCGGGCGCGGCACCGTGACCACGACCTCGATCAAGCAGATGGAGCACGGCGCGCTCGGCGACGGCGCCAGCTTCGCGAAAGCGACCGGCATACAGCCCCGTCCAATGGCCGAGGCGCTGAGCCTGATGCCGAGCCAGACGGCGGACCGCTGGCATGCGCGGGCCTGGTTTGCCCGCCCCCTGCTGCGCATCACCATCGCGCTCTACTGGATCGCCACCGGCGTCCTCACCGCCTTCGCCACGCCCCGCGCCCACTCAGACGCGCTGCTGACCGCCGTCGGCCTTGGCGGCGCGTTCATGCCCTATGTTTTCTGGATCGGCTGCGCGGTCGACCCGATCGTCGGCGGGCTGCTGCTGGTGCGCTGGCGGGTGCGGCTGGTCGGGGCAACCATGCTCGCCATGACCGTCGGCTACCTGGTGCTGCTGACGCTCGGCCGACCCGACCTCTGGGCCGACCCGCTCGGCCCGCTCACCAAGGTGTTTCCCTTGATGGCGGCGACGCTGCTGATGATGGCGCTCGAGGACGACCGCTGATGACCATCAGGCATGGCAAATGAGCGACCTCGCAACCTGGCTCAAGCTGGTCCACGTGCTGAGCGCCACGGTGCTCTTCGGCACCGGCCTGGGCACGGCCTTCTTCATGTGGCGCGCCGACAAGGCGGGCGACGTCGCCGCCATCGCCGTCACCGCGCGCCATGTCGTCCTCGCCGATCTTCTGTTCACTACGCCGGCCGTGATCGTCCAGCCCGTATCAGGCGTCTGGCTCGCGCTCGAACGCGGCTACGATTTTTCCGAAGGCTGGCTCCACGCGGCGATCGTGCTCTACGTGCTGACCGGCGCCTGCTGGCTGCCGGTGGTCTGGCTGCAGGCGCGCATGCGCGATATGGCCGAAGCCGCGCGTACATCCGGCGAAACGCTGCCCACGCGCTATCACCGCTTCATGCGGATCTGGTTCATCCTCGGCTGGCCGGCCTTCGCGGCGGTGCTGGCGATCTTCGTGCTGATGCTCTTCCGGCCGGAACTTTAAGACCGGCGCTCTGAGCCAAGCGCACTAGTTCAGAAGCGTTTCAACCGACCCGTCATCGGCTTTGCGTTCCTCACGATAGAGGCCGAGCTTGCGGTATACCGGCTCGTCGGTCACCGAATAGAGTACGGCATCGGCGGTTTTCGAGGCGTTGACATGCGCATGCCAGCGCCAGCCCGGGACCGCGAAGACGTCGTTGCGCGCCCATTCGATGCACTCGCCGTCGACCTCCGTGGTGCCGCTGCCCTCAAGCACACAATAGAGCGTGCTCGACATGTGCCGGTGCGTGCCGGTCGCCTCGCCCGGACGCAGCAACTGACTGCGGAACGACATCGTCGGCATGACCGAGGCGCCTGTCGCCGGATCGGCGTATTCAACGATAATGCCGTCATAGGGATCGCCTTCGTAGCCGCGCATGCCGTCGAGCGCCGCCCGCGTCTTCTCCCAGCTATAGACGAACATCGGAGAATGCTCGGTGATACCGCGCTTGTGCGAAGTGAAGAGCGGGATCACGCCGCCGGTGCCGTAGAGATTGTCCGAATGATTGAGCGGCTGACTGATCGACTGGATTTCCTTCGGCACTGGCTCGCCCGAATTCGACTGCTGATCGCGTTCTGAGTAGTCGAACTCGAACATCGTCGCGTTCAGGTTCTCCACTAGCGGCACGTTCAGGATGTCGACCCATATGAGGGGCTTTTGCCCGTCATTGCCGTGGTCGTGCCAGGTGCCGGCCGGGGTGATCACCAGATCGCCGCGGTTCATCTGGCATTTCTCGCCCTCAACCGTCGTGAACCCGCCGCCATCGCTTTCCAGCACGAAGCGGCTGGCCGAGGGCGTGTGGCGATGCACCGGCGCTTCCTCGCCCGGATTGTAGAGCGAGAACGCACCGAGCAAAGTATCGGTCGCGTAAGGCTTGCCGCCCAGCCCGGGATTGGAGAGCAACAGCGCGCGCCGCTCGCAATCCTCGATCGGCACGATCTCCGAGGCGGCCATCAGGCGCGGCTCGATATCGCTCCATTTCCACAGGAACGGCACCGCCCGATTGCGCGGCTGCGGCAGCTCGATATCCATCCGCAGCTTCCAGAACTCGACCAGATTGAGCGCCGTGGCGTCCTTCTGCAGCGTCTCCAATCGGCTTTCGGTGCTTTCGGCAATCTGGGTCATCGAAACCTCCCTTTCATCGCTGGAAGTCAGAACGGCGCGAGTGCGCGCGATATCGATTCATTTCATGATTACGAATTGTAAGAATAATAATACATACTGAAAACGCATCAATGCAAGACCGAGCACACTCGGGCCTGGCCCGCAGGCCAACGCGCTCCAGCAACTTTGCCGGCGGGTCCGCTGGTCGGTCGGTATGAAATGCGCCCGGACGTTACGCCGGAGCAGCGTCAGCGCGAGGGCGTATAGCCGAGCCGCCGCGATATCGATGCGGCCATGTCCTTGAGCGCCTGCGAGACCGGCCCGCTCCAACGCAGATCGAATTCCTGGCTCCGCCCGATCGCGGCGAGGACTGCGGCAACCGATCCCTGATAGTCCCGGATCGGCGCGGCAAGCGCGGCCACCCCAGGCACCAGCGTCGCGTCGATCCGTGAAAGTCCGCGCGCTCGAACGTCGTCGAGAATGGCGTCGACCTCTGCGCTGCCGAACTTGGTAAAACGCTCCGCGCCCTCGATCCGTCCGCGCTGGAGAGCCACGACCTTTTTCACCGCCGGCAACGCAAGATGCGCCGCGAAGACCCGCCCAATCGCGGTGCCCATGACGGGCAGCACCGTTCCGATGCGCAAATTCATCCTGACCGCCTGGCCGCTTTCCTCGATCCAAACGACGGTCGGACCAAGATTGCCCCAGACCGACAGCACCACGGTCTCGTTGATCGCATCGCGCAGCATCGCGAGGTCTTCGGCGCAGCAACGAATGACTTCAAGATCGCGCAGCGCCGCCAGCCCCAGCTTCAACGCCAGCGGTCCAATCCCATAGCGGCTTGTGGCCTTATTCTGCGCGACCAGGCCGGTGCGGACCAAGCTCACCAGATAACGATGCACCTTGCCCGGATGCATGCCTGCCGCGGCGGCCAGATCTTTCAAAGCAAGCTCCGCCGGTGCCTCGGCCAATGCATCCAAAATGACCGCCGCCACCTCGACCGATTGGATACCAAGGCGCGGCTGGGCTTGCGGCTTCGCGCGCGCGGCTGGCTTGGAACTTGGCTTGGGGCTAGCCATCGCCGGTCTTAATCCTCCGATCCCCGGGCGTCATCGCGCACCACGCGCTTGATGAGCGGGCCGACGGTCACGCCCTGGAGCACGACCGAGAAGATGACGACGCCGTAACAGACGGTCAGCAGTACCTCGCGCACATCGCTCGGCGGCAGCGACAGCGCCAGCGCCACCGAGATGCCGCCGCGCAGGCCGCCCCAGGTCAGCACCCAGACATAGCCGCCCTTGAAGGCCTCGCGGAAATGCAGCGCCGCCATCGGCAGGGAGACGCTGATCAGACGGCTCAGCAAGACCAGCGGGATGGCGATCAGCGCGGCAATCATGAAACCGGTCTTGCCGCTCACCGCCAACACCTCGAAGCCGATCAGCAGGAACAGCAGCGAGTTCAGGATCTCGTCGATCAGCTCCCAGAAGGTCAGCAGATGCTCGCGCGTGGTCTCCGACATGGCCAGCCGAGTGCCGCGGTTGCCAATGAGCAGCCCCGCGACGACCACCGCGATCGGCCCCGACAGATGCAGCCGCGCCGCGATCACATAAGTTCCCGTGACCAGCGCCAGCGAGAGCAGGATCTCCACCGTGTATTCGTCGATCGAGCGCATCAGCAGGAAGGCGAGCCAGCCGGTCGCCAGGCCCAGCACCGCGCCGCCCACCGCCTCGGTGAGGAACAACACGGCGACGCTGCCCGCCGTGACCTCGCTGCCCGCTGCATGACCGCCGCCCGCCGCACCAAACGCCAGCGCCACGATGATCGTGAACACGACGACCCCGACCCCGTCGTTGAAGAGGCTCTCGCCGGCGATCGTCGCCTCCAAGCTCGGCGGCACGCGCACGGTCTTGAGGGTGGAGAGCACCGCCACCGGATCCGTCGGCGCGATCAGCGCGCCGAAAACAAGGCAGGCCAGGAACGGCACCGCAATACCAAGCGCGCCGAAGACGAGATACATGCCGCCGCCGACCAGCGTCGTCGTCAGCACGACGCCGAAGCTCGCCATCACGCCGATCGACCAGCGCCGGTCGTAGAGCGCCGAGACGTCGACATGGAGCGCGCCGGCGAAGAGCAGGAAGGAGAGCACGCTCTCCATCAGCGTGCGCGTGAAGTCGACCTTGCCCAGCATCGCCTGGGCGGTCGCCTTGAGGCCGAGGTTGGGAAAGACCGCCTCGGTGGCGATGATCGCGAGCGAGACCGCGAGCGCGATCACCAAGAGCCCGATCGTGTGCGGCAGCTTGACGTAACGGAGATTCAGATAGCCGAACAGGGCCGAGAGGCCGAGCAGGATGGCAATCAGCTCGAAGGCGGAGCGCATGGCGCTCAGCTGGCTCGCGAGGGCGTCACGATCCGGCCTTTAGTTTCGCCAAAAGCTTGGTCGCGCGGCCATAATTCGGGCGCAGGACCAGCGCTTTCTCACAATCGCCGATCGCCTTCGCGCGTGCCTTTGCCTCGGCCTGAACCTGGCAGCGATCGAAGTAGTCAGATGCGCCCGGCTTGGCACTCAGCTCGATCACGCGCGTGAAATCAGCCGCGGCCTTTGCCGGCATCTTCATGGTGCGATAGATGCGCGCGCGGTTGCCGTAATAAAAGGGCTGCTTGGGCGCGGCTGCGATCGCAAGCGTCATCTCCGCGATGGCCTCGGGCCGCCGGCCCAGCTCGGTCAGGATCACCGCGCGGCCGTTACGGGCGCTGGCGAGATCTGTCCCCTTGAGCTGCCCGAGCGCGATCGCCTTGGCGAACAGCGCCAGCGCCTCGTCCTTGCGCCCGGCGCGGCTCGCCTTATACGCCTGCGAGGCCAGCGCCTTGGCTTCGGCTCCCGGCTTTTGTGCCGCGACCTCATCCGTCATTGCCGCGAGCGGCAACAGCGCAAGCATCATCAGGGCGGCCACGATCCGCATCACCACGCATTCCTTGTCGCCGCCCGATACGCCCCGGCCGTCTCGCATTGCGAGTCTGCCAGTTTGCTGCCGCCCCGGCAATCGCCGCAGCGCGGACGGCAACCCGTTTGCTCTTTGCCTCTCCGGTCCGCCATCCCATAATCACGCACATCGCATTAGTCGGATGCCGTGACCGGGGGAAGCAATGTTCCGCGAAAATTCGCTCAAGAAGAAACTTGCCGACGGCAAGAAGGCGCTCGGCCTATGGCTGGCGCTCGGCAACAACGCAACAGCCGAGATCGCCGGGCTCGCCGGCTATGACTGGGTGATGATCGACCACGAGCACGGGCCCGGCGATTTCCAAAGTGCAATCTCGCAGATGCAGGCGCTGGCTGCCTTCGACACGACGTGTCTGTTTCGCGTGCCCTGGAATGATGCGGTCTATATCAAGCGCGCGCTCGATGCCGGCGCCGAGGGCATCATGGTGCCGATGGTCGAGACGGCCGACGAGGCGCGCGCGGCCGTCGCCGCCTGCCGCTATCCGCCGAACGGCATAAGGGGGGCCGCGACCTCGTCGGTGCGCGCCGCCGATTACGGCATGCGCGAGGCCGACTATGTCGCCGGCAGCGAAGCGCAGCTGATGATCATCTGCCAGATCGAGACGCCCAAGGGCATTGAGAACACCGAGGCGATCGCCGCCGTTGACGGCGTCGACATGCTGTTCGTCGGTCCCTCCGATATCTCGACCAATCTCGGCTACGCCAAGCAGCGCGATCATCCCAAGGTCAAGGACGCCCTCGCTTCGCTGGAAAAGCGCATCAAGGATGCCGGCAAGTGGATGGGCACGGTGCTGCGCTTCGGCCTCGACCCGCAGGATTTGTTCGACGCCGGCTACGACATCGTCTCCGGCGGCTCGGACTCCGGCCACGTCCGCAACGCCGCGGTGGCGCAAGTGAAGGCGCACCGGGCGAAGAACGCTTAATCCGCCATATCAATTGCGTCACCCCGGACGGCCGCCAGGTCGATCCGGGGTCCATGCGGAGCTTGGAACCAGAGACGGCGGAGCAAGCGGCACCATCGAATGGACCCCGGCTCTTCGGCCGGGGTGACGACGAAGGGACTGGCTAACCAGAGGAAACCAACCCATGACCACCAACCGCCAATGGCTCCTGAAGCAGCGCCCCGATGCGGTGCCGCGCGAAGACGATTTCGAGCTCGCCGAGACCCCCGTCCCCGAGCCGGGCGACGGCCAGTTCGTCATGCGCGCGAGCGTGCTCTCGGTCGATCCCTACATGCGCGGGCGCATGCGCGACGTGAAATCCTACGTGCCGCCGGTTCAGATCGGCGAGGTCATGACCGGCGCTTCGGTCGGCGCGGTGATCGCCTCCAGGCATGAGAAGTTCAAGGAGGGCGACATCGTCGAGGGCCGTTTCGGCTGGCAGGAATACGCCCTCAGCGACGGCCGCGACGCCGGCGCACGCAAGGTCGACGCTTCTCTGGCGCCCATCTCCACCGCGCTGGGCGTGCTCGGCATGCCGGGCATGACCGCCTATTTCGGCCTGCTCGAAGTCGGCGAGCCGAAGGAAGGCGACACCGTCGTCGTCTCCGCCGCCTCGGGCGCAGTCGGCGGGCTGGTTGGACAGATCGCCAAGATCAAGGGCTGCCGCGCCGTGGGCATCGCCGGTGGTCCCAAAAAATGCGCCTACATCAAGGACGAGCTCGGCTACGATGCCGCGATCGACCGCCGTGCGGCGGGCGATCTGACCGCCATGACGGCTGCACTCGGCGTGGCCGCACCCGACGGCATCGACGTCTATTTCGACAATGTCGGCGGCATGACGCTCGATGCGGTGCTCACCCGCATCAACATCCACGCCCGCATCGCGATTTGCGGCATGATCTCCGAATACAACCAGACCGAGCCCGAGCTGGCGCCGCGGCCGACGCGCGCGCTCCTGGTCCAGCGCGCCCGCATGCAGGGCCTCATCGTCTTCGACTGGGTCAAGCGCTATCCCGAGGGCGTGGCGCAGATGGCGGCCTGGATCAAGGAGGGCAGGATCAAGTACCGGGAGGACGTGCTGGAGGGTATCGAGACCATGCCCAAGGCGATGCTGCGCCTGTTCTCCGGCGAGAACTTCGGCAAGCAGCTCGTTCGCGCCGCTCCCGACCCGACGCCCGACCCCACGTGAGCGCCGCAGCTGCCGAGACGGTCAGGATCGTTCCCTACGAGGACCGGCACCGCGCGGCGCTGTCGGTCCTCGTGGTCGATATCCAGCGCGGCGAGTTCGGCCTCAATGCCAGCGCTGGCGACCAGCCCGACCTTGTCGATCCCGCCGGTTTTTTTCGCGAGGCCGGCGGCGAGATCTGGGTCGCGCTCACGGGCGGCCCCCCAATGGACGAAGTCGTCGGCGCGGTCGCCATCCTTGATTTCGGCGAACGGCGCGCGGCCTTGCGCAAGATGTTCGTGCGCGCCGATATGCGCGGGCGCCCGCACCGTATCGCCGAGCGCCTGCTGGAAACGCTCATCGCCTGGGCGCGCGAACGGGATTTCACGGAAATCTATCTCGACACACTCGCGGCCTTCGCCGCCGCCCGCCGGTTCTACGCCCGCCACGGCTTTGAAGAATTGACAAAGGCCGACATGCCGGCCGACTTCCCGGCGATGAACTGGAACGCCCGCTTCTTTCGTCGGCGCTTGCAGGCCGTCGATACCTGATAACGCACCCTTGGCAGGCTCGGCTTTGCTATCCAGTTGATGTGCGGTCGCCGGCCTGCCGATCCGCCAACATGAAAACGGGGAGCTGAACCCATGCTGTATCTGGTTCACTGTCTCGACAAACCGAACGCGGGCGCGCTGCGCAAGGAAACCTTCGACGCCCATGTCGCCTACCTCAAGAGCACGCCGATCGAGATCGTCCTGGCCGGCCCGATCCTCGCCGAGGACGAGGCGGTGATCGGCAGCTTCCTGGTGGTCGAGGCCGACAACAAATCCGAGGCCGAGGCCTTCAGCGCCGGCGATCCCTACGCCAAGGCCGGGCTCTTCGAGAGCGTCCACGTCAACGCCTGGAAACGCGTGAGGGGCTGATCCCGCCGCATTCGCACGCCCCGCAACGGTTGCGCCGGCCAGCGGACTGCGGCAGCATCACGAATGTCGACAGTCCTGCATGCCTCCGGAGGATGCACGATGGCGCTCGCGAAAAACGATGCAATCGCCGATTTCGAGATCAACCGCCTCGGCCCCGCGCTCGGCGCGGAAGTCGTCGGCCTCGATCTTGCCCGTCCCTTCGACGCGGCAACACTGGCGCGGGTCAACGAGGCGTTCGCCGATCACCACGTCCTCTGCTTCCGCGACCAGACGCTGGGCGACGCCGAGCTGATCGCCTTCTCGCGCCAGTTCGGCCCGCTGGAGGAGTTCCCGGAGAAGGACAAGACCAAGGGCCGGGTCGAGGTCTACCACGTCGCCAACGTTTCGCCGGATGGCGAGCATCTGCCCGACGACGACCAGCGCGTCATCTTCCAGCGCAACAATGCGCGCTGGCACACCGACAGCTCCTACCGCTACGTGCCCTCGCTCGCCTCGATCCTCTATGGGCTGGAGGTGCCGCCGCAGGGCGCGGTCGGCGGCGAGACCGATTTCTCCAACATGTTCGCCGCCCACGATGCCCTCGACGACGCGATGAAGCGCCGTATCGAGCCGCTGCATATGGTGCACTATTACGAGTGCATCAGGCGCCTGGAGCCGGCCATGCCGCCGACCACGGCCGAGGAGCGCGACGCCGTGCCGCCGGTGAGCCAGCCTTTGGTCCGCGTCCATCGCGATCGCGGCAACCGCCGCTCGCTCTACTTCACCACCAATACCGGCCGCGAGATCAGCGGCATGACGCTGGAAGAGGGCCAGGCGCTGCACGACTGGCTGCGGGAATGGATCGAGCGGCCCGAATTCTGCTACCGCCATCGCTGGCGCCGGGGCGACGTGGTGATGTGGGACAACCGCTGTCTGCTGCACCGCGCGGTGCCCTACGATTATGCCGCCTTCCGCCGCGTGCTGCGCCGCACCACGGTGGCCGGATCGGGACCGGTGCTCGGGCCGTTCTCGGAAGCCGTACGCGAGGCGGCGGAATAAGCGCGTGGATGCTCTGCGGCCGGCGCAATTCCTATTTGCGCCACAATCGCATGGCCAACTTGCCCATCTTGGAACTTTCAGGAGGGAACGGTCATGCTTAAACAGATCATTATCGCGAGCGCGCTGGTCGTCGGTCTTGCGGCGCCGGCCTGGGCAGGCAGCTGTCCTGGTGTGAGCAAGCAGGTTTCCGCGGGGCTCGCCAAGAGCACGCTGCCCGCGGCGAAAAAGGCCGAGATCATGAAGCTCCGCAATCAGGGCGACATGCTGCACCGGACGGGCAAGCACGGACAGTCGGTTGCCGTGTTAAAGCGGGCCATGTCCATGCTTGGTAAATAACCCGGCCAATCAGCGCCGGGTTTGCGGACGAGCCCCGGCCATCATGGCCGGGGCTTTCGTTTGCGCTACGCTTTTCACCGGCCACCGGTCAGCCGAACTTCAGCAAAAACCTTACGATCTTGCGCGTCCGCTCGCTGAACAGCTTGGGCATGTAGTAGCTGCCCGCCGCGCGTTTGGAGACCTCGCCCAGCGTCGGATAGGGCGCGATCATGCCCGCCATCTTGCCGATCTTCATGCCGTTGCCCACCGCCAGCACCCAGGGCAGGATCAGCTCGCCCGCATGGGCGCCCAGGATCGTGGCGCCGAGGATGCGGCCCTTTTTGTTGGTGATCGCCTTGATCAGCCCATCGGTCTCGCGCTCGGCCTGGGCGCGGTCGTTCTCCGCGAAGGGCCAGCGCAGGATGGTCACGTCTTCGCCCTTCGCGCGCGCGCCCGCCTCGCTCAAGCCCACATGGGCCAGCTCGGGTGCGGTGTAGGTCACCCAGGGCATGGCGCCGTAATCGACCTTGGCCGGCAGGCGGAACAGCATGTTCCGGATCGCGATGCCGGCATGATAGCCCGCGATATGGGTGAATTGCGGGCCGCCCGCCACGTCGCCCAACGCGTAGACGCGCTTGTTGCTTGTGCGCAGGCGCGCATCGGTGGTGATGCCCTTGCGCGAATAGTCGATCCCCGCTTTTTCAAGGTCGAGCCCGTCGACATTGGGCGCCCGGCCTGCGGCGACCAGCAAGTCGGAGCCCTCGATCGTGGTTTGCTTGCCGTCCGCCTCGATCGTCACAGTGATGCCGTTGCCTTTGCGGCCGGTCTTCAGCACCCGCACGCCCTCGTGGATCTCGATGCCTTCGGCGCGCAGAAGGGTGCGCAGGATGTCGACCAGCTCGGGATCGTCATTGGCCAGGATCGCGGCCATCTCGAGCACCGTCACCCGCGCACCGAGCCGGCGATGCGCCTGCGCCATTTCCAGCCCGATCGGCCCGCCACCGATGACCACCAGATGCTCGGGCGCGGCGGTGCGCTCGAAGATCGTCTCATTTGTTAGGAAGGGCGTCGTGTCGAGACCTTCGATCGGCGGCACCCCGGCGCGCGAGCCGGTCGCCACGACAAAGCGTTTGGCGCGAATGCGCATGCCGCCGGCGACGACCTCACGGGGACCGGTGAACTTTCCCTCCGCCTCGATCACCTGCACGCCGAGGCCGCTAAAGCGCTCGACCGAATCATTGGGCGCAATCGCGCCGATCACGCCGTGGACATGGGCGTGGACCTTTTCGAAATCGATGGTGGGCGAGACGCCGTTGACGCCGAACCGTGCGCTTGTCCTGATCGCATGCGCCGCATGTCCGGCCGCCAGCAGCGCCTTCGACGGCACGCAGCCCGTGTTAAGACAATCGCCGCCCATCGCGCCGCGCTCGATCAGCACGGTTTTCGCGCCCATCTGCGAAGCGCCCGCGGCGACGCTCAGCCCGCCCGACCCGGCGCCGATCACGCAGACATCGACTTCCATCGTTTCAGCCATCGTGGCCTCCAGCTTCTACCCGGCAGCTTCCAACCGGTTGATATCTACCTCAGCGCGTCGCCCGAGGACATCGCGCCATTGAAGCCAGACCCTTGGAGATTTTTTTCGCAAGGCGCGGGCCGTCATTTCGAGCGAGCGCCAGCGAGGGAGAAATCTGGGTAATCGCCTGCACGGTTTCTTGCCAGATTTCTCCGCTCGGTCGCTCGCGCTCCCCCGCTCGAAATGACGGGCCACGCAGCTCGGAAAATCTTCCGAGCCGCCACCCTCGGTTCAGCCCGCGACGTGGATCTCGTAGTCGGGCGTGGTGTTGAGTGGGCAGGAGTAGATGTATTTGCCGGGCTTGAGCGTGATTTTGTAGTCCTGGGTCACGCCCTTGTGGAGCCCGCCGCCGGAGGTCTTCGGCAGGGTGAAACGCCCGATCCCCTGGCCGCGCAGATAGAAGCCGAGCATATAAGACACGTTCTCGTTCTTGACCCGGAAGATGTACGTTCCGGCCTTCAGCTTCATCACCTTGTGCTTGGCCAGGCGGCCCTTCTCGGTCTTGGAGTTGATCTTCTCGCAATCGGCCCGCCTGGTGGTCTGGTACTTGTGGTCGATGCCGTTCTCCGGCTCGACGAACTGGCAACCGGTCTGGGTCAGCTTGATCACCTGCGGATTGCCGGCGGTCTTGCCATCCATCTTTTCAGCAGCGTGCGCCACACTCGCCGCGAGGCCGGCGTTGAGGCCGGCCAGCGCCACCGCACCGGCCGCGGCACCCAGAAGTCTTCCGCTTACGCGCATTGTCGATCCTCCATCGGATACGGGTTTGACAGCTTTGTCCGGCGCTCTCACCGGCTTCTTTTTCCCTCGCCCTCACTAATTTAGATGCCTTCCAATCTGGCAAATCGCAAATAACGACTGCGTAACGTTTCCGTGCGCCCGCCAGGCGTGTCCATAACGTTCCCGTGCGCCGTGCGCGAGGCGACCGGCGCGGGGCTGCCCATCCGGTTACCGGCCCTAATCCATCACCCGTTCAAGCTGCCAGCTCATCACCCGTTTGCGCTTCTTGGTGTCGGCGAGGGTGACCGAGCCGAACACCGAATCCTCGCTCTGCCAGACCGTGCCGGTGCCGCGCGCGCCGTTCAGCGCCTGCTCGGTCTCGAAATGCCGCTGCTGACAGTTCTTGCCCTCGGCGCGGCACAGCCGCGTCTTCATGGCGAGGCGCGCGACCGCATCGCCCACGATCACAGTGTACTCATTGCCGGTGCCGGGATCAAAGCCCGAGACCGCGTCCTTCACGGGTTCAGCCTTACCCGCCCCTTCGAGCACGTGAACCGAGCACGCCTTGCCGAGCTTGTTGCAGCGCTGGGTCACGACGCGGATCGAATAGCGCCCCTCCAGCACCGTCTTCTTGCCGTCGACGCGCACCAGAACGGTCCATTCGGCCTGGCCGGTGCGCGAGAAATCCTTGCCGCGCTCGGCGCGGGTCTCGGTCGTGGTCAGCACGATCTCGCCGCGCCAGACCGGGCACGGCAGCGCCGCCTTGGTCTTCGCCGCCGCGGCCGCCACCGCCGCACCGAGCCCGGCGGCGCTCTTCGCCACCGCGCTCTCGCGTGCGCGCAGCTTGCCGGACGTCACATCGATCGCCGAGATCTCGACCACGAAACCCTTGCCGGCGCGGCTGACGGCGGCAATGACCAGCGTGCGCGTGCGCGCCGATTTCGGCAGCGCCGGGCGTTCATCATCGTCATTGCCGGCAAGCCGCAGCAGCGCGTCGGCGGATAACCTGCCGAGCGGACCGTCGACCTCGACCAGCGGACGGCAGAGACCTTCAAAGGCGCGGTCGATGGCGGCGCGGATCGTGCCGGCACGCGCGGCTTCCAGCCATTCCCGGTTGGTCGCCGAGACGGGTTCGGCGACATAGACGCCGAGCGGCTTTTGCTGGCCGGTGGGGGTATGGGTCTCCGCGAGCGCCCCACCGCCAGCAGGCACCACAAAGGCAGCGGCGAGAGCGATCACCTTCAGCCCTAGGCGAGCGGCCAAGCGGCAGCGCGCGCGCCGCTGGCCTTCCCCCCTCGCTTCGCATTTTCCGTGCCCGCTCACCATGACCACACTTTGTATGACCGCACCCCGGGTATGACCACACCCTGCGTATGACCACACCCAATGCATGGTCACACCCTGATGTATGGTCACACCCTGTCCGATCGCATCGGCTTATGCAAAGGTTCGGGCCGCGACGCACATTGCCTTGCGGGGGGGCCTTGTGGGGCGCCGCACAATGCCCGGCGCGACGTTGGCCTGCCTGGCATCTCTTCTACGCCCAGGAGACGCACCGGGGAATGGAGCGGGTGAAGGGGATCGAACCCTCGACACCGAGCTTGGGAAGCTCGTGCTCTACCACTGAGCTACACCCGCCTGGCGGCCGGACTATAGCCCGCCCGTACCGCGCCGCAAAGCGCCCCGCTTCGCCGCCAAATACGCCCAAACTCGCGCCCGCCTGACGAAATCGTGACGCGGCCCCACATGGACCCCTGCCCGGGGCTCGGCTATATGACCAATCAGGCATATGGGGGACACCCCGCTTGGAAGCCATGGGCGGGCAATCCTCTTTTGCGACAACGAGCAAAGGCGCCTCCTGCATGACCGTGACCACCCCGCAGGCCCGCGACAAAGCGCTCCGGCGCGGCAAGTTCGTCGACCCGGACGTCACGGCCGACGGCGCGCGCCGCGCCGAGGTCGCCTTGTCGGGCCTGCGTACGCTCTGGATCAACACCGGCACGCTGTGCAACCTGACCTGCCGCAACTGCTACATCGAATCCTCGCCGACCAACGACCGCCTCGCCTATATCACCGCCGCCGAGGCCGCCGCCTTCTTCGACGAAATCGCGGCCGGCAAGCTGCCGACCGAGACGATCGGCTTCACCGGCGGCGAGCCCTTCATGAATCCCGACATCATGGCGATGCTCGCCGACGCGCTCGGCCGCGGGCACCGGGTCCTGGTGCTGACCAACGCGATGAAGCCGATGGCGCATAAGCGCGCCGAGCTCTTGGCCCTCAAGGAGCGCTTCGGCACGGCGCTTCAGATCCGGGTTTCGATCGACCATCACGCCCGCGCCATTCACGAGCTCGAACGCGGGCCGCGGTCCTGGGCTCCCACGCTCGAAGGCGTCAAATGGCTCTCGGACAATGGTTTCCATTTCGCCGTCGCCGGCCGCACCTTCATGGGCGAGGCCGAAGACGCCATGCGGCGCGGCTACGCCCGCCTCTTCGCCAAGGAAGCGATCGCGCTCGACGCGCGCGACCCCGCGCAGCTCGTGCTGCTGCCGGAGATGGACGAAACCCTCGACGTGCCGGAGATCAGCGAAGCCTGCTGGGACATCCTCGGCGCAAAGCCCGACGACGTCATGTGCGCCCATGAGCGCATGGTCATCAAACGCAAGGGCGCGGCGCGGCCGACCGTCATCCCCTGCACGCTGCTGCCCTATGACGAGCGCTTCGAGATGGGCGCCACGCTGGCCGAGGCCGACGGCGCGGTAAAGCTCAACCACCCCCACTGCGCGCGGTTCTGCGTGCTCGGCGGGGGATCGTGCTCGGGCGGGACGTAAGCCACCGTCGTTCCCGCCATCTGCTTGTCGTCATTCCCGCGAAAGCGGGAATCCATCAGCGCCACCAGGAACACTCCATCCATGGACTCCCGCTTTCGCGGGAGTGACGGGGTAGTAGCTTACGAAGCGATGTCCGAATAGAGATCCCGCCATTCGGGGTTCGTCGCCTCGATCGCCGCAATCTTCCAGGCCCGCCGCCATTTCTTGATCGCCTTTTCGCGCGCGATCGCGGCCTCGATCTCGTCGTGCCGCTCGAACCAAACGAGCAGTTTCACGCCGTAGCGTTTGGTAAATCTAGATACGACTCCCTCTTTGTGTTCCCATACTCGGCGGACCAGGTTGGATGTCACGCCGACATAGAGCGTGCCATGCCGCTCGCTTGCGAGCATGTAGGCGTACCCGCCCATTTCCATCGAACGCCGCTCACCCTGTTGTTGCTTTCGTCACGCTATCAACGCCATCTACTTATCGTCATTCCCGCGAAAGCGGGAATCCATGGACGATGCCGGGCACGCTCCCTCCATAGACTCCCGCTTTCGCGGGAGTGACGAGTTGGGATTCGACTGATCTCAAAAGCGCTTTTAGCGCTTTTGCCCCTCATAGTGCAGCGCCAGCCACACCGTCGGCTCGTCCGCCGCCGTCCATTCGACCCGGTGCCGCGCATGCGCCGGGATGTGCACGAAGTCGCCGGGGGCGAGCGCGCGCGCCTCGGCCTCGCCCGCAAAGCGCAGCCCGGCCGAGCCCTTCAGCAGCACCACCCATTCCCAATCGGTCTGGTCGTACCAGGCGCCGTCCGCCGTCGCCTGGCCGGTGGAGACGATGCGCACCAGCCGCATCCCCCCACGCGACACCAGCGTCTCCATCGCCTCTTCGCCCAGGCCTTCCGGCAGGTCCTGAAAGAGATTTCCGTCCTGGATCGTCATCGCCCGCTCCCCGCTTCCCTGCCGGCCACCTGCAATTCCCGGTTGACGGCTGTGCAAAGCATGATTATTACAGACACTCGTGGTGATTTGAGCCCGACCGGCTTGCGGCCACGTAAAACAAACCGCTAAAAGGTCGGCGTGCTTCCGAAACGAAGCCCTGACCCGAAACGCGGGGCAGGGCTTTTGCTTTTCGGGAGGCACGAACGGTCATGAACAAGCCCCTTACGACGAGTTCCGCCAAATCGAGTTCGGCGAAACCGGCATCGGCCAACGCCGCCGCCAACAAATCCGGCTGGCGCCAGGCAACGCGGCTGGTGCGCGGCGGCACCGAGCGCTCCGGCTTTGCGGAGACCTCCGAGGGCCTCTTCCTCACCTCCGGCTTCGTCTACGACAACGCAGCACAGGCCGAGGACGCCTTCAAGGGCCGCAACGACCGCTTCATCTATTCGCGCTACGGCAACCCAACCGTCGCCATGTTCGAGGAGCGGATGGCCCAGCTCGAGGGCTGCGAGGCCGCCTTCGCCACGGCGAGCGGCATGGCCGCCGTCTTCACCTCGCTGATCTGCCAGCTGCGCGCCGGCGACCGCGTCGTCGCCTCGCGCGCGCTGTTCGGCTCGTGCCATTACATCATCGCCGAGATCCTGCCGCGCTTCGGCGTCGAGACCGTGCTGGTCGACGGCACCAAGCCCGACGAGTGGGAAGCGGCGCTGTCAAAACCCACCAAAGCCGTCTTTCTCGAAACGCCCTCGAACCCGACGCTGGAGATCATCGACCTCGGCCACGTCGCCGAGCTCACCCACGCGGCCGGCGGCCGGCTGGTGGTCGACAACGTCTTCGCCACGCCCCTGCTGCAAAAGCCGATGGAGTTCGGTGCTGACGTGGTGATGTATTCCGCCACCAAGCATATCGACGGCCAGGGCCGCTGCCTGGGCGGCGTCATATTGTCCGACCAGGAATTCCACGACGATCTGCTGATGCCCTTCATGCGGCACACCGGCCCGGCCTTGAGCCCCTTCAATGCCTGGACATTGTTGAAAGGGCTGGAGACGCTGCCGATCCGCCTCGACCGCCACCTGGAAAATACCCGCGCCGTTGCCGCCTTCCTCGAAGACCACGCCAAAGTGGCGCGCGTGCTCTATCCCGAACTCAAGAGCCATCCCCAGCACGCGCTCGCCGCCAAGCAGATGAGCGCCGGCGGCAGTGTCGTCAGCTTCGAGATCGTCGGCGGCAAAAAGGAAGCCTTCGCGCTCTTGGATCACTTCACGCTGATCGACATCTCCAACAATCTCGGCGACGCCAAATCCCTCGTCACCCATCCCGCCACCACCACGCATCAGCGCCTGACCCCCGAAGAACGCGCCGAGCAGGGCATCGCCGATGGCCTGGTACGGCTCTCGGTGGGGCTGGAGGATGTGGCGGACATCATCGAGGATCTCGCCCGCGCGCTCGACGCGCTCTAGAGATTTGCGCGCTCGACGCGCTCTAGAGATATACGCGCTCGACACGCTTTGATGGATGCGCGCTCGACGCGCTTTAGAAACCCGCGCGCCCGGCGTGCTTTGCGCTTCGTGGATGCCGCGCATTTACATTTTTTACTGCGTCAAAACGTCGTCGACGCCGTTTCCGCGTGCAATCGTTACAGCGTTGTCATACTTTATCTAGTATCTCTTCCGGGCATATACACAACATATGATGTTGTTCCGGCGCATGAATCCGGCTCCGTCTGGAGTCCAAGCAAGTAACCGGCGCCCAAGCGCCGGCGTGGTGGGTCTGGGATAGAAAAACTGCGACCGGGACGTCTCGCCCAAAACGGCACTGCGGGATTGTCCGCAGCGCTGTTGTTGCTTGCGGGCTTCCCCAGCGGATCGATCGAACGGCCGCCGCGACACTCTCCCCACCAGCCGGCAAAGCAGTCCAGCGAGCAGGCGCGGGCGGGCGTCAACCCGCAAGCCTCGCCAATGGTCGGGCAGGCCGCCGGCGCCATGTCCGGTGCGCGGCCCAGGCCGCCAGCTAAAAACAAGCCTGCCGCGACCAAGCCCACCGGCACCAGCTTCGGGGACGCGCTGGCCGAGGAGTACGACGAGTTCGTCCGCCGCGAAATGCAGAAGCACCACGCCCGCTTTCGCGCGCGCCATTTCACAGCGAAGGCGCGCCGCGCCGCGGCCGGTCCGGTCGCGCCCGAAGACCCCGGCGTTCTCGATATATCGGGGCCCGACCGTGTCGCCTTGGCGGAGGCCCGTAGCCGCCTCATCGCCGCGCTCGAGCGCAGTGCGCGCCGCCGCCTGCCCGCGCTCGCCGCCAAGACCCAGGCCAAATTCGACTGCTGGGCGGAGCGCGTCCATGGGCGCTTCGATCGCAGTGCGGTGCTGATTTGCCGCGACCAGTTCGCCGCCCTGATCGCGCTGCTGGAAAAGGCCGTGATGCCGCTGCCCGCCGGCAGCCGCTTCACCCGCGCCCTCACCCGCGAGTATCTTGCCTATGCCGACTATAAGGCGCGGACACGCAAAGACTGGATCAATGCGCGCCACTTCGCCCGCAAAGGCCTGCGCGCCGCCGACGCCAAAGGCGACGATGCCGTGACGCCGGAGCCGCTCGGGCGCTGGAACCTTCATTCACGCCGCGACGTGCCGACTTTCGCTGGCTATCGCGGGCGCCTCGTCAGCGCCTTCGCCGCCGGCGCGCGCACCCGCCACCCCGCCCGCGCCGCGATCGCCCAGGCGCGCTTCGATTGCTGGATCGAGCGTACCGCCGGACGCGCCGAGGCCGATGCGATCGAACAATGCCGGCGCGAGTTCCTCGCGGCGCTCGCGACGATCGAGGGCGGAGCGAACCGCGAAGGCATCAGGGGCAAGGACATTGTGGGCAAGCGTATCCGCACGACGGGTCTTGCCCGCAAGCGACCGTCGGCGCGCCCGCCGATCGTGCGGGTTTCGCGTCTCGCCCGCATCGCGCCCGCTGCCGGTGCCTGGACCATTCTTTTCGGTTTCGATCAGGACGGCCTGCGCGCCAGCGAGCTGTCCAAGGTCAAGGCCGTCGCGCGGGCCGCGCTGCGACGGCACGCGGCCCGGATTACCGTCACCGGCCATGCCGACCGCGCCGGGGCGCCGGACTACAATACCGGGCTGTCGCTGCGCCGCGCCGCTGCCGTCCGCGCCGCCTTGATCGGCGCCGGGGTGGCGCCGGACCGCGTCCGCATCTTCGCCCGCGGCGAGGGCGACGGCGCGATCGGCACCGGCGACGGGATCGGCCACGCCGGCAACCGCCGCGTCACCATCAACCTGCGCTGAGGCGCGTCACCAGATGGTTCCGGACGCGCCGCGCCGGCGGTGCTCCTCACCCATGAAGCTGGGGTATTGGATCATAATTGGAGCTTCATCCTCAGAGTCTGGCCGGAAATGAATGCAGTGATTGCAACCGGTTACGTTGAGCCGGATACTCTTTTCGCGTCATTCCCGCGCCCATCGACAAGCTCAGGAGCGGGGAACCAGCGATCGTCGGCCGGGATTTAATCGTCGGCCATGGACCCCGCAAATTCACCAGACAAGTGCAACACCTTGAGGATGGTGTTGCGATGGGAACCGGATCAAGGCGCGCGAGGCGGGTCTGATCCCCGCGATGCGCGGCGAAGCGTAAGCCGCCGGACTATCGAGTGGCCGACCAGATGACCGACCCGCGGCCACGATCCGTTGCGCATCAATCGTGCTCTAAACGCGTGCTCTAATTATATGAGTTAGATCAAGCGTCACGCCTCAGAACGCAGCGATCCAAGACAATCGTTCGCTACGCCTCGTGGCGGCCAACGGTCCAGCCCGCCGGCGTCAAATGTGTTTCGCCGAAGGCGCGCGGCTCCTCCTCCAGCGCCGTCGCCATGGTGTCGTTCCAGCGGTTGAGCCATCCAAACAGGCAGATGACGGCGGTGATCTCAACGATCTGGTCTTCATCGAAATGCTTCAGCATCTCGTCGAAATCCGCCCGCGTGACCATGTTCGGCTGGGTGCCGGCGGCCTGGGCAAAGCTCAAGGCCGCCCGCTCGGCGGCGCTGAACATTGGATTGGTTTCGTACTCGAAGGCCGCGGCTACCTTTTCCGGCGGAACGCCGTATTTGCCCGCGGCCGACGCTCCGGTATGGGCGGCGCAATACTGGCATCCCGCAGAACGGCTGGCGACGTGAGCGACCAGCCATTTCAGAGGCTGGGGCACCGCGCCCGGCACCCCCAAGACCTCGCGCGACAGCTGGGAGAAGGCACGCAGGATGTTCGGCTTTCGGCCCATCATGAAAAAGCTGGAGGGCACGAAGCCCATCGCGCTTTCGGCGCGCTGGAATACGTCCTCCAGATCGCTCAAATCCTCGCGCGCCTTTGGCTTGATGTTCGGCATCGGCCTGTCCCTCAGATCAGGTTTCGCAGAGCCCCAAGCTTAGCTCAGAAACCGCGGTTCACACTTTGAAAAAAATGGCAGAGAACTCAAGTGATCTGAAGGTTGCGGCGACGCGAGCCCGCTGCCGATCCGCGCGCAAGCGAACGGCGGCCCGTCATGAGACGGACCGCCGCTGTTTTTCGTCGTTCTGCGTGGCTTGGGCTTAGTAGCCGTAGCGGTAGCCGCAGTGGCGGACATACTTGAAGCGGGCCCAGGCATAGCCCAGCACGTAGCCCTTGTAGTGGAGCTGCTTGCAGTAGAAGCGGCCGTAGCCATAACCGTGGTGGCGATACCCGTAACCGTAAGAGCGGTAGCCATAGCGGTAGCCGACTTCCTGGGTCGAGACACCGGTCTTGACGGTCATGTCGAGGCTGGCGGTCGGGGCGGCGGAAGCGGCGCCGATGGCGCCGAGGGAAACGGTGGCGGCGGCGGCGAGAGCGATAAGGGTCTTCTTCATGGGATCGTTCCTTTCGAGAGCGGGTGATGGGGGCCTTGGTGTTCGTCCCCCGTTGTTGACCCCAATGTGACGCAACCCCGCGCGAGCCTCAGTGACCGTCGTCACTAAGGTTAAAATAAATCTGGAAATAATT
>DATKZM010000052.1:0-5350 GCA_035527975.1 Alphaproteobacteria bacterium | reverse complement strand
GGCCTCAACGGGTGATTGCAGTGCGGCTGCTGGCATGATCGGCAACTCCTCGAACTGTCATTGCCGGCCAGAATGGGCCAGTTCGGATTGACGAAGCGTTAAGGTAAGCGCCGACTTAAGACTTTGGGGTGGGATGGTCTGAAGGATAGGATTTTCCCTGCGGCGCCAAGCTCTTGCGCTAGCCCCGAAGGCTCCCAACATATTGGGCGCGGCGGCTTTTCGCCGTTTTTTGGAGGCCTCGACGTCCATGAGCTATTTCCGCACCGCCATTCTGCTTGCGGCGATGACCGCCCTGTTCATGGGGATCGGATTCCTGCTCGGCGGGCAGACCGGCATGATCATCGCGTTCCTGATCGCCGGCGGCATGAACCTCTGGGCCTATTGGAACTCCGACAAGGCCGTGCTGCGCATGTATGGCGCGCGCGAGGTGGACGCGGCCTCCGCACCGGCGCTCTACGACATGGTCCGCCGGCTCGCAGCCAATGCGGGCCTGCCCATGCCGAAGGTCTACATCATGGAGAATCCGCAGCCGAACGCGTTCGCCACCGGCCGGAACCCGGAGAACGCGGCGGTGGCCGTGACCACCGGGCTGATGCAGACGGTGACGAAAGAGGAGCTGGCCGGCGTGATCGCGCACGAGCTTGCGCATGTCCGCCACCACGACACGCTGCTCATGACGGTGACGGCGACGATCGCCGGCGCGATCTCGATGCTGGCGAACTTCGCCATGTTCACCGGCGGCGGGCGCAGCAACAACAATGGCGGCGTCGGCATGATCGGCGGCTTGGCGCTGATGATTCTCGGGCCCCTGGCCGCGGGGCTGGTGCAGATGGCCATCAGCCGCACGCGCGAATTCGAAGCCGATCGCGGCGGCGCGGAGATCAGCGGCGCGCCTTTGTCGCTTGCGTCGGCGCTTGAGAAGATCGCCGGTGCCGCGCACCGCATCCCCAATATGACGGCGGAGCGCAATCCGGCGTCGGCGCACATGTTCATCATCAATCCGCTGTCGGGCTTTCGCGTGGACAAGCTGTTCTCGACGCATCCGGCCACCGAGGACCGCGTGGCGCGGCTGGTGGCGATGTCCAAGACCCTCCTGGGCGGCGACGAGCCCGCACAGAGGACCGCGGAGCAAGCTGGCCCCTGGTCTGCGGGCGGACGCCGCACCGCCTCGCGCGGCACCGCGCGCGGCCCTTGGGGCTAGGCTCGATGAGCGCCGCCTGTTGCGACCATAACCCGGAGCCGAGCGCCTCGCGCCTCATTCTGTGGATTGCGCTCGCGATCAACGCCGCGATGTTCGCGGTCGAGATCGTGGCCGGCGTGGTCGCGGGCTCGGTGAGCCTTCACGCCGATGCGCTGGACTTCCTGGGCGACAGCTTCAACTACGCCATCAGCCTTGCCGTCCTCAGCCTCGCGCTGACCTGGCGCGCCCGGGCCGCGATGTTCAAAGGCGTCACCATGGCCGTTCTGGGTCTTTGGGTGATCGGCGAGGTTATTTGGCAGATCGGCTCGGGGCGCGTGCCCGAGCCTTTCGTCATGGGCGCGGTCGGCACCGTCGCGCTCCTGGCGAACGCCGGGGTCGCGGTGATGCTCTACCGCTTCCGTGGCGCGGAATCGAATCTGCGTTCCGCCTGGATCTGCTCCCGCAACGACGTTCTCGGCAATCTGGCGGTTCTGCTTGCCGCGGCCGGCGTGCTGGGAACCGGCACGTTGTGGCCGGACGTGATCGTCGCCACCCTCATGGCCAGCCTCGCCATTCAGGGCAGTTGGACGGTCATCCGGCAGTCCTTGGGTGAATTGAACGATGGGGCGGGCGTGACGCGCCCAGAAACAAGCAGGTCATGAGTCCCACTTCCTGCTAAAGCCATAACCATGACCAACCCCAAATCTGCGCCCAAAGCCGCGCAAAATGCGCCGCCGCCCCCGCGCGGCCTCCAGGTTGGGCTGCCGGCCCGCCGGGCTGCCGCCAACCTGCTCGATGCGGTGCTGCAGAAGAAGCAGCCGCTCGACGACGTGCTCGGGCGCGCGCAGGACGGCGGCTATATGTTCGATCTTCCGGTGCGGGACCGGGCGCTGGCGCGCGCCATTGTCGGCACGAGCTTGCGCCGCCGCGGGCAGATCGATGCCGTACTGAATACGTTTCTGGAGAAGGGTTTGCCTGCGAAATCCGGCACGCTCTATCCGATCCTGTTGTCGGGCGCGGCCCAGCTTCTGTTCATGAGCATTCCACCGCATGCGGCCATCGATCTCGCCGTGCGGCTCGCGCAATGGGACCCCAAGGCCAAGCGCTACGACAAGCTGGTCAACGCCGTGTTGCGGCGGGTGGCCGACAAGGGCGAGGGGATTGCCGCCGGGATCGATGCGGCGGGGGTGAACACGCCCGGTTGGCTGTGGGACCGCTGGGTGCAGACCTGGGGCGAGGAGCGCGCGCACAGAATCGCCGCCGCGCATCTCGTGGAGGCGCCGCTCGATCTCACCGTGAAATCGGACCCGCAAGGCTGGGCGGAGCGGCTCGAAGGCCGCGTGCTGCCGACAGGCGGCGTGCGCGTGCTGCCCAAAGGCCGGATCGAGGAGCTTCCCGGATTCTCAGACGGCGAATGGTGGGTGCAGGACGCGGCCGCGTCCCTGCCGGCCAAGATGCTTGGGCCCGTGGCGGGCAAGCGCGTGGCCGATCTTTGCGCCGCGCCGGGCGGCAAGACGGCGCAGCTTGTGCTCGCCGGGGCCGATGTGATCGCGGTCGATAGTTCAAACACGCGGCTCAAGCTGCTGGCTGAGAACCTGAAGCGCCTGGGGCTGGCCGTCGAGACCGTCCAGGCCGACGCCGCGACCTGGCAGGCCGACGAGCAATTCGACGCCATCCTGCTCGATGCGCCCTGCTCGTCGACCGGCACGATCCGCCGGCACCCGGACATTCCCTATCTCAAGTCGGACAGGGATATCGCCGAGCTCGCAGGCCTTCAGGGCCGGCTTCTCGATAATGCGGTCAGCCTGCTCAAGCCCGGCGGCACGCTCGTCTACTCCACCTGCTCGCTGGAGCCGGAGGAGGGCGAAGCCCAAGTGGCGGCGCTCATGGCCCGGAATCCGGCCATCCGCATCGATCCCTTGGCCGCGGAGGAGCCTTTCGGCGATACGGACTGGCCCGAAGCCAGCGGCGTGTTGCGGACATTTCCCTACCAGCTCCCCCTCGAAACGCCCGAATGGAGCGGCATGGACGGGTTTTTCGCCGCGCGGCTCACACGTGGGCGTTAACGAAACAGCGTATGCCACTTGCTCCTGAGGCCTGCGTGCAAGAAAATGGCCCCTTCTAGAGTTCCAGGGCGGCGGGGAAGCCCTGCGCTACGAGTGAAAGCGCGGGCTGGCGTGGAGAATGACCCATATGGCTGGTGATCAGGCCTTCGAGCGCGTGTCCCGCGTTCAAGAGCTGCAGCTTGGCGGCCCGAGTACCTTCAGGCGCCTGATGCTGTCCAGCATGGCCTCGGTCAGCTATCCGGGCTCCCAGGCCGAGCAGCTTCTCCTGGCCCCGCAAGAGCTCCGCACCGCCGATCCGAGCTTCGCCACCGAGGTCTATAACGGCCATTTCGGGCTTGCCGGAAAGCTGGCCGAACTCGGCGCGGAGTCGCCTTTCGCGATCAGGCCGCCGTCGGCCAACTGGGCGCGCGAGCTCTACGGCTTCGGCTGGCTCCGCCATCTGCGCGCCGCCGACTCAGAGCTGTCGCGCGAGCAGGCCAAGGCGCTCGTCCACGACTTCATCCGCCTCGGCCGGCAGGTGCATGGCCTGGCCTGGCAGCCCGAGATCGTGGCGCGCCGCGTCATCTCCTGGCTGTCAAACTCCGTGCTGATCCTCGATGCCGGCGAGCCGCAGGCCTACGAAGCTTTCTTGAAGGCGCTCGCCGCGCAGCTCCGCTACCTCTCGGCCAGCTATCGCGACACGCCCGACGGGGTGCCGCGGCTACTGACCCTGACGGCGCTCCTCTATGCGGGGCTGTGCATCGCCGACCAGCAGGCGGTGGTCGACCGCTACACCAGGCCGTTCTGCCGCGAGCTCGAGCGGCAGATCCTGCCCGACGGCGGGCACATCTCGCGCAACCCGGAAGCTCTCATCGAGCTCCTGCTCGACCTATTGCCCTTGCGTCAATGTTTCGTGGCGCGCGACCGCACCCCGCCCAAGGAGCTCACCGACGCCATCGACCGCATCATGCCGATGCTGCGCTTCTTCCGGCTCGGCGACGGCACCATGTCGCGCTTCAACGGCGCCGGGCCAACGCCGACCGACGCGCTGGCGACCGTGCTGGCCTATGACGACATCGAGGGCGCGCCGGTCCGCACCGCGGCAAACTCCGGCTATGTGCGGGTCGAGGCCGGCACCACGCTGATCGTCTGCGATCTTGGGCCGCCGCCGGCGACCTCGCTCACCAGAGAAGCCCATGCGGGCTTCCTCTCCTTCGAGATGAGCTCTGGCGAGGCGCCCGTGATCATCAATTGCGGCGCGCCGACGCCGGACCACGATGACTGGCGGCTGTTCTCGCGCACCACGCCCGCCCATTCGACGCTCAGCCTGGAGGAGGATTCGCTCGCCGAGTTCTCAAGCGGGATTAACGGCGCCGATCCGCCGTCGGACGCGACGCTGTCGGGCCCGCTCAATCCGCAAGGCGCGTTCTCCGACCAGGGCGATAATCTGCGCATCAAGGGCTCGCACGACGGCTATATGGGCCGCTACGGCGTGAGCCATTCGCGGCAGATCCTGATTGCGCCGTCGGGCAACCTGATCTCCAGCGAGGACAAGCTCACCACGCGCGGGCTGAAAAGTCCGGACGGGCTGATCGCCGGATCGTATGCCATCCGCTTCCATCTCCACCCGAGCGTGAAGGCGCAAATCGTGGGCGACGGCTCGGCGGTGACCCTGATCTTGCGCAGCGGCGAGACCTGGCGCCTCAGCTCCAACGCCGAGGAGACGTCCATCGAGGACAGCGTCCTGCTCGCCGATCCGCGCGGGGCGCAACAGACCGCGCAAGTGGTGTTGAGCGGTATGATGGGCGAGGCGCGCGAGGTGCGGATCGTGTGGAATCTCGAGAAGACCGGCGAGGAGGCGGAAGCCCATCCGCTCGTCGATCCGAACGACGCCGGCACCGCCGCCGAACCCGACGCTTAGCCGCATGGATGCACAAAAGGTGACCCGGGCGCTGCTTTCGGTCAGCGACAAGACGGGCCTTGTCGACTTCGCCAAGGGGCTGAGCCAACGCGGCATCGCGCTCGTCTCGACCGGCGGCACGGCCAAGGCCCTGCGCAATGCCGGGCTCGGAATCATCGACGTCTCCGAGGTGACCGGCAGTCCCGAGATGATGGACGGGCGCGT
>DATKZM010000051.1:0-2366 GCA_035527975.1 Alphaproteobacteria bacterium | reverse complement strand
TGTCGGCATATTGCATCCACGACAATTCATCGCCGAACCGGGCCCGAATCTCCTCGCTGAACGCAAGGCTCTCGGGCCGCGTCGCCCCCTTGACCAGGGACCACGCCCCGGTCCATTGCGCGAGCAGCGAATGGTAATAGTTCGCGGGGTCGTCGCCCAACACGCCGGCGAGCTTGTGCAGCTTGTCGCCAGGCTGGCGCGGGCGCGCGCCGCTAGGGATCAGATCGAACAGGCGATCCCAGGAGGAAGGCGGCACGGCTTCAATCGTCCGCGCGAGATAGTGACCCACCGGCCGCGGCAGCAGCCGCAACGCGCGCGCGATGCGCAAGCCCTGGCCATAGCGGTTATAACCGGCGAACAGCTCGTCCCCACCGTCGCCGGACAGCGCCACGGTCACATGCTGCCGGGTCATTTCCGACACGAGAAACGTCGGCACTTGCGAGGAATCGGCGAACGGCTCGTCGTAGATCGCGGGCAGCTTGGGCACCACCCTCAGCGCTTCCTCGGGCGTGACGTAAAGCTCGGTGTGGTCGGTGCCGAGATGCGCCGCCACGGCCTTCGCTTGCTTCGCTTCATCGAAGCCGTGCTCGTGAAAGCCGATGGTGAAGGTCCGTACCGGGCGCGAGCTGTTGGCCTGCATCAGCGCCGTGACCGTGGAGGAATCGATGCCGCCAGACAGGAACGCGCCGAGCGGCACGTCGGCGACCATGCGCCGCGTGACGGCGTCGGCGAGCAGCGCCTCGAGGCGGTCGCGCGCTTCCGTCTCGGTGAGGTCGATTGGCTTCGCCCGACCGGTCATCGCCACATCGAGGAGCGACCAATAGCGTTCGCTCCGCGTCTCGCCGTTCGCCGCGATCTCCAGCAGCGTGCCGGGTTCGAGCTTGTCGATGCCTTGATAGATGCTGGAAGGCGTCGGCACATAGCCGGTGCACAGATACGACGCGAGCGCTTGGCGGTCGATCTCGGGCGCCCAGTCGGGCAGCGTGGCAAGCGCCTTCAGCTCCGAGGCGAACACGACGCGCCCGTTCGCGCGGCCCCAATAAAGCGGCTTGATGCCGAGCCGGTCGCGGCCGAGCGTCAGCGTGCGTGCGCTCCGGTCGAAGGCGGCAAAGGCGAACATGCCGATCAACCGCTTGACCGTTGCCTCGACGCCCCATGCGGCGAAGCCCTCGACCATCATTTCGGTATCGGAATGACCGCGGAACGTATATCCGGCGCGCTCCAGCTCGGCGCGCAACTCACCCGCGTTATAGATCTCGCCATTATACGAAAGCGCGAACCGGCCTGACGCGGACAACATCGGCTGGGCGCCGGCGGGGCTCAGATCGATGATGGAAAGCCGCGTGTGGGCGAGCGCCACGCCCGCCTCTGCGTCGGCCCACACGCCTTGGCCGTCGGGCCCGCGATGGCGCAGCGCGCCCGCCATGCCTGCGGCAAGCGCCCGCAGCTCGTTGTCGCCGGAGCGCCGTTTGGGATCGAGAAACCCCGCAATTCCACACATGACAGAACCAGGATGACCTCTCGTTGCTACCCGGCACGGGCGGGAAGCTCTTGTCAAGGCAACGCCGGCCCGTGCTATTCAATCGCGCCGCAATAAATAGCCGACGAGACGTGGCCGTTTTTGGGCCGCAATCCTCTTGACTGGATAGGACGGTTCCTGACGTTCGACGGCCTTGCCTGCTCCTTCAACCGATAGCGTTTCACCAAGCCATGCGTGCTTCAGTTTCGGACCTGCCTCAGAGTTCGACCGGCAGTCCGAGCGAGGACAAGACCAGGCCGGTTCACATCGTCTTCCATTTGCCGCGTTGCGCGGGCCAGACGATCCACCATCACCTTTCCGGCCACGCTCCCGCGGGGAGTTACTTCCGGGTGAGAAAGCGGAAAGGAGCCGGCCGGGTTTTTCTGCCTAAATATCGCACCGCCGACTTGCCGGACCTGAACAGCCTTAACGTCATCAGCGGACATTGGATCGGACGTTCGATCGAGCGAAACTTCCCCGGCAGGCACATCGCCCGGAGCCTCCTGCTACGCGACCCCGTCAGTCAGTTCCTCTCTCACTACAATTTCCGCATGATGCGGTATATCGCGAGGGGCCTCAGTCCCTATCCGCTCGAGATTGCCTACGGCGCTCGCCAGCGCAACTTCCTCACGCATTTCATCCTGCGCACTTTCGCCGAGATGTCTTGGCAACGACTGCTAACCCTCTCAGCAGCCGACAAATACGCAGAGGCGAACCGGTTTCTTTCCAATTTCTTTTTCGTCGGCGACCATAGGCGATGCAACGAGCTGATCGCCAGTATTGCCCCGGACCTCGGGATTCCGGAGGAGGCGCAGCCGAGGAATACCAGCGAGCAGTGGCTTGAGCG
>DATKZM010000050.1:0-4607 GCA_035527975.1 Alphaproteobacteria bacterium | reverse complement strand
ACGCCGATTCTGGGAATCCCCAAGGCTGCAAACTATTGCAAGGTTCCGAAGCCAGAAACCCGAAACCTTGCAATCTCGATTACTTCACCACACCGGAAAACCATGACAGATCAGCCGGTTGGGCGTTGTTCACGGGGAACTGTATAGCCGGCGCGCCGGTCGGAGCCGCCTGCGATCCCAGCTTCGGCGGCAAATATGTCAACCTGCTGCGCCGCATCAGCGTGCCCAACGATCGGCAACGCTATGGTCTTTGCCGGGACTATGGCCGCTATTCGGGCAGCTCATGGGCCGGGTATCGCAACCTGCCCCGGGGCTATTGGACCTACAAATATCCCCACTGGTACATTTGGGGCCGGCGGACCCAATAGGGCTCAACCCGGATATCGGCCACCACTTACCCACACGGGTGGCGGCCTGCCAGTGGAAGGGCCGCAGGACCAACAAAGGAACGTGGCAGATCCCGGCGGAAAAACTGCGGGGGACATTTCAAATGCGGCGCTGATATCGGACAAAATAGACCACAGCCACCGCGGCAGCCGCCAGGTCGATGATGGTGAGATAATCTTGGCTCAATTTTTTGCCCGGCCCTGCTCTGGCTAAGCACAACATGCTGCCACGCCTCTGTTGCAAACACCGCGACCAGAGACACCACCATGATCCATAGCATGACGACGGCAGCCTTCGCCCGTCCGCCGGCATCGATATATGTAAGGGTGCTTTGGGTCGGCTGAGCCAAGATGGTTACATCCTCCGACTAGCCGGCCGCGATCCTTTCTAACGCTTCGGTTAGCTTGCCGTGGGCAGTCTCGGCCTCGGCTCGGCGTTCTTTTTGCTCCTCGACCACCTCGGGCGGGGCCTTCGCCACGAAGTTCTCGTTGGCGAGTTTTTTCTCCAAGTGGCCGATCTCGTCGGCGAGCTTGTCGATTTCCTTTTTAAGCCGCGCCCGCTCCTGATCGAGATCGATAATCCCGGCAAGCGGGAGGCCGTAGGTCGCCTCTCCCACCACTATTTGTATTGCACCCGGATGGAATTTATCAGTCACTCCGATCTCGTCTAGGCGCGCGAGGCGGCGTATCACCGCACCATTGTCGTCAATCCAGGCTCGGGTGGTCTCATTAGCATCCTTGTGGAAAAGCGGCAGTTCCACTTTCGGCGGCACGTTCATTTCCGAGCGGACGGCTCGTATGTCGGAGATCAGGCGAACGGCCCAGTCGATCTCCGCTGCGGCATCGGAATCGAGAAGGCCTTCGTAGACGGTGGGCCAATCGTCGACGATCAGCATGCGTGCATCGTCCGGGCCAAGCCGCTCCCATAGCTCCTCGGTGATGAACGGCATGAAGGGGTGCAGCAAATGGAGGATGCGGTGGAGCGCCCACATCAGGGTGGCGCGGGTTTCGGCTTTGGCATCCTCGTCGCCGTCCTGGAGGATCGGTTTGGAAAACTCGACATACCAGTCGCAGTATTCGTGCCAGACGAATTGATAGAGCGCAGCCGCAGCTTCGTTGAATTTGTAGCCTTCGATCGCCGCGACCACGTCGCCCGTGACGCGCGCGACGCGGTCGACGATCCAGCGGTTCACCGTCTCGTTGTTAAGTTCCGGCGCAAAATTCTGCGGAACCACGCACTCATTCATCTCCACATAGCGCGATGCGTTCCACAGCTTGGTCGTGAAGTTGCGGTAGCCCTCGATGCGGCTTTCGGCGAGCTTGATATCGCGGCCCTGGACGGCCAGCGAGGCGAGCGTGAAGCGCAGCGCATCGGCGCCGTATTTTTCGATCAGATCAAGGGGGTCGACGACGTTGCCCTTGGATTTTGAGTATTTTTGGCCCTTGGCGTCGCGCACCAGGCCATGGATATAGACGTCGGCGAATGGCACCCTGCCCTCGCCGTCTTCGTCGCGCATGAAATGCATGCCCATCATCATCATGCGCGCGACCCAGAAGAAGAGAATGTCCTCGCCGGTGACCAGGCAGGCGCCGGGATAGTAGCGCTCCAGCGCCGGGGTCTCGTCGGGCCAACCAAGCGTCGAAAAGGGCCAAAGGGCTGAGGAAAACCAAGTATCGAGCACGTCGGTATCGCGGCGGAGCGGCGTTGACTTACCGTAATGCACATCGGCGGCGGCTTGTGCTTCGGCCTCGGTTTCCTCGACAAAGATCTCGCCATCGGGGCCGTACCAAACCGGCACCTGGTGACCCCACCAGAGCTGGCGCGAGATACACCAAGGCTGGATATTGCGCATCCACTGGAAATAGACCTTCGCGAATTGCTCAGGCACGAAGCGTGTGCGCCCGTCCTCGACGGCTTCGATGCAGGGCTTGGCGAGGGTTTCGGCATCGGCGAACCACTGGTCCGTCAAATATGGCTCAACCGGCACGCCGGAACGGTCGCCGTGGGGCACGGTGTGGACGTGATCTTCAATCTTCTCAAGCAGCCCGAGGGCCTCGATATCGTCGACTACACGCGTGCGCGCATCGAAACGATCGAGGCCGCGATAGGCTTCGGGCGCGTTCGAATTTATGTGGGCGTCGCCCTTGAAAATGTTGATCATCTCAAGGCCGTGGCGGCGGCCGACCTCGAAGTCGTTGAAATCGTGCGCCGGCGTGATTTTGACGGCACCCGAACCCTGCTCGGGATCGGCATGTTCGTCGCCGACGATCGGGATGCGCCGGCCGACCAGCGGCAGGATTGCGTAGCGGCCGATCAGATCCTTGAGACGGTCGTCGCCGGGATGCACTGCAACGGCGGTATCGCCCAGCATGGTCTCCGGCCGCGTCGTTGCGACCGTGATGAAACGCCCCTCCTCGCCCTCGATCGGATAGCGGAAATGCCAGAGATGGCCTTGTGTTTCTATCTGCTCGACTTCGAGGTCGGAGATGGCGGTGTGGAATTTGGGATCCCAGTTGACTAGCCGCTTGTCGCGGTAGATCAAGCCGTCCTTGTAGAGCGCCACGAAGACCTTGAGCACGGCGCGCGAGAGGCCGTCATCCATGGTGAAGCGTTCGCGCGACCAGTCGCAGGTCGCACCAAGCCGGCGCAGCTGCTTCAGGATGATGCCGCCGGATTGCTCGCGCCATTCCCAGACTTTGGCAACAAAGTCATCGCGTCCGATCCGCTTGGCGTTCTCCGCACCCCGGGCCGTGCCGCGATCTAGGACAATGCCTTCCTCGGCAAGTTGGCGTTCGACCACCATCTGCGTGGCGATGCCCGCATGATCGGTGCCTGGCTGCCACAGCACGTCGCGGCCGAGCATGCGGTAAAAGCGGATCAGGATGTCCTGGATCGTGTTGTTGAAGGCGTGACCGATATGCAGGCTACCGGTGACATTGGGCGGCGGGATCACGATCGCATAAGGTTCAGCGGCCGAGCCGACGTCGCAGGCAAACGCGTCGGCCGCCTCCCAGCGATCATACTGGCGGGCCTCAACACCCTGCGGGTCATAGGTCTTTTCAAGCATATCCGGGATGCGCGGCTGAGATGGCGAGGTTGGGCCGGTTTTATTGTGTCGCGAGGGTCAGGGCAAGGGCATCCGGACCAGCCGCTTGCGGCACGAAACAGATTTTGCGAAAAACGTGATTGGCTGGCGGCCAGCCGGGCACACCGCAAGTCGTGAGCGACCTTAGCCGGCGCTCCGCTTCTTGCCAACCATCGACTGGACTTCCTCGCGGATCATCTGCTCGACCAATTCGCTCAGATGCTCGTCAAGCCACTCCTTCAGGCGCGGCTTCAGCGCATCACGGACGATCGCCTCAAGGCGCAGGTCGGCGTTGCCGCTGCCAAAGATACCTCCGGCGCCATCAGCATCCTCGGCCGGGCTCTCCGTATCGACACCCCGCAGAAATGACGGTACCGGCGCATGGGGGATCGTGCCCGTTTCCATTCTGGCCACAACCGGCTCGGCGATGTCCTCGGGCAGATCGTCCATCGTCGCGCCGACATCCTCGCCAGCACCGCCTTGCGCCAACTCATCAAACGCCGATGCCTCCTCGGCCGGAGCGTTCGGCGATGCTTGCGTTTCAAGCGCATGACCAACGCCAGCTTGATCGCTATCCTCAGCGCCAGCCGCATGAACCGCCGCGGCAACCGCACCCATTGCCGCCGATAGCGACCCCTCCAGGCCGGCCGGCGCCTGCGTGTTTGGTATTTCGGCGCTCGATAACTGGGCGCTGGTCATTTCGGCACTGGCCGCGGCGGGTTCCGGCAAGGATTCAGCCGGGATCGGGGCAGCCGGAGCGACGATCTCCGCTTCGACCGGCTCGATTTCGCTCAGCTCCGAAATTCGCTCGGTGACAATCTCTGCCTGGGGGTCGTCAATTGGCTCAGACACCGGTTGAGCAGCCGCCGGCGCGGGAGCAGCTTCAACAGACACCGGCTCAACGGATTCGGCCGCCGCCTCAGCCGGCGCGGCAGGCTCCATCATATCGTCGGGAATGATCTCAGCCGCAGGCTCGGCCGGAGCAGCGGGCTCCATCATTTCCTCAGGAACGATCTCCGCCGCAGCCTCGGCCAGCGCAGCAGGTTCCATCATGTCCTCGAGATTGATTTCGGCCGCTGCCTCAGCCGGCGCGGCAGGCTCCATCATATCGTCGGGAATGATCTCATCCACCGCC
>DATKZM010000049.1:0-77647 GCA_035527975.1 Alphaproteobacteria bacterium | reverse complement strand
ACGCCGATTCTGGGAATCCCCAAGGCTGCAAACTATTGCAAGGTTCCGAAGCCAGAAACCCGAAACCTTGCAATCTCGATTACTTCACCACACCGGAAAACCATGACAGATCAGTCGGTTGGGCGTTGTTCACGGGGAACTAAAAACTGTAGACCAGCTTTGCCTGAACGTAGTCGTCGCGGCGCAGGCCGAAGAAGATATTCCGCGGTGTGCGGCTGTTGAAGAAGCGCGCCTCGAGCTCGAGCTTCAGCTGGCCGGAGAGCCGCCGGCTCGCCTCCACGAAGATCCCGCGCGTACCGCCCTCATCGAGGTCCTGGACCACACCAGCCAGCACGGTCGTATCCTCCGCGTCGTTGGCGGTCCAGCGCAGGCCCACGAAGATATCCTTCTGGAAAGGCGTCGCCGCATTACGGCCGCGCTGGTCGTAGAGAAACTCGGCCAGCACGCCGAGATCGGACTTGGTCTTGAAGATCGAATAGAAGGTGTACTCAAAGCCCGCCACCGCCGCCACGTAGTCGTCGCGAATGCCGCGGGCGTCGGGCTGGCCGTTCCGGTAAAGCCCTTCGAATTTGAGCAGCCAGGGACCGGTCGTGTACTGCGCGGCGACGCTGGCCTGGTGAATGAGCGGATAGAACGGCACCAGGACGATCTCGCCGGTGCTCGGCCGCAAGGTCGGAAGCAACGCCGGATCCCGGCTGGTTCCATAAAAATAAGCGACATCGAAATCGAGCTTGCCGATCGTCTTGTTGAACCGCACCGCGACATCGGGGTGACGCTCTTCCAGGCTGCTTTCGTAGCGGGTCTTACGCGTATCGATGTACAGCGTTGGCCGCAGCCGCCCGCTGCGCCCCGGAAACGTCCGCTCGCGAAACCAGGGCAGCACGAAGAGGTCGAGCGTGCCCCAGTCCCTTGCCAGCGTCAGCATGACCATCGGCTGGCCCAGCTTTTCCTCGCCGTCGGGGCCTTCGACGCTATCGGTCTGGTTGATGATATCGATCAGATGGTTCGATTCCGCCACCCCCCAAAAGACCTTGGAGACGCCGGCCCGCAGCTCGACGTCGCCGGGCAGCCGGAGCAGGAATGCCGCCTCGCGAATATCCCAATGGGTGCGCCGCTCATCGGCCGAATCGAGGCGCAGGAAAGGCTTGAAGGTAAACCGGTCGCCCGATTCGAAGCGGTAGACGAACTCGACCTCGCCATCGAGCGAGACGGTCGCACGCTTCTGGCTGGCATGAAGCGGCGATTGCGTGAACAACCGCCCTTCCAGCCCGACATTGCCGGAGACCTTGAGCCGCCCGTCGAAGGGGTCCTTGGGCGCATCCTTGCGCGCCTCGGCCATCGCGCCGGCAACCGGCTGCACCAGCAGCCCGGCCATCAGCACCGCCGTCATTGCAACCTTGGCCAGCCCCCGAACCATGACCTTTCCCCGGTCCTGCCCCTAGCGCGAGCGCCGCAGCGCGTTACGGCGGAAATCGCCAGCCTTGAGGCCGGTGCGGAATTTGTACGCCTGCCACTGAAGCTGGGTGCTCTTGCCCGATTGGTGATTGACCATCACCAGCAAATGCGCCCGCCAGTATTTGCCCTGATATTTGCGGTACCCCGACATCGTCAGGGTCTTCAGCTTGGAGCTCTTGCGGTCGTAGTAGTCGATTTTCTGGATGCGGTATTCCGTCTTGTCGATCCAGGCCACCTGGCGCGTGTAGCCCGAACGCGGATCGACGGGATACCGGTCGATCACAAAACACTGGAGCGTTCCGCAGGCTTCGTCACGCAGGTATTTATACTTGTACTTCTCGACCTCCTGGCTGCTCAGGTCCTCGTAAGAGAACTCGCTGCCGACGAACGAGCCCGACTTGTTGGACGAGCTGATGCGCTTTACCCGGCGAAGCGCCGGCAAGAACAGCCATTGGTCGTCGTCGCCGGTCTTGTGGCTCCAGGTGAGCAGCGCGGTGCCGTCAATGTCCTTAGGCCAGTCGAAGACGATCATGCTCTTATCGCCGTCAGCGGAACCTTCGAGCTGGCTCATCCGCATCTGCCGTTTGGCGGACTGGCCTTGCGAGTTCTTCAGCAGCATCACCAGCTTGGCCTGCGAGTCGCCCCAGCCAAGATCGCGTTTGTCGGCTTCGACAGCGATGGCGAGGCCCTTCGCGGCGGCCGACTCGGCGAGAACCGAGCCGGGCACCGCAGCGCCTAGAACTCCCAGACTGAGCGTGATCGCGGCAATGGTGGCCCGGCGTTTAGGCCGGATCGGCAACGGTCGCGTCATCGGTTTTTCCTTCCATCTTGATCAGGATCGGTGGCAGCAACAGGAAATCGACCGCAAGTGCAATGACGATTGTGATCGCGGTCAAGAGCCCCATCTCAGCATTCAGCGCGAAGCTCGATTGGGCGAGGATCATAAAGCCGGCGGTCAGGATCAGCGTCGTCACGGATAAGGCTACTCCGACGGTCGAGAACGCGTAGCGCACGGCGTCCTGCGCATCGGCCCCGCGCTCGCGGCGCGCCCGCAGGTACTTGCTGAGAAAGTGGATCGTGTCGTCGACCACGATACCGAGCGACAGCGCCGCGACAACGGCGACCGCCATGTTGACCTGACCGACCAGAAGCCCCCAGGCGCCGAACGCCATGCCGGCGGGCACCAGGTTCGGGATCAGGCTGATCAGGCCGAAGCGCAGGCTACGGAAGGCCACGATCAGCAGGACCGATATCAGTACCAGCGCAAGGATCGTCCCGGTCAACATGCCTTTGATATTGCGCTCGGAGATATTGGCGAACATGAGCGAGGCCCCGGTCGCCGATGCTTTGATCTCGGCAGGAAAATTCTTGGCAATCCATGCGTTGGACGTCTTGGCCATCTCGCGCATTTCGCCCGCGCTCACATCCTTCAAGGTGACGACGACACGGGTTGCGGTCTTGCCGATATCGATGGTGTCGGTCAGGTCGAGGCCGAAGGGCAACGACATTTCGTAAAGTAGCAAGTATTGCGCCGCAAGCGTCTGCTCGCCGGGCAGTTTGTACCACCCTGCCTCATCGGCATGCATGTTCCGATTGAGCCGCTTCATGGTGTCGGTCAAGCCGCTGACATGAACGATCTTGGGTTGGCTGCGCAACCAGGCCACGAATGCGTCGAGGCGTCGCAGATAGACCGGGTCGCTGACGCCCTTGGGTCCGGCCTTGACGGAAAATTCAAACTGATAAAGCCCGGTCAGGTTTGCCTCGGTGTAGTCGGTATCGGCGCGGAACTGGATGCTCTTGTCGAAGTAGCGCACGAACTGATCGTCGAGCTCGATCCGCGGGATGAAAGCGCACAGCACCACCACCACTGTCGTCATACCCCACAACAGCGGCCGCCGCTTGGCTATGACGAACTCGGCAAGCCGATCCATCGGCGCGGCCTTGCTGCCTGCCCTGGCGCGCACTTTCACCGGCACGATCGCGACAAGGGCTGGCAGGAATATGAGGGAATAGGCAAGGGCCGCCATCACGCCGATCGCGGTGATGTTGCCAAGGTCGTGGAACGGCGGCGCGTCGCTCGCATTCATGCTGAGAAAGCCGATGGCGGTGGTGATACTGGTCAGCACGATCGGTTGCATATTGATGCGCATGCTTTCCACGATCGCCGCGCGGCGATCGCGGCCGGCCCGCATCTCGGAGAACATGGTCACAAGGAAATGGATCGAATCGGCAACCGCGAGCGTCATGATGATGATCGGCGCACTCGCCGAGGGCGGGGTCAGCGCCACGCCCATATAGCCTGCCGCTCCCATCGCGGTGCCAACTGAAAGAAAAATCACCACAACGGTGCCAATGACCCCGACTACCGAGCGCAGCAACAGCCACATGATCAGGACCAGGACGGCGAACATGATCGGCACCAGTGTCATGCCGTCCTGGAGGCTGCTTTCGGTGAAGGCATTGCTGAGCAGGGTCACGCCGGTCATGCGGATCGAGATGGCCGGATGGGCGGCTTCGATCTGCTTGGCAAGGGCGCGGGCATAAGCCACGGCCACGGTCGGCGCGTCGTTGGAGTTGTCCGGCAGCTGCAGCGTCACATTGATCCCGGTCACATGGGTCGTGGCCGAAATCAGCCGGTTCTTCAACAACGGCTCGCGCAGCGCTTCGGCCCGGCGCGCGGCGAGATAGGCCGGCGCTCGGGCGCTCGCATTCCTGATCAAGTCGCCGACGATCAGCTCGTCGCCCTGGGCGCGGCTGAACTGGAAATTGCTCACCGAATCGACCCGCCGCGAAAAAGGGATCTTCCAGGCGCGCTTGGTCAGCGCTTCGACCGCGGTCAGCGCCTCGGGCGTGAAGACCTTGCCCGACTTTGGCGTGACGACGAACAGGATGTTGTCGTTCTTGGAAAAGATGCGCTGAACCGCCTCATAGGCGACCAGTTCGGGATTTTCACCACTGAAGAAGACCCGGTAGTTATTGGCGAATGTCAGGCGCTGACCGCCGGTCGCCGCCGCCATAGCCACCAGGACGCAGAACACCAGCGCGGGCCAGCGGTAGCGGATCATCCACTCGCCCCATCTCTGCGCAAATGAGCGGCCCTTCGGCGCATTCTTGATGCTCGTCATACTGTTTGGTCCCCTCGCCGAGACGGGTTTGTGACAATGCTGTCCGGAGTTGTCTGGAAGCGCATGCGTGACGCACCCAGCATTGAAGGGTGAATCTTGATCACTGAATGAATCAAAAAACGTTCAGAGGTCGGACAAAAAAATAGCCCTGCCGATGCCCTCGCGGCGCTCGAGGCCCGCATCGCGGTCGCTCTGGGCACCGTCATCGCGAGCGCACCCCCTCGATGATCAACCTGGTCACCCCCCGGATACGGCGCTCAAACTCGTCCTCGGACATGTGCATGATGATCGCGGGATCGACCACGCCCTTGCCGGCATGAAAAATGTCAATCGCGGTTTCGCGCGGATCCTCAGAGGTGATTTCGCCGGTGCTGACGCCCTCCACGAGGATCTCGGCAATGCGATGGCTGAGGCCATCCATGAACATTTTTACCGTTTCCGGCCGCTTGGCATGCATGTAACTCAACAGCTCATCGAGCTTGGTGTCGCATTCGAATCGCCGCCGGTTCTCATCGGCCATGGCGCGGATCATCACCTCCAGCTTCCGCAGCGGCCCGATATCGGTACGGGCAATGACATCGCGGCATATCCCATCGAGCGTCATCATGCAGCGCCGCGCGATCGAAACGCCGATCTCCTCCTTGCTGTCGAAATAGCGATAGAGATTTCCGGCCGACATCGCACAGTCCGAGGCGAGCTCGGCCATCGTCGTCTTGGCGAAGCCGTAGTGGCGGAAGCGCCCCTCGGCGGCGTCAAGGATCTGCTCGCGGACTTGCGGGTCGATCTCCATGCGGTGGACGATAATCCCTGAATACTAAATAATCAAGAAAATATTCAGTGGGCCGTTCGGCCCCTCAGGCAGCGCCCGTAGCGGCAGGAGCTTCGCGCCGCTTTTCCAGCAGCATGAGCAGTGGTGGCAGGAAGAAGAAATCGATCAGCAGGGCAAAGGCGATCGCCATCGCGGTCAGCAGGCCCATTTTGGCGTTCACGCCAAAGAGCGAGAACGCCAGCACGGCAAAGCCCGCCACCAGCACCAGCGTGGTGACGCTGAGCGCCATACCGACGGTGCGGAAGGCGTGCCGCACCGAATCCTCCGCATTGAGACCCCGCTCGCTGCGGCCACGCAGATATTTGCTGAGGAAATGGATCGTGTCGTCCACGACGATGCCGAGCGAGATGGCTGCGATCACCGATACGCTCACATCGACTTGGCGCACCGTGAGCGCCCAGAACCCGAAAGCCATCGCCGCCGGCACCAAATTCGGGATCAGACTGATCAGACCGATCTTGACGCTGCGGAAAGCGAAGACCAGCAGCAGCGAGATCAGCACCAATGCGATCGCGGTCCCGGTCAGCATGCTGCGGATATTGCGGTCGGAGATGCGCGCGAACATGAGCGAGGGGCCGGTCGCCTGCGCCGCCATGGATGCGGGCAGGTTCGCCTTGGTCCAGGCATCGATGCGCAGCGCCGCCTCGCGGAATTCGCGCGCCTTGATGTCTTTGATGGTGACGATCAGGCGCGTCGCCGACTTGCCGACATCGATCTGGTCGTTGAGATCGAGCCCGAAAGGCAGTGAGAGCTCGTAGAGAAACAGATACTGCGCCGCGAGCGTGCGCGACTCCGGCAACTTGTACCAAGCCTGCTCGTCGCCATGCATGCTCTTGTTGATGCGCCGCATGGTATCCGACAGCGTGCTCACATGGGTGACGATGGTCTGGTCATTCAGCCACTTGGCGAAGCGCTCCAGCCCCTTGAGGTATTCGGGTTCCGCCACCGCGCCCTGCTCTGCGGCTCGAAGCGAGTATTCCAGCGTGTAAATGCCCGACAGGTTCCTGGTCATGAAATCGGTATCGGCCCGGAACGACAGGCTCTCGTCGAAATATTTGACGAAATCGTCGTTGAGCTCGATGCGCGGAATGAAGACGACGAGGAATACGATAAGCGCGCCCGAACCGATCAACAGCGCGCGCCGCCGCCCGATTACGAACTCCGCCAGCCGCTCGAACACCCCGAAACGCCCGTCCGGCCGCGCCCGCGCGCGCACCGGCAGGATCGCCAGCAAGGCCGGCAGCAGGGTGACGCTCAGCACGAAGGCGATGGCGACGCCCGCGGCCGCAACGTTGCCCATGTCGCGGAACGGCGGCGCATCGGAAAAATTCATGCTGAGGAAGCCGATCGCTGTCGTCAGACTGGTGAGGAAGACCGGCTGGGCGTTGACCCGCAGGCTCTCCACGATCGCGGCATGCTTGGTCCGGCCGCCGCGCATCTCGTTCAACATCGTCACCAGCATATGGACCGAATCCGCGACTGCGAGGGTCAGGATGATGGTGGGCGCGGTGGCCAGCGGCGGCGTGACTTCAAGGCGCATCCAGCCCGCGACCCCCATCGCCGCTGCCGAGGACAGAAGCACCAGCAGAAGCGTGACCAGCGTCCCGGTCAGCGAGCGCAAAAGCAACGCAAGCACTACCGTCACGACGATGAACATCGCCGGCGTCAGGATCTTGAGATCGCGTTCGCTGGCCTCGAAAAACGCCAGGTCCATCATGACCAGGCCCGAGAGCCGGAAGTCGATATCGGGATAGCTCTTGGCAATCCGGTCGCGCAGATCGCGCACCGCCCGTGCGGCCCGCGGGCGCTCATCGCCCTCCTTGCCCGGGAAGGCGAAGACGATATTGACGGCGGTGACATGGCCCTTGGCGGAAATCAGGCGCCGCGCCAAGGCAGGCTCGGCAAGCGCGATCTTGCGGATCGCCGCCAGGTCCGCCGGGCCTTTGGTCTTCGCGCCCTTCACCAGATCGGCGACCACCAGATCGTCGCCCTTGGCGCGGGTGTGCTGAAAATTGGCAACCGAGTCGACGCGGCGCGAGAAGGGTATCTTCCAGGATGCCTTGGTCAAGGCCTCCACCGCGTCGAGGCTTCGGCGCGAGAAGGCCTTTCCATCCTTGGGCGCCAGCACTATGAGGATCGAATCGTTGCGCGTGTAGATCCGCTGGACCCGCTCGAACGCGAGCAATTCTGGGTTCTGTTTGCTGAACCACACGCTGTATTCGACATTGAACGAGAGGCGCTGGGCGCCCATGGTCAGCGCGACGACCGCAGCGATCGACGCGATCGCGATCAGCCAGCGGCGGCGCACCAGCCATTCGGCGTAGCGCACGGTGCCGGTCTCGGGCCGTGCCGCGGCCTGACCGGACTCGCTCGGATCGCTCATCGGTGCCCTTGCTCGCCTTGAGGGCGGCTGTCGTCGCCGCTCAAATTCAGCCTCCCGGCGGCCGAGCGCAAGCACCATTCGGCTGCAGGTTCGGCATTTCGACCCGATCGGCGGTAGCGAAAATTATCGACAAAACCCTCGAAATCCCTTGCTGGCCCAGTCTTTTCGAAACAAATTTTGGATTGTGTGCGATTGGAGGTGTCGATTAACCATCTGTTTACGTATAAGGGTCACAACGGACCGGGGATGCAATAAGTTGACCCGGAAAAACCAGGGTCGGCAATAAGATCAGGAGAGACCATGACGGATCAGTCTGGATCAAACCAGAATTGGACCCGCCGCCGGGCTTTGGTCGGCGGCAGCGCATTGATTGTAGGATCATCGCTCGCTGCTCCCGCGATCGCGCGGAGCCGGCCGGTTGGCGTGCGCCGCCTTGCCTTTTTTAACCTGCACACCCATGAGAAGGTCGACGTCGAGTATTTCGCCGATGGTCGCTATATCTCCGATGGCGTGCGGGAACTCGACCACTTCATGCGCGATGTCCGCGACGGCCGGAAGTTCCGCATGAACCGCGATCTCTATGACCTTTTGTTCGATCTGCATTCACGCATGCGGACGAACGAGCCTTTCCATCTGATCTCCGGCTACCGCTCTCCCGACACTAATGCGTGGCTGCGCAGCATCGGCCGGGGCGTGGCCAAGCGCAGCCTGCATATGCGCGGCCTGGCGTGCGACATCCGCGTGCCGGGACGCAGCACACGTCAGGTTTGGGGCGCGGCGCGCGGCATGCAGCGCGGCGGGGTCGGGCTCTACACCCGCTCCAAATTCGTGCATGTCGATATTGGCCCGGTGCGCAATTGGGGCTCGTGAGCCTCGATGCAGCGCAGTCCAGACCGCCACTTTGTTTTCGCCGATTGCCGCAGCCGATGGCGCGCCTATCTTTCCTGATGCCACCTCGATGGGTTCCGACTAGGATACGCAGGTCGATTGCGGGTTGTGCAGGGGTGTCGATGCGCTGATGTTCAAGGGCCTATTCCGCAAGAGCGATACCGCTGAGCGTTACCAGGACTCCGGCGAGGATCTTGGCGTCTTCACGCTGTCTTTGAGTGGCGTGGAAGATCCGTTCGACCCCGATCCATTGTGGGACCGCAAATATGGCGGCCAGGCCGGCATCGCTGAAAAGATGTCCGGCGACAACGAGTTCCGGTTGCAGGCGGCGCTCGACGGCTGCCGCGGCGTCAAGTTCGCCCGGGACGGCGCCGGGCGTTTCCGCGAGCAGTCGCCGGTCTTCACCGATGTCGTGGTCTGGATCAACGGCAAGCGCTGGCAGGCCGACGCCATGCATGGCGGCCGCCGCATCGAGGCATTGGCGACCAACCTCGCCGATCTCCATCGTCGCAAGTTCGCGCGTTCGCTGCCCAAGGACCGCAAGCCGATTTACACCGTGATGCCCGACGATGCGCTCGGCGAGGACACGGTGGCGTTCCAGTTCGGCTTCGGCGTCTTCGTTCCATCGAGCTGGGATGTCCTGGAAGGCACCGTCTCATTGCAACAGGCCGGCCAGGACGGGCAGACGGCGGACCTTCCGCAATGGTCGTTCTGGCGCGACGGCGCTCAACTTCGCCGCCCGGTCGGCGTCTATCGCGGTCAGGACTCGCTGCTGATCTCCGCCAACCAGTCCGCGCCGGTGCGCTCGTCGATCTGGTTCGGCCACGGCGAGGGCTACATCTCGATCAATCTCAACACCGCCGACAGCGAGCGCGTCTTCACCGACCAAGAGCACATCGTCGTCGCCAAGGCCAAGGAGCCGACCAAGGTCGCCGCGACTTTCCAATGCACGCTGCAGCCCAAGGGCGGCGGCAGCGAGGCGATGACGCTGACCATGAAGCGGCTGAAGGAGCCCAAGGTCAACGCCTGGCCCGACGAGAACATCCCGGCAAGCCATATTGCGCGGCCCAAGCCGCCAGACAAGAAGCAGCCCCCGCCACAGGTTGAGGCCCGCGCGACCGAAATCGTCAAGATGGACGAAGCCGACCTCCTGGCTGGCAGCGACGTCACCAGGATCAGCGACCGCAAGAGCGAGGATGAGGACAGCACCCCGATCTCGACCCGCTACATGCTCAAGCTGGCGGGCATCGCGCTTCTGCGCATCGACGGCGAACGCTATGTCGATGGCTTGCGCGACTGGACGATCTGGTTCGACAAGGACGGTCAGCCCGTCGATTTCGAGATGGCGCGGAAATTCGATACCACCAAGGGGCTGGCGCTGGCCGCGACCTCCTCGGAGCCGATGCTCTACTACCGGCTGCCGCGCAGCGACAAGTTCAAGCAGGTCCAGGCCGTGCCATGCGTGCTCGCCACCGAGGCCGGCGGCTATCTGGAGCTGGCGCCGGCGCCGGTGCCGACGGTCTATCATGGCATCCTCATGCTGAACCCAGGCGTCTCCTTCCCGCTGAGCCCCAAGCCTCTGATCCTTGGCCGTTCGAACATCACGCCCGATGCCGAGCAGCCCGATCTCCCGCTTGAGCTCCTCAACCATCCCGACGGGCTCAACTGGGAGCCCGGCGCGGGCTATGAAGGCGCCAAGCTCAACTCGCTCAATCTCTCGCGCCGCCACGTCACGGTCCAACTCGACAAGAACGAACTCAAGATGAGCATGGCCGACGGCAAGATGCCGGTTTTCATCGTCGATGCCGACGGCAAATCGCGCAAGACGCTGGAACCCGGCGCGCGGCGGCCGGTCTCGCTGAAGCCCGGTCAGCAGTTCCTGATCGGCAACTACTTCATGCGCTTCCATGAGGAAACGCCGAAGACCATGCTCTCGCGCGACGCCTCGCGCCTGCGCCGCCGCTCGCCCGAGCAGCTTGGGGCGTAATTGCCGCTCCGCACGGTTCGGGTTCACCCGATCCACCGCTCCGTGCTAGACAGTTTGTCGCGGCGCGGCCCACTCCTCGACTGACCGACCGATCATGGGCGTGTTGTCCTTGCGCATTGTTGTTGCGCGTAGTTGTTGAACGGGCGCGCGGGATAGTGGGCTGGAACAGATTCCACGGACGTGGAAAATGAGTTAGCTTGGCGCTGCTCGGGCATGCGGCGCCTTTGAGGACTTAGCCATGGCAATCATCTTGTCCCTTCTTCGCCTCGTCGTCGTCGCGGCGATTACGGGCGGCGTGGTCTACGGCGCCGGCTTCAGACTGGAGAACGTCTATGCAGGTCGCAGCGAGGGCAAGGAGACCAAGGAGACCGAGGACCGCTCGCTTTTTCTCAATCTGATCAAATACCAGGTCGTGAAGCCGCTTCCCGATTCGGGGCTGGAGCTGATGGCGCCGGACCAATTTCTGATCGAGCGCGCAAAGCCCAGTACGGTTTCATTGAGCGAGGCGCAGGAGGAGGTCCGAAAGCAGCAGGTCCGCCTGCACGGCATCCTCTACTTCGCGCCGGTCGGCGGGTTGATCCGCGAACAGGTGCGTTTATGGAACGATACGCGCTATCTCGCCGCGATCCGCGACAACCGCCCGCGCAAGGGCGACGATTTCACCAATGATTGGGAGGTCTTTTCCAAGAAAGGCCATCCCTTGCGCACTGGCGATCTGGTGCCGGAATCCTTTGGCTTCGTGCTCGACAACCAATTGCGCCCCGGTTTCTCCGATTGGGCCGCGGTGTCCCGGCGCGGCGGCGCCGTGACCTTCCGAACCCGGGTCAACGCCGCCAGCGCCGGCGAGGTCATGGTCCAGGTCGTCGGCAAGCCGGTCTCCTGGTCGCCGCGCTCGGGCAAGGTCAAGCAGCTCACCGGCAAACCCCAGTTTGGCTGCGGCGAGCCTACGGGGGCGGCGCTGCGCTTTCCCGTGCCGCGCGGCGCGAAATCGCTGTCGATCAGCGTCACCGTCGAGCCGTCGGTTTCCTGCGAGCGCACGATCAACGGCCTGGCGATCCGCATGACCAAGGATGCGGTGGGCAAGTACACCGCCTACGAATGGCGCCCGATCAAGCGCGCGAGCTCGGCCACCAGCAAGTTCGTCATCACCACCTCCGATGGCGTGCTGCTCACCGAGCCCGACGGCTCCGGCCGCCCGACCCAGGCAGCCTACGATCTCGGCCTGGTGCCGCTGGTCGGTTTCGGGCCGGGCGCCACTCTGGCGATCAGCGGCATCATGGCCGGCGCCAAGCTGCCGCCGCGCGGCGTCACCGCCGCGATCACCATCGACAGCCGGCTGCAGCGGGCCGCCCAGGCCGCGGTGCTCAAGCAGATGGAGCGGATGCGCAACTCGCGCGGCACCAAGGACCGCAAATCGGCCATCGTGCTGCTCGACGGCGACACTGGCGCCATCCTGGCGGCGGCGAATTTTCCGCTGATGCCTAGCGGCGCGCGGGCCTGGGACTATGCGGCCTTCAGCGCGGCCTACCCCTTGCGCGATCCGGCCACGATCATCGCCTGGGGCATCACCGACATCAACAACGCTCCCGGCTCGACCTTCAAGCCGCTCGTTGCCTTGTCCGTGACGCGGATGGTGAAAGGCGAGGAGATCGGGCGCTTCCACCGAGTGTTGGAGGGCCTCACCCCGGGCGAGATGCCGTCCGTGATGCGGCTTCACGCGGGACAGCAGGTCTATCACCCCAACGGCGACGGCACCAAGCAGAGCATCAAGAACTTCGGCACCCAGACACTGGGGCCGTTCAACGGCATGCCGAACCGCAACGCCGAATGCGTCCGCAATGCCGGCCCCGATACCCGGACCGGCCAGCCGCCGGGCAGTTTCGGCGTCCGCCAGGGGATCCAGCATTCGGTCAACGTCTATTTCGCGCGCCTTTCCAACATGCTCGACCAGCTCCGCCTGAAACGCATCGTCGCCACGCTGGTCAGGAACAAGGCAAAGCACAACCCGCAAACACCGCTGGGCGAGGCCGGCGTGACGCGCCTCATCGAGTCGCTGCGCCAACTCGGCATCAGCGACAAAACCCGGATGGATCTGGCGACCAACCTGCCGCAAGGCGTCGTGCTGCGGCGCTTCAATACGGGCACCGCGGCCGATGTGCTCTATCCCCAGCTCTCCAGCCAGGCCATCTTGCGCGTGCCCATCGATGCGCGCCCGGCCGCGATCGCCACTCTGCGCCATATCTCTGCGCTCAACGGCATCGGCCAGTCGGTTGCGGTCCACCCGCTGCACATGGCGCGCGGCGCCATGGCGATCGCCTCGGGCAAGATGATCAAACCGTATATCTTCCACGCCTGGGGCGGCGAGATCCTCTACCCGCCGCCCGCCAAGCCGCTTTTCGCCCGGTCAGACCCTGCCTATCAACAGCGCACGGAAATGCTGGATGCGATCCGCCAGGGCATGAAGCTGGTGCCCGAAACAAGCACCGCCCGCGCCGCATTCGCGCCCACCGGCGACATCAAGTGCCGTGCCAACGGCAAGACCGGCACCGCGGAAATAATCAAGACGACCGGCCAGCACTCGGCTTGGTTCATCGGCTGGCGCGAGCCCAAGGGCAAGCCGCTCACGGCCGAAGAGCGGCGTCAGCGTCGCCTCAACAGCACCGACATACACCCGCGCGAGCGGCGCCTCGTCTATGCCTGCATGACCACCCACGGCTTTGGCGGCTTCCGGACCGGCGGCAGCAGTTGCGCGCCGATCGTGGCCGATACGCTGGTGGCAATGGAAAAGAAGCCCGAACCGAAGAAAAAGAAGGCGCGGCCCGGGCGCAGGGCGCGCAGCAACTGAGCGTGAACCCCGACCCCACCCGATCAGGCTGACCAGCACGCCCATGTCGCTCCGGCGCATTACCTACGTCATTGGCGAATATCTCGGCACGTTCATGCCGCCGGTACTGGCCTATCTGTTGCTGGCTTTATGGGCGGCATTGATCTGGCAGGTTGCCCGCGCCGCGCCCGACGGCGCCTTCCCGCCCACCATGACCGTGCGCGCCGGCAGCGCACCGATTGTTGTCGGCTGGCGCGAGCTTGGTCAGCATCGCGGACCCCGCTCGGCCGCCAACCGGCATCTGCGCCTGACGCGCGGGGCCAATGGTTGGCGTATTGGCAACCGCGCCTACAATCGCCGCATCGACGCCCAGACTGCGCTCTTCGATTCGGTCTTCGTCCAGCGCTGGCGCCTTGCCCGCGGCGATACGGTTTCTTTCGACGGCCCGACCTTGCGCGTCACCGATATCGGCAAGGATCACATCACGTTCCGCCATGTCGAAAAGAACCGCGAGGTTACCTGGCGGGCCAGCACGTTGGCGCCGAATGGCGAGCCGGTAACCAAGGTCTGCAAGGGCTGGATCCAGCGCCGCGCCTATCATGCCCGCTGGTCGCTCTACGACACGATCGGCGGCGACAAGGAACTCGTGCTCTTCACTATCGGCGGCGGCGTCAACTGCACCGACCGCTGGAAACTGGAGACGCTGCCGCCGGGCGCCATCGGCGTTTCCTGGCAGCGCGGCGGCTTTTGGCTCGTCCCCGGCGGCCGGCGTTTCGACACACTGATGTCGCGCCAAGGCGGCAAGCGTTTCGCATTCGCCGAAATGACCCTGCCCCTAAACGGCCGCGACGGCCGGGTGGAGAACATCATCCTCGGCCGCACCAAGTACCGCATCCGCGAGGCCGGCGCCGATCTCACCTTGCGGCCGTCGCTCAACCTCGATTACTGGACCGATGAGGACAAGCCGCCTTCGAACTTCACCCGCGTCAACTGGATCGGCGACGGCCGCGGCGTCTTCGCCTGGGCGATCGCCGTGGGTTGGCGCCTGCCGGCTGGCCTTGTGCTGGTGCTGATCGCGGCTGCCCTCTTGTGGTGGTTCTGGCAGCGCCGGCGCGAACGCGAGCTTTCAACGCTTATCTATACGATTGCCGCCGTCGGCCCGGCGATCTTCGGCGTCTGGCTGACCAATCTGCTGCGCACCGGGGCTGGCAGCCCCGACGATTTGTTGCTTCTCGGGACGGTCTGGCTGGCCTGGTTCTGGGCGACCGTCATGTTGGTCTGGTCGCGGCGTCTGTTTGGTCTCAGCGGCCTTTTATGGGTGGCGGCGCTGTTCCTGGCCATGGCCGGCACGACGACGCTCTTACAACTTGCTGCCGGCGCCGATAACTCCTGGTGGCTTGGCTTCGTGCGCAAGCACGCCGTGCTGCTCGCCGCCTATGGCTGGGGCATCTGCATTCTATGCGCCATCCCGATCACTGTTTTCGAGCGGATCTGGATGTGGATCTTCAGCCGCGAATCGGTGATCGCGGGAGCCGCCATCGTGATGGTGGGGCTGATGGTCATGCAGCTCATCGCCGGCGGCGAGGAGGGCATCGGCGGTATCCAGCCGGTGGAGCTGATGAAATCGGTGCTGGTTGTCCTGCTCGGCTTTGCCGGCCTCCACATCACCGAGACGCGGCGGCGCGGCGCGCGCGCCTACCGGCATTCGCCGCTTTTGTTCATTTTGCCCTATCTGCGCTTCGTCGGCCTGATGCTTATCGTCGTGCTGATCATCGTCGTTGGCGTGCGCGACTTCTCGCCGATCGTGATCCTCGGCATTCTCATCGTGGCCTGGTTCTGGCGCCTGGGAAAGATCGAGAAAACCGAACGCGGCTCGGCCTTCTTCTGGCGCTGGTTCCGGCCGCTCGTCCTGCTTTTCGTGATTGGCTTCGTCGCCACTGGCTATTGGCTCTACAAGAATCCCGATCAGCTGCCGACCAGCTTCCCTCAGCGCGACCGTATCCTCGTCTGGGCCCAGCCCGCCAAACACCAGCATTCCGGCAGCCAGGTACTGGGTGGCCTTGAGAACATCTCGACCGGCGGCTGGCGCGGGGCCGGCGCCAACTGGTTCGGCACGAACGGCTCGGTACTCACCGTGCCCGCCGTGCAAGACGACTTCATCACCGCCTTTTATCTCCACAAGTTCGGCGGTATTGCGGGGCTGGTCCTGATGGGCTTCCAGCTCCTCTATCTCATCATCCTCTACCGATTGAGCCGGCAGGTGGCCGAACGCACCAGGGAAGGCGATTTCGACGAGCAGAACGCCGGCACGGTGATGAGCTACACGGTCTATGGGCTCGCGGCGATGCAGGCGACGCATTGGACCATTGCCTGGGGCAACTCGCTCGGCCTCCTGCCCGTCATGGGCCAGCCCATGACCTGGATATCGGCCGGCAACTCCCATCTCATGGGCTTTGCCCTTCTCACCGTCAGTATCGGCCTGATCACGGCCTGGTTCTCACGCGCGCGGATGTAGCGGCGGTCGAGGGCTAACGCGTTTTCTTCCGGGCCGCCAGAAATCCGTCGAGCCGTACGGGATCGTAGAGCGACGTCCCTTCCGCCCGGCGCAACTTGCTGAGCCAGCCAGGTCGCGCCGCCCGCAGGCTCATCAGAGCCCTGCGCGCACGGGCATGATCGCCCGCCTCCGCCGCGTTGCGCACCGCTTGCAGCCCGCGCGACCACGCCACGAGCATGCTGCGGGCATCTGCGTGCTCCCGATCTGGAAAGCGGTCGTGAACCCGTCCCAAATCGCGGCGCAGCGTCGCCGCAACCAGCCCAAGCAATGCATTGTCGCGCCGATTTACGAGAGCCTCGAGCACCGCCTCACCCTGCGTGATACTGGCAACATCGCTTTGCAAGGTCACGCGCTCGCGGTCGTTCTTGGCCGCGCCCACGACACGCAGATAGGCAACCAGATCCGAGAGACCGCGCGGCTCCCTGCCGACGCCGAACCGCCGCGTGAAGTGACCGACCGCCCGGCCCAGAAGATCGTAGCGGCCATCATGCAGGTAGGGCCCGACCCCCGCACCCAACAGGCCCGGCGTGTCGATCGCCCCGCCCGTACCGACATCATGGCGCCGCCCATCGCTAAAGCCGCGCGCGGGAACGTGGCAGGCGGCGCAGGCTTGCTTGCCGCTTGCGGTACCCGGCGCGAAAAACAGCCGCTCGCCACGCCGCACCGCCGCGGGCGCGCCTGCCGTCAGCGTCCCATCGCGCGCGAGCATCGGGTTCGGTGGAGGCTTGAGCGCCGCCATATAGGCCGCCAGCGCCTGCAGGACCGGCTTGGAGGGCATGGCGCCACCGAACTCATCGACAATGACATGGGCCGCGAAGGCCGCAAGGGTCGGAAAACGTCCCCGATGACCATAGGGCGCCGTACGCGCAACCCCGCGAAGGCTCGGGATGCGGATCGGATTGAAGCGCCCGTCATCGGCCGGACGGTGGAACACGCTGCTGGTCAGATCGACGGTGCCGTTGCGGGCCGACAGGCCGGGCAGGAAAAAGCCCGCATTGACGTGTCCACCGCTGTGGCAGGTCTCGCAGCTCATGCCGATGCGGCGTGCTTCGAGGCCCAGCAGCTCCGGCGTGCGGAAGAGCACCGCACCCAGATAGACCCGCCGGCGCGCGGCGGCCGGAAGCGATGCGATATCGAGATAGCGCTTCGGCCGGGTCTTCAACGCACCGGCAAGCGCATCGCCGCGCGGCAGCCAGAGCGCACGGCGGTCGAACGAATCCGCGTTTGCCAGACCGGTCAATCCGACAAGTCCAGCTATCACGGCCGCGGCGACTGGTCTTATCGTCATGCCCGAACACCCATGCCCAAACACTAATGACCCATTTGCGGCCGTTTCAAGACACGGCCCCAACACGTCAACGTGACCAAAGACGCCTGATCAGACCTCGATGCTGAAGTCCCTCGCAAACCCAGGGTTTTCGCGGTGGGCGTTGGGTTTCCGTGTATAGCCGCGCGGATTGCACACCACCCGCGTCGGCCCGACCTGATAGTCGAAGCTGGTATGCGTGTGGCCGTGGATCCAGAGCGCCGGCCCGGCCTCCAGGATCATCGCCTCCAAGTCGCTCACGAAGGCCGCGCTCACGGGATCCTCTGCGAAGCGTGCGGCGAGCGAGCCGCGATGCGGGGCGTGATGCGTGACGACGACCGTCGGCCCATCATGCGATAGCGCCAGATTGCCCGCGAGCCAGTCGCGGCTGCGCGCATGCATGGCTATCGTATCTTCCGGTGCAAGTATTTCAGATCCATAGGAAACAATCTTGAAGTCCGGCATGAACTTCAAACACTGTCCGAACGCCTCGGATTTGACCTGTTCGCCATAGAGCGCGAAGTCGGTCCAAAGCACCGCGCCGAGAATTCGTACGCCGGAAATGGTCACCGCCTCGTCGTCGAGGACATGCACGTTCGAGCCAACAGCCGCGGCCTTCATCGCCGCCGTCACCGCGCCGATCTCGCCATTGTAGAATTCGTGATTGCCGGCGACATAAATCACCGGTTGGGCAAATCGAGATTTCGCCCATTCAATGCCCGCGGCGCCTTCGTGGATATCGCCCGCCAGCACCACGATGTCTGCCGTGCTCGCGTCGAGCGTGATGTCGGAGAATTCCAGATGCAGATCACTCGCGATGAGTATGCGCGTCATGCAACCAAGCCCCTTTCCGACGCGGCGATGGCGCGCCCCAATTGAAAACCGGGCGGCATTGCTGCCGCCCGGTATCATTTTATCGGAGAATCCCGCCTAGCTGCTAGAGCGCTGCTAGAGCGCTGCTAGAGCGCTGCGAGAGCGCCGCTAGCGGCACGCCTGGCCGCTGGTATTCCAATGTCCGGCCGACGAGAACTGCGCGGCAAGACCTCTGCCATCGGCGCCGAGTGATGCGGTTACAACCGTCGTTTCGGCGCCGAAGGCGGCGTTGCTGGCGAGCACGCCCATGGCGGGCGCGCCGGCGGCGGCAAGGAGGGCAAGGGCGAGAATGGTGACGGGAACGAGGATCTCGCGTTTCATGGGTCTGGTGTGCCTCCGTATCCGGGGCCGCTGGTCATGCGGGCCGTTCAATGCGCGCACTGTGAGCGAAGCCGTTGCCGCGGGCTATGACGGCTGTCACACCCCCGCATAATTTTAAGGCCGGAGGCCACGCTTGAAGGCGGCCGTCGGCGCACGCATAGTGCCGCTGCACAGCAATCCACGGTGCGGCAGCGCAGCAGTCCACGGCGAGCCCGAAAGGCGGAAACGCAAATGGAATCCGTTCATTTCAGCGAAGAGCACGCGCTTTTGCGCAACACTGTCCGCCGCTTCGTCGAGGAAGAAGTCGTGCCCAATGGCGACGCCTGGGAAGCGGCGGGCAACATCCCCCGCGAGCCGCTGAAACGCATGGGCGAGCTCGGCCTGCTCGGCATCCGCCATCCGGAGAAATATGGCGGCGCCGGCATGGACACGATGGGCACGGTGGTACTGGCCGAGGAGCTTGGCCGCTCGACCTATGGCGGCTTCACGGCGATGGTGATGGTGCATACCGACATGGCCTCGCCGCATCTGGCGCGCTACGGCACCGAGGAACAGAAGGCCAAATACCTCCCCGCCATCATCAGAGGCGATGTCCTGACCGCGGTCGCAGTCACCGAGCCCGATGCCGGCTCCGACGTAGCAAACCTGCGCACCCGTGCCCAGCGCTCGGGCAATGGCTGGGTCTTGAACGGCGCCAAGACCTTCATCACCAATGGCGCCAATGCCGATCTTTTGTTCGTCGCCGCGCGCACCGACCCCGAGGCCAAGGGCTCGAAGGGTTTGTCGATGTTCGCCGTCGAGCGCGACACGCCCGGCTTCTCGGTCGCGCGCAAGCTCGACAAGATGGGCTGGCTCGCCTCCGATACGGCCGAACTTGTCTTCGAGGACGCCAAGCTGCCCGCCGACGCGCTCATCGGCGAGGAGAACAAGGGCTTTTACGCAGTGATGGACAATTTCCAGAACGAGCGCATCGTCATCGCCGCCATGGCGATGTCTGAGGCTGCGCGCGCCATCGAGATCACGCTCGACTACGTGCGCACGCGCAAAGCCTTCGGCGGCACGCTGTGGGACAAGCAGGTGATCCGCCAGAAACTCGCCATGCTGGCAGCCAAGGTCGAGGCCGGGCGCCGGCTCACCCATCATGCCGCCTGGTGCGACGCCCAGGGCCAGGACGCAACCAAAGAAGTCTCGATGGCCAAGTCCTATTGCGGCGAGTTGGTCAACGAGGTGATGTATTCGTGCCAGCAGTTCCACGGCGGCATGGGCTATATGCGCGAATGCCCGATCGAGCGCATGACCCGCGATGCCCGCATCCTCGCCATCGGCGGCGGCGCCACCGAGGTGATGCTGGAGGAAGTGGCGAAACGGATGTGAGGCGCCGGGTGGAGGCGCTACACCCGCTTTGCCAACCGGATTGCAATCAACCCTTCACCATGGCCGCCGTTGCGATCACCGCGATGAATGCGCCCGGCAGCACGCCCAGGGCCCGCCCGCCCCAGCTGGGCGAACCATTCGTGGTCGCCGTCGGACGCGGCGCGGAAAACCAGCCAGTGATCGCCAGTCCCAACGGGACCGCCACGCCCATGACGATACTGGTGAGTGACGGCGTCGAGAAGGCCGACCAATCGAGGATGAAGACAAGCAACACGCTCAGGCTAAGCGCGGTCAGATAGACCATGCTCCGCAAAGAGCGGTCGAAGACCATCTCATATTTCCCGAAATCGTTGGTCGCGCTTGGCGACCCGGCGTCGGACCAAAAGCTCGGTCCTGTCTTGTGCCGTGGCTTATCGTTTGTTGTTTGGGGCATTGTGCACTCCGATCAGGTTCAGGCAACGGGGACACAAGGCCCCGCCAAAGTTCACCCCAACCTGCCGCGAACCCACACAAACCGCAGTGATTGCGGTCACGACGGGCAGCGGCGCCCCCTACCCCCGCTCCGCCCGCATCACCGCCAGCGCTTTCTCGGCCAGATCCGACCAACGGTCGGCCTGCGCGGCGCGCACGCCGATCCAACCGCGCATCGGCGGCTTGTTCTTGAAGGGCGAAAGATAGCTCCAATCGACCAGCCCGGCCGCGTCGGGGTCATAGCCCTTGCCGAGCCGGAAGACCATCTCGTCCTTGTCGCCGAGAAAGGAGAAGACCTTGCCTTTATACGCAACGGCGGCGCGAGACATCATCCGCCCCGGCGCGACGCCGTCATGCTCGGCCGTCATGCGCCCGACGATGCCTTCGAAGACGCCGCGTCCCGCGCCCAGCCCCGCGCTATGCCCCGCATCACCGCTCATCCGCCCACTCCCAATGATTGCGCGCCAATCGGGCTTGCATTTAGCCTGGATTCCTATCAATGTCGGCACATGATGGAAAGAACAAAACAGGATCATATGTAATGTCAGGGTCCGAATTCGCCGGTTTCTCCCACAATCTGATCGCATTTCTCGCCGGCCTCAAAGCCAACAACGAGCGTGCCTGGTTCGAAGCGCGCAAAGGCGATTACGAAACCCTGTTCAAGGAACCCGCGCGCGATTTCGTGGCGGCCATGTCCGGGCGGCTGGGCGAGATCGCCGAGGGTCTGACGGCCGAGCCCAAAATCGGCGGCTCCATCCACCGCATCAACCGCGACACGCGCTTTTCCAAGGACAAGACGCCGTACAACACGCATCTGCATTTCGTCTTCTGGCGCGGCGCCAAGCCGGCGGGCTCGTCGGGATTTCATTTCGTGATCAGCCCTACCGATGTCGGCGCGGGGGTCGGCAACTGGGCCTTCGGCCCCGACCAGCTTACCCGATTCCGGGCCGCGGTCGCCGATCCGGCCAAAGGCGCGGTGCTTGCCGAGGCGATAAAAATCGGCATGGCCGGGCCGGGCATGATCCTCGATCCGCCGGCGCTGAAACGCGTGCCGGCTGGCTTCGATGCCGAGGCTCCCCATGCCGATCTCCTGAAGCACAAAGGCATTGTCGTGCGGGGCGATGGGGCGATCCCCGATGCGCTGTTCGGGCTCGGCGCGGTCGATCTGGCGTTGGCGCTCTTCCGCCCGCTTATCCCCGTCCACGACTGGCTGATGACGCACGCTTCGTGAACATTAGCCGGACGCCGCCTCCGACCATTCCGCGCGCACGTCGGTGTCGCGCTCCGACGGCATGTGCCGGTTGCGAAGACGCGTGAAGCGCGGCCCATCCAGGAGCCGTGCCAGCGCCCAAACCGCCATCGCCCGCACCAGCGGCGATGCATCGCCCAATCGCGCCTCGGCCACCGGCGCCAGATACGGGGTGCCCGAATTGCCGATCGCGATCAGCACATTGCGGATGAAGCGGTCGCGCCCGGTGCGCTTGATCGGCGAGCCGGCGAACATCGCCCGGAAGGCCGCGTCGTCGAGCGCGGCCAGCGCGGCAAGCTTCGGCGCGGTCAACGCCTCGCGCGGCGTGAAGGCCAGCTCCTTGGTCTGTACCGCGAACTTGTTCCACGGACAGACGGCAAGGCAATCGTCGCAGCCATAGATGCGGTTGCCCATCGCCGCTCGGAACTCGCGCGCGATATGGCCCTTATGCTCGATGGTGAGGTAGGAGATGCAGCGCCGCGCATCGATCCGGTAGGGCGCGGGAAAGGCATCGGTCGGACAGACATCGAGGCACGACCGGCACGTCCCGCAACGATCGGCATGGGGCTCATCAGATGCAATCGCGAGCGTCGTGAAGACCTCGCCCAGGAAAAGCCAGGAGCCGTGGGTGCGTGAGACCAGATTGGTGTGCTTGCCCTGCCAGCCGAGGCCCGCCGCCGCCGCGAGCGGCTTTTCCATCACCGGGGCGGTGTCAACGAAGACCTTCACATCGCCGCCATGGGTCTCCTGCAGCCAGCGCGCCAGCCGCTTCAGGCGCTTTTTCAGCACGTCGTGATAGTCGCGCCCTTGCGCGTAAACCGAAACGGCGGCCTCATCGCGGCGCTCCAGCACGGCAAGAGGATCAACGGCGGGTGCATAGCTCGCCGCGCAGACGATGACGCTGCGTGCTTCAGGCCATAACGCCTGCGGATGGCGTCGCCGCTCGGCTTTCGCCGCCATCCAACCCATATCGCCGTAGCTGCCGAGATCGAGCCAATCAATGAGCGCCGCACCGGTCGTGTCGGGCAAGGATGCGGCGGAGAAGCCCACGGCATCGAAGCCGATCGCTCGGGCCTCATCGACGATTGCGTGTTTGAGATCCGCTGCGTTGCCCGGCGAGACTGAGGTGGGTCGCACCATCACCCCCCACCCCGACCCTCCCCCTCAAGGGGGGAGGGGGCGAAGTTGCAAGCGCCTCGCTCTAATTCCCTCCCCCCTTGAGGGGGAGGGCTAGGGAGGGGGGAGTTGCCTGAAACTTGCACGGTGATTGCCGGGGAGCCCCCTACCCCCGCCCCCGATAGGGCGCCACGCCCTGATCGGGGATCCACAGATCCGCCGGCGGCGCGCCGGTCTGATAGAAAACGTCGATCGGGATGCCGCCGCGCGGATACCAGTAGCCGCCGATGCGCAGCCATTTGGGCGTCATCGCGTCGATCAGGCGTTGGGCGATCTCCACGGTGCAGTCCTCGTGGAAGGCGCCGTGGTTGCGGTAGGAGCCGAGAAAGAGTTTCAGCGACTTGCTCTCCACGATCAGCCGGTCGGGCACATAGTCGATAACGAGATGGGCGAAATCGGGCTGGCCGGTAACCGGACACAGCGAGGTGAATTCCGGCGCGGTGAAGCGCACCAGATAATCGGTCCCCTCGCGCGGGTTCGCGACGGTATCGAGCACGGCCTCGTCGGGCGAGGCCGGCTGGTCGGCCGGCTGCCCCAAAACCGTCAGACGATCTTGATCGATATCGGTCATGGCCTTGAAACTAGGCCCGAATCGCTGGCCGGCCAAGCGCCGAAACGCCCCTGGGATTTGCGCGCATGGGACTTGCGCCCATGGACACGCCGGGCCCCGGCGGCTACGGCGAGCGCATCAACACCCAGGCCACGCCGTCGCTCTTGCCCTCGCCGATTTCCTTATACCCATGGCCCGCATAGAACCCCAGCGCATCCGTGTTCGGGCGGTCCACCTTCAACTTGTGCCGTGCGCCATAGTGCGCCCGGACATGGGCGATCAGCGCCGATCCGAGCCCCTCGCCCCGCCAGCGCCAATCGACCATGAGAAAATGCACAAAATGCTCGGGCTCAAAATAAGTCAGAAGCCCTGCGATCACATCGTCTCGAAACGCGACCCAAACGTCCTCGTCCTCTGCGCAACGCGCGATCTCATCGCGGCGAAAATGGCTGCGCGGGTGCCAGGTGAAGGTCCGGCGGCCTGTCTCGACATAAAGCCGCGCGCAATCGGCGATCTCGGGGAGCTGAGCGCGGCGGATGACCGGTGCCTCTTTCATCGACGTCCTCGTCATCCGCGCGCTCTACGACCGATCAGGCGCCTCAACGCGCGTCGCGGTCTCGGCGCCCTAAACGCCTTCGACGAGGACGGCGTCCATGGTCGCATGGCCTTCGCGCAGCTTGGCGATGGCCTGGTACTCGGGCGACGTCCACCATGCCTTTGCGGCCGCGGCGCTCGGAAACTCGATGACGACCAGGCGCCGGCCGTCGGGGTCGGGGCCATAGACCTCGCCGCCGCGCACGAGGTACTTGCCGCCGGCCGCTTCAAGGCTGGCCGGCACCGCCTCCTGGTAGGCCTTCATACCCTCTGGGTTGGTCACGTCGATCCGCGTGATGATGTATCCCGCCATTTTCTTGCTCCCTCTGTTTCTTGCCATTCGGCGTTTCTTGCTGTTCGCCAGAAATGGCCTAAAGGCCCTGAACCATCACCGCCTCGACCACCGCCTTGCCTTCGCGGATCTTGGCAACCTCTTGGTATTCGGGCGATTTGAACCACGTGCCCGCGACCTGTGCCGAGGGGAACTCGATCATCACGATCTTACGGTCGTCGGTAGAACCCTCGACCGCCTCGGGCACGGCGTTGCGCACCAGCATCTTGCCGCCGGCATTCTCGATCGTGACCTTCGCCTTATCCTGATAGTCCATGAATACGTCCATGTCGCTGATATCGACCTGCGCGATCAGATAAACCGCCATCCTCACCGTCTCCTCTTTCTCTTTGCCAATTGGACCTCGTTGTCCGCCGGTTCACCTCCAGACCGGCGGCCGCCGGCCCAGAAATGCGCGCACACCCTCCTCGAAATTGGGCGTGGCCGCAAGCACGCTTACGCAGTCGAGTTCGATCGCCAGCCCTTCCTCGAAGCTCCGCGACCCGCCATCGATCACGCAGCGCCGGATTGCGGCGAGCGCCTCGGGCGGCTTGGTCGCCAGCATGGCCGCATACTCGGCCACCTCCGCGCGCAGGGTCTCCGGCGGACAGACGAAATCGACCAGTCCCGCCTTGTGCGCCTCGCCAGCGCTGATCAGCTCGCCGCGAAAGAGATAGTCGAGCGCCTTTGAGCGGCCCATCAGCCGCGCCAGCGCTTGCGTGCCCGCGATCGGCGGCAGGTAGTTGATGTTGATCTCCGGCGAGCCGATCCGGGCGGTCGCGGCCGCGAAACGCAGATCGCAATGAAACGTCATCTCCAAACCGCCGCCCACCGCCGCCCCATGGATCGCCGCCAGGAACGGCTTGGGCGAGGCGCGCAACACGCCGACAATGCCGTGACAGTATTCCGCCCAGTCGCGCATGCCGTCGCTGCCGATCCCGTCGAAGAGCTGCAGCTCCGCGCCAGCACTGAAGTGCTTTTCCAGCGCGCTCGCGATCACCACCACGCGCGTCGCATCATCGGCGACCAGCGCATCGAGCGCCGCGCGCATTTCGTGCAGCATCGCATGATTGAAGGTGTTGATCGGCGGCCGGTTGTATTCGATCCAGCCGATCCCGTCGGCCGTCGTGACCTTCAGAAATTCGTAGCCTGCTTGCGTCTTTTGCATTCTGGCGCCCTCCCCGTCAGATAGCCGGCGTGCCCTTTTTCGGCACTGGGACCGTTCGCGCGAAGTCGGCGAATGTCCCCGCCTCGATCGCCGCCCGGATATCGCGCATCAGATCCTGGTAGTAGGTGAGATTGTGCGCCGTCAGCAGGATCGGCCCCAACATCTCCTGCGCCTTGAAGAGGTGATGCAGATAGGCGCGCGAATGGCCGCGGCAGGCCGGGCAGCCGCATTCAGGATCGAGTGGGCCGCCATCCTCGGCGTGACGGGCATTGCGCAGGTTGAGCGTGCCCGCACGCGTGAAGGCCTGGCCGGTGCGACCAGAGCGCGTCGGCAGCACGCAGTCGAAGAGATCGATGCCGCGCGCGACCGCGCCGACGATATCGGCCGGCTTGCCCACCCCCATCAGATAACGCGGGGCGCCGGCGGGCAGATGCGGCGCGGTTGCTTCCAGCATTTCGAACATCATGGCCTGGCCCTCGCCCACCGCGAGACCGCCCACGGCATATCCGTCAAAGCCAATATTTGTCAGTGCTTTAGAAGATTCTTCTCGGAGATCACGGAACGCGCTGCCCTGGACAATGCCGAACAATGCATAACCCGGCCGCCCGACGAACGCCGCGCGCGAACGCTCGGCCCACCGCATCGAAAGCCGCATGGACGCTGCGGCGTCGGCCTCGCTGACCGGCCACGGCGTGCATTCGTCGAAAACCATCGTCACCGTCGCGTCCAGCTGGTGCTGGATCTCCACCGAACGCTCCGGCGTCAGCGTCACCTTGGCGCCGTTAATATGCGAACGGAAAGTGACCCCCTCCTCGGTGATCTTACGGAGATCAGCCAGCGACATCACCTGGAAGCCGCCCGAATCGGTAAGGATCGGCCCCTTCCAGTCCATGAAAGCGTGCAACCCGCCAAGCCTGGCGATGCGGTCGGCGCCTGGGCGCAGCATCAGATGGTAGGTATTGGCAAGCACCATCTGCGCCCCGGTCGCCGCGACCATGTCGGCCGTCATGCCCTTCACCGTCGCCGCCGTGCCGACCGGCATGAAGGCCGGCGTTTCGACCGGCCCATGCGCAGTGGTGAGCCGTCCGCGCCGCGCCGCGCCGTCGCTGGCCAGAAGCTCAAAGCCGAAGGCGCTCATATACGCTCCCAGCAATCACCCCCTCCCCCCTTGTGGGGGAGGGTTAGGGTGGGGGGTCGGCGCGCGTCCGCGCGCATTTGGGTCTTCGCCACAAGCAAGAACGTGCGCGCTTCGCGCATACCCCCCACCCCGGCCCTCCCCCACAAGGGGGGAGGGAAAATGAAGGAGCGCGCCTTCACCCTTTTACATTCCTATGAAGGAGACAGGCATCGCCGTAGGAATAAAAGCGGTAGCCGCCCGATATTGCATGGTCGTAGGCGGCCTTCATGCACGCGAGGCCCGAAAAGGCCGCCACCAGCATGAAGAGCGTCGAGCGCGGCAGGTGAAAATTGGTGATCAGGAGATCGGCGGCGCGAAAACCAAAGCCCGGCGTGATGAAGATGTCGGTCTCGCCTTCGAAAGACGCCACGGCACCGTCAGTAGCGTCGGTGCCGGCCGCGCTTTCGAGCAACCGCAGGCTCGTCGTTCCAACCGCGACGACGCGCCCGCCGGCCGCCTTGGTCTTGGCGACGGCGCGCGCGGCTTCGTCGCTCACATGGCCCCATTCGGCATGCATGACATGGTCGGCGACCCGCTCGGCCTTGACCGGCAGGAAGGTTCCCGCGCCCACGGTCAGGGTAACGAAAGTCGCGCCGATCCCCGCCGCATCGAGCGCCCCGAGCAGGCCTTGCGTGAAATGGAGCCCCGCCGTTGGCGCCGCAACGGCGCCCTCGCGCGCCGCATAGACCGTCTGATAATCGGCCACATCGCGCGCATCCGGCCCGGCCGGGCGCGGGATATAGGGCGGCAACGGCATCGCGCCATGCTGGCCGAGCGCCTCCCTCATTGCCGCGTCATCGAGCGCGAAATCAAGCGTCACTTCGCCCGCCTCGCCCTTGGCCGCAACCTCGGCCTCGAAGCCGACCGCAAAGACGATCCGGTCGCCCGGTTTGAGCCGCTTGGCTGGGCGGGCAAAGGCGCGCCAGCGCCCCGGTCCCTCGCGTTTGTGAAGCGTTGCCTCGATCTTCGCCTCGCCCCGCCGGCCCGTGAGCCGCGCGGGGATCACCTTGGTGTCGTTGAAGACCAAGAGGTCTCCGGCGCACAGCAGCCCGGGCAGCTCACCGAAGACGTGGTCCCCCAGCGCCTCGCCGCGCACCTCCAGCAGCCGAGCCGCGTCACGCGGCTCGGCCGGACGCGCGGCGATCAGATCGCGCGGCAGCTCGAAATCGAAGTCGTCGACGCGCATTTGCGCTCTCGCATCCCCGTCCATGGGCCCTTAGATAATGCACGCGCCCGCACGCCACCAGCCGCGCCGTGACCGCGGTATCAGGCTAAGCTGGCGTCAAGGCTGACGCACGAGGAGCCCGGCACAGGCGATGACCAGAGCCCAGGCAGTCGAAGAGACCCCGCATCAGGCGGCAGCGCACCCCGCGCCGCCGGTCGAGGCGCCGTCGGGCAAGGGCGCGGGCGATGAGAATTTTCCGGTCGGCTCCTGGCTCATCGCGAAAAAGCTGCGGGGCCATGTGGCGGCCTTCTATGCCTTCGCGCGGGCGATTGACGATATCGCCGACAACGCCTCGCTGGCGTCCGAAGAAAAGCTCGCCCGGCTGGAGCGCATGGACCAGGCGCTGCTTGGCAAGGACGACGATATCGCGCTGGCCACCGCCCATGCCTGCAGGCGGAGCCTCGAAGCCTGCCGCATCACGGTCCAGCATTGCCGCGATCTCATAACGGCCTTCAAGGGCGATGCGACCAAGCTCCGCTACACCGACTGGGACGAGCTGATTGCCGGCTACTGCCGCTACTCAGCCTCGCCGGTCGGCCGCTACCTGCTCGACCTGCATGGCGAGGACAAGGCCGGCTATGCCAATTCGGATGCTCTCTGCGATGCGCTCCAAGTAATCAACCACCTGCAGGACTGCCGGGACGACTATCGGACCCTTGACCGCGTCTACCTGCCGGGCGACTGGCTGGCGGCCGCCGGCGCGCGCATCGAGGATCTCGATGCCGCCGCCGCCACACCCGGTTTGCGCGTCGTCTTCGAGCAATGCCTCGACGGGGTCGACGAATTGCTCGTGGCCGCGCGCGCCCTGCCCGGCCGCCTACGCTCGCGCCGGCTGGCGATGGAAGCGGCCGCGATCGTCCGCATCGCAGAAGACCTGGCCGCCGCCTTGCGTCGCCGCGATCCGGTCGCCGAACGCGTTGAGCTGTCCAAGCCGCGCTTCCTTTGGTGCCTCCTGCGCGGCGTTTTCGATACCTGGCTCGGCCGCGCGCGGCGGAATGCCGCATGAGTGGGATTTTTGCTGCGGCCGAACGGCGCGCACGCCAATTATGATTGCTGGCGACGAAGCGAACGCGATCGAAAGACGAATGCAATGACCGCCACCCAAGCCGAAATCCAAACTGACGTCGAAGGCCCGCTCGCACCCGCCGATATCGCGCGCTTCAACGACGAAGGCTTCCTCGTCGTGCGCGCGCTCTATTCGGCGCCGGAGATGGCCGGCATCGCCGCCCGGGCCGACGAGGTCGAGGCCTGGCCGGAAACGCCGGGCAGGCACATGATGTATTTCGAGCAAAGCCTCAAGGACGGTGCCCGCATGCTCAACCGGCTTGAGAACTTCATTCCCTATCATGCCGGTTTCAATGATCTACTGCGCGATGGCCGTATGATCGGCGCGGTCTCCCAACTGCTCGGCGAGCCGGCCGTGTTGTTCAAGGACAAGATCAACTTCAAGATGCCCGGCGGCGATGGTTTCAAGCCGCATCAGGACCAGCAGGCCGGCTGGGGCACCTATGCCGACTTCTTCATCACCGCGATGGTCAGCATCGATCGCGCGACGGCGCAGAACGGCGCGCTCGAGCTCGCCGCGGGCCACCACGACAAGGGCCTCGTCCATCAGGAATGGGAGCCGCTCAACGATAACGACTTGGGCGGCATGGAGTTCGTCACTTGCGAGACAGAGCCTGGCGATGCCGTCTTCTTCGACAGTTTCGCACCACACGGTTCGGCCGCGAACATGACCGACGAGAAGCGCCGCATCCTCTACATCACCTACAACCGCGCCTCTGCCGGCGATCACCTGACGCAGTACTACGCCGACAAGCGCAAGAGCTACCCACCCGACATCGAGCGCGACCCGGACAAGGAGTATGTCTTCCGGGTGTGAGCGGCGGTCGGTCGGCACTGCCAACATTCGCGGTCGTCATTCCCGCGAAAGCGGGAATCCAGGGATCGAAGGATACGACCTCTCACAACGACCATGGATCCCCGCCTGCGCGAGGACGACGATCTGTAGGCCGGCCGACAGCCAATGTTAGTAGGGTCGGGTTTCAAACCCGCGCGCAACACCGGAGGGCGGGTTTCAAACCCGCCCCTACAAATACGGTCCAATCAGCACGGAGTACGGACCACCTCCATCGCCAACTGTTAAGGCATTCCCGACTGCCCCGCGCTAAGATCGCAACATGACGATGCTCTCCATCATCCTTGCCGCCTTGGCGGCGCTGTCGGTTGTCGGCTGGGTTTATCTGCTGCTGTTCCGCCGCGGCTTCTGGCTGGCAAACCAGCGCTTGCGCCGCAAAGTCCGCGAGCTTCCAAACTGGCCGGCGGTGGCCGCGATCGTGCCGGCGCGGGACGAAGTGGCCGTCGTCGACCGCGCCATCCGCAGCCTGCTCGAGCAGGATTATCCGGGCCAGCTCGCGGTAATACTGGTCGACGACTACAGCACCGATGGCACCGCCGCCGCGGCACGGCGCGTGGCGCGCGACAGCAGCCGACCCGAAGCCTTCCACGTCATCCCCGCCCGGGCGCTGCCGGCGGGCTGGACCGGCAAGCTCTCCGCCATGGCGACCGGTTTTGAGGCACTGCTGCAGTCCAGCGAGCAGAACGGCGTCCATGCCCGCTACGTCCTCTTCACCGATGCCGACATCGTGCACGGCCCGCACAACTTGAAACGCCTTGTCGCCAAGGCCGAAACCAAGAAGCTCGATCTGGTTTCGCTGATAGTGCGCCTGCATTGCGAGCGCCCGATCGAGCGGTTGCTGATCCCAGCCTTCGTCTTCTTTTTTCAAAAGCTCTGTCCCTTTCCCGCCGCCAACAGCCGGCGCAGCCATGTTGCCGCCGCCGCGGGTGGCTGCATGCTGGTGCGCCGCCGCGCATTGCAACGCGCGGGCGGTCTCGACCGCATCGCCGGCGAGTTGATCGACGACTGTGCGCTGGCCGCCCTCCTGAAGCAGCGCGGACCGATCTGGATTGGCCTTGCCACCGACACCACGCGCAGCATCCGGCCTTACGAGGGCTTGAGGGACATCTGGTCGATGGTCACGCGCACCGCCTTCTCGCAGCTCGACTACTCGCCGCTCATGTTGGTCGCCACCGTACTCGGCATGAGCGTGCTCTATCTCGCGCCGATCGCGACGCTCATTGGTGGACTTGTCATCGTGGCGCCGGTATTGGCGGCGCTTGGATTGGCGGCGCTGCTGCTCATGTGGATCGCCTACTACCCCACCTGGCGGCTCTACCGGCGCATTGGCTGGGGCTTTTTTGCGCTGCCGGCGGCGGCGTTTCTCTACACGCTGATGACCCTCGACAGCGCCTGGCGCCATCTGCGCGGTCGCGGCGGCGACTGGAAGAACCGTACCTATGCGCGCCAACGCAAAAGACAGCGCGGACGAGAGCGCAGCGCCGAGCAGACGAGCTAGCGCGGCCGTTCGCCGGGCCGCCCACCGGCGCACAGCGCACGCCAGCATTCCTGTTACGCGCCCTTCGCAGTGGTATTTCGCCCGCCGTCCCGCTAAAAGCGGAGGCATGGCCTCCAAACCCGCGGTTTCAACCACCCTCGCCGCCGAGACCAGCAGCGGTGCGCACGAGATCGTGCATGTCGATCGGGGCACACAACCCGCAAATCCGATAGCGCTGGCCGATGCGCGCGCCGAGGTTCAGCGGATCGTTGCGAACTCGCGGACCTCGTTCCAGGCCGGCATGCGCATCCTGCCGGCACCGCGGCGCGAGGCAATGTACGCGATCTACGCTTTCTGCCGCGAGGTCGACGACATCGCCGACGAGCCGGCGCCCGATGCCGAGAAGCGACGCGGGCTGGCCGCCTGGCGCGCGGCGATAGAGGCGCTCTACGCCGGCCAGCCCGACCGGCCGATCACCGTGGCGCTGGCGCGGCCGGTTGCCGAATACGGGCTCGATCGTGCCGATTTCCTCGCGGTTGTCGAGGGCATGGAGATGGATGCCTACGAGGCGATCTGCGGACCGGCCATGGCCGAGCTCGACTGCTATTGCGACCGCGTGGCCTCGGCGGTGGGGCGGCTGTCCGTCCGGGCATTCGGGTCGACCGAGCCCCAATCCGCCGACGTCGCGCGACACCTCGGCCGCGCGCTGCAGCTCACCAACATCCTGCGCGATCTGAACGAGGACGCCGAACGCGGCCGCCTCTACCTGCCCTCCGAGTTTCTCGATGCGGCCAGCATCGAGACCCGCGATCCCATGGCAGTGCTCGCCCATGCCAATCTGGGCGCTGCCTGCGACAGCCTCGCCGAGGTCGCGCGCGAGCACTACCGCCAAGCCGCCGCCGCGCTCGCCCAATGCGCGCGCCGGCCGATGCGCCCGGCAAATGTCATGATGCACGCCTATCAGCGTGTGCTCGATGCCCTGAAGCGCCGCGGCTGGTCCCGCCATGCCGAGCCGGTCAGCATCTCCAAGCTGTCCAAGCTGTGGATCGTGCTGCGCTACGGGCTGATTTGAGAGTGCGCGTGAAGCGTGTCCACTAAGCGATTGATATCAGTGCCGCGCCATCAGATTCATTTACCTCTCCAGCCGGATAGGTTGGCGCCTCAGTCACTTGCGCAGCCCGCTTGCGCAAAGATTTCCCTCTCCCCTTTCAAGGGGGGAGGGTCAGGGAGGGGGGATCGCGACACAACGAGCAAATTTCTGAATTGCGCAACTGAATTTCTGAGACGGCACCCCCGCCCCATCCCACCCCCTCTGAAGAGGGGGAGGGAGAAACGATCCGGCCGCCCCGATGCCTGACATCCACATAATCGGCGCCGGACTGGCCGGCCTTGCCTGCGCCGTGGAGCTGGCAAAGCGCGGGCGCAGATCCGTGCTCCACGAGGCGGCGCGCCAGGCCGGCGGTCGCTGCCGCTCGTTTCACGACGAGACGCTTGACCGGATGATCGACAACGGCAACCACCTGATGCTGAGCGGCAACTGGGCCGTCATGGGCTATCTGGATACCATCGGCGCGCGCGAGACGCTGCTATCACCGCCGCGCGCGCGCATTCCCTTCCTCGATTTGCAGACCGGCGAGCGCTGGACGCTGCGCCCCAATGCCGGGCCGCTCGGCTGGTGGATCTTCGCAGCCTGGCGGCGCGTGCCGGGCAGCAAGGCGGGTGACTATCTCCAGGCGCTGCGTCTTGCCCGTGCGGCGCCGACCGCTACCGTCGCCGACTGCTTCGATACAGAACGCCCGCTCTACCGCCGGCTGTGGGAGCCGCTCGCGGTCGCCGCCCTCAATACCGATGCGAGCGAAGGCGCCGCCCGCCTGCTCTGGCCCGTGGTGCGCGAAACGCTGCTCAAGGGCGAGGCCTATATGCGCCCGTGCATCGCCCGCGACGGGCTCTCCGACAGCCTCGTGACCCCGGCGCTCGCATTCCTGGAAGCGAAGGGCACCCAAATACGCTTCGGCGCCCGCGCCCGCGCAATTGCGTTCGATGGCAGCCACGCGACAGCCATTGATTTCGGACCGGACACCATCACGCTGGCCCCGGATGACAGCGTCATCGTCGCCGTTCCACCGGCAGCCGCGCAGAGCCTGGTCCCGGATTGCCCAGCGCCGCACGCCTCACGTTCGATCGTGAACGCGCATTTCCGCCTTGAGGCACCGATCAAGACGCCGGCCTATATGGCGGATACCGCCTTGCTTGGCCTGATCGGCGGCGTTGCCCAGTGGCTGTTTCTGCGCGGCGAGATTGCCTCGGTCACCATCAGCGCCGCCGAAGCTCATGTCGACATGGCCGCCGAGGAGCTTGCGCCTTTGATCTGGGCCGACGTCGCGGCTGCGCTCAACCTGCCGGCCGCGCCCATGCCGCCGGTACGGATCGTCAAGGAAAAGCGGGCGACTTTTGCCCAAACGCCGGAAGCGCTGGACTTGCGGCCGGGAACCACTACATCTTACCGAAATCTCTTTCTCGCCGGCGATTGGACGGATACCGGCCTGCCCGCGACTATCGAGGGCGCCGTCCGCTCCGGTCTCCGCGCTGCGGAGGCGGTGCTTGCCGCCTGAGATGGCGAATGGCGAGATAATGGACCAATGACGCCGCGGGCCTCGGCGCCGGCATTGAACGAAGTGTTGCAAAACGGGGATGTCTGAACTGCAAACTCAAATGATGCCGGACGAGGCCGTGGCCAGCAGCGCCCTCGCACCGAACCTAGCGCCAGAGCTGCCCGCCGAACTCGATCCGCTGATCGAGGATGCGCGGGCCGAACTGGAGGCCATCCAGAACGAGGACGGCCACTGGGTCTTCGAGCTCGAAGCCGACGTCACCATCCCGGCCGAATACATCATGCTCGGCCACTTCCTCGACGAGATCGACCAAGGCGTCGACGCCAAGCTCGCCGCCTATATTCGCCGCATTCAGGGCGCCCATGGTGGCTGGCCGCTGTTTCATGACGGCGATTTTGATATCAGCGCTTCGGTTAAGGGTTACTACGCGCTCAAGCTTGCGGGGGACGATCCCGACGCGCCGCATATGGCCAAAGCGCGCGGCGCCATCCGCGCCCACGGGGGCGCCGCCACGGCGAACGTCTTCACCCGCTTTGCTCTTGCGCTCTTCGGCCAGGTGCCGTGGCGCGCCTGCCCGGTCATGCTGGTGGAAATCATGCTGCTGCCGCGCTGGTTTCCTTTTCATCTGAGCAAGGTTTCCTACTGGTCGCGCACGGTGATCGTGCCCTTGCTGATCCTCATGGCGCTGAAACCACGCGCGGTCAATCCACGCGGCGTCCATATCCGCGAGCTTTTCCTGACGCCGCCAGAGGACGAAAAGAACTACCTCTCCAAAGCAATCGACACCAAGACGGGCGGGTTTTTTCTCTACATCGACAAGGTGCTACGCCGGATCGAGCCGCGTTTTTCGAAAAGCCGCCGCGAGCGCGCCATCGCGGCCGCGGTCAAATTCATCACCGAGCGCTTGAATGGCGAAGAAGGGCTCGGCGCGATTTTCCCGGCGATGGCAAATACGGTGATGGCATTCGCCGCGCTCGGCTATGCCAAGGATCATCCCGATCTCGTCATCGCCAAGAAATCGATCGAGAAGTTGCTGATCCTCAAGGAGGACGAAGGCTACTGCCAGCCTTGCGTCTCGCCGATCTGGGACACGTCGCTCGCGGTCCATGCGGTGATGGAGGCAGGCGCAGAACGCACCAGCACGACCGTACGCATGGCGAATGCCTGGATGGCCGAGCGTCAGATCACCGAGGTCGTGGGCGATTGGGCTTGGCAGCGTCCGGGTCTGGCGCCCGGCGGCTGGGCCTTCCAGTATGCCAACGACTATTACCCCGACGTCGACGACACCGCCGTGGTCGGCATGGCGCTCGACCGCGCCGGCGATCCCGCGCATCGGCGCGCGATCGACCGCGCGGCGGCATGGATCGACGGCATGCAGTCGAGGAATGGCGGCTGGGGCGCCTTCGATATCGACAACAACCACGACTATCTGAACGCCATCCCCTTCGCCGATCATGGCGCGCTGCTCGACCCGCCAACCGAGGATGTGAGTGCGCGCTGCGTCAGCTTTCTGCTGCAAATCGGCCGCAAGGCCGACGATCCGGTGGTGTCGCGCGGGTTCGCCTATCTCCGCCGGACGCAGCAGCCCGACGGCTCATGGTTCGGCCGCTGGGGCACCAACTATATCTATGGCACCTGGTCGGTCCTTTGCGCCTTCAATGCCGCCGGGATTGGCATGGAAGATGCGGCCGTCGCCCGCGCCGCCGCCTGGCTGAAGACATGCCAGCGCGGCGATGGCGGCTGGGGCGAAGACGGCGCCACCTACTGGGAGGGGCGCCGCGCCGAGGCCAAGGAAAGCACCCCCTCGCAAACCGCCTGGGCCCTGCTGGCGCTGATGGCGGCGGGCGAGGTCGAGAGCGATGCAGTCAAACGCGGTATCGCCTATCTGATAACGGCCGAGCGCGAGGGCGCGCGCTGGAAAGAGGACGCGTATACCGCGGTCGGTTTCCCGCGCGTCTTTTACCTCCGTTACCACGGCTATGCGGCGTTTTTCCCCTTGTGGGCGCTCGCGCGATACCGCAATCTCAAGCTCGGCAACGACCGGACGACGGCCTACGGCATATAGTCAGGGCCATCAGCTCGCTCGGGTTTTCAGAACGGAACCGATGACGGCGCTCACCGAAGCGATCCAACTCGGCATCATCACCGGCCTCCAAAAAGAGGCGGCTTGTCTGCGCGCTGGCGGAAGACACGCGCGCGGCGGCCGGGCGAAGGCGCCCATGGTCTTCGCCGCCGCCGGCCAGGCCACGATCGCGGCCGAGGCTGCCAGACGCATGCTCGGCGAAGGCGCGTCAGGGCTCGTGAGCTTCGGTATCGCCGGCGGGCTCGACCCATCGCTCGGACCGGGCGTCGTTGTCGTGGCAACGCAGGTCGTGCGGCCCGACGGCAAGGCCATAGACTGCCACGAGCCCTGGATCGCGCGGCTGCTTGAGGCGGGGGCCGGCTTCGATTCGGGGCCCATCCTCGGCAGCGACGATGCGGTGATGACGACGGCGCGCAAAGCCGTGCTCTACCGCAACTTCGGCTGCCTCACGGTCGATATGGAAAGCCATGCGGTCGCCGCGGTGGCGCGCAAGGCGGGCGTGCCCTTCATCGCGCTCCGCGCCGTGGGCGATCCCGCCGGCCGGGCGATCCCGCCCGCGGCACTGGCCGGCCTCTCCCCCGACGGCCGCACCCGCGCACTGCCGGTGCTGGCGGCGCTGATGCAGCGGCCGAAAGATGCCGCGGCATTGATCCGCCTCGCCCGCGACACCAGCACGGCGCTGGCAAGCCTGCGCCGGGTTGCGGCGATGGGGCTGATCGGAATGCTGGCGGAAGGGTAACCCCGGCCACCTCCGTACGAAGATGCTTCGCCTGTCTCATACGTTCCATTCGACGCGTCTCATGCGTATCGTTTGGATGTCTCAACCGCCTCACCCGACCCGGCCGTCTCATATTCACGGTGCCCAAATCAGAAAGGGCGGGTTTGAAACCCGCCCCTACGGCTAATCCGGCTGAAATATATGGCGGGCGGCCGTTGCGCCAGCGCGCTGGCGGCTGCCGGGAACAAGCACGCCCCCCGCGGTGCGCGACCCGACCGGGGCCGATGGACACCGGCACGGCGCGGCGCATACAATCGCCTCGGCACCAGCCATCCCACAAGCAACCCCTCCGGCGGTACCTTCAGCATGGCAGACCTCCGTGTTCAGCGCCGTCTTGCCGCCATCCTTGCCGCGGATGTCGTCGGCTATTCCCGACTGATCGAGCGCGACGAGGCGGGCACGCGGGCGCGGCTACGCGCGCTGCAGGCCGAGCTGATCGGCCCACAGATCGCCGCCGACAGCGGCCGCCTGGTCAAGACCACCGGCGACGGCATGCTGATCGAGTTCGCCTCCGCCGTGGACGCCGTACGAAGCGCGCTGGAGATCCAAACGCAACTCGCGCAGCGCGAGGCCGCGCGCCCGCAGGACGAGCGCCTGTCTTTGCGCATCGGCATCAATCTCGGCGACGTGATCGTGGAAGGCGACGATATCCATGGCGATGGGGTCAACGTGGCGGCACGCCTCGAGGCGCTGTGCGCGCCAGGAGAGGTCACCGTGTCGGAGAGCGTCGCCGAACAGGTTGCGGGCAAACTCGAGGCCGCGTTCGACGACCTCGGCGAGCAATCGTTGAAAAACATCACCCGGCCAGTTCGCGTCTACCGCGCGCGCGCCGGCGGCGGACCGGTATCGGAAGCGGCGCGGGCGACCGAGCGGCCTTCGATCGCCGTGCTGCCGTTCGACAATCTGAGCGGGGATGCCGACCAACAGTATTTCGCCGACGGCATGGTCGAGGAGATCATCACCGGACTGTCGCGCATCCGCTGGCTCACGGTGATCGCGCGCAACTCCTCCTTCACCTTCCGGGGCCAGCCACTCACGGTGCGCGAGATCGCACAAAGGCTTGCGGTGCGCTACGTGCTAGAGGGCAGCGTGCGGCAGGGCGGCGAGCGCGTACGCATCTCGGCACAGCTGATCGAGGCCGAGGGCGGCGGGCATCTGTGGGCCGATCACTTCGACGGCACGCTCGCCGACGTGTTCGACCTGCAGGACCAGATCACCGCCGGCGTGGTCGGCGCAATCGAGCCCTCGGTGCGCAAGGCCGAGATCGAGCGCGCCAAGCGCAAGCGCCCGGACGACCTCGACGCCTACGATCTCTACCTTCGCGCCGTGGCGCATATGTACGGGGTCACTCCGCAGGCCCGAGCGGAAGCGATGACGTATGTCGAAAAGGCGCTGGCCATCGATCCGAACTACGCCGAGGTGCACGGGGTCGCGGCTTGGTGCAGTTTCGCTCGCACGATGTGGGAGGGAGAGATGGTCGACTCCTACCGCGAGACGGCGCTCAAACACGCGCGCGCGGTACAGGCGCTGCAATGCGAGGACGCAACGACCCTGGCCCATGCGGCGATTGCGCTGGGGATGGCGACGCGCGACCTTGATGGGGCGCTCGCCCTGATCGACCGCGCCATCGCGCTCAACCCGAGCTCGGTGCACGCACACGGCCATGGCGCCGTCATCGACACCTGGGCCGGACGCTACGACACGGCGATCGCGTTGGCGGAACGGGCCCTGCGCCTGTCGCCATTCGATCCGCTCGCGGTCATGCCACTGGCCGCAATGGCAGGGGCTCGGCTGGGGCGCGGCGAGTACGATCTGGCGATCCAAACAGCGCGGCGGGCGCTGCAGGTTTATCCGACCCATGCGCCCTCGCATCTCATCACTATCGTGAGCCTGATGCGCAGCGGCCAGGTCCAGGAGGCGCGCGCCGCGGCGCAACGCTTTCTGGAGGTGTCGCCCAGCTACCGCATCGGCAAGCGCGGTTTCATGCTGTCGGGTTTCGATGACGAGCTGCACGGGGCCGGGTTGCCGGCGTGAGGACGCGCATTGGGAGGCATTGAGACGGGGCTCGATCCCGCAGGCATGCTGCGCGGCGCCACTGAATAACTATCGGTTTTCGATCGACCCGTCGTAGGGCGGGTTTGAAACCCGCCCCTACAAATAGCCCGATCGTTTGAAAGGACTTACGACTACTCCGCCGCCGCGCCCGCCTTGCCGCTGCTGTCATTGCCGGCGCGCTGATGGCTGTCGGGGACGGGCACGCCTTTATCATCGAACCAGCGCAGATCGCGTTTGGTCAGCGCCACCTCGCCCATGAAGTCGAGCACGTGCTTCTCGTGCATGCTCTCGGTGCGGCGGGCTTGCGTCAAATCGATTTCCGGCGCCATGGCGCCCTCGGTCCTGGGTCCACGCAAGCCGGCGATCAGCGCTTTTATGGGGTGGCGCACCGTGTCTTCCACGGCCGTGCCTTCATATCCGCAATGCACCATGCAGTCGGCGCATTTCTCATAGTTGCCAGTGCCGTAGTCCTCCCACTTCGTCTCATCCATCAACGCGCGGAAGGACTTGGCATAGCCTTCGCCGACCAGGTAGCAGGGCTTTTGCCAGCCGAAGACGCTGAAGGTCGGGTTCGACCACGGGGTGCAGCGGTACTCGCGGTTGCCGGCAAGGAAGTCGAGAAAGAGCGAGGACTGGCTGAAGCGCCATTTGCGGCCCTTGCCGTGCCGGAAGATGTCGCGAAACAGCTCCTTCGTCTTCTTGCGGTTGAGGAAATGCGCCTGGTCGGGCGCGCGCTCGTAGGCGTAGCCGGGCGAGACGGTGATCCCCTCCACGCCGAGATCGTGGGTGGCGAACTCGAAGAACTCGGCCGCCTCTGCCGCCGTCATCTGGTCGAACAGGGTGCAGTTGACGTTGACCCGGAAGCCCATCGCCTTGGCCTTGCGGATCGCGGAGACCGCGATGTCGAAGGTGCCCTTCTGGTCGACCGCGTGGTCGTGATGCGCGCGCAAGCCGTCGAGATGGATCGAGAAGGTGAGATATTTCGAGGGCGTGAAACGCTCGAGGTTCTTCTCCAGGAGAAGCGCGTTGGTGCAGAGATAGATGAACTTCTTACGCTTCACCAACGCCTCGACGATCTGGTCGATCTCCTTGTGCAGTAACGGCTCGCCGCCCGGGATCGAGACCATCGGCGCGCCGCATTCCTCGGCCGCCGCGACACACTGCTCCACGCTCATGCGCTGGTTCAGAATGTGGTCGGGATAGTCGATCTTACCGCAGCCGACGCAAGCGAGATTGCACCGGTAGAGCGGCTCGAGCATCAGCACCAGCGGATAGCGGCTATTGCGCTTGATCTTCTGCTTGAGCAGGTAGCCGCCGACGCGGAGCTGCTGGATAACGGGTACGGCCAAGTGATCTACCCTTCTTTAGTATCTATACCGAGACGCCGCTCACGCGCCGTGTCGTTGTTCCCTCAGGCGCCGGGCGCGGGCGTCCGCCCGCTTGGCTTCCGCGCCATAAGGACGCGAAGCGCGGTCGCGCTTACTTCCTCACGAATGATCGCAGACGATCATTCGATCGTCGCGAACTCATTTTCACCGCCTCGCACTCACCGCTATTCGGCCGCGGTCTGGCGGAGCTGCTCGGGCAGCTTGAACTGAATATGCTCCTCGATGCCGTCGAGCACCTGGAGGTCGATGGCGCCGAAGCCGCGCATGCGGTCGATCAGCTCATGCACCAGTTCCTCCGGCGTCGAGGCGCCGGCAGAAACCCCAACCGAGCCGACACCGTCCAGCCAGGCCGGGTCGAGCGTTCCGGCATCCTCGATCAGATGGCTCGGCACGCCGCATTCGGCGCCGATCTCGCGCAAGCGGTTGGAGTTCGACGAGTTGCGCGCGCCGACGACAAGGATCAAATCGACCTGCTTGGCAAGCTCGCGGATCGCCGCCTGGCGGTTCTGGGTCGCGTAACAGATGTCCTTGACGTCGGGTCCGACGATCTTGGGGAAGCGCTTCTTCAGAGCCTCGATCACCTCACGCGTATCGTCGACCGACAACGTTGTTTGTGTCACGTAGGCCAGCTTGTCCGGCTCGCCGACCTCCAGGTTGGCTACGTCCTCGCGCGTTTCCACGAGATAGACCTTGCCCGGGATCCGGCCCATCGTGCCCTCGACTTCGGGGTGGCCCTCGTGGCCGATCAAGATGACCTCGTAGCCGTTCTTGGCGTAGCGCTCGCCTTCCTTGTGGACCTTGGCGACCAGCGGGCAGGTCGCATCGATCACCGGCAGTTTGCGTTCGTGCGCGTCGTCCTCGACGCGCTGCGAGACGCCGTGCGCGCTGAAAATGGTAATCGCGCCGGCAGGCACCTCGTCGACCTCATCGACGAAGACCGCGCCCTTGGCCTTGAGATCCTCGACCACGCGCTTGTTGTGGACGATCTCGTGGCGGACATAAACAGGCGGTCCATAGACCTCGAGCGCGCTCACCACGATCTCGATGGCGCGCTCGACCCCGGCGCAGAAACCGCGCGGCTGGGCCAGTATCACCCGCATGGCAAACCACTCCCGCTTGAACAAATAGCCAAGGCGCTGGTCCAGGCGCCAACCGGCGCCCGGGCACGCCGGTACTGGCAGCACTTAAGGTGCGGGGTGCGGTGCGTCAAGCATGGGGGGGCGCACAAGGCGATGTGCACGCGATCAAGTGACCCGAACGACACGCCCGCCGAACCACACAACAATGTGATCGCGCACCACGACGGCGTGCTTGATGGCAGGGTCGGCGAGGCAAAGAATCCGTCGGCTCGGGTATCCGCTTCGTCCCCTCACCCGATCAAGGCGGAAAGGTCAGACCTTATGAAACAGACGACCCTCGTAATTGTGACACTCGCGCTCCTGACAGCAGGCACGCAAGGCGCCCTCGCCCAGGATACGAGCATGAGCTTCTTCATCACCAGCGCGGGCCCCGGCAAGGGCGCCGATCTGGGCGGCCTTGCCGGCGCGGACCGGCATTGCCAGGCCCTTGCGGCGGCGGCCGGCACCGGCGGCAAGACCTGGCGCGCCTATCTCAGCACCGATGCTTCGGGCGGCGGCACGGCCATCAACGCGCGCGACCGCATCGGCCGCGGGCCCTGGTACAACGCCAAAGCCGTGCTGATCGCACGCAACCTCGCCGATCTGCACAGCACCGCCGCCAACAAGATAAACAAGCAAACCGGCCTCAGCGAGAAAGGCATGCCCGTCAACGGCCGCGGCGACAGCCCAAACATGCATGACATCCTGACCGGCACCAACGCGCAAGGAACCCTGGTGGCCGGCAAGACCTGCGGCAACTGGACCTCCAGCGCCGCCGGCGGCAGCGGCTTCGTCGGCCATCACGACCGTGTGGGCCTGCGTGACGATGCGCCGTCGAAATCGTGGAATGCCTCGCATCCCTCGCGCGGCTGCGGCCAGGATGATCTGCGTGGCACAGGCGGAAACGGTCTATTTTATTGCTTTGCGGTACGGTGACGCGCAACGGGCTTCATCGAGCTGACAAGGCATAGTTCCGGCGGCGGCGGTCGCGTCTATCGGTGGGACGTGGCCGGCGGCCGCGCGCGGGCGGCGTTGCGGCGATATTCGAACACGGTCCAGCCCAGATAGCCGAGCGTGCCGAGCCCATAGGCGACGAAGAAATAAACCAGACCGCCGAGCCAGGTCGCCGGCCCGATCAGATACATGAAATCCTCGATCTCGAAACCGCCCGCGGCGGGATGCTCAACGGCTTGCGCCCCGAAGCGCTTGTCCATCGACATGCGCAGGGTGACGATCACCGGGTTCGCAAAGCCGGCCGCGATGCCGAGCGCGTAATACCAATGCGCCGGCACGCCGATGCCGAGGCCGCCGCCCAGCGCATTCGCAAGCCCGCCGCCGAGACCGATGCCGATGCCGGTGAACAGCATCGTGTAATTGGCCGAGCCGACGATGTAGTCGAGCTTATGGCCGAGCGCGGAGGTGCGCCCGGTCAGCCGCGCGAGCTCGCCATCGATATGGTCACTGAAGATCGCCAGCACGCTCATCGCCGCCGCCCAGTGAATAAGCGCGGGATCGCCAAGCGCGAACAGCACGCCGGCCGCGACGCCGAACGCCAGGCTGACGAATGTCAGCTGGTTGGGCGTCACCGGCAGATGGGCGAGCGGGCGCGCGATGAGACGTGCCAGCCGCTGGTCATAGGGCCCGCCGCTGCGGTCGTGCATGATTTGCTGCGCCGTGGTCATTCGGTCCGGTCCGCCGCGATTGCGCTTTATGCGGATTTCGAGCGTCGTGGCCCGAGCCGCTGTAACAGCACTGTAATATGTGGATATGTCCACGGCTGTAAAGGCCGAGCGCCGCGTCGTTTGACGCAGCTGCTCTTCAGAGATACCCCGCCTCGCGAAACCACGCGACCGCATCCTTGAGTGCCTCCGCCGCCGGGCGCGGGGCGTAGCCAAGCGCGGCTTTCGCTTTGGCGGAGGAGAAGTACATCTTCTTTCGCGCCATCCGGATGGCGTCGCGGGTGGCGAGGGGCTCGCCGCCGAACAGCCGCGCCCAGCTTTCGGCGATCGCCGCAACCGGCATGACGGCACCATGTGGCAGCTTCACCCGCGGCGGCTTGCGGCCGGCTAGGCGCGCGACCTCGGTGAGGATGGCCTGGAGGCTCATATCGTGTCCTCCCAGAATGTAACGCTCGCCTTTTAGTCCCTTGTCGTAGGCCAGGAGATGGCCCTGCGCCACGTCGTCGACATGGACGACATTGAGGCCGGTATCGACGAAGGCCGGCAGCCTGCCACGTGCGGCGTCGAGCACCATGCGGCCGGTCGGCGTCGGCTTGACGTCGCGCGGCCCGATCGGCGTCGAGGGATTGACGATGACGACGTCGAGATCGTGCGCGGCGATGAGCGCGCGCACCGCCTCCTCGGCCAGGAACTTCGTGCGCTTGTAATGGCCGATCATGTCGTCGAGGCTGACAGGCGTTTCCTCGTCGGCGGGCGTGGCGTCCTTGTTGATGCCGAGCACGGCGACGCTCGACGTATAAACGGTGCGCGCAACCCCGGCCTCCGCCGCGGCCTCGACGATCAGCTTCGAGCCCTCGACATTGCTGGCGTAAAGCTCGTCCGGATTGCGGGTCCACAGGCGGTAATCGGCCGCAACGTGGTAGAGCGTGTCGACGCCCTTCATGGCGCGTTCAAGCGAGGCGCGGTCGCGCAGATCGCCCTCCACCGTCTCGACCGCCAGACCCTCGAGGTTGCGCCGGTCGCTGGTGGGACGCACCAGCACCCGCACCGCCTCGCCGCGCGCGAGGAGCTTGCGCGCGACCGCCGCGCCGACGAAGCCGGTGGCCCCGGTGACCAGCGTGGTCATTTAGGATCTCGCTTGCGCGCGGCGTCGGCAACCTGCTTGCGCGATTGCCAGATCACATAGAGCAGGAAAAGCGGCGTGCCGATGCCGGCGGCGATCAGGAAGTACGGCATCCAGCCCAGCCAGATGATCGGCCCGACAACGTAAAGCGTGTCCTCCGGCTCGAAGCCGAGGAAGCGCGGTTGTGCGACATAATCCTTGCCGGCCTTGACCTCGACGCCGATCCGCGTGGAGAAGATCGCCGCCACCGAAAGCCCCGCGAGCACCCCCAGCGGGAGCGCGTAAACACCCAGAAAGCCGTGCGAATGGCCGACGCCGACGCCGATGAACATGGCGGCATAGGTAGTCGCCATGGCGACGTGATCGTAATAGTGGCCGAACTTGCTGGTCTTGCCGGTCGCACGGGCGAGATTGCCGTCGATGTGATCGCCCAGCATGGCAGCCATGAAAAGCCCGGCGCCGAGGTTCGCCATCCAGCGCTCGCCGCTGGCCAGCAGCAACCCCGCCGCGATGCCGAACAGCAGCACAGCCGTGGTGACGAGATTGGGCGAGAGGCCGGTCGGCGCGAGCCGGCGCACGATGATCCGGGCGATCGCTTCGTCGAAGGCGAACTTCATGGCGCACCGCCGTGGCTAACGGGCACGAGCGCCTTCGTCCATCGAGACCGGCTTTCAGACCTCCTCAGGATGAAGGCTTTCGTATCGCATCCAACAATCCTAGCTTCACCCTGAGGAGCGCGCCGAGCGCGCGTCTCGAAGGGCCGGCGGCCCCATGCGGTACGGTGGACCATCACGGTAGCGGCTCAAGGCGCGGCAGGATATCGGCCGTTACGCGGGCGATGTCGGCGGGAAAATCGATCTCCAGCCAGGGCAGGCCCGTCACCTCCTCCCAGCCGAAGGCGTCAGGCTCGGCGAGCACAAGATCGCGGATGGCGCGCTCGTACCAGACATCGCGCAGACCCGCCGATACCAGCGCATCCGCGCGCGCCGCGAGCTTTGCCGCCATCGCCGCGTCGAAACGGAAAAACCCGACCGACTCGCCATGATAGTCGTGTGCGTGCTCGACGCGCTTTTCGAAGTCGACGATACGGCCCGCGCGCACGCAGAGCTTCACTGGCTCCTCGCCCGGCTCGATGTCGCGGTCCATGAGAAAGGCGTTGGCGTGCGCGCCGCCGATCAGGCGCGCGAGCAGGCGCTGGTCATAAAGTACGTCGGCATCCATCAGCAGCACATCGCCGCCGCGCTGGAGCGCCTCGCGCACGGCCCACAGGCTGACCAGGCTGCCCTCGCGGAAGTCGGGGTTGGTGACGGTATGCACGAAGTCGTCCGCGCCGCAGGCCGCGATCTCTGCCGCGATCACCTCGGCGCGGTAGCCGACGCAGAGCGTCAAACCCTCGATACCGGCGTGCCGCAGCAGCGCGATGTGGCGCGCAAGCAGGCTCCGGCCACCGAAACGCAGCAGTGCCTTGGGCGGCGCATCATCGCCCTCACCCAGCCGCGCGCCCACTCCTGCCGCGAGCATCACTGCATGCATCGGACAAACTCCCGATATTGGTGCCTGGCGCCGATCGAAGAAAATCTCATCGCGTGCGCCGGCCGAAAGAAATCAAGAGGTTGGACATTACTGTTGTATTTAGGCGGAGCGCCGCAAAGCGTCCACTGGAGCAGACGCGACTATCCGCCACGCCGACCCTCGCGCCCATCCTCCCGCCAAGCCATCATCGCCGGCAGCACCACCAGCATGCAGAGCAAGGTCATGCCGATCGCGATGGTGAGGAAGAGCCCCATGCTCGCCGTGCCGCGGTGGCCGGATGTCGCCAGCGCCCCGAACGAGCCCACGGTCGTCAGCGCGCTGAACAGCACCGCGCGCGGTGTGCTGGTATGCAGCAAGGCGGCCCCGCCATCACTCTTGGCGGCAGTCGCTTCCTTGGCCTCGTCCCGCGCGCGCATAACCAGATGGATGCCGCTATCAACCCCCAAGCCGAGCAACAGCGGCAGCACGATGATGTTGGCGAGGTTGAGGTCGAGCCCGGCAAGCCGCGCCACCGCCACGGCGAGAAGCGCCGCCAGCGTAAGCGGCGCCATCACCAGCGCCACGTCCCAAAACCGGCGCAAAAGCAAAAACAGCAACAACACGATGGCGATGAGCGCGGTTCCGGTCGCCTGGTAGAATGCCGACACGACCACGCGCCCGCCCTCCAGGATATCGACCGGCCCGTCGGTCACCGCCGGGGCTATGCCGCGGATCTGGGCGACGAATTCGCGCAGGTCGCGGCCTCGGGTCAGATCGGTCTTGGGGAAGATCTCGACCCGGACCCGCCCGTCGGCCGCAATGCGCTGATCCGTCAGCAGCTTCGGCAGATCGGCGAGCGCCACACGCCGCGCCCGCATGGCATCCTTGAGCTCGCCAAGGCGCGCGGGAAAACTCCCGGCAAGCGCGCGGTCGAGATCAAGCAGCGCCGCATCGCTGAGCTTGGTCTTGGCTGCATAGGCCGTCAGCGCCCGGGCGAGCCGGCTGATCCTGGGCGCAAGCACGCCGGCCTTGCCTGATCTCAGAAGGCCCGCAAGCTCGCCCTGGAATTTGGTGTAGCCGGCGCGGCGCTGGGCTGCGTCCGGGGCCGGCTTGACGGTCGGGTTCTGCAGCGTCGCCGTCAGGAACAACGCCGCCTGGTCGACGATTTCCAGCTTCTCGGTCTGCTTTGCCGGCACGTAGTCGCTGAGGGTGATCGCCTTGTCGACCGTGGGCAGTTTCTCGAACCGTGCGGCCAGCGCATCGGCGGCTTTGAGGTTTGGCGCGAGCACCGATGCGGTAAACGGCGAGGCGTTGGTCTCGCGGGTCAGCTCCAGCACCGTCTGCACCGACTCGGTGCTGAAGTCCTTGAGGTTGAGCGGGTTGTGGTCGAAGCGCATGAAGGCCGCGACCGGCGCGGCAACAAGCGCAAGCAGGATTGCGGCAAGGCAGATCGTGCGTGCATTGGCGCCGATCAGCCGGTCTGGCGTGGCCGCCAAAGCCGAACGCTCGGCGGGCGCCGGCTTGGCGCGCACACGGAACAGCGCGATCAACGCCGGCAAAAGTACCAGATTGAGCACGAAGGCGATCACCATGCCGGCGGCCGCGATGACGCCAAGCTCGGAGATGCCGCGATAGTCGGTGGGCACGAAGGCCAGGAAGGCAACCGAGGTCGTCGCGGTAGCCAGGGCGATCGGTGGGCCGACGCCGCGCGCGGCAACGCCCAGGGGCTCGCCCGCGCCCTGCGCATCGGCCTCGCGGAAACGCAACGCAACGTGAATGCCGAAATCGACCCCGAGCCCGATGAAGAGCACCGCGAAGGCAACCGAGATGAGGTTGAGCTCGCCGATCGCGAGCGCCGCAAAGGCGCCGGTCCAGACCAGACCCACGATAAGCGTGATCAAGACCGCGGCGACCAGGCGGAGGCTGCGCAATCCCACGATCAAAAAGAGCGCGACCAGGGCGAGCGAGATGAACCCGGCGGTCCCCGCCCCCGCCTCCACGCTCTTCAGCTCTTCGGTGTTGAGGGCGACACTGCCGGTGAGGCGCACCCGCACGCCCTGCTGCGGGGTCAGGCTGAGCGATTGTGCAATGGCGCGAATACGCTTCATCGCCCGCTTGCCGGGCTGGAGAGTGTTGAAATCCTGGCTCGGCTGGACGACGATGATGCGGCGCTTGTCCGACGGCTTGGGCGGCCGCGCACGCATGAGGTCGAGCCAGGAGAGCGATGTGGGCCTGCCCGCCGCGCGGCCCTCGATGACCGCGCTGATCTTGTCGAGCGCCAGCGCAAGGCTGGCCGCATTGGCATCCTCCTTGCCCTCGCGCAGCGTCTCGGCGGCAAGGCCGAGCACGGCGAATAGCCCGCGCAGCGAAGGGTCCTCGGCCAGGGTGCCGAGGAGCGGCTGGGCTTCGGCGAGCCGTTCGGCCAACGCCGCCAGCTCCTCGACCTCCAGAAAGAGCATCCCGTTGCGGCGGAAGAAGGGATGGGCGTCGGGATAGAAGACGGTGGCGAATACCTTGGGCTCACGCGTCAGCGCCGCGGCAAGCCGGGCCGCGCCGTCGGCGACGGTATCCTCGTTCGCCCCGTCGAGCACGATGGCGAGCCGGCCGCTGTCGTGCGGGAACGCGGCCTTGAAATCGCGCGAGCGCTTGCGGAACGGAAGATCCGGCGACAGCAACCCGGCGGTGTCGGAGTTCATGCCCAGATTGGTGACGGTAAACCAGCCGAACAGGCCGGTGAGCGCCAGCGCCGCGATGACCACGAGCCATGAAAACCGCCGAGCAAATCGTGCGGTGCCAGCGAGCAGACGGCCGGCAATACCGGGTCGGGGCTCGCTCACGCGGCGCGCCTGCTTTTTGCCATCAAACTGCACAATCCTCTCTGGCGCATCGCTTGCAGGCATGCGCGGGTCACATCACATAAGGAGCCGGGACATAAGTGGCCGGGCGTATTCAATCGGTTGGAAGCGGCACCACCCTTCACGGGAGCACCCATGATGAAGACCCTTTACGGACGGTGGCGGCGCGGAATACTAGCGGCGCTCGCGGCGATCATGATTGCGGGCGTTATACCGTCACCAGCGAGCGCGCGCAAAGGTCCGCCCGAGGCGGTGGTCAAGGCCTACTACGCGGTGCTGGTGAGCACGCTGAAGGAGGCCAAGACGCTCGGCTTCGACGGCCGCTACAAGCGCCTGGAGCCGGCGATCCACGAGACCTTCGACAACGGCTTCATCATGGCGGTGGCGACCGGCTTTTACTGGCGCAAGTTCGACGCTGGCCAAAAGAAAAAGCTCGCCGGCCTGATGCTGCGCCTGTCCACCGCAACCTACGCCGCGCGCTTCACGTCTTACGCCGGCGAGCAATTCACGGTGCTGGGCGCGAAGAAGACCGAGCGCGGCGATACGATCGTGGAAACCCAGATCGTCAAGCGCAGCGGCGAGAAGGTGCGCATCAACTACCTGCTGCGCATGCGCGGGCCGGATTGGCGCATCATCGACGTGCACCTCAAGGGCACGATCTCCGAGCTTGCCAAATGGCGCGCGGAGTTCTCTTCGGTGCTGCGCCGCAAGGGCTATGACGGGCTGGTCAGCGCCATCGAGACAAAGATCGGGCGGCTGAGGGGCGGGGCGTAAAAAGGATGAATAACCACAGAGACACAGAGGCACAGAGGAAGACGCGCTTACCTTCCCTATCGCCTGTCATTCCCGCGAAAGCGGGAATCCAATCGATACTTGCCTGGATCCCCGCTTTCGCGGGGATGACGAAGTGGTTCGCGGGGATGACGAAGTGGTAGGAGCTTCCGCTCCCCCTTCCTCTGTGCCTCTGTGCCTCTGTGCCTCTGTGCCTCTGTGCCTCTGTGCCTCTGTGCCTCTGTGCCTCTGTGCCTCTGTGCCTCTGTGCCTCTGTGCCTCTGTGCCTCTGTGGTTGAATTGAAGCAGGATCGATACTTCCCGTGCCGCGACCGATTGGCGCGCTCTTGCCGACTTATGCTCCGCGCTGTTGCATTTCGGATACCGAATTGCAACATATCCACGGTAATTTCGACATTGAACCGTCACACGGCGGGCCAAATCTCAATTGGCCGCGCGACGCTGGCGGGATGGGGTCTGTGAGCGATGAGTCGCAATCTAAAGATGATGCACCGGGCGGCCGATGCGCGCGCGGAGGCTGCTTCAAAGGCCGCGCAGTTCCGCGCGATGCTCAACGCGCCCGAGCTCGACTTCCTGATGGAGGCGCATAACGGCCTGTCGGCGAAGATCGTCGAGGAGGCCGGCTTCAAAGGCATCTGGGCCTCGGGGCTTTCGATCTCGTCGGCCATGGGCGTGCGCGATTCGAACGAGGCATCGTGGACGCAAGTCCTGGAGGTGCTGGAGTTCATGTCGGATGCGACCGGCATTCCGATCCTGGTCGATGGCGATACAGGATACGGCAATTTCAACAACATGCGCCGGCTGGTTCGTAAATTAGGTCAACGCGATATCGCGGCCGTCTGCATCGAGGACAAGCTCTTCCCGAAGACCAACTCCTTCATAGGCCAGGCCCAGCCGCTGGCCGACATCGCCGAGTTCTGCGGCAAGATCAAGGCCGGCAAGGACAGCCAGCTCGACGACGATTTCTCGATCATCGCCCGGGTCGAGGCACTGATTTCGGGCTGGGGCATGGACGAGGCCCTCAAACGCGCCGAGGCCTATCACGAAGCCGGCGCCGACGGCATCCTCATCCATTCCAAGATGGCGACGGCCGACGAGATCCTCACCTTCGCACGCGAATGGGGTAACCGCGCGCCGCTGGTCATCGTGCCGACGATGTATTACCGCACGCCGACCGACGAGTATCGCGACCACAAAATCTCGCTCGCCATCTGGGCCAATCACAATCTGCGCGCGGCGCTGTCGGCCATGCGTGCGGTCACCCAGCGGATCAAGGACGACGAAAGCCTGGTCGGCGTCGAGGAGGAGATCGCCTCCGTGCGCGCGGTCTTCGACATCGCCGGCAACAAGGAGCTGGCCGAGGCCGAGCGCCGCTATCTGGAAGCTGCCGAGCGCAAGACCAGCGCCGTCGTGCTCGCCGCCTCGCGCGGCTCCAAGCTCGGCAAGCTCACCGAGGACAAGCCCAAATGCATGGTCGACGTGCGCGGCGAGCCCTTGCTCAAGCGCCTTGTCGGCACGCTGCGCGAGGCTGGCATCGGCGAGGTGACGGTGGTGCGCGGCTGGAAGAAGGAGGCGATCGACCTGCCCTCGATCGCCACCGCCGACAATGACGAGTTCGCCGATACCGGCGAGGTCGCCTCGCTGGCCTGCGCCGCCGACAAGCTCGCCGGCGACGTGGTGATCGGCTACGGCGATATTTTGTTCCGGCGCTTCTTGCTCGATGCGTTGAACGATACGGGCGGCGACATCGTGCTTGCCGCCGACGCGCTGTCGCGCGGCCGCGACGCCGCCGAGGCCGGGCGTCTAGTCGATCTCGTCGGCTGTTCGCGGCCCTTTACCGGCGAATTCCTCGACGACGAGCCCGTGACGTTGACGCGCATCGGCAACGATCTGCCGCCGGCCCAGGTCGATGCCGAATGGGTCGGGCTGGCGCGGCTGTCGGACAAAGGCTCCGCGCGTGTGAAGGCCGAGCTTGAGGCGATGCGGGCGGACGGAACGCTCAAGACGGCGAGCCTGCTCGATCTCTTCCAGCGCCTGCTCGACGCTGGCGAGACCATCACCGTGGCCTATGTCACCGGCCACTGGTTCGATGTCGACGACGCCTTCGATCTGGCAAAGGCACGCAATTTGATGTGAGGCGGGGGCTTTAACCGCCCCCGGTCGACGCATCGCTTTGATCACCTATTCAATCAGGGCGAATACGCGACTAAGTTGGCGCCCCGCGAGCGGCAGATCACGAACGCATGAAAGGCAATATATGAAGAACAAGAATGGCTGGCGTGGCCAGATCGCCGGTCTCGCGCTGACGGCAGTTGTCCTCGGTCTCGGCCCTGTGTCGATGCTGCGCGCCGAAGACGGGACCTATGCCGCTCCGCCCAAGGGCTTTCAGATCACCTGGAAGCGCGAGATCCGTGAGGGCGACAAGGTCAAGAGCGGCACACTGGTCCACAGGGTGACGTCATCCAAGGATGACGAAGTCATCTACAAGGTGATCGAGCCCGGCGGGGACGTCGTGCGACTGCTGCGCGGCATCTTCTCCTATGCCTACTGGCGGCCCGACACGGGATGGGCCGAGTACAAGTTCGACAAAGCGGCGATCCGTGGCCTCTGGCCGCTCAAAGCAGGCAATGAAGCAGTCGTGAAGATGCAGTTCGGCTTTGGCCTCGCCAAGACCGAGGAAGCCGCCCGGAGAAAATGGGCCCATACCGAGACCGGCACCATTCACTACCGCGTCCTGCGACGTGAGAAAGTGACGACCCCCGCGGGGAGCTTCGATGCCTTCGTGATCCAGCGCGACCGCAAATTCACGAAGCTCAAGGATAAGAACGTCGACGCACACCGGCGCATCGCCTGGTTCGCGCCGTCGCTCGGCTATGTCGTCAAGCAGGTCGTGATCTATGAAATCGGCAATCCGAAGAGCCGGCGGACCACGTTGGAGGTCGTAAAGATCGCGCGCCCGTCGAAGTAGCGGGCGCGCCCCCTACCCGCCGGCCTCGTCGGCGTCCTTGAAGACCTCTTCGGCGACGCGGGTGCCGTTGACCGCGGTCGGCCAGCCCGAGTAATGGGCAAGGTGGATCATCATCTCGAGGATCTCCTCGCGGCTGATCCCCATATTGAGCGCGCCCTTCAAGTGGACGCGGAGCTGAGCCTCCTTGCCGAGCGCGGTGAGCACGGCACAGGTGATCAGCGAGCGGTCGCGTACCGCAAGGCCCGGCCGCGTCCAGATGTCGCCAAACAGGTGCTCGGCGGTGACGTCCATGAGGCGCTCGAAGGTCTCGCTCGGCGGCGGCGCGCTGCCGAAGAGGCGCTCCCGCATCTCGTTGCCCCGCTTGGCGCGTTCGGTGTCGGCCATAAAGCTCTCCTTTTCCAGATGATCGTGGGGTGTCGTGGGTATTGCGCCGGACAGACGCTCGGGACCAGCGCATGCGCGGCTCATAACGGATGCAGTTCGCTCAGGTTGGGCGCAAACGGTCCGCCAGCCCGGTATCGTAGTCGATGCCCTCCTTGGTCAGGACAAGCGCGAAGGGATCGTCGGCGCGGGCCAGGCCCTTGCGTTGCAGCGCGGTCCAAACCGCCGGGTTGCTGAGGCCGCTCGCCTCGCGCCTGGAAACGACGATGTCGGCGATATGCACGTGATCGGCATGCGGCCGGGGCACGTTGGTGAGCGTGACCGCGCCCGTCGCCGCGTCGCGCGCGCCATCATCTGACGTGGCCGCCAGAAGCTGGGCCAGCGCCAGGGTACGCAGCTGCAGCTTGTTGAGTTTGAGCGGATTCTGACGCGGCGGCATAAGCGGCATGGGCGGCATGGGCGGCATGGGGGCGGCATGTTCGTGAGCGCGCACCGCAGGTGCGTCGGAAGACGCCTAGTCTGCCGTCAGCGAGGCACAGGAGGAAGAAAAAAGGTGGCGGGAAATAGCCCGGGTCGGGCAGCCGGAAGATAAGGCCAAACAGGTTAATCGCGATTAGCGATGGAGGCGCAAATTCTCGAATACCTCCGTATGTCTCCCTCTCGCATTTGAAGGCCGGCCACGCTACACAGAAATCCATGATCGCTGCCCAAGCCTTTCTCGGCCCCGCCGCGGCGCGCGGCTTCGACTTCTACACCGGCGTGCCGTGCTCATTCCTGACGCCGGTGATCAACGCCGTCATTTCCGACCGCATAATCACGTATGTGGGCGCCGCCAATGAGGGCGAGGCCGTGGCGATCGCCGCGGGCGCCTGGCTGGCCGGCCGCAAGACCGTGGTGATGTGTCAGAACTCGGGCCTTGGCAACACGGTCAATCCGTTGACCTCGCTCAATTTTTCGTTCCGCATTCCGACGCTGATGGTGGTGACCTGGCGCGGCCAGCCGGGCCTCAAGGACGAGCCGCAGCACGAGCTGATGGGCCAGATCACGGGCGCGCTTCTGGAGACGATGCGCATCCCGCACGGCATCTTCCCCGATACCGAGGACGCGGTGGCGGGCGCGCTCGACGAAGCCGAGGCGCGCATGGCCGCAGATGGGCTGCCCTTCGCGTTCATCATGGAAAAAGGCGCCGTGCGCGATGACGGGCTCGACCAGATCCCGGTCACGCCGCGGCCGGCCGGAACGCATCACGATCTCAGCACCGGCGGACAACGGCCGACGCGCGCGGCGGCGCTTGAGCGGTTTCTTGCGTTCGTACCGGCGCAGGCCGGCGTCGTCGCCAGCACGGGGAAATGCGGGCGCGAGCTCTTCACCCTCGACGACCGGGCAGCACATCTCTACCAGGTCGGCTCGATGGGCTGCGCCAGCGCCATGGGGCTCGGCGTGGCGCTCAACAGCACCCGGCCCGTCGCCGTGCTCGACGGCGACGGCGCGGCGCTCATGCATATGGGCAACCTCGCCACCATCGGCGCCCAGGGGCCCAAGACCCTCGTGCACATCCTGCTCGACAACGGCGTCCACGATTCGACCGGCGGCCAGGCGACCGTCTCGCCGGTGGTGCGCTTCGCCGAGGCGGCGCTTGCCTGCGGCTACCGGACGGCCTGGTCGTGCGACGATCTGGTCGGCTTCGAGCATGCGCTTCAATCGGGTTTCGCCCATGACGGCCCGGCGCTGATCCATTTGCGCATCGCCCCCGGCTCGATGAAGGAACTCGGGCGGCCAACGGTGAAGCCGCCGGAAGTGGCGGCGCGCTTTAAATCCTTTCTCGCGGGAAACTGAACAATGGAAACGTCACGCACGATCCTCCCGGCGCGGCTTGTCGCGCTTCTTGTCCTCACCCTCGCCGGATGGCTCGCTGGCGCCAGCGCCGCCTTCGCGCAGACCGCACCCAGCCCGGAGGAGATCGCCGCCTATCAAGGGTTGCACGCGGGCGCGGCGAAAGGCGACGTGCCGGTGATCGAGCGCTGGATCAAGGCCGGCGCCGACCCCAATGGACGCGATGCCAGCCGGCGCACGCCGCTGATGGTCGCGGTCTATAGCCGGCACATCGCGGCCGCGCAGGCGCTGATAAAGGCGGGCGCGGATGTGAATGCGTTCGACAACGCCCGCTACGACATGCTGACCATCGCCGCGGTGGCCAACGATCTGGCGATGCTGAAGCTGGCGCTCGCCTCGGGCGCCAATGCGCGCGCGGTCACCAGCCCCTATGACGGCACGGCGCTGATCGCCTCCGCGCATCTCGGCCATGTCGAGGTGGTGGGCGCGCTGATCGCGGCCAAGGCGCCGCTCGACCACATCAACAATCTGGGTTGGACGGCGCTGATCGAGGCGATCGTGCTGGGCGACGGCGGCAAGCGGCACACCGCGATCGTCAAGGCGCTGATCGCGGCGGGCGCCAACGTCAACATCGCCGACCGCGACGGCGCGCGGCCGCTCAAGCTCGCCCGCGGACGCGGCTACATGGGCATCGCCAAGCTGCTGGAGGCCGCCGGCGCGCGACCTTAATGACACACCGGCGCGATTTCTTTGACGCCCACCTCTCCCCCGCCGTGGCCTTTGCCTGCTAATATGATTAACGAGATGGGCCCGTCGGCGGGGGCGGAAAGAAACGCGCACAAGTTTTTGTGCAGCAGGGGAGAAGGCGATGACGTATCCCGAATGGTGGCAGAGGTTCCTCGCGGCGCTGATCGACGGCGTGATCTTTATTTTCGTCGCGCTGATCGTCAACGCGATCTTCGTGGCGGTCGGCGGGATCTATCTGCTCATCGTCGCGGCGCTCATCAACACTGTGCTGTTCGTCGCCTACAAGGTGATCTTCGAGGGCGGGCCGCTGCAGGCAACGCCCGGCAAGATGTGCTTCGGCATCAAGCTGGTGAACGACCAGGGCGCCCGCGTCAGCCAGCAGCAAGCCATCATGCGGACCTGGCCCTGGTGGCTCAATCTGCTGACGCTGTTGAGCGCGGTGGCGCCGGCGCTCGGCACCATCCTGTCGCTGCTTGTGCTGGTCGCGGTGATCGTGATCTTCGTCACCTTCTTCATGGATCCGCTGGGACGCTGCATCCACGACCAGACCGCGCAGTGCCATGTCATCAAGGCCGGCAAGGGCATGTTCGCCTGACCCCGGATCGCAGATAGAGCCGAGATATGCCCGTATAGGGATCGGCTCGAAACACACCGTCCAGACGCCGCCGGGCCCAATGCACAGTTATGCGGGCCCGGCGGTTTTTTCGTGTCCGCATAACTGCCTGTTCAGCTCCGTGGGCAGACGTGGCGCGACGAATTTAAATGGGAAACGTCACTTCTTGATGGACAACGACCCACAAGACCTAGTAGGTTCGCGCCACCGTAGGCCAATATCGAGGGTTGAGCCCAATGCTTCGTCAGCTCATCGTGGCGATTCTGATTCTGGGATTTGCGGGGGCGGTTGGCGCCTGCAACACCATTGAGGGGATCGGCAAGGACATCACGGCAACTGGTCGCGCGCTCAACAAGGCCGCGCAGTAGCGCAGCTTTGATCACAAGGGCCGCGGGCCGCGCCCGGGGCGATGTCGTTGCGTGTACGTGGCTGTGTGCTGCCCCGCAATTTGCCTAAAAGATCAGACTATTTGCGGCGTATCGTCGCAGAAAATTAGGGAGAAACGTGAATTCTGGCCTCACATCCCGTGACCCTACCGGTATACGGACATTGTCTAGGAGTGAGCCATGAGCGTTTCCCACACGATCCGTCGCACGCTTGCCCTTGCCTTCGCCGTCGCCTTCGGGCTTGGCGTTTCGGCGTGCAACACCTTTGATGGGCTGGGCAAGGATCTCAATAGCGCGGGCAAGGCCATTGGCCTGGTGAGCGACGACGAGAACAAAAGCTGACCCGACCCTGACATGGAAATCCATCCCCTTGCGAGCTGTTGCAAGGGGATGGTTTCCCGTGTCCGCCCGTACTGATCTTGGGTAACAAGACTTCAGGGTGATACGGGTAAGGAGGGTGCTATGAGCAAACCCCGCAAGTTCAGGACCGTCTTCGCGATCGCCGTTGCGATCGGCCTTGGCCTCGGCGCCTCGGCCTGCAACACCGTCGAAGGCCTCGGCAAGGACGTCTCCTCGCTCGGCCGCGCCATGGGCTCTGATAGCGGCAAGCAGAACTAGGCCGACCAACGAATTCCCGAGAGCGTCCCAGCGCCCGGTGCCGCCGGCCCTAGTTCCGAATGGGTCGGATGCGCCGGGCGCTAGCTCGTTACGGCCCGCTAACCCATGCTGATCCATGCAGGCGCAAACTACCGGCGCAACAGATCGCTTTCTGGGTCTCTGGCATGTTCTCTGACCACATCACACAGGACACGGACAAATTCGGCAAATCCGGCAGGTATCGCGGCAAGACCAAACTCGCCTTTCAGCATCAGCCCGACGAGTTTTCGTCGCGCAAATAGGTGTCCTAGCTCAGCTGCCCGTCCGTAGAGTTCTTTGGCTTTCGAAAAATTCTGTGGTGTCCCTATTCCCCACTCATAAAACGCGCCCAATCGGTGCACGGCGGGAGGATCGAGTTGTTCAGCGGCTCTCTCCATGTATAGAAAAGCGAGATTGAGCTTATCCTGCCGCCAGTAATGGTCCCCCAAATAGAACTGCGCAATTGATAACCCAGTATCGGCAGCCCTCTGATACCATCCCTCGCCAGCCGAGGCGTCGACCGATACGCCTTTCCCATAGAGCAACATCCAACCAAGCCGTAACATTGCGCCGACGGAGCCATTTTCGGCGGCTCTCAGATAATGCTCGTGTGCTTCTTGATAATGCCCGTGCTCGAACAATTCATGCGCCGTTGCGTCGATATCGGTAGAACCCGCCATAGGGAAACCGCCCATCTTGAAGCAGATGTTTCTACAACCATTACAAGCAATTACGTTTAATATATCGTGTGGCTAATCAAGTATTTCAATTTGCAGCCCTCCACGCCGGTCTTCGCGGATCATCTCCGCGGCCTTTTCGGCGATCATCACCGTGGGTGAGTTGGTGTTGCCCGAGGTGATGGTCGGCATGATCGAGGCATCGACCACGCGCAGTCCCTTGATCCCTCGCACCCGCAGGCGCGCATCGACGACCGCCTCGTTGTCGCCGCCCATCCTGCAGGTGCCGACGGGGTGGAAGATGGTGGTGCCGATATCGCCCGCCGCGCGCGCCAGATCGTCATCGGATTGCGCCTGCGCGCCCGGAAGGTACTCCTCCGGGGCATAGCGTTTGAGCGCCTCGGCGGCCGCGATCCGCCGCGTCAGCTTGATGGCGTCAACCGCGACGCGGCGATCGCTCTCGGCCGAAAGGTAATTGGGTGCGATCGCGGGATGATCGGCGGGATCGGCGCTCTTGATCCGCACATGCCCCCGCGAGTCCGGCCGCAGATTGCTTACCGAGGCGGTGAAGGCCGGGAAGTCGTGCAGCGGATCGCCGAACTTGTCGAGCGACAATGGCTGGATGTGGTATTCGAGATTGGCGGTCGCAAAGCTCGCATCGGAGCGCGCGAAGGCGCCGAGCTGCGAGGGCGCCATGGTCAGCGGCCCGCGCTTGAAGAGAAAATACTCAAGCCCCATTCGCGCCTTGCCGATGAGCGAATTTGCCTGTTGGTTCAAGGTGATTGCGTTCGATACCTTATAGATCATGCGAAGCTGTAGGTGATCCTGCAGGTTCTCCCCCACGCCGGGCAGCGGATGCACGACGTCGATGCCGTGGGTTTTCAGCAGGTCCGGCGCGCCGATGCCCGAGAGCTGCAGGATCTGCGGCGAGCCGATCGAGCCCGTCGAAAGGATCACCTCGCCGTGGGCCTGCGCCCTCGCCGGTGCGCCGGTCCGCTTCAGCCGCACACCGGTCGCGCGTTTGCCGTCGAAGATCAGGCGCTCGGCCTGGGCATCGGTGACGACGGTGAGGTTGGGGCGGCTAGCCACCGGATGCAGGAAGGCCCGTGCGGTGCTGACGCGCACGCCGCGGCGCTGGTTGACCTTGAAATAGCCGCAGCCTTCGTTGTCGCCGCGGTTGAAATCGTTTGTGGGCGCGATGCCACATTCGGCTGCCGCCTGCCGGAAGGCATCGAGGATTTCCCAGGACAGTCGCGCCTCCTCCACACGCCATTCGCCCCCCGCCCCGTGCAGGTCGTCGGCCCCCGGTGCGTAATCCTCCGATTTCTTGAAATAGGGCAACACGTCGTCCCAGCCCCAGCCCTCGTTGCCCATCTGGCGCCAGGTGTCGTAGTCGCGCGCCTGCCCGCGCATGTAGATCATGGCGTTGATCGACGAGCAGCCGCCGAGCGTGCGCCCGCGCGGATAGCCGAGCGTACGGCCGTTCAGCCCCGCCTCCGCCTCGGTGCGGTAGCGCCAGGCGGTGCGCGGATTGTCGATGGTGAAAAGATAGCCGACGGGGATCTTGATCCAGAAGTAATCGTCCTTGCCGCCGGCCTCGAGCAGCAGCACCGAAACGTCGGGGTCGGCCGAGAGCCGGTTGGCCAGCACGCAGCCCGCCGAGCCGGCGCCGACGATCACGTAGTCGAAGCTGCCAAGGTCGCTCGCATCGTCCGCCATGGCCGATCCCCCCCCCCAAGCTCCACGCTATCGCGCGAGGGTGAGCGAGTGCACTAAGCCGGTCAAGGGTGGGGGTCGGAGCTCCCGGTTACGAAGCGGCGCTTCTTGTGTTATACTACTTGGATAAGCGCAAATCCTGGTGTCCTGGGCCGCCCCGCCGGCAATGCACTCGATTGCAGGTCCGAGCCAATCGTGGGGGCGGGGCCGGTTTGCGTCGTTCGATTGCCCCTAGGCAGCCAACGGCGGACATCGCTCACAACATGGAGGTATATTGATGACCGGCGCTGCGGTGTTTGAAGAAATCAATGAAGTCAAAGCCGATTTTGAAGAAATCAACGAAGTCAAAGCCGACATGGATCACATCTATAACCAGCACGACCCGAGGGCTTATTTCCGCGAACTGAAAAAGCTTGGCTATACGATCCCCGGCGCCGCGCAACCGATCTTCAAGAAGGTAATCTCCCATCTGCAGCGGCGCCGGAGCGGCACGGTCCACGTTCTCGACCTCGGCTGCTCCTACGGCGTCAACGCCGCACTGCTGAAGCACGACCTGACCATGCCCGAGCTTTATGAGCATTGGGGGCAGGAAGAGTTGGCAGACGCCACGCACCAGGAAGTCGTCGCGCATGACCGCAGCTTTTTTGCCGATCTCGATCCGGACCAAAATATCCAAGTGATCGGCCTCGACCAGGCCGAGAACGCCGTCGCCTTCGCCGAGGAGACGGGCCTGTTGGACGAGGGTCTTGCCGTCAACCTCGAAACCGAAGAGCTGTCCGCGCCGGCGCGGGACGACCTGGCGGCGGTCGACCTGGTCATGTCGACCGGATGCGTCGGCTACGTCACCGACAAAAGCTTCGACCGCCTGTTGCCGGCGATCAATCGCGACGCCCCGGCTTGGCTGGCCAATTTCGTGCCGCGCATGTTTCCGTTCGACGCTATCGAGGACTCCCTGAGCGAGCAGGGTTACGTGACCGAAAAACTCGAAGGCCAAACCTTTGTTCAACGGCGCTTCGCCTCGGCGGAGGAACAGGAGAAGGTGCTCGAACAACTCGCCGAACTCGGCATCGACCCCGCCGGCAAGGAGGCCGAGGGCCATTTCCACGCCGAATTTTATCTCTCGCGGCCAGCGCGCGAAGCGGCCGAGATGCCCATCGAGCGTCTGCGGCTCGCCTGAACGCCCCGCCCGGCAAGCCCGGCCTAGAGGGTCATCGACGGGGCGGTGCGCCTTAGCTTCGGGGCCCGCGATCCTTGACGCCGAGGCCATCCAGTGCCGCGCCGATGGCGGCAGTGGCGCCGCGCATCTCAGCCTCGCCCAGCCGGCCGATACAGCCGACCCTGAAAGTCTCGGCCCGGGTCAGCTTGCCGGGATAGATGAGATAGCCCGCCTCGGCGACCGCCTCGTAGAAGGCCTTGAAGTCGAAGGCCGGATCGGCGGGGGCGTGCGCCGTGACGATGATGGGGGCCTGCAACGCTTGCGGCAGATAGAGTTCCAGGCCAAGTGCCTGCAAACCCTCGACCAGGATCTTACAGTTCTGCGCATAGCGCGCGCCGCGGCCCGCCACGCCGCCTTCCGCTGCGTGCTCATTCAGCGCCTGGTCGAGCGCGGCGAGGACATGGGTCGGCGGGGTGAAGCGCCACTGGCCGTTCGCCTCCAGCCCCCGCCACTGGTCGTGGAGATCGAGGCTGAGCGAGGGTGCGTTGCCGGCGGCGGCGTCCAGCGCCGCGGCTCGGATGAGCGCAAAGCCGATGCCGGGCACGCCCTCAAGGCACTTGTTGGCCGAGGCGAGGACGGCCTGGACGGGCGTTTGTGCAAGATCAAGCGGCAGCGCGCCGAAGGCGCTCATCGCATCGAGGATCAGCGCCCGGCCGGCCGCCGCCACCACGCCCGCGATCGCCTCGACCGGGTTCAGGATACCGCTGGTGGTCTCGCAATGGACGAGCACGACATGGCCGATCGCCGGGTCGGCGCCGAGCCGGCGCGCCACCTCGTCGGGATCGGGCGGTGTGTCCTCCGGCGTCTCGTAGACCTCGTGAGCGCGGCCGATCACCGTGAGGATCTTGGCAATCCGCGCGCCATACGCGCCGTTCACGAGAACCAGAGCCTTGCCGCCCCGCGGTATCAGCGTGCCGAGACCGGCTTCGACGACGAAGGTGCCGCTGCCCTGGAGCGGCACGCAGACATGGCTCCCCTGCCCGCCCGCAAGCGCCACCAGGCGCTCGCGCACCCGCGCGGTCATGGCGATAAAGGCCGGATCGCGCGAGCCCCAATCGCGCAGCATCGCCTGCTTCACGCCCGCCGAGGTGGTGAGCGGTCCGGGCGTAAGAAGCCAGGGGTCGTTCGGCCGGTCGGTTTTCTTGCTATCGCTCATGGCTGGAATAGTGCCTGGTCGCTCCTGCGGGGGTTCTTGCCCACTGGGGAACGCCCGATCTCACAGACGCCCAATTGTCATAGACGCCCAAATCTCATGGACGCAGGGTGCTTGGCAACCATTCACATGGCCGGCGCGGCAACCAACCCCCAGCCGAGGGCGGTCCCGCATCCTTCTAATACCAAATCTCAGTGATATTGAGCCATTTGACCGCCAAGATTTTGTCCGCCGGCTAGGCGCGGGTTGCGCCGTGGTGCGGCGCACCACAAGCGGCACGCAACGACGCCGGCGGACAAAATCTTGGCGGCCTTCGGTGGGGCGGATTGGCCCTCCGGCCGCGTTACGCGGCTTGCCCGATGCGCTGCATCGCGCCGCGCCGCGTGCCTAACCTGAGGGCCAATCCGCCGCCATCAAATGGCTCAGTATCACTCAGACTTGGTATTAATTGCGGTCGGCCAGGCCGCCCAAGCCGGCATCCTCCAGAAACAGCAGAATGTCCGCGACCGCGCCATGGTCGTGCAGATCGGTGTGGCCGCCAATAGCGAAGAATTTTCCCTGCTTCGGTTCCTCGGCGTGATCGAGCAATCGCCGCCCCAAGCGAACCGGCACCGTGCGATCGAGTTCGCCGTGGAGGATCAGCTTGGGGGCGCGGACCGATTTGATGCGGGCGAGCGAATTAAACCGGTCGATCATGGCGAGGCGAACCGGCAACCACGGATATGCCGACGCCGCGACATCGACGATCGAGGTGAATGGCGCCTCAAGCACCAGCGCTCCCAACTGCCGCTCGGCTGCAAGCGCAACCGCAACGCCGCTGCCCAGCGATTCGCCATACAAGATCGTGCGATGCCGCGCGATGCCAGCCTCGGCGACGTGGTCGAGCGCGGCCCGCCCATCGATCAGCAACCCGGTCTCGCTGGGACGCCCCGGATTGCCGCCATACCCGCGATAGCTGGCCAGCAGCACGCCAAAGCCGGCTTCCAAAAAGGGCCTCACTTTCTCGGCCCGGTGGGCGATATTTCCGGCATTGCCATGAAAGTAGACCAGAAGCGGCCCATGGGGCGCCGGCGGCGCGGCCAGCCAACTCGTGAGCCGAAGCCCATCGGCCGTTTCGTATGCAACCGACGTCATCTCCGGAACGCCAGCGCTCGCCGGCGAAGACCGGGTTCGGTCGGGCAGATAGATCAGCCTGCGCTGCAGCGCGAATATCAGCCCTGCAATGAGCGCGTAAGCGCCGACAACGCTGATAAGGAGCTGCACCATCGTATCAGTAACGACGACCCTCCCCGCCTCGCTGGCGGACCCTACGACCTTACAGTAATGTGGCGCGAAATCTTCGGCCGCCCGGCCTCGCCCCACGCTCAATCCGCAGGTCCGCAGCGCGCATGAACGATTCGATCCGTGGGATGCGATTGTGGAGCGGCGTCGTCCTGTTCGCGTATGTCGCGAGCCATCTCGTCAATCATACGCTGGGTTTGGTTTCGATCTCAGTCATGGAGGGCGGGCGCGCTGTATTTCTCGCAATCTGGCGCAATCCGGTCGGCACAATAGCGCTCTACGGTGCGCTTTCGATGCATGTCATACTCACCTTGTGGGCCCTCTATGCGCGGCGCAGCTTACGCATGCATCGCTGGGAGCTAACCCAGCTTCTCCTTGGCCTGTCGATCCCGCCGATGCTCGCCCAGCACATTATCGGCACGCGCGTCGTCAACGAGCTTTTCGGCATCGACACTGGGTACTTCTACACGCTGCTCACCTTTACACAGTTCTCACCCTGGCTCGGTGTGCAGCAGATCGTCCTTTTGGCCTTGGCCTGGGTCCATGGTTGCATCGGCCTGCATTTCTGGCTGCGGCTGAAAAAATGGTATCCGGCGGCACAGATGTGGCTCTTTGCGGCGGCGTTGCTGATACCGACATTTGCTATCTTCGGTTTCTGGCATGCTGCCGCGGAGCTGGATGTCCTGTTGCGTGCGCCAGGCAAACTGAAAGAGATACTCACGGCGATTGGCCTTCCGAACGATCGGGCGCTGGTCTTCTACAACCGGCTACTCGGTTTCGCCTGGACGCTGATGGCGGGAATGCTGGCTGTGGTGTTCGTCGCGCGCGCAGCGCGTTCATTGGTGCTTCGACGCCGGGGGCTCGTTCGCATCGTCTATCCGGGCGCACAAATCGTCGATGTGGCCAAAGGCCACACGGTGCTGGAAGCCAGCCGTATTGGCGGCGTTCCCCACGCCTCGGTATGTGGGGGGCGCGGGCGGTGCTCGACATGCCGCATTCGCATTGGCAGGCACGAGGCGCCCCTGCCGGAGGCCAAAGAAGACGAGCGGAAAGTCCTGTCACGGGTGGGAGCTGCGCCCAATGTACGCCTTGCATGCCAATTGCGACCAAATGCCGGGCGGATCGAGGTGACCCCACTCTTGGCGCCGACCGCAACCGCTCGCGATGCGTATGAAAGGCCCGGCTATCTGGAAGGCCGCGAGGAGGAAATCGCCGTTCTTTTCGCCGATTTGCGGGCATTCACAGAGCTGTCGGAGAAAAAGCTGCCTTTCGATGTGGTCTTTATGCTCAACCGCTATTTCAGCGCCATGGGCGAGGCGGTGGAGGATGTTGGCGGCCACCTCGACAAGTTCATCGGTGACGGGGTGATGGCACTTTTTGGCGTGGGGACCGACCGACGCACGGGATGTCGCCAGGCGTTGGCGGCGGCTCGCGCCATGGGCGAGAAGCTGGAAGAGCTCAATCGGGCGCTGAAGAACGAATTGGATGCACCGCTGCGCATCGGTATCGGAATCCATGCCGGCCCGGCGATCGTCGGCGAGATGGGGTATGGCCAAGCCGTCAATCTGACAGCGGTTGGCGATACGGTGAACACGGCAAGCCGGCTGGAGACACTAACCAAGACCTACAATTCCCAGCTCGTCGTCTCGCAACGCGTGGCGGACTATGCGGAGATCGACCTGAGCAACCTGCCTCTTGAGGAGATCGCAATTCGCGGCCGGCAGCAGGCGTTGTCGATCCGTGTGGCGGAATGGACAGAACTTCTACCGGTAACAGGCGTTCGCGCCGAACGGCGGCTGAATCAGCAGCAAGCCGGCCGCTAGCTGAAATCGCTCGCCGGCAGCCCGCGGGCGACTCAGCTGCCGCGACGTCGCTTGAGCGTTGCGACCTTGCGCTTTAGCTCTTCATATTCCGCGCAGCCGAAGCTGCACAACCGGTCGAGCTTGGCGAGCTGGGCTTCGGCCTTCGGCAAATCGCCCATGCGCACATAGAGCTCGCCCAAATATTCATTAGCGCCCTTGTGATTGGGGTCGACGGCCAGCGCCCGTCGGTAATAGGTCATGGCGTTTTTGAGATCACCGGTCTCCCGATAGCTGAAGCCCAGATAATTGAGGGCGTCGGCGTTGCTCGGTTCCTTCGAAACAACATCCCTCAACATCGGAATCGCAGAGGCATAGTTACGGGCCTTCACCTTCTCTACCGCCATGGCATAGGTCGACTTCTGTTTGACGGGCGCATTCCCGCTGCCGCTGCCCATTGCCATCGCACTGCTGGCACCGAATGCAAGTCCGAGCAAAAGCAATCCGATCGCAACCGAGTTCAAGAACTGCCGCATGTCGACGATCCTCCTGCAATTCGTGCCACGGCCAGGCCTTTGCCGCACCAGATACCTAGGTTCGAAATCCGGCATAATGAAGACTTCGCCGGACAACTTGACGTGAGTGCCCAGTGACACGTCAACCAAGACCCGCCCAAGGACCGCTGGCAAGCTTCGGATGGCCAACCAGTAAGACGCGCGCCGTCGCGGCCGATCCGCTCAATGGGCCATGAAGATCGGCACTGTCATATGGTGCATGATATGCCGGCTCGCACCGCCCATCACCAATTCACGGATCCGGGAGCGGCCGTATGCGCCCATAACAACCATATCATATCCGCCGTCGCTGATCCGAGACAGCAGCATGTCACCAACCTGGATGTCATCCGCGATGATCTGGGCAGCTTCAACTTTCACGCCGTGCCGGGCGAAATGCAGCGAAATATCGGCACCAGGCAAATCGCCCAGCGGATCGCGCGTGTCCGAAGGGTTCACTGCCAGTACTGTGACCTGCGCCGCATTCTTTAAAAATGGCATGGCGTCGTTGACCGCCCGCGCCGCCTCACGACTGCCGTTCCAGGCCACCAGAACTCGCTTGCCGACGTCGTTGAAGCGGCCGGCGTACGGCACGATGAAAACCGGACGCCCTGAATACAGGACCACATGGCCCGGCACATCGACATCGTCTGCCGGCGCATCACCGTCTGGATCCGTCTGCCCGACAATACACAGATCGCCATAACGAGCGTGCAGCGACACCACTTCGTCGAGGGGCCCCTCGCCAACGCGCATCTCGGCAGATAGCCCTGCCTTCTTAGTCGCTTCTTCAAATCCCGCCGAAGCGCTTGCCGCCGCTTCGCTGGACGCCCTTGCCTGCATTTCGATGACATCGGGCCCTACTTGCGCCGCTACATAAGCCGGCAAGTAGGCTGGCGATTTCACGTATACGCCGGTCAGGTGCGCATCAAATCGCTGTGCGAGTTCTATCGCGACCCCGATCCGTGCCTCGTAATTACGGGAGTCATCAACGTGAACCACGATATCCTTGATGGTCATGATTGGATCCTCGCTTTGGGATATTGGAGCCCCGCCTTCGTCGGTGTGCTTTCACGACGGACGCTTTATGTTTCATGACCCGACGAGAAGCCAGAGACATTGACACATATCAACAATCAGCGGGAACCCGACCGACCCACCCGGCGGCCGAGACGGGCGCGAACTGCGCTGGCGGACCGCCGCTGCGGACGTAGTACAAATGCGGCGCACTCAGAACACAATTGGAACGAATAGGTCTTCGACACGAGCAGCAGACGCAGAATATCACTCGGCGATCCACATGCCGGAAACGAAATTGATCTCAGAAAGTCCCGGGACGGGGGCACGCTGAGAAGATTGAGAGGTCGATACGATCGGCAGGCCAAGGTCGATTGCAACAGGGCGTTCTGCGACACCGTGGCTCGGCCTTAACTGGTAATTGGTGCGGCTGGAGGGACTCGAACCCCCACGGGCTTATCGCCCACATGGACCTGAACCATGCGCGTCTACCAATTCCGCCACAGCCGCGATCGGTCCTAATCAGGCTGCATGTGAGTGGTGCGGCCGACAGGACTTGAACCTGTACAGGGTTTCCCCCACAGCGCCCTCAACGCTGCGCGTCTACCAATTCCGCCACGGCCGCATATGACCCGGTCCCGCGATCGCCTACCTCGCGGGCCGACCTTGTATCATCCTCCCAGCAGCATTGTGTAGTGCAAAATAGGGACTGTCGGACGGCCCCGCAACCACCTGTCACCACTCCAGGCCACTCAGCGGAAAGTGGGCAATCCATCCCACCGGCGGGCCGTACACGAGCGTGATGGAAGAAGCCAGGGTTGTGAGGCTCGCTCGTGGTGAACCTCCGCGATCGGCCCCATCGGCGACAGCGCAATTTGCGCCCATCCGGCGTCAAGACATCGGACAATGAAACGAGCGGAATAGATTGCCTCGGTCGAGCCAAATCGGGGTTTCGCTTAGGTTTCGCCTGGATGTACGCAAACCTCCAATGACGATTAAGGCTCTGGTCAAGACGCACAGGTGCCTACATTGTTGGCAAGTCATCAGTAGTATGTATTGCAGCATCCCAATGCAAACATAAACAAGACCTTGCATTTTGAGGTACACATGGTCAATCTTGCATCCAAAGGCTATGACAAAATAAGCCTAAGACTAGTGGGAGTGAGGGAAGAGAGGGGTGATGGTCGACGAGGTTGGTGAGTCACAGCCATCCTACGGTAGCGCGTTCGAATACGAGCCACAACGGGAGCCCGATTCTGCCGTTGAGGTCGTGGGCGCCATGACTGCGCCCGTGTCTAGATTGCCGGTGTCTAGATTGATTGCGTTAGATACCGCAGCCCCTGCTCCGGACACGCGATTATTCGCTGATGACTTTGGCGAACTCGATGTGGTGTTCGACGAAGCAGAACGGGTGCTTTGGTATTACATGGCGCCGAGAGGCCGGCCAAGCTTCACCCGCGAAATGCTTGGCGACATCCGCCGCCTTCAGAGTCAAGCGAGCGAGGTTGTCGGGAGCACGGTTGGTAGCCGCGAGACTTTGATCCGCTATTTGGTGCTGGCGTCACACATCCCCGGGATATTCAATCTTGGCGGCGACCTTCAATTAATTGGTCGTTTGGTTCGTGATCGGAATCAGACCGGCCTTGCGGACTATGCCCGCGCCTGCATTGACGTCCTCTATCGAAATGTCATCGGTCTCGACCGCCCGTTGGTGACGGTGTCGATTGTTCAGGGTCATGCGCTTGGCGGCGGGTTTGAAGCCGCGCTTTCATCGAAGCTCATCATTGCAGAAGAGCATGCCAAGTTCGGCTTCCCGGAGGTCTTATTCAATCTGTTTCCCGGCATGGGCGCGTATAGCCTGCTGGCAAGGCGGATCGGGTCTATCGATGCCGAGCGAATGATCACCAGCGGCAAGACCTATAAGGCCGAACAACTTTACGAACTGGGTGTGGTGGATATTTTGGCGCCGAGCGGTGAAGGCGAGCGCGCCTTTTACGAACATATCGGTCGGAATGGCCGACGGTTCAACGCCCATTTGGGTGTATATCAGGCGCGCCAGCGATTCGACGACGTATCCTATGACGAGCTCAACGACATAGCGACGGCCTGGGTTGACGCCGCAATGAGCTTGGGGCCCGCCGACCTGCGCAAGATCGACCGATTCGCGGCGTCGCAGGACAAACTCAGTCCAGCTGACGGCGGGACTGGGGTCCGATCCACCCCATGAAATTCATTTGCGACCACCAAGCCGGAATGCGAAAGCCGCGCCAGCGGACCGCGATAAGCCGATTCTATGCTGTTATTCTTGGCGCCTGCCCACTACCCAGATAGGGAGAGAAGGCGGCGCAGGCGCGGTCGAACTCGCGCGCAAGCTGATCGGCGAACTCGCGCCCCTCATCGGTGAACTTGGCCTGGCTGGCCGGCCGCCAGGCAAGGCAAAGGTTGAAAATGCTCGTGGCGCCGACATTGGCCGAGGCGCTACGCAGGGTGTGGATGATATCGTGGAAGGCGGCAAAATCGCCGTTCTCGACCGCCTCCGCGGCCAGACGAACGTGGCGCTCGGCGTCCTCAATGTAATCTCGGATCAAAGCTTCCACAAAATCGTCACCGTCACCCAGATCACGCAAATTATCGATGACCACCGGATCGAGCGCATCGCCGACGGTCGACTTCGCCGCGGGATGCGTTTCAATATTCGCCGGCAATTCGGCCCGGACCGCGCCGACCTCTTTACTTGCCGCCATATCGTTTAGTGCCGCTTTGCTCGATACCAAAGATTCGACCGTATCCAGAAGAACGTCGGCCTTGATCGGCTTGACAAGGTGCAAATCGAAACCGGCCTCGCTGCATTTCTGCTGGGATTCGGCCGTGGCGTCCGCGGTCAATGCGACGATCGGAATGCGGCGTGCGTCCTCAAGCTCCAAGAAATGGTAATGCCGTACCGCTTCAAGGCCACTCATCACCGGCATGTTGACATCCAGAAACGCGATATCGAACCGACCCGTTTCCAAGGCGTCCAACGCCTGCTCACCATTCTCAACAAGCTCGGCAAAATGGCCCCCGCGCTCTAGGATCCGGGCCGCCACCGTGCGATTGACCTTGTTGTCGTCGGCAATCAAGATCCGCAGGCCCTTACGGCGCGACGCCGCATGCCCGGCATCAGCGGTTGCCGCGCGAAGATCTCCGGGGCAAAGCGCCTCCAACACCGCGGCCAACGCATCGGATTGAATCGGCTTTTCCACGACGGCGGCGAAACGACTCCGTACATCGTGCCGCCGAGACAAATGTTCCCCGTCGTCGCCTGCCAGAATGAAATGCCAACCGGCGCCGGCTTCCGACGCGATGGTCTGCGCATCGATCGCCGGGTCCAGCAGCTTCTCGTCAAACACGACGACGCTCTGGGCTGCGTCTTCTTCGGCTGTCTTGGAGAGGGCGAGCTGCGCGGCATCGAGTGACGTGAATACGACCGGGTTCACGCCCCACGCCTCAAACACGGCCAAAAGCTCATGTTCAAGGCTTGGGTCGTCAGTCAGAACAATGGCATCAATGTCGGAGCTGACGGTCGGAGAACCGGCGTTTGCCGCCAAACCAGGCTCAAGTTCCAAGGGCAGCTCCACCCAAAACGTACTACCCTCGCCTACAATGCTCGAAACGCCAATACGCCCGCCCATCAGATCGACCAGTTGTTTGACGATGGCAAGGCCCAGACCAACGCCATCGAAGCGGCGCGTCACCGCCGCATCGGTCTGAGTAAAACTCTCAAACACCTTGTCATGCATGTCCTCAGGGATACCCATTCCGGTATCGATGACCTCGATCCGAACGGACATTGGACGGCCGTCACCCGATACCGGTGCGATACTCAAGAGTACACTGCCCGTGTCGGTGTATTTGATCGCGTTGGAGACCAGGTTTATCAGAACCTGACGAAGTCTATCGGGATCGGTGCGGGCCCATCGGGGTGTCTTTGGCGCGATATGGACCGAGAACTTCAACCCCTTGTCACGCGCCTGCGGCGCAAGCATCGAACGGGTCTGCGCTACCGAGCGAAAGAGATTGATGTCGCCGATACGAAGCGCAATCTTGCCGGACTCAATTTTGGAAAAGTCGAGAATATCGCTGATCTGAGCGAGCAGGGCGTCGGCCGAAGCATCGATCGTCTGCACCATTTCGCGCTGCGGGCCGGTGAGCGAAGAGCCGGCAAGCAGGTCGGCCATACCGATGATGCCATTCAGTGGCGTTCTGATCTCATGGCTCATGGTGGCAAGGAAACGGCCCTTAGCCTGGTTGGCCTCTTCCGCCTGAGCCCGCGCCTGTTGCAATCGCCTCAGCAGGGTCGCGACGTAGGCCGGCAATACGATCAGCGCAAAGAGCAGACCATAAGCAAGCGCCGGTTGCTCGCGCCAATAAGACGTAAACAGAATGACGGTCAGAAACCCGGTGGCACTGGTCAGCGCACCAAATGCCAGGTAGCGCAGCCCATAACGAAAGCCCATGCCAAAGGTGACGAAGAGATAAATCCAGTACCACAGCGCAGTCGATGCTCCGCCCGTCTGCATGAAATACGACAAGGTCGTAAGGTCGATCCCCAACGCCAGTATGCGGCGGATGTGCGACGTCTTTGGGCGCCAGAGGAGGTGAGCAAAGAAGGCGCATGACGTAAGAAGAAACCCACTTACGATCGCCATCAGCGTGATCGTCGAAGGGTCCCGATTGAAAATCAAGGAGATCGCCGAAGGCACGAAGATCAACAGAGCGATCACGATCCGAAGCAGATGCTGCTCGTGTTCGCTATCGGTCCTTCCGGATAGCCGCGATCTGATCCACGCGATCATCGAACGGTTCGGGCTCGAATGCGCCGGTGGATTGGCAATCAATGGATCAACCGGCATGTCATCCGGCCCGGCGAGGGCGCGTCGCGTGCCCTAACTCTATTGTGCGTTCCGGCGGAAAAACCACGGTGACAGTCGTCCCCGAACCTTCCCGGCTGTCGAGCGCCAAGGCTCCGCCGTGAAGTTCGACAAGCCCGGCAGCCAGCGGGAGACCCAGCCCGGTTCCTGAATGCAGCCGTGTCATCACATGCTCGACCTGACCGAACCGCTCCAGTGCTCGCGGCACGTCCTCTTCGGCGATCCCTACGCCGGTGTCAGTAACGCAGAGCTGAATAGAACGATCGGATAGTACTGATGCCTCAACCCGCACTGTCCCACCGGATGGCGTGAACTTGATGGCATTCGACAGGAGATTGAGGAGCACCTGTTTGACTTTACGTTCGTCGGCGCGCAGATCCGGCATGTGTTTGTCGCTGCTGATCTCAAGATCGAGATTCTTCTCATCCGCGCGCGGCCGCACGATTCTCATGACGTCTTCGATCACCTGGACGACTTCGAAAGTCTGATCCGTAACCTCAACCTGCCCGGCTTCGATCTTGGAGACTTCTAGAATGTCGTTGATGATGCTCAGAAGATGCTGGCCGCTATCATTGATGTTGCGCGCATATTCAGGATATTTGGGGTTCTCGATCGGTCCGAGCAGGCCTTTCTCGATCATCTCGGCGAACCCGATGATCGCATTGAGCGGCGTACGCAGCTCGTGGCTCATATTGGCCAGAAACTCGGTCTTCGATCGGCTTGCTGCCTCTGCCTGCTCCTTCGCGCTCCGTAAAGCATTCTCCGCCGCTTTTCGTTCCGTGAAGTCCGACCCGATTGTGAGAATTTTCTTGTCGCCATTCGCACCGGGAAAGCGAACCTTGGTGAACTGAATCCAGCGCTCGTAGTCGTCGACGGTCTTGAATCGGCGCTCGGCGAAAGTCAGCTCGCTGTCGCCGTTTAAGAGCGCATCATCATCCGCCTTGATTTGCTCGATCTCATCGCGACACCCTTCGATCGCCGAGTAGGGCTTGCCCTCGATTTCGCCGACGGTCGAGCCACATGCCGCGGCGAACGCATTGTTCGCCAACGTGACGCAGCCACTGCTGTTGGTCGTAAAGATCCAGCTGGGAATGTTGTCGATTACCGCCCGTAAAAAATGGCGCTGCTCGGCTAATGCGACTTCCGCAAGTTTGCGATCGGTAATGTCGAGATCAACCGAGACGACATTTCGGGTCTTACCGCTCTCGTCATAGAACGGGCGCTTGGTCGACAAGAGAGTGCGTTGGCCACCCGACCGATCCGTCACCACAACTTCATTTGGCGGCGGAGACTCTCCTGTCTCAACGATTTTTTGTGCGGCCTTTCGGCGGGCGCTGCCGATCACGTCGCCAAAGAGATCCATCTGCGTCTTGCCAACGGCTTCATCCGGGCTAATGCCCAAAAAGGCAGCCATAGATTGGTTGATGAAAATGTAACGCGACTCGGCGTCGGTCGCGCCAATCATTGCCGGCACGGCATCGAGAACGCTAAGCAACTGCTCGCGCGACCGGCGCATCTCCTGCTCGTGACGCTGGCCACTGGTTTGCAGGCGCTGTTCAAGTTCGCCGGCGCGGTGCTTGATGAGCTTTTGCTGGTTGCGAAGCGTCAGCAAATTTCGTGCGCGAACTCGAAATTCGCGGTGATCGATCGGGCTAAGAAGGAAATCAGTGGCGCCAGCTTCGAGCGCCTGATATCGGAAATCGCGGTCCTCGAAGACCGTCACCACCATAACCGGCACGTCATAGCAAAGTGGCTCGCCGCGAAACGCGCGCGTGAAGGCCGCACCATCCATTTCCGGCATTTTAAAATCGGTGACAACCAAGTCGGGCGTATTTGCCTTGACCCACTCCAACGCCTGCATCGGATTGCCGAAGGACTTGACCAGCGCGTCGGCCTCAAGCGAGGCGGCGAGCCGGCTCAAAATGCGCCGGTTCGTCACCTGGTCGTCAATCACCACTATTACTGTCATGGCCGAGGTTTCGCGCCCGTGAATCGCCGTCCGCCCACCGTCCCGGGGATTATTTCGTCGGGCGGCAGCGATATTGACCGCAAGTGTCCAACCCGCCGTGTAAATGTTTCGTAAATTCAGGAATATTTTCGGGTATTGCTTGAAAACTTGTCAGCTGCCGAGCGAACGCCACACGGCGTGAATTCGATCAAATTTCGAAAAAGCCGAGTAATGTAAAGAAATCCTTTATTTCCTTTTCTCTATGGTGTGCCGGCTCCGTTAGAAAATTGGGCAAGAGCATGCTCCTTCGGCGACTATTCGGCACGCGGCCTCAAAACGACGATCGGCACGATGAGCGCCGCCGCCATCGCCGCATATACGGCCGACCGATCAAGGTGGTTCTTGAGGACCAATCCTACAAAACGCTCGATTGGTCATTGGGCGGATTTCGTATCAACAAGTTTCACCGGGAGATCAAACGCGGCGATAGGCTGAGCGGCGTTATTGGCCCGTTCGCACGCGTAAAGTCCGGGGAATGTGTCGTCGAAGTGATCCGGGTGGCCGAGAATGGCGATATCGGCGCAAAATTTGTTGAAATCTCCCCCAAGATTTTCGTCGCCATGGCCGGCTATAAAGAACGTTGACCAGTCCTTGCTCGGGCCAAGTTTCCGGAATCCAGACACAAAAAAATACCTCCACTGACCATCGGGGGCAAAGTCCCACCGCGGGTCAGAGGAGGTTAGAAATCAGGTGATTTCACGAACATCAACGCCTACGCAACTGACGTTGCACAACAACTGCCGCCAACGCTCGTATTGCCGCTGGGATATTTAGCGTTCTGCCAACACTAGATATCGGACTGGCGTATATTTTATTGGTTTTTTTCCCACTCAATTATCTTGATAATGGGATATTTCCCTTATAGGCTGCTGGCAATCGATCCCGGAGGAAAGAGCCAGTGGATACTCCTAGCATCATCCGCAATCGCCTGATCGATCTGGAACGGCGGTTTTCTGGGCCAATACCCAAGTCGGCAAAACAGCAGGCCGGCCTGCCGTCCGGCAACAATACAAACGAGATCCACGACATCGAAAGCTGCATTGAATATTTCGGCTGGCTTTGCACCAGCCGCGGCGCCCAGCTTCGTTGGGCCGCGCGCTGGGCCATTGTCAGTCGTGGGCAGCCCGGCCTCACCGCGATCATCGATCTTGAGCGTTTTCAGATCTCTTGCCGACGTCTTCAGGAAGCGCGCCGCGCCCGTGACGCGTGGCTGGCGGCGCGTGAGCGGCATTTTGGGTCTACCGCCGCCCGGTCACATCCAAACCTCAGATTCGGACATCCGCTTCCTTGAGCCGATCCGGCGCCAAGGCGAGGTGCCTACCGCCTAGCCGCTTCGGCGGCGGAAACACGCTCGGCGCCCGAAGGAAGCGGACGGGAACGATCACCGATCCAGGCCACGATGTCGCGGTATACCGTTGCCGCCTGTTTGTCGCGAAGCAACATATGCCAACCTTGGGGATATATGACAAAGCGATGCAATTTTGCCGGCAACCGGTTCGTGGCCGTAATTATTGGCTTAAGGGGAATGATCTGATCTTTTGCCCCATAGAGCATCAGTATCGGAACCTGCACTTTCGGTGCGGCCGAGAGGGCGAGATCCATAAGATTGGTGATGCCGTAGAGACTGTCGACGCGCACATATTTGATAATCCGAGGATCGCGGGACATTTGGATCAAGGCAGCACGATTATCGGTGGGGATTCGGCGAATCTGGTCTGACGTAAGCTGAACGCCGGGCGCGGCATGCGCGGCGATCCAGAGAGCCAGGCGATTCTCCGACGGCATTATTTCGCGTCCCCAGACAGCCGGCGCCAACAAGATCGCCCCCTCGACCATTGGCGCATCACTCTCCCCAAGCGAAGCCAGGACGACGCCGCCGCCCATGCTCGATCCAAGAAGAAACACCGGAAGGCCTGAATGACGCCCCCTGATGAGCCGAACGAACACTTTCACATCTTGGATCATAGCCTTGGCCCCGGCCCATTTTCCGCGATGAGGCGCGCCGCCGAACCCACGCTGATCGTACGCATAAGTCGCAATTCCGCGCCGACCCCAGGCGCGTGCTGGTTCAACAAAGGCACGGCTATGGTCATTCATGCCGTGCAGGGCCACAACAACCGCGGTGATGCGTTTGTCGGGTAGCCACACCCTGTACGGCAACCGCACCCCATCGGCCGTAACAAAAACCGAAGCCGTCAATCGAGGCGCGCCTGGCGGAAGGTTGGCGGGGTAACGCACGGGCGCACAGGCCGACGCAGCAGAGCACAATGCGGCAAACGCCAAGACACGCATCAAGCGCGGAAAGACGATCATTTGCGATATGGATCCGCCGGTGGATCGGTTCATCTTAAGCAAGTGCAAGGGAAATACATTCCGCCACAATGGGCAATAGCCGGCTCAAACTATGCCAACATGGTTAACAAAATCTGGCCACCTGCCCGCCCGCAGGTATTGTCACCTGAACTTTGAAATGAGCAAGATCGTGTTGAACGTGATCGCCGGTCAGGCTGCGGCCACCGCGGCGTTCCATTGGTCGGTGGCCTCGTCTCCGAAGGCGCGCAGTGTGCGGCGGGAAATGAGATGACGCTGCAGGTTGAAAGTGTTGTAGACGGCGGCATGGGCGGAGAGAAAGCGTTGAGCGGATCCAGGCGACTTAAACCGCTGCAGTTTGCGCTCGCGTCGTCGGATCGGCAGGTGTGAGTTCTCCGCCCGATTGTTCTGCCTTAGCCCCTGCTCATGCCGCGCGCCTAGACTTATATCCCGGAATGCCGATGAATATGATCTGAGCTTGTCGGTGACGACGACGCTCGGCGCGAAGCCCTGCTTCTTGAGCAGCTTGCGCATGAGCTTCCCGGCCGCTGCCTTGTCCCGCCTCCGCTGCACCAGAGCGTCCAGAACTTCGCCCTCGTCGCCGGCTGCACGCCATAGATACATCCGTTTGCCGCCGATGCGGACGACCATCTCGTCCAGATGCCACCGTGAGCTTGGTCGCGGACGTCGCCGTCGAAGCCGCCCCGCGAATGCGGGCCCGAACTTCAACACCCAGCGCCGGATGGTTTCGTACGAAACGTCGAGGCCGCGCTGCGCGAGCAACTCCTCCACGTCGCGATAGCTCAAGGTGAAGCGAAGGTAGAGCCAGACGGAATGCTGGATCACAACTGGCTGAAATTGATGGCAGGCATACGAGATTGACGGCATCCGTAGAGGCTACTCAATCAGCAGCCGCACATCCACATGTTCATGTGACAATGCCATTGGGGATCATAACAGCCCAACAGCAACTCGAAAATTGCAAATCTCTGCGGAAAACTGGCGACCCCAACGGGATTTGAATGCGATTAGTGCCATAACGGCCTGTATCGCCTAGTCCGGTTTAGTGGCAGAAAACTGCGGCTAATGAAGTGTTTTGGGTGGAAGTAATGCCGTCCTATATTGCCCTATATCAGCCCTTAGGGTGCCAATTAGGGTGCCAATATTTCAAGGAGTGAGCCGTTTGGGTTAGACCCTTGAATTGTTGGGCCAACGATTTGAGCATTGGCACAGCATTCAACGGTTATGCGCGCTGATACTCACCTTCAAAATATACATTCATTCCGCAACCGCTGATCAAGCCGTCCTCCTCCACAATCATCCTCCCATCCTCAAATATGAGGCGGGTGGTTCACCGACTGTAAGCCCTTTCCTTTGGCTGGTGCTGCTATCGTACTCGTCATGATGGTCTAAACAGAGATAGGCCAGATTGTCCTCTGCGCTATTCGTGCTGTCGTGATCCAGGTGGGCGATTTGGCCGCCCTTCAATTCCAGGTCGCGGTGTAGTCCAAAGCAGATACAACAGCGTCTGCGCGACCGCACAAGCACTGCGGTCTGCGTGTTACTTGGAACACGTTTCCTGGCCATTAGAGCCTATTCTTGTCGATCAACTGGACCATGTGACTGCTGCATCGCAACAGTTGGTACTGAAAATTTGAACCCTCTAAAAAGGATCGTTAGCGAAATGACAGAAATAGTCAGAATGACAAAAATTGAGAAAATGACGATGCAGTCAAAAAAACCTAAAGGCCACGATGCATTCGATAAAACAATAATTGACGCATAGACAATAGAGACAACAGGAAATAAAAACAAACAAGAGCTGTAAACAATTAAAAACGTTAATGTTCCAAATATAACAAATTTATGACCAAAACCAGATTGGTATCCTCTTATCCTCAATGTTAAAACATCTGTCCAAATTGTAAATGCATTCTTATGTGCATAAAGAAACATTGGACTTTCAAAATCAAGCCCGTGGCGCCCCACCGTATCCAGCATGCTATCTACTATCAGGAAATCTAAAAAAGAAAATACTGCCGCCATAAATGCAAGGCTTATCCCGTTGTCCCAGGTTTCGCTGGCATGAGGCTGGTTCCCGCCGCATGATGCGGCGGCATGGCCCGAAGATACGCTTCCTTGATCGAATTCCAGCGTCGGTTTCCGGACGAAGCGAGCTGCGCACTCTTCCT
>DATKZM010000048.1:0-3512 GCA_035527975.1 Alphaproteobacteria bacterium | reverse complement strand
CCCAAATGCCGGGCGGCGATGCGGAGCTCCTCGGCCTTGAATTCCGCCCCGGCCCGGACCTTCTGATAGCGCTGGAGCGCCTCTTGGGCGGCTTCGAGCTCGGCCCGATGGCGGGCGCGGGTGATGATCGCGGGCTCGCCTAGGGTCAGTGCTGCCTCGGCTTTTTCCGCAAGTAAATCAACGAGTTCAGCCACCCCCTCCCCGCTTTTGGCCGACAGCGCCACGCCGCCGGCGATAGGCGCTGAAGGCACCAAATCGATCTTGTTCAAGACGCGAAAAAGCGATGAAAATTCGCTCAAATTGGGAAAATCGGGCTCCCATTGCGGCGCGGTGGCATCGACCAGCCAGAGCACGAGATCGGCCTCCTCGACCCGCGCCAGAGTCCGTCTGATCCCTTCCGCCTCGACCGCGCCTTCGGCTTGGCGAAGACCCGCGGTGTCGGTGACGACCACCGGTAATCCCCGCAGGTCGAGATGCACCTCGATCGCGTCGCGCGTAGTCCCCGCCTCCTCCGACACGATGGCCGCGTCGCGGCGCGCGAGCGCATTCAACAGGCTCGACTTGCCGGCATTCGGCGGACCGGCGATGACGACGCGGAAGCCATCGCGCAAGCGCTCACCGCGGCGATCGGCAAGATGATGCGAGATGCCGGCGAGAAGCGTCGCGACCACGGCGTCGGCCTGCGTGACGGCATCGGCGGCGACATCGGCCTCGTCGGCGAAGTCGAGCGAAGCCTCGGCCAGCGCCTGCGCCTTCACCAGCGCCTCGCGCCAGCCCTCATACAGCGCCCGCGCCCCGCCTTCGGCTTGGCTCAACGCCTGGCGCGCCTGCGCCTCGGTCTCGGCCGCGATCAGATCGGCAAGACCCTCGACCTCGGTCAGATCGAGCTTGCCGTTCTCGAAGGCGCGCCGCGCAAAGTCGCCGGCCTCGGCCAGGCGCACATGTTCGACCGAGAGCAAGGCGCCGATGACCCGCCCGACCACGGCGCGGCCGCCATGCACATGCAGTTCGGCCACGTCCTCGCCGGTGAGGCTCGCAGGCCCCGGCAGCCACAGCACCAGGCCGCGATCGAGGAGATCGCCGCTCTCCGGATGGCGCAGCTTGCGCAGGCTGGCGTGGCGTGGTGGCGGCAACGGCGCACTGAGCGCACGCAAGGCGTCGCCCGCCGCCGGCCCCGAGATGCGGATCACCGCGACCCCTGCCCGGCCAGACGCGCTTGCCAGCGCGCAGATGGTATCCGGTGACGTCGTCACGCCAATTCGCTCTCGCTTTACAGGTTAGGACTGCGGAACTAGTCCGGTATCCTAGACGCGATTGGAGGCCCGATGACAGATGTCCAAGGCAAAAGCCAGCCAAGCCAGAATCGCTTGAGCCGCGAGACCAGCCCCTATCTGCTCCAGCACCAGGACAATCCGGTGCATTGGTGGGCCTGGGGGCCGGAGGCGCTGGCCGAGGCCAAGCGGACGAAGAAACCGATCCTGCTCTCGGTCGGCTACGCCGCCTGCCATTGGTGCCACGTCATGGCGCATGAGAGCTTCGAGGATGAGGCGATCGCGGGCGTGATGAATGAGCTGTTCGTCAACATCAAGGTCGACCGCGAGGAACGCCCGGATGTCGACGCCATCTACATGGCGGCGCTGCACGAGCTGGGCGAGCATGGCGGCTGGCCGCTGACCATGTTCCTCACCTCCGAGGCCGAGCCGTTCTGGGGCGGCACCTATTTTCCCAACCAGCCGCGCTATGGCCGCCCGGGCTTCGCCGACGTGCTGCGCCAAGTCTCACGCGTTTATCACGACGAGCCGGCCAAGGTGCGGCAGAACGCGGATGCGCTGAAGCAGCGGCTGCAGCCGCGCGCGGCGTCGGGCACGGGCGCGGGGCCGAACGATGCGGCGCTTGCCGATCTCGCCGCGCGCCTGGTGCAGATCGTCGATCCGGCCAACGGCGGCGTCAAAGGCGCGCCGAAATTTCCGCAGCCGCAATTTCTCAATTTCCTCTGGCGCGGGGGTTTGCGCTACGGCCTCGACAATCCGCAGGAGGCGGTGGCCTTCACCCTGAGCCACATCGCCCAAGGCGGCATCTACGATCATCTCGGCGGCGGCTTCGCCCGCTACGCCACCGACGAGCGCTGGCTCGTGCCGCATTTCGAGAAGATGCTCTACGACAACGCGCTGCTGGTCGAGCTGATGACCGAGGTCTGGCGCGAGCAGAAAGCGCCGCTGATGGCGCAGCGCATCGAGGAGACCATCGACTGGCTGTTGCGCGAGATGCGGAGCGAAGGCGCGTTCGCCTCCTCGCTCGACGCCGACAGCGAAGGCGAGGAGGGCAAATTCTATGTGTGGTCGCGGGCTGAGATCGAGGAGGTGCTGGGCCCTGATGACACCAGGCTGTTCGCCGAAATCTACGATGTGAGCCAGGAGGGCAATTGGGAAGGCAAGACTATTCTCAATCGGCTCAATGACTTAGACTTGCGGAAGCGCGACATCGAGGAGCGTTTGGCGGCGATGCGGGCGAAGCTGCTCGCGGCCCGCGACCGCCGCATCCGCCCCGGCTTCGACGACAAGGTGCTCGCCGATTGGAACGGGCTGATGATCGCGGCGCTGGCCAAGGCATCGGATGCGTTCGAGCGTCCCGACTGGCTCGCGGCGGCGGAGCAGGCGTTCACCTTCGTCCGTACCCGGATGAGTTCGAACGGGCGCCTGTTCCACGTTTATCGCGCCGGCGAGGCCAAGGCGCCGGGCAACGCCACCGACTACGCCAACATGACCAAGGCGGCGCTCGCGCTCGCGAGCGTCGCCGGCAAGGCCGATTTTGTGGCGCGCGCGCGCGAATGGGTTGACGTGCTCGACCGGCATTATTGGGCGCCCGATCATGGCGGCTATTATCTCGCCGCCGACGACACCGACGATCTGCTGGTGCGCCAGATCAACGCCCAGGACGAGGCGGTGCCGAACGCGAACGGCACCATGGTGTCCAATCTGGCCCAGCTTTATCTGTGGACGGGGGATGAGCGTTACCGCGCGCGGGCGGACGCGATCATCAAGGCTTTCGCCGGGGCGGTGGCGGAGAATGTGTTCCAGCATACCGGGCTGCTCGCGGGCGCGATCGATCTGCTGGCGCCGGCGCATATCGTCATCGTCGTGCCCGAGGGCCAAGATGCGCGCGCGATGCGCCGGGCGCTGGCGTCCGTGTCGCTGCCGGGCGCCGTGGTGCATGAAATCAAGGACGGTGAGGGCGACACATTACCGGAGAGCTCGCCGGCGCATGGCACCAAGGCCATCGACGGCAAGCCCACGGCCTATGTCTGCATCGGCCCGCAATGCTCCCCCCCGGTGACTGACGCGGCGAAGCTGGTCGAGGCGGTGCGGGCTGGGCGGGGCACTACAAACTAAACCGCGCCGGAAAGGCACGTCTGCGAGCAGCAGGATAGAATCGCTAATGCCTTGAAATGACTCTAGAAATAAGTCCTTGAAAATAAACGATGAATCGCGTATGTTTTTATTTGGTAATCTGAA
>DATKZM010000047.1:0-8024 GCA_035527975.1 Alphaproteobacteria bacterium | reverse complement strand
TGCCAGCGATCCCATAACTCGGCTTTCTGTGCCGCTGTCAAACCTGGTCGATAAATTCCTGCCATCACAAAACACTCCATCTTGCCGTTTAAGATAAAGTGTTGCGTCCATCAGTTGAGACCACCGGGGGAAAGCGGACGTCCTTCACGCCATGATCGACGTCCGTTTTTGACCCAGAGCGGACATTCGATTGAACCGGTATCTGCCAGCGAGTAACAGTGGCATATTGAAATCGATGCCTAATGAGTTTCCGGAAGTGTCGCAAGATGTGCGACTGCCTGCTTTTTTTGGCTGACCGTTGCCGGCGGTCAGACAAAGGCGATCGCATGACGGGATCAAGCACATGACCAACCCACGCATCCCCTACGAGATGTCAAGCGCGCGCAAAAAGCTCGCGCCGCCCGACGGCAAGCCGCTAATCGTGCATCTCGTGGTCAATGTCGAGCATTGGCGGTTCGAGCACGCCATGCCGCGCAAGATCATCACCGCTCCGCACGGCGTCGAACACGTGCCTGATATCCCCAACTATTCATGGGCCGAGTACGGCATGCGCTGCGGCATGCCGCGCATCCTCGATCTCTTCGCCGATCGCGGCGTGCCAGCAAGTACCTCGATCAATGCCGGCGTCATTGACGCCTATCCGCAATGCGCCGAGGCGATGCTGAAGGCGGGCTGGGAGTTCATCGGCCACGGCATGCACCAGAAATCGATGCAGGCCGAGGAGGATGAGACGGCGCTGATCCAGGCCGCACTCGACACGCTAAAGGATTTCACCGGAAAGCCGACGCGCGGCTGGCTGTCGCCGGGCCTGAGAGAAAGCGTCGACACGCCCGACCTCCTCCAAGCCCTGGGCGTCGAGTATATTTGCGATTGGGTGGTCGACGATCTGCCGCTGTGGATCACCGCAAAGGACGGCCCGCTGATCGCCATGCCATACAATTTGGAGGTCAACGACAGCATTATTTATGCAATCGAGAAGCACGCTTCGCCGGAGATGTACCGCCGCATGACCGACACCGTTGCGGCCTTTGAGAGCGAGCTCGCGCACAATCCGCGCGTCATGGCGCTCGGCCTGCATCCGCATCTGATCGGCGTGCCGCATCGGATCGGCTATCTGGAGAGCATGCTCGATGACCTGCTGGCGCGCGATGATACGATCTTCATGACCGGCAGCCAGATCGCCGATTGGTTTGTCGCCGCCGACAAGGGGAACACCTGACCCATGGAACCATCGATCCTGAAAACGCTTGATGAGCGGCTCGACCCCTCGCACACCGCCCTCGTCATCATCGATATGCAGAAGGACTTCTGCGTCGACGGGTTTGCCACCAGCAAGGCCGGCCGCCCGCTCGATGCCGCCAAAGACCTGATCCCGCGCCTGGTCAAGCTGCGCGAGGCGGCAAGGCAGGCGGGTGTTCTGGTTTTCCACGTCGGGTTTGAGACCTATCCCGAGCATATGAGCGATTCGGGCCCGTGGCTCACCCAGCGCCGTCGTGCGACCTATGCCTCGGACAAGATTGCGCTCTCGGGTTCAGAGGGCATGGACTTCGTCGACCAGCTCAGCCCGAAAGACGGCGAGCTGACCGTCATGAAGCACCGGTACAGCGCCTTCAAGGGCACCGATTTCGACATGCTGCTGCGCGCCCACAACATCCGGACCGTGGTCCCCACCGGCGTCTCGACCAACGTCTGCGTCGAAAGCACCCTGCGCGACGCCTTCGAGCACACATACTATGTGTGCGTACCCGAGGACGGTTGCGCGTCGTGGGACATGGAGCTTCACGCCGCCACGCTGAAGACCGCAAATGCACGTTTCGGCCTGGTAACGTCGATCGACGAGATCATCGATATCTGGAAGGCCGCGAGCGGCGCCCGCGACGCCGCCGAATAGGGAGCCAAGGAAAAGTGAATGAGCCCAAGAGCCTGACTCGAAACGCGGCCGCCTTCGCGGCTGGCCTGACATTCAATGATATTCCCGAAGATGCTCTGCACATTGCCCGGCGATGTGTGCTCGACGGGCTGGCCGTGATGCTCGCCGGCAGCGAGCAGGAGGCGATCGACGTCGCCGAACGATATATCCGCAAGACCGGCGGCAACCCGCAGTCGCGCGTCATCGGCGACGCCGCGCTCAAGATACCGGCGCATCTGGCGGCGTTCTGGAACGGCCTCGCCGGTCACATTATGGACTGGGACGACACCCAGCTCGCCGAAGGGCCGGGCCGGCCCTATGGTCTGCTCACCCATCCGACCGTGCCGCCGCTCGCCGCCTGCCTCACCATCGGCGACATGCTTGGCGGTGTCGACGGTGAGATCTTCCTGACGGCTTTCGTGGCCGGCTTCGAGGTCGAGTGCAAAGTCGCCGAGGCGATCAATCCCGATCACTACAATTTGGGCTTTCATACCAGCGGCACCATCGGGACCTTCGGCTCGGCGGTGGCGGCAGCCAAGCTGCTCGGCCTGGATGAAGCGGGCATCGCGCGGGCGATCGGCGGTGCGGCATCGATGGCGGCGGGCATCCGCGCCAATTTCGGTACCATGGGCAAGCCGATGCACGTTGCGCGATCCTCGGAAAATGGCGTCACATCGGCGCTACTGGTGTCCGACGGCTTCACCTTCAACGAGGAAGCCCTCGACGGAAAGTGGGGCTATCTGGAGGTTGCCGGGCGCGGCGGCGAGCCCGAGCTGGTGATCGGCCGTTTCGGTAATCCGTTCTCGATCACCACACCCGGCGTGTCGATCAAACCCTATCCGTCGGGTGTTCTGACCCATCCCTCGATGGACGCGATGGGCTTCGTCATGCGCGACGAGAGGCTCAAGCCCGACGACATCGAGAAGGTCACGCTCTTTGCCGCCAACAACATCCTCCACCCGATCCGCTTCCGCATCGCCAACACTCACCTGGAGGGCAAATTCTCGATGGCCTTTCTGCTTTCGGCGATGATCGTTGCGGGCAAGGCCGGCAAGGCGGAATTCACCGACGGTTTCGTCCAATCGAAGATCGTTCAGGAGATGCAGAAACGCGTTTTCACCGAATTCGATCCCGAGATCGACGCCATGGGCCACGACCGCATCCGCTCACGCCTCGAGGTTGTCACCAGGGACGGCCGCACCATCGAACGCTGGGCCGACGAGAACTATCGCGGCAGTCCGCACAACCCGCTCGCCGATGCCGAGCTCGAGGGAAAGTTCCGCGACTGCGCGGCGGGCCTGATCGAAGAGGCCGCAACGCGCAAGGTATTCGAGGCTGTCTGGACCCTCGAAAAGCAGGCCAACGCATGCGATCTTTATGACCTGCTGGACTGGCGAGCGGGTGTCGGGGCGAGCCGCAAGTCGGTGGCCTAGGTCAAGATCGCCGCGATTTGCGGCGGGCTCGCCAGGTTGAGCGCCCTGCCGTTCCGGCGCAGCGAACGCTAGGATGCGTGCAGGCGTGCCGCGGTCATGGCCCAGCCGACGCGTACCGGCTGGCCGCGCTCGAATTTCAGATTTTCGGCGGCGCCCGAAATACTGCGCGCATTGACCGCCGCCCCATTGGGCAGGGTTACCATGTGCGAGATGGTGAGGCCGAGATAGACCGCCTCGTCGTAGGTTCCATTCAAGGCCTGGATCTCATTCGGCAAGGCGCCCTCGGCGGGAAGCAGCTCGACGAGCTCAGAGCGGACCGAGAATGAGGCCGGCGCCCCCTCGGAGGCCGCGCTGCCGTCAACGGGAACGTCGACCCGCTCAAATCCAAGATCGATCGTCGCCTTCGACTTGTCGACCGCAGCCAGGGTGCCGTCGAAGATGTTGTTCTCGCCCACGAAGTCGGCGGTGAAACGCTTGACCGGGCGCTCGTAGATCTCCCGCGCGGTGCCGGCTTCGACCAATTTGCCATCGGCGATAATCGCGATCCGATCGGCGACAGTCATCGCCTCTTCCTGGTTGTGGGTTACGTGGACGAAAGTGATGCCGATCGTCTCCTGGAGGCGCTTGAGCTCGAAGCACATATCCCGGCGGAGATTGGCGTCGAGCGCGGCCAGGGGCTCGTCCAGAAGCAGGATGTCGCGGTCGAGGACAAGGGAGCGGGCGAGCTGGACCCGCTGCTGCTGGCCACCGGAGAGCTCGTGCGGCTTGCGCTCGCCATAGCCGGCCAGCCCAACGAGCTTGAGCATGGCGTCGACGCGCTCGGCGATGTCCCTGGACGCCAGCTTTTTGATCCGCAGCCCGTACCCGACATTTCGCGCGACGCTCATGTGCGGAAACAGCGCGTAGCTCTGAAATACCATCGTGGTGGGGCGCTTGTCGGGGGGCAGCGCCGAGACGTCGTGGCCGTGCAGCAGGACCTTGCCCGCGCTCGGCCTGACGAAGCCGCCGATCACCCGCAGAAGCGTCGTCTTGCCGCCGCCGGACGGGCCCAGCAGCACGAAATACTCGCCCTCGCCGATCGAGACGTCGACGCCGTTCAAGGCCTGCACTGAGCCGTAGCTTTTCGACAGCCCCTGGACCTCGACAGCGGGAACCTTGGGAGGGATCATCGGGACCGACCCATTCCTTGCACGATCATGTCGACATAACCGGCTGTGTCTTGGCGCGCGCAACGCGCTCCAGCTTTTCGGAGCGGATGAGGGTGAAGACAATGATTGCCCCGATCACCGCGATGGCGATGAAGCTGACCGCGCTGCTCAAGGCATAAGACTGCTCCGACATGCCTTCATTGAGGAACTGGGAGATCAGCACTGTCGTAAAAGTGTCGTAACCGCCCTTCAGCAGGCTGGTGCGGGTGTATTCATTGAAGCTCAGGATGAGGGCGAAAGCGCAGGAGCTGAAGATGCCGGCTCGGATCTGAGGGAATTCGACATGCCAGAACGCCTGCCATGCGCCCGCGCCGCAGGCCCGCGCCGCCTCGGTCTGCTGCTCCCGGTAGCGCCCCATGGTGATCAGGATGACGACGAAGACATATGGCAAAATATAGATGACGAGGCCGATGATGGCGGTCGTATAGCCAAGATCGAACCAGCCATAGAACCACTCGTTGCCCAGCCAGTCGCTCAGAGCCTCAAACGACTTGTTGAGATTCTTGAAGAACACCAGAAGCGCCGATCCCAAAATATCGGACGGAACGAAAAGCGGCGATAGAAGCAACGACACCGTCATAACCTTGTATCGCGCGCGCTTGTAGAACTTGGCCGACAGCAGGCCGAACGGCACCACGATGATCGTGGCGATGATCGCCAATATGCAGGTGTCCCACAAGGCGCCGATGAGCAGCTTGTCACTGAAGATCGCGCCGTACCATTCGAGGGTAAAGACATACTCCGCCGCGCCCTGGCCATTCTTGTTGAACGAGACGAACATGACGTAGAAGACGGGCATCATCAGTGTGACGACGACCAGCAGCGTGTAGGCCCATTTGAGCCGGTAGGTCCAGATATTGCCGTACTCGTCGGTCATGCGGTCAGTTGATCGGCGTGAGGATCTTGGTCAGATCGAACAGAATATGCCCGAGGTATAGCAACGCCAGCAGCGTCGTCATCATGATCGCGCTAACGGCCATGGCGAGCGGAAAATCGAGCGCGGTGATGGCCTGGGTCGCGATCAACCCGGCATTGACCGCGCCGGGGCCGCCCAGGATATCGGGCAGCAGCGCCACGCCAAGGCCGTTGACGAAGATGAAAACGCCGCCCGCGAAGATGCCGGGCGCGGCCAGCGGCAGGATGACATCGACAAAGGTGCGGATCCGGCCGGCGCCCAGGTCGTCGCAGATCTCGAAGACGTATTTCGGCACGGCCTCCATCGCCAGGAAGCCGGCGAACACCATGAACGGCAGGAACGACAGGACCTCGCCGATGATTAGGCCGGTCGGGGTGAACAGAATCGAGGTGATTGGCTCTGTGGTGACACCGAGGTCGATTAGCACCGAATTGACCAGGCCGTTGCGTCCGAGCACCGGCCGCAGGGCGAAGACGCGGATGAGCTCGGAGACCATGAAGGGCAGAATGAACAGGAGGATAACCCGGTGTTGGGCCACCTGGGGGACGCGGCGGCGGACGAAAACGGCGATCGGAAAGCCGAAAACGAACGAGAGCGCTGCCGAAATCGCCGAATGCTCCATCGACCTCAGAAAGTTCTCCAGGCGGGCCGATGTGAAGAAGTTGTTATAAGAAAAAAGAGTAAAGCCCGGCTCCATCCAGAACTGGGTGCGCTCAAACACGCTCCACACATAGGTCAGTGACAGAGGAAGCAGAAAAAACAGCAGCAAAAAGCCTACGGGCAGAAAGAACGCCCATCGGCCCAGCCCGTTCTCGCCCAAAATCCGACCCGCGAAAGTCAGAGGGGCCGGCTGCCACCGACCCCTCTCTGGCCCATCCACCGGGTTTGGTTCGGCGACGGTTTCTGCTTTGTTGTCCGCCGACATCCGCTGTTGGAAACCCTAGGCGGCTTGCAGCCGCGCCCACCAATCCTGATAGGCCCGCAGGTTCTTGGGGAACACGTTCTGCCAGGAATTGCCCTTGACGGCATTGCGTGCCGACTTGCGCTTCAGCCGGTCCATGATCTCCACGACCTTGTTGGCAGGGAAGTCCTTGGGATTGGCCTTTACGTAATCCATCACACCGTTCATCTGCGGCGTGAAGCCCAACCCACCAAGGGTCCGCGCCCCGAACCAGGGATCGAGATAGAGGTTCATCAGCTTGTAGAACGCCGCTTCCTGGCCGCGTGACTTCCCGCCGCGGGTCAGCATCCACACGTTGTTCCAGGCTTGGTGGCCTTCCTTCATCGTGCCGTAGCGGATGTCCTTCTTGGATTTCCTTGCGGCAATGATCTGGATCGGCTCCCAGCACGACGACACCAAGACCTCCTCGCTGGCCAAGATGCTGACGCCGTTGCCGAACCCGTTCCAGAAGGTCCGGAAATGGCCCTTCTTCTTGAGATCGATCAGGAACTGGCACACGCCCTTGACCTCGGCCGGGCTCATGTCGGACGGGTTCCTGATGTCCTGCTTGCCCGATTGCTTCAGATAGATCGCGGTGTTGGTAAGCGTCGGGCCGAAATCGTTCTGCATCGCCGCCCTGCCCTTGAACTGTGAATCGAACAGCGCTTCCCAGCTGCTCAACTCCTGGCCGATCTTCGAGTGGTTGAAGGCCAGCGAATCGGCGTTGGAGATGTAGGGCACCGCGTGGATCTTGCCTTTATGACGGATGGTGTCGGCCGCCGCACCGCCGTCTTGGTAACGCGGCAGCACATTCTTCCAGTTGGGAATCTTCGATACGTCGATCGGCACGATCGCCTTCTGGGAGGCGAGCGCGTCTTCCATGCCGCCGCCATTGTCGGTCATGGCGTCATAGAGTTTGTTGCCGTCGCCGACCACCATCTTCTGGATGGCCTCGCTCGCGCTGCCGCTCTTGGCGATATAGGCCAGCTTGAGCCCCGACTGTTTCTCCATCGCCGACCAGTCTTTGGCGCCGACCTTGGCGATCCCGATGGTCCAGATCTTGAGCGCACCGGCGGCCTGCGCCGCCGTCCATGGGGCAAGCCCCACACCGGCGACCGCGGCGGCGGCGCCCATCGTTTGCAGCATGACACGGCGATTGAATTCGAGTTGGTCCATGGTCTACCTCCCTAGAGTGGGGGACCTGTGGCCAGAAGGCACCGGTCCCCTCATATGAAACAACTAAATGATCCGAAAGCCTCGAGCATGTGTGCCGAACAGCCTTTCTCAATGGGCATAGTAGGAAGGCTCCGATCTTTCACCGAATATATCACGGAACTATCGGCTTTGGCAGAGCGCTATCAGCCTGAATCTGGCGCCGGCGCGAAAGTCGGTGACGATCGATAGCTTGATCGTTGAGTTCTCCAACTGGGTGCGCTCGGTCAGGTGAGCGGTAGGAGGGCGGGGTCTGCTTTTGGCTGAGGCTGTTGAAAAACTCCCGGCTACAAGCCTTCGGCGCAACAATCGAACCAAGGGGCGGGTTAGTGCGAATCATTCGTGCGCCGGGCGTTCATAATGCAAACCAATCTTGCGTCTCGGGTGCCTCAAAATAGTTTTTCAA
>DATKZM010000046.1:0-2853 GCA_035527975.1 Alphaproteobacteria bacterium | reverse complement strand
AGGCCCGAGATGAAGTTGTCGAGGCCGCCGCCCGTCCGTTGGCGTTGGCGGGGCTGATCCTGCGTGCTGGTTTCGGCAATGGTCGCCTCGACCGGAACCGGGAACTTGGCCGGGTTGTCGAAGAGTTTCGCCGCCATGCGGTTATCGATGCCGTAGATGTCGCCGAACGTATTCAGCCTGCCGTCCTCCACGACCGCCGTGAAATAGGTGAGATGCACGGGCACCTGCCGGTTGAGACTGATCACCGCGCTTTCGTTCTTGGCGGTCAGGCTCTGCACTTGCGCCGCCGACCATCCCTTGTCCTGAGAGAGAAGCAAGGTGGCGAGCTTGTCCGGCTGGTTCACCCGAATACAGCCATGACTGAGGGTGCGTATCCTCTCGGCGAACAGTTCGGGCTGCACCGTGTCGTGCATGTAGATGGCGTGCCTATTGGGAAAGTTGAACTTGAACTTTCCGAGCACGTTGTACGGTCCGGGGTCCTGAGTAAACGTGTAGGCGTGGATGTTGACGTTGTTCCAATCGACGCTGTCGGCATTGATCGGCTCGCCCTTGTAGCTGACGCTCAAGCCATACTTCCGCAGCGTGTCCGTCTTCGAAGCGCTGAAAAGGCCGCCGCTCGGACCCTGGAGCTTCGGCGCCAAGTCCTCCTTCACGATCGTCGGCGGCACGGTCCAGTTCGGATGGAAGACGATGTTGCGCATCGGCGCGGAGAAGAACGGTGTGGCGTATTTGTACTGGCCGACAATAGTCTTCTCCAAATAGATCGGCTTGCCGCCCTTCATGACGCGGACGTTGAACTCCGGCACGTTGTCCCAGACGTAGTAGCTGCCGAGACTGCGTGGCAGCCACCGCCAGCGCTCCATGTTGATGACGAGAAGCTGAACCTCGCGATCGCTGCTTGGCTTCCCGCCGTTCGCTTCCGCGCTGGCGCGCGCCCTCTTCAACGCCGCGTGCAAGCTCTTGAATTGATCGTGCTGCGGATGCAGCGATGTCAGATAGCCGTCCGGCGATGACGCAGCGGCCATCTCGGTGAGCACCGTCTTCGAATCGCGGATCGGCGGGTTCTGGTCGAACAGCGGACTATAGGCGGAAGGGCGCGCCCGGCCGCCTTGGGCGTGGCGGGCATATTTCAGGGCGGCCAGATCAAGCTTCAGCTCCAAGCTTGCCTGCTCGTCTTCCGTCGCCGGGTGCGCGCCGGCTTCCGGCAAGGCGAAGGCGCTCGCATTGAGCCCCCAGTCATCGGCCTTGCCGATCTCGGCGATGACCGCTTGCGCCTTATCCGAGAAGCCCGTGTCGGAGACCCATAGCGGCGGTTCTTCGCGCGTCTCGTAGAACGCCTCCAGAGCCTTGAGGTCGGTGGCGTCGGCGGTCTTGCGAAAGCCTTCGTCGGCGAGCGTGGTGCGGATCGCGGCGACGACCGGATGGGCCGGCGGCTCATCGACTGTTGCCGGACCTTGCTCCGCGTCATCCGTGGGAGAGCCGCCGGCAGCGGTCTCGCTTGAGTCCGCGTCGGGCGCATCGGCGCCCTCACCCGGCGTCTCAGCCGTCGTCTCGGCCGTCCCGGGCGCGATCCGGTCCTCGTCTTTCGGCGCGGGCTCCGCCTCGGCCGAACTGTTGTCCGGCTCCGCGGCTTCGGCCTTCTCATCCTCCGACGGGGCCGTATCCAGCGGCGCATCCTCGGCCGACGTCTCATCCTTCGCCGCAGGGACGGGCGGGGCGGGGGCCGGGTCGCCGGGCGGCGTCAAGGCTGCCGTCTCCGTCTCCTTCGTATCGGCGGCTGGGGTTTCGTCGTCCGCCGGCTTGGCGGCGGCAACCACAATCTTGTCTGGCGGCGGCGAGACTTCGAGGACGACGCTGGCATTGTGGGACGGCATTGCGGCCGTGATGATGGGTTCTCCGGGAGACTCGCTCTCCTCAGGCTCGCTCGCCGATTCGGCACCCGCCGCTTCACGTTCGGCATCCGCCGTTGCAGCTTCGGCATCCGCCGCTTTAGCTTCGGCATCCGTCGCTTCAGGTTCGGCATCCGCCGTTGCAGCTTCGTCTGGCGCGTCTTCGGCGGTCTCAACCGCTTCCGGCTCGTCTTCGGCCGGGTCGACCGCCTCTGCCGCTTCAACGGCTTTGGCTTCGACTGGCTCTGCCGCCTCCACCGGCTTTACCGCCTGATCCGCCTCGGCGGTCTCATCCGGCTTCGCGTCCTCTGCGGGTTGATCCGCGGCCTGCTCCGGCTCGGCAGGCTGCTCTTCGTCCTTCGGCTCGGCATCCTGCTCCGCCGCGGCGGGCGGCGCGGGCTCGTCCGTCGCGTCCGCGGCAGGCGCCGCATCGTCCGACGGCGAGGCGTCCGCGGTTTCCGACGGAGACTCCGCATCATCACCATCATCATCGGCGGCGGCGTCGGACGATGGCTCCGGGCCGGCCGAAGCGTCTGCGGGCTTGGTCTTGTCCTCTTCGGACGGGAGCGCCGCCGTATCAGGGGTGCTCGCAAGGCTCGCCACATTGCGCGGGGCGGCCACCGCGACGCTGGCCGCCGAGGACGTGCCCACCACGGCCGCGGCTTCGCTGTCCTTGGCTTGAGGGGGCGACACCGCATCGGCAGCAACGCTGGCTGTCACGCGGGTGGGATTCCGGTAGGGCAGCGTGGGCGGGACGTAGCGCTTCCGCTGGACGACCCTCGGCTTTGAGTCCTCGCCGGGCAGCGGCACGCGAATCTGGGCAGCCGCGGACGGCGCCGCGAACGGACTCGCAAGCAACACCGCTACAGCTAACGCGAGTAGCCCCACAACTGGGGGTTGTCCGCCCATCTCCTGGTCCCCTCGACCCCTCAGCGTAGTCCTTGGGACTACCAACAGCCACCCT
>DATKZM010000045.1:0-44629 GCA_035527975.1 Alphaproteobacteria bacterium | reverse complement strand
TTCTTCATGGGATCGTTCCTTTCGAGAGCGGGTGATGGGGGCCTTGGTGTTCGTCCCCCGTTGTTGACCCCAATGTGACGCAACCCCGCGCGAGCCTCAGTGACCGTCGTCACTAAGGTTAAAATAAATCTGGAAATAATTGAGCCTCGTCCGCCGCCTCCGTTACGGTGGCTTTCGCAAGGGGCTACGGCATGGCTCGCGCCGATCGGCGAAACGGGTATCATGCCGCTGCGATGACAGAATCCAGTCAGCAATCGCCCGTGGAGCCCGTCATGGTCAACGCCATCAACATCGAGGCCGCGCTCGCCGACGTGCCGGTCCTCGCCGGCCGCACGCCCGGCACGCCCGAAGCCGAGGTCGCCGCGGCCTTCGCGACGCTGGCCGGTTTCGGCAACGGCGCGCTCTTCGCCGGCAGCTTCTCCGGCGAAAGCCAATGGGAGCGGCACCCCAAGGGCGACGAGCTGGTGCATATATTAAAGGGTCTCACCACACTCACCATTCTGATGGATGCGGGCCCGCAGGTGCTGGAGCTGGGCACCGGCATGCTGACGGTGGTTCCACAAGGCCGCTGGCACCGCTTCCACGCCCCGGACGGCGTGACGGTCCTGACCGCCACCCCCCAGCCGACCGACCATTCGAGCGCCGATGATCCGCGTGGGGACGGGTGACGAAGGGCGCGCAGGCTGCCTAATCCGCCTCGCCGGAGAACTTGGAGCGCTCCTCGGCCTTGCCCGCGGCGCTGCGCGGTTTCTTGGGCCGCGTCTCCTCGGCGGATTTGGCCGCCACGTCGGGCGCGGCGGCTTTCGGCGCCGGGCGCGGCTTGGCCTTGGGCAAGCCCTCCTCGTGGAGCACCAGCATCGGCGGCGCGGTGCCGTCCTTGCCCTCGCCGTAATAGAGCGTCATGTGCGGGAAGGGGATCTCGATGCCGCGCGCGTCGAACAGCTTCTTCATCCGCCCATTAAATGCGCGGCCCACCATCCACTGGTTGCCCGGCAGGGTCTTGTAGCGCGCGCGCACGATGACGGCGCTGTCGGCAAAACGGTCGACGCCCCAGATGTCGAGCGGCTCGAGGATCAGTTTCGTGTAATCGGGGTCGGCGCGCAGCGCCTCGTCGATCTCGCGCAGCGCGGCGATCACCTCGTCGATATCCTCGCGGTAGGCCACGCCGACCTCGAAGAGGTAATAGGCGAATTCCTTGGTCGAGTTCTTCACCGAGCCGACGCTGCTGAACGGAATGGTGTGCACACTGCCATTGATGTCGCGCAGCCGCAGCGTCCGGATCGAAACCCCCTCGACTACGCCCGAACGGCCGTCCGCCTCGACCACATCGCCGACCTGGATCGTATCCTCGACCAGAATGAACAGCCCGGTAATGATGTCCTTGACCAGCGTCTGCGCGCCGAAGCCGATTGCGAGCCCGACCACGCCCGCGCCGGCGAGCAAGGGGCCGATATTGACGCCCATCTCGGAGAGCACGATCAACGTCACGAAGACGACGAGCGCGACCAGGATGACGGTCCGCGCCAGCGGCAGCAGCGTCGAGAGCCGTTTCACGCGGTCCTTGTCGCGGCTGCTGGTTTTCAGGTTGTCGAGATACCGCTCGATGGCGCTTGAGATGAGTTCCCAAACGATGAGCGCAATGACGAGCACGGTCACGATTGTAACGAAGCTGCCAATGACCCGCTCGCCGGTCGCTCCGGTCATCCAATCAATGGTGTCGATGCCCCAGGCCTGTAGGATCGCGAGCGCCGCGACGATCGTCACGATCACCCGAACGGCCTTGTGGACAACCGGCAGGTACCGGTTGGCCCGCGCTTCGAGGCCCGGCGCGCCCTCGGCCAGATCTTCGCCCACCCGGAAGAGGCGCTTGACGCCGCGGTCGAGCCCACGCACCGCAAGAAACGCCGCGAAAAGGATGATCGCGGTCCAGACCGACGCGCCGATCACAAATGCAAAGCCGCCATCGATGTCGAGCGCCCAGACCAGAAATGTCCCGATCACGTAGAGCGCCGCCAGGATGTGCCAGACATCGGCCAAGCGCTCGCGGATGTTGGCAAAGCCGCGCGCGTCCGCTCCCGCCGTCTCGTCGCGCAGCCAGTCGCCCACGGTGCGGCGGTTCTGCAGGATGAAGATGATCGCCATGATGGTGAGCGCCAGGCCGAGGAGCTTCATGAGCACTCCGTGCCCGCCCGCCGGCAGTCCGAAAAGCAGCGCCGCCTCGGCGATGAAATAGCCGTAGACCGCCACCGTGGTGAAGCGGCGGATCCACAGCATCAGGTAGCGCGCGTTCTCGGTCTCCACCGGTACCAGCCGCAGCCCTTCGGCCTTGGGCACCAGCACCATGCGCGCCACTGCCTTGATCGAGCGGCTGAGCACGCTGGCATAGATGATGGTGAGCGCGATGAGGCGCACAGCATCTGGTGGGTCGAAAATCGGCAGCGCGCCGTAAGCCGCCCCCGCGAAGGCTGCGATCGGCAGCAAATCGAGGACCGTCCGCGCGCCGAGGAACAGCAGCTTGACCGGCCAGGCGTCAGTCTCCTTGGCTTCGACCGTCGCACGCGGCCGGCGCAGCACGAAACGCACGATCCATTCGGCGGCAAGGCCGATGGCAAGGACCGCAAGCGCAATGAGGATGCCGAGCTTCCACTTCTCGCGCTTGAGCGGGTCGGCCCATTGCACGCCGATCCAGCGCAGAAATGTGCCGGTCTGCAATACCGCGCCGGCGGCAGCCACGATCTCGTTGGCGGCCGTCTTGGCGCGCGCCGAGAGCCCGGCCAGAAAACCCGCCCCGCCCTCTTTCTTCGCGCCACCTTCCGCCGCCAGGCGCGCCGCCAGCAACGCCTTCAGCGTCTTCAGGAACTCGTCGCGCGAGCCCTTGTCCTCGAGCGTCTTGATCAGCGCGGCAAGATCCTTGGTCGATAGCTCAGCCGCCGCGCTGCGTTTCGCGACAGAGGGCGTTCCCGGTTTCGCGAGGACCTTGGCCTGGGCATGCGCCGGCGGCGCCGTGGCAATCGCGCCCACGCCGATGAGCGCGATCCCGATCCATGCTGCCGCCAGCACGGCGCCAAGCGCCCGCACCGCGCGCCTCGAAGATGCCGTCCCCATCGCTGCCTTTATCGTCCTTGCCACTTCGATCCTTGCCACGTCCCGTCCGCTTCTGGGAAACTGCCGGCCCGCCCACCCGGACGCCGGTCCTCGCCCGACGCGATAAACGGGGGCGATGACGGGGCGCACCATACTGGAGCCGACAAGGGCGACCAACCCGGTTCGCGCGCGCGCGGCCAAGGCCTGCGCGCCGGCACGCCGCAATCCTCGACCGGCCTTGCGTAGGAGCGAATTCATGAGCGTCACGATCTATCACAACCCACGGTGCTCGAAGTCGCGCCAGACCCTGGCGCTGTTACAGGAGAAGGGCATCGAGCCCGAGATCGTGGAGTATCTGAAGACCCCGCCGAGCGCCGCCGAGCTCAAAAATATTCTCGGCCTGCTCGCCATGAGCCCGCGCGATCTCATGCGCAGGGGCGAGGCCGCCTACAAGGACGGCAATCTCGGCGATGCGTCCAAGAGCGACGAGATGCTCATCGAGGCGATGGTCGCCGAGCCGATCCTGATCGAGCGGCCGATCGTGCTCGCCGGCGGCAAGGCCCGCCTCGGCCGTCCGCCCGAGACGGTATTGGAGATCGTCTGAGGGGCCTGCGGCCCGCATTCCCTAGTCGTCAGCCCACGCTCCGTCGTCACTCCGACCGGCTACCCTTTTGTCGCCCCGGACGGCTCACACTCATCCGGCAGTCCGGACGGCCCACACTCATTCGTCACCCCGGACGGCCGAAGGCCGAGCCGGGGCCCATCGGCCGGCCGGAGCCATGTGCGGCACGAACTTTTCCCGAACCAAACTGGACCCCGGCTCTCCGGCCGGGGTGACGATCGGTACTGTGGTGAGGTCGGCGAGGCGTCTGAGACAGACGGGACAGATGGCACACCCCTATGGGACGGTCGAGACACCGCGATTGGCACGCTTGGGACAGAAATCCGGGACGGACATAAAAAGGGCGCTGCCCGATCGCCCGGGAGCGCCCCCAAAAAGGCCTCGAAACGACCCCGGCCTTACGACATCGCCTTGATGCGCGCGTTGAGCCGCGAGATCTTGCGGTCGGCCGTATTCCGGTGCATCACGCCCTTGGTGACCCCGCGCTGGATCTCCGGCTGCGCGGCCTTAAGCGCCGCTGCGGCATCGTCCCGCTTGCCGCCGGTGATCGCGTCTTCGACCTTGCGGACGAAGGTGCGGATGCGGCTGCGCCGGTTGCCGTTCACCTCGGTGAAGCGGGCGTTGCGGCGAATGCGTTTCTTGGCTGATGCGTGATGCGCCATCGGGTCCGTTTGTCCATGCGATACGTGCTTGCGGAACCGGGCTTATATAAGGCTCCCGCCCCGGCGGTCAAGAGCGGCGGCGGCAATGAGCGGCCCGGCCGCCATCCTTCGAGGCTCCACCTAGCGGCGTCGCACCTCAGGATGAGCATCCGCAATTGCCAGCAACACACCGACGCTCATCCTGAGGTGCGAGCGCCAGTGAGCCTCGAAGGCTCGGGCCGCGAAGCGGACCGAGTGCCAGTTCCCGCCAATCGCCGCAGAAACCCTAGCCTTCGAAGGGCTTGAACTGCTTGCCGAGGGTCAGACCCTGATGTTGATATGACGAGCCGATCGAGGGCCCGTAGAGCTTGTCGGGCTCCGCCGAGAGGCGCTCATAGAGCAGCCGGCCGACGGTCTGGCCGTCCTCGACCATGAACGGCACCTCGTGGCTGCGCACTTCGAGCACCGCGCGGGTGCCGCCACTTGGAGATCCGTCGCCAGCCTGCTCGTGGCCGAAGCCGGGGTCGAAGAAGCCGGCGTAATGCACTCGGAACTCGCCGACCAGCGTGTCGTAGGCGACCATCTCGGCGGCATGGCCCGGCGGCACGCGGAAGGCCTCGCGGCTCACCAGGATATAAAATTCGTCGGGCGCCAGGATCAGCCCGCCGGCGCCGATCGGCTGCAGCGGCTCCCAGAAATCGAGCGGCTCGTAGCGGCCGCGCGCGTCGACATCGATGGGCGCCGTGTGTTTGCGCGCGCGGTAGCCGATCGGTCGGGTCTTGCCGCCCTTAGCCCCGTCACCTTGGTCGCCGCGCAGGTCGACGCTGACCGCCGAGCCGCCGCGATAGGGATCGTCCTGGCCAAGCTCGCCCAGCAGCTTTGCGGTCTGGGTCCCCGGCATGACGGGGTTGCCGCGCACCAGGCGAAGCTGGTTTAGTCGCGAGCCCGCATGCACGATGATCGAGAAGGTGAGCGGCGAGATTTCGGCGTAGAGCGGACCCTCATAGCCCGCGCTCACCTGATCGAACTCGCTGCCCTCCTCAGTGATCACGCGGGTGAAGACATCGAGCCGGCCGATCGAGCTTTTCGGATTGGCGACGCCGGAAATATCGCGCGTGAGCTTCAGATGCTCCTGCAGCTTGACGAGATAGACGCAGCCGCGCTCCAGCACGGCGCCCTCGGTGAGGCTGAACTCGTGGGTGGCGAACTCCGCGATCTTGTCGGCGACCGGATGCTCGGGGCTCGGCAGGAAGCTGGCGCGGATGCGGTGGGCGGTCGGCCCCAAACGAAGATCGAGGCTGGCCGGCTGGATCTGGTCCTCGCCGATCTCGTCGGTGGCGCTGATGCCATGCTTGCGCACCAGCGTGCGGATCTGTTGCGAGGGCAGGATGCCCGTCTGCATGCGCTCCTCCTGAAGCGGCCTGCTGTCAGGGAAGAGGTCGTGCGCGGTCTCGGCCATCGGCGCATCCTTCATGCCGGGTTCCCGTTTGACGGTGCAGCATAGCACTGAAAACCCATGAATTACAGAGGGTTAACATATGGCCGGCGCTTGAAGTTGTCCACAGGAACGAAGCCTGGACGCAGCGGCAAATCCCTTATGACAGCGCGGCTTGCGGCGGTTCTGCACGGGACTCACAGAGTGGTCTTGAACCCATTGCGGGGAGAAATCGGCGCGATAACGCACGTGCCATGAAGCATCGTCTGTTTGGCTACGCCCGGTATCCCGTCCCCCCAGCGGGGGGAGGGGGAATTTGATGCGTCGATCTCAACTGTCCGGCCCTAGCGGTTCTTCCATTTCGGCTGGCGCTTCTCGGCGAAGGCGGCCATGCCTTCCTTCTGGTCCTCGGTCGCAAAGAGCGCGTGGAAGCTGCGGCGCTCGAACAGCACGCCCTCGCTGAGGCTCGACTCGTAGGCGCGGTTGACCGCTTCCTTGGCCACCATCACGGCCGGCCGGGAAAGATCGGCGATGGATTTGGCCGTCTTGATCGCCTCGTCGAGCAGGTCGACAGCGGGGACGACGCGGCTGACGAGGCCGGAGCGCTCGGCCTCCTCGGCGCCCATCATGCGGCCGGTGAGGATCATTTCCATCGCCTTCGACTTGCCGACAAAGCGGGGCAAGCGCTGGCTGCCGCCGGCGCCGGGGATGATGCCGATGGTGATTTCGGGCTGGCCGAATTTCGCCGTGTCGGCGGCAATGATGAAGTCGCACATCATCGCCAGCTCGCAGCCGCCGCCGAGCGCGTAGCCGGCGACCGCGGCGACAACCGGCTTGCGGCAGGTGGTCACGCGTTCCCAGCCATCGGTGATGAAGTTGGCGAGATAGACGTCCATGTAGCTCTTCTCGCTCATCTCCTTGATGTCGGCGCCGGCGGCGAAGGCCTTCTCATTGCCGGTAATGACGATGCAGCCGACGGCGTCATTGGCCTCGAAGCTATCGAGGGCGGCGCCGATTTCGCGCACGATCTCGCCGTTCAGCGCATTCATCGCCTTGGGCCGGTTCAGCGTGACGATGCCGACCGGACCTTGCGTGTCGACGAGGATTGTGTTGTAGGCCATGGCGCTTATTCCTCCTTGCGGATCGGCTGCCGTGTGAGATTTTTATCTGAGTTGGCTAGATCGGGCGGCGCTTAGGAATCGCTAGTTCACGTCCGCGCCGGGGCTTTTACCACACCAAACATATGTTGCTAGTGTGATTCAGCGTCCGACGCTCGTCACCCATTCGTCACGCCCCACTTGTCACGCTATGTGCGACGAGCGTCGAACCATCACCCTAGCGCTGCCGCCGGGAACAGTAAAATGTGGAGCGCCCCGATTGGACGATGCGGGCGACGCCACCGGTCTCGGCCACCGCGCAGTCGCAGCCCGGGCAGGCCTCGCCCTCGCGGCCGTAGACCGCCCATTGGTGCTGGAAATAACCGAGCTCGCCCGAGGGCTGGACGTAGTCGCGCAGGCTCGACCCGCCGCTGGCGATTGCATCCGTCAGCACCGATTTGACCGCCGCTGCGAGGTTTTCCGCGCGCTTCCCCTGCACCGTCGCGGCCAAACGCCTGGGTGAAATCCCGGCCCGGAAAAGCGCCTCGCAGACATAGATATTGCCGAGCCCGGCGACCGTGCGCTGGTCGAGCAGGGCTGCCTTGATCGGCGTGCGCCGGCCCTTGAGCGCGGCCGCCAGCGCCGGGCCGTTGAAGTCGTTGCCAAGCGGCTCGGGGCCGATATCGCGGAGCAGGGGATGCGTTTCGAGCGCGCTCTCAGCGCAGAGGTCCAGCATGCCGAAGCGCCGCACGTCGTTGAAGCGCACTTCAATGCCGCCTTCGAAGGTGAAGATGACGTGATCGTGCCGGCCCAGAGGCGTGTCCTCGCCGTTCAGGATGAGGAGCCGCCCCGACATGCCGAGATGCAGGATCATGACGGTCCCGTCATCGAGGTGGAGCAGCATGTATTTGGCGCGCCGGGCGATGCGCTCGAGCCGCCGGCCCTCGAGCCGCGCCGAAAGATCGGGCGGCAAGGGAAAACGCAAGTCCGGCCGCCGCGCTTCGGCGCGCAGGATCATGCGACCCTCGACCGCGGCGGCGAGGCCACGGGCAACGGTCTCGACTTCGGGCAGTTCGGGCATGGCGCCGCAAGCTTAGAGCGCGCGCCCGGAAAAATCAGCGGCTAACAGCGGCGGGCTGAGCGATGCGCCCGATGAATTTCAAGCGATCCGGAATTTCAAGCAATTCAGAACGAAGATGCTATGATGGATGTCGATCGGGGAATCGCGAAGCAGGGGCAGGGTCTTGGCAATGCCAGAAACGGCCGATCGCGCTAGCACGTTTCATATCGAGCTGATCAAGCCGTCGCACTATGACGACGACGGCTATGTCATCCAGTGGCGGCGCGGTGTGTTGCCTTCGAATTCGCTCGCCTGTCTGTGGGGGTTGGCGGCCGACGCGGCCGAGCGGCGCGTGCTTGGCGACGATGTCGAGATCAAGGTCGCGGCCTATGACGAGGCCAACATCGTCGTTCCCGTCGATGCAATGATCGCCAAGATAAAACGGGCCGGCGGAAAAGGCCTGATTTGCCTGGTCGGGGTCCAGTCCAACCAGTTCCCACGTGCGGTGGATCTCGCCCAACCCTTCCTCAAAGCCGGGATCGCGGTGGCCATCGGCGGCTTCCACGTAAGCGGGCTGCTGTCGATGATCGAAGGGCTGACGCCCGAATTGAAGGATGCGGTGGCCCAGGGCATCACGCTGTTCGGCGGCGAGGCTGAGGACCGTATGGACGGCTTCCTGCGCGACGCCTATGACGGCAAGCTCAAGCCGATCTACGACTATCTCGCCGAATTGCCCGATCTTACCGGCCAGCCGCTGCCCTTCCTGCCCGCCGAGATGCTACGGCGCACCATCGGCAGCTATTCGAGTTTCGATGCCGGACGCGGCTGCCCGTTCAAGTGCAGCTTCTGCTGCATCATCAACGTGCAGGGACGCAAGTCGCGTACCCGCAGCGCCGACGAGGTCGAGGCGCTGGTCCGGACGAACGCCGCGCAGGGCATCAACCGCTATTTCCTGACCGACGACAATTTCGCGCGCAACAGCAATTGGGAGCCGATCTTCGATCGCCTGATCGAGCTGAAAGAGCGCGACGGCCTGGAGATCAAATTCATCATCCAGGCCGATCTCATGGTTCATCGGATCGAGGGCTTCATCGAGAAGGCCGCGGCGGCAGGCTGCCGCTGGGTGTTCATGGGGCTGGAGACCGTAAACCCCGACAATTTGCTCGCGGTCAAGAAACGCCAGAACCAGATCGCCCAGTATCGCGAGATGCTGCTGGCCTGGAAGCGGGCCGGCGTGGTCACCTTCGCCGGCTACATCCTCGGTTTCGAGGACGACACGCCTGCGTCGATCCGGCGTGACATCGCCTTCGTCCAGCGCGAGTTGCCGGTCGACATCCTGGAGTTCTTCATCATGTCGCCCGCGCCGGGCTCCGAGGATCACAAGCGCGCCTACGATGCCGGCGTCTGGATGGACCCCGATCTCAACAAGGGCGACACCGAGCACGTCGTCGTCGAGCATCCGCGCATGACCAAGGAAGAATGGCAGGGCATCTACGAAGAAGCCTGGGAGCTCTATTACAGCGACGAGCATGTCGAGCGCCTGATCCGGCGCGCCTATGCCTGCGGCATCAAGCCGATCAGCGTGGTCCAGCAGGTTCTCTCGTATTGGGGCATGCAGCGCTTTGAGGGCATCCACCCGCTGCAGGGCGGCATGTTCCGGCGCAAGGTTCGCACCGCGCGGCGGCCCGGAATGAAGCGCGAGCCGATGATCACCTTCTATCCCCGACGGGTCGGCCAGATCGCCAAAACCTATGTGCCTTACCTGATTTATGGCCTCAAGCTGCACCGCCTGCGCCGCAAGATCCAGCGCGACCCGGCGGCGCGAAATTACACCGACATCTCGCTTCAGCTCGATCAGCCGGCGACCGACGGCGCCAAGGCACCGGCGGCGGCCTATGCGGTAGCACATGTGGCGGTAGAGCGGCCGGCGGTAGAGCGGCCGGCAGCCTAATCCCCAAACCCCTGCGGATGGCGACCAGCGCGGCGACCGGGCCGCGGGGCTCGCTTTCTTGCGCATTTGTCCTACTCTGTGGGCAGGCGGTACGCGGAGCGGGGAGGCGGCAATGGCGGACAAAGTGGCATTGGTGGCGGGGGTCGGCCGGGGCACCGGCGGGGCGGTGGCCAAGCGCTTCGCGGACGGCGGCTACAAGGTCGGGCTGGTCGCACGTTCCGAGCCGCGTCTGAAGGAATACGAGGCCGCCCTGCCCGGCAGCCTGGCACTGCCATGCGATATCACCGACCCGGACGCCATCGACGAAATGTTGGCGCGCTGCCGCGCCGAGTTGGGCGAGCCCGATGTCGTCATCCACAACGCCGCGCGCGGTTCCTGGGGCAGTTTCCTTGAGATCGACCCGGCCGACATCGAAGCGAATTTCCAAGTCAACACGATGAGCCTGCTGCACCTTGCCCGCGCGGTGGCGCCGGCGATGATCGAACGCGGCAGCGGCGCGCTCATCGTCACCGGCAATACGTCCGCCTGGCGCGGCAAGTCCAACTTCTCCGGCTTTGCGCCCACCAAGGCCGCCCAGCGCATCCTCGCCGAGGCCATCGCACGCGAGCTGGGCCCCCGCGGCATCCACGTCGCCTATGTGGTGATCGACGCCATCATCGATATCCGCTGGACCCGCCGGCAGTTCCCCGAGACCCCCGAGGAGCGCTTCGCCAAGCCCGAGGATATCGCCGAAACCGTCTATCAGACCGCCCACCAGCCGAAGACCGCCTGGTCGTTCAACGTCGAGCTGCGGCCCTATGCGGAGCCCTGGTGAGGGGGCGGTAAGGATTGGCCAACGGTCTTAACTGTAGGGGCGGGTTTCAAACCCGCCCCTACGAATAATTGGCATTTGCCGCTGACGGGGGAGCCACCTTGGCCAAGACGGTCGAGCTCTACTGGGATATCGGCAGCACGAACACCTACTTCGCGCTGAAGCTGATCGACCCGATCATCGAGCGGCATGCGGCCACGCTGGTCCTCCACCCCTTCAATCTCGGTTACGTCTTCCGTCACCATGACTATGTCCTGATGGACGAGCCGGCCGCCAAGATCGCCAACCGCAAGCGCGACCTGGAGCGCTGGACAGCGAAATACGGCCTTGCCTTCCGCTTCCCCGACCGCTTCCCGATCAAGACCAGCCGGGCGCTCAGGGGCGCCATCGCCATGCGGCGCTGGGACCGCGAACGCGCTTTCGTCGATGTCATCTTTCAGCGTTACTGGGAAGCCAACGACGCCTCGATCGCCGAATACGAAGGCTTGCGGGCGGCAGCCGAAGGGCTCGGCGTCGATGGGGACGAGTTCGAGGCGGCGTGCGAAAGCGCCGAGGTACGCGGCGCGCTGGCCGAGAGCACCAATGGCGGCCTGGCGCGCGGGATCTTTGGTGCGCCCAGCTTCGTCGTCGCCAGCGAGATCTTCTGGGGCAAGGACCGCATGGACTTCATTGAGGACGCGCTCGCCGGGATGTAGTCAAAAAATTTGGGGACCGCCGGCCGACGGTCCCCATGAGTGGGCTTCAGAGGTGTGACGAGGCGCCTCGTTCGAATTTACCGAGGTCTGTCAGGAACATTGTTGCGATACCCCAGTCCCTTTTTGCCCCTCACATTTAGCCAAGCCGTGTTCAGCCGTGTTCAGCCGTCGCTATCCTTCACCCAGAAGACCGTCACGCAGGGGCGGTTCTTGATCATGGTGCAGCGGACGGCGGCAACTTCCACCATCTTGCGCGCCCAGCGCGGCTCGCAGCGGCCGTTGCGGCGGACGTAGTTGTAACCCTTGAGCCCGAGATACCGGCAATCGGTCTCCGCGTGGTGGGTCATCACCGGCTGGACCTTGACCGTGTCGGCCAGCGTGAAGACGCAGCGGTCGGTGTAGATGTCACGGTCCATGCATTTCCGCCCGCCATAGCTGTCGGGCAGGATCGCCGGCATCTGCTCGTCGACGATCCGCGTCACCCGCGCCAGCGCCGCCTTGTTGTGCATCGGCGGGATCCCTTTCAGGAAGGCGGAGAAAGCGCCGTAGGCGAACACGGCTTCGCAGATCGTATTGGCCTTGAAGTCGTCGCGGCGCGAGCGCCACACGGCGGTCCAGATCCGCTTGACGATGCTGTCATCCGACTCGCTGCGCGCTTCGTGGTAGGCGAGTTGGATCAGGCACCAGCGCTCGCGTGCCGGCTTGACAGCACGCGCAAGGCGCGCCGGCTTGACCTTCACATTGGCGAAGGTCTTCGGCGTGACCCCATAGCGCTCGTGGAATGTAGCCTGCGGCGCGACGTTTGCCCGGGCGGACCCCCGCGTCGTCCACAGATGCATGGCGAGTATCATTGCGGCCAGCGAGAGCATCAAAACGCCCAACCGGGCCAGTCCCGCAATATCCACCCCCGTCGGTGCTTGACAGAAGCGGCCGTGCTGATCCCGCCAACAACGATTGGCGTCCAACCAGACGCGCGATCGAGGCGAAGTCACCTTTCGGAAGCGTGTGGTCATGGCTTGCTCCTTTCAAGTAAAATTAATCATCTAGTAAGGTTAACAACTTATGAACACTTCGCTAATATTTGGTTATAACGAAATGAATGTCAAATTAATTAGTTCTTAATTTTAGTTAATTTTTATTAATGGTTTATACACTTCGATTATTTGTCTATTTCTCAATCGTTTATTTTGAGCACTCGCGCAGCCGCCAGATGGCCCGGCGCGCGCCAGCCGATCCCGCGATCAGATCTGGAGCCTATTTCGGCGTGCTGGCGCGCCGGACGGACCGCCGCTATGGTTTATGAAATCAGCTATTTTGTTAAGAAAGGCGGGGTCATGCAGGGTTGGCGCGGGACGGTCGAGGAGTGGCTTGCAAAGCTGCCGGCCGATGGACGGCTTAGGTTCGTAACGGCCTTTTCACACGGCCAGCTCGAGGTCGAACTTTACGCGCCCCGGGACAAAGACGCCCAGCAGCCCCACCCGCGCGACGAGATCTATGTCGTCGCCGCGGGTGCGGGCGACTTCGTAATGGGAAACGAGCGGGTAAAATTTTCCGCCGGCGATGCGCTGTTCGCGCCGTCCGGCATGGCCCATCGCTTCGAGGACTTCACCGGGCATTTCGCGACCTGGGTCATGTTCTACGGCCCCGACGGCGGCGAGGGCCCGGACGATGCCGGCGCGCGCGACGCGGAACCTGGATGGCACGGCACGGCCGGCCATTGGCTGGCCCAGGTTCCGCAAAGCGGCATACGGTCGGTCTCGGCTTTCCAGCGGGGCAGCCTGGAGGTGAAGCTCTACGCCCCGCGCGGCGAGGATCCCCAAGCGCCGCATGCGCGCGACGAGTTCTACGTCGTGGCGCGTGGCCGCGGCGTTGCCATGATCGGCGACGAGCGCCAGAGCTTTGGGCCGGCCGACGCGCTTTTCGTGCCCGCGGGAATGACGCATCGCTTCGAGGATTTCACCAACGATCTTGCAATCTGGGTGATGTTCTACGGGCCCGACGGCGGCGAGGGCGCCGCGTAAGATCTATGCGGGCGCTGGCGCGCGCGGCCGCGCAACCCCATCTCCATCCCCATGGGACGAACCGGTCGGGCGGCTTGCATCGGGCCGCCTGACCGCCCAGGGCTCATGCGAGGATGCGGTTATGGATCTGCAGGGAAACCAGAACGCGCCGCCGCCGCTTGAACTCGGCGGCTTTGCCGATTGGCTGGTCGAGCAGGGCCTGCTGGGACTACCGCTGGAGGAACAGTTCAGCGGTTTCTGCGACCGGCTTCACGCCGCCGGCTTCGACATGGCGCGGGCGAGCATGGGCATGGGCACGCTGCATCCACGGTACGGCGCGCAGACTTATGTCTGGCGGGTCGGCGGTGGGCCCGCGCGGCCGCCGGGCAAGGCTGCGGTCGAGATTGTCATGCGCGACCGGATATCCTGGCAGAACGAAGACTTCCAGGCGAGCCCGATCCACCACATGCGCACCACCGGCACGGCCACGCTGCGCCGCCGGCTCGACCGCAACGCGCCGCTCGACTTCCCGATCCTTGAGGATCTGCGCCAGCAGGGCATGAGCGACTACGCCGCCCATCTCGTCCTGTTTGGCAAGATCAAGGAAAGCGACGAGGCGCGCAGCGGCGTCTTCTTCTCCTGCGCCACCGCCCGGCCGGGCGGGTTCGACGACGCACAGCTCACCCAGGTGGCCGCGCTCTTGCCCATCTTTGGCCTCGCCGTCAAATCGCGCACGACCTATGACATCGGCCGCACCGTGGTGGAGACCTATCTGGGGCGCGATGCCGGCGACCGGGTGCTGACCGGGGCGATCGACCGCGGATCGGTCGAGACGATCAGCGCGGTTTTATGGTTCTGCGACCTGCGCGGCTTCACGCGCGTTTCCGACCGGCTGCCGGGCGATGAGCTGGTGGAGACGCTCGACGATTATCTGGAGTTGATGGCCGGCCCGGTGCACGCCAATCACGGCCAGATCCTGAAGTTCCTCGGCGACGGTTTCCTGGCCACCTTCGATCTGACCGCGCTCGACGGCGAGGCGGTATGCCGCAACGCGCTGAAAGCCGCGGCCGAGCTGCGCGCGGCCTTTCCGCCCTTCAACGAAGCGCGCCAGGAGGCTGGCAAGGCGGTGATGGATTTTGGTCTGGCGCTGCATCTGGGCGACGTACTCTACGGCAATATCGGCGCCAGCGACCGGCTCGACTTCACCGTGATCGGCCCGGCCGTCAACGAGGCGAGCCGCATCCAGTCGCTGTGCCGGCCGATGGAGCGGAATACGCTTATCTCCGCCGCCTTCCACGAGGTCGCCTGCGGCTGCCACGGCGAGCTGGAGTCGCTCGGCTTCCACGCGCTGCGCGGCGTGCGCGAGCCCCAGGAGCTGTTCACGCTGAAGGGGTAGCCGCGCGGCGCGCTATAGTCTCCTCCATGACCGCGACCACGACCAAGACCGATCCCTGGGCGGCACTCGACGCCGAGCTCGACCGATGGGCGGCGGCGAGCCGGATCGCCGATCTGTGGTGGCGCGACGACGATGCGGTCGCGCCCGGGCCGAAGCTCGCGCGGCTGTTCGATGTGACGGCGGCAACCGGATTGCTCCTCGCGGTAATCCCGGCCCGGCTGGAGGACGCGCTCGGACCGGTGGTCGCCGCCGCGTCCCATGTGCGCATCGCCCAGCACGGCTACGCGCACGTCAACCACGCACCCAAAGGCCAGGGCCTGGGGGCCTGGGAGCTGGGACTGCACCGCGGCGAGGCGGCGGTACTCGCCGATCTCGATAGGGGCCGCGCGCGGCTCGAGACGATGTTCGGCGAGCGGTTCCTGCCCGTCGTTGTGCCGCCCTGGAACCGGATCGATCCGGCGCTCTTTGGTCCTTTGGTTGCGCGCGGCTATCGCGGCGTTTCGGCCTTCGGGCCACGCGCGAACGGGATACCGGGGCTCGTCCTCGCCAACGCCCAGTGCGATCCAATTGCGTGGAAGAACGGCCCTCGCTTCACGGGCGAGAGCAAGGCGCTGGGCGAAATCATCGGGCATCTGGAGGCGCGGCGCACCGGCACGGCAGATGCGGGCGAGCCCACCGGGTTTCTCACTCACCACATCGACCTTGATGAGGCGGGCTGGGCGTTCTGCGCGCGGCTCGCCAATGCAGTGCAGCGGCACCCGGCGGCGCATTGGCGCGGCGCTTATGACATTTTCGGGGGCGACACCATGAGCCCAAAAATATGAGCGCCAAAATATGAGCGCCACCATACGCCCGGCCGGGCCGGGCGACATCGATGCGGTCTGCACGCTGCTGCACGACAAGATGAACGCCAAGATCGCGCCCGACCGTTGGCGGCGCCTGATGACCTATGAGTGGCTTGCCGAGAAGCCCGATCTCGGCCGCGTGGTCGAGGCCGGCGGGCGGATCCTCGGCTATGTCGGCATGGTCTACGCCGACCGAAACATTGACGGACGCAGCGAGCGGATCGTCAATATCTGCGCCTGGTATCTCGACAAATCGCTGCGCGGCACGGGGCTGGGCATGGAGATGATGGCGGTCGCTACCGCCGACCCGGCGATGTCCTATGACATCATGACGAGCTCGAAGAACACGTTGAAGATCCTCGATGCCGTGGGCTACCGGGTGCTCGACGACCACCGATATGTCTGGCGCAATGCGGGACCGCCCGATGCCGCGCTCGCGATCATCGACGATCCCGCCGCAATCCGCGCACGAGCAAGTGCGGGCGAAGTCCGCCTGCTCGACGACATGGCCGGCCTGCCGGCAACGCCCGTTCTGATCGAAGCGGGAGGAGCGCGGGCGCTGCTCTTCTTCTCGGTCAAGCAGAAGGGCGCGGGCGTCACCTGGTTCGACCTGCTGCATACCGGCGACCGCGCCTTGTTCACCGCTCAGGCGCAGACGCTGGCGAACGCGCTGCTCCCGGACGGCCCCGCCGTGCTGGCCGCCGATGCGCGGTTCGTTCCGAGCCCGCCCGTCGGGCCAGCGCGCGAGCCCCTGCCCGTGCCGCGCTTCTGCAAGACCGAGCGTCTTGCGCCGCACCAGATCGACCATCTCTACACCGAGCTGCAGCTGCTCGATCTGAAGCTCGATTGAGAGCTGAAACGCCTGCGGCGCCAGACTGCCAAAACCCTTACATACCGAAACACCTTCGGTGTTTCAGTCCCCTCACCCTAACCCTCTCCCCCGAGGGGAGAGGGAACTGGAGTGTGCAGAACTTTCCCCTCTCCCCTTGAGGGAGAGGGAGGGACCCGCGATCCGATAGGAGCGTGGGAGGGTGAGGGGGCCTTCTCTTTCTTGGCTGCGACATTGGGACCATCGCATCCGCTGGCGGGGCATGGGGGGCGTGGGATAAGCTGCGCGCCATGGCGGATTTGAAAGACCCCATAGGCGGATCTGAGGGCGGACAGGAAGCCGAGGCCGATTTCGGCTATCGGCGCGTGCCGGCATCGGCGCGCGACGGGCTGGTGCGCGGGGTCTTTGACAGCGTCGCGCGGCGCTACGACCTCATGAACGATCTGATGTCGGGCGGCATCCATCGTCTCTGGAAAGCCGCGCTGATCGACATGGTCGCCCCGCGCCGGGGCATGCATCTGCTCGACGTCGCCGGCGGCACCGGCGACATCGCCTTTCGCTTTCTGGATCGGGTGCAGGACGAGGCCGGCAACGCGGCGCGGGTCACGGTCTGCGACATCAACCCCTCGATGCTGGTCGTCGGCCGCGACCGGGCGCTCGATCGCGGCATCGCCCGGGGGATCGAATGGGTTTGCGGCACGGCCGAGGCGCTGCCGCTGCCCGATATGAGCGTCGATGCCTATACGATTGCCTTTGGCCTGCGCAACGTCACCAACATCGACCGCGCGTTGGCCGAAGCGCGCCGGGTGCTGAAACCCGGCGGGCGCTTCTTCTGCCTGGAGTTCAGCCGCGTCGCGGTGCCGTTCCTTGGCGAATTGTATGACCGCTATTCCTTCAGCGTCGTGCCGCTGATCGGCGAGGTCGTGACCGGCGACCGCGCGTCCTATCGCTACCTGGTCGAGAGCATCCGCAAGTTCCCGCCCCAGGACGCGCTCGCGCGCCGGGTCGAGGCGGCAGGGCTCGAGCGCGTCACCTGGCGCAATCTTTCCGGCGGTATCGCGGCGATCCACGCGGCGTGGCGGCTGTGACGAAGTTCTCAAGGTCACGCTGAATGCTGCGCCATGCCCGCAATGCCCGCCGGCTGATCCGGATCGCGGTCGTCCTGGCGCGCCACGATGCGTTGTTCCCGCTCGAGCTTCTGGGCGTCGCCCCCGTCTCGCGCCGGCTCGCCCGGCTGATCGCCCGGCGCGCCAAGGGCAAGCGGCCGGGCCAACGCCTCGCCGACGCATTGGTTGCGCTGGGGCCGTCCTTCATCAAGCTCGGCCAGTCGCTGGCGACACGGGCAGACCTCATGGGCGAGGAGGTCGCCACCGACCTGTCGGCACTCCAGGACAAGCTGCCGCCCTTCGCCGCGGCGCAAGCCCGCGCGATCGTCGAGGCGCAGCTCGAGGCGCCGGTCGAAACGCTCTACGCCAGCTTCGAGGACGAACCCGTCGCCGCGGCCTCGATCGCGCAGGTCCACTTCGCCGTCACCACCGAGGGCGAGGAGGTCGCGGTCAAGGTGCTGCGGCCCGGCATCGAGGCGGCGTTCAAGCGCGACCTCGATCTCTTCTACTGGATCGCCGAATGGGTCGAGCGGATGCGGCCGTCGCTGCGGCGGCTGAAGCCGGTTGCGGTCGTCGAGACCTTCGCGGACTCGGTCGCGGTGGAGATGGATCTGCGCATGGAGGCGGCGGCGGCCTCCGAGCTTGGCCAGAACTTCGCGGGCGATCCGACCTTCCGTGTGCCGCGCGTCGACTGGCAGCGGACCGCGCAGCGCGTGCTCACCACCGAGCGGGTCATCGGCATCCCGGTCGACCGGCGCGTGGAGCTTACGGCCGCCGGGCACGACGTGCGGCGCATCCTGAAGAACGCCGCCGAGGTCTTCTTCAAGCAGGCCTTCCGCGACGGTTTCTTTCACGCCGACCAACATCCGGGCAATGCCTTCGTCGACGCAGAAGGCGCCATCGTCGCGGTGGATTTCGGCATCATGGGCCGGGTCGACAAGGCAACCCGGCACTTCCTGGCCGACATGCTGCTTGGCTTCCTGCAGGGCGATTATGCGCGCGTGGCCGAGGTGCATTTCCGCGCCGGCTACGTGCCCGCGCACAAGGACAAGGACGCCTTCACCCAGGCGATCCGCGCCATCGCCGAGCCCATCTTGGGGCTGCCGCTCGCCGAGATCTCGCTCGCCAGGCTGCTGGGGCTGATGTTCCAGGTCACCGAGCGCTTCGAGATGGAAATTCAGCCGCAGCTGCTGCTGCTGCAGAAGACCATGCTGGTGACCGAGGGCGTCGGCCGCAAGCTCGATCCGACGATCAACATGTGGGAGCTGGCGCGGCCGCTGGTCGAGGACTGGATGCGCGAGCACCGGGGGCCGCTCGCCCGTGCGAAGGAAAGCGCCGAGACCGTGCGCGAGCTGGTCGAACGCGCGCCGATGATCCTGCGCGGCATCGAACGCGCGGCAACCGATATCGCCGAGGGCGGCGTGCGCCTGCATCCCGATACGCTGGCGGCCTTGCGGCGCAGCGAGCCGCCGCGTGCGCCGCCGCAATGGCCGCTCTGGCTGGCGGTCGCGGGCCTGGGTGTCGCGGTGCTGTGGCTGCTGGCGCGGTAAGGTGGAGATAACGGTATCCCCCTCCCCCACTGAAGAGGGGGAGGGATGCTATCTGTGACCGCTCCTTTTGGGAGGCTAAGCGATGACCGAACCAAAACAGCGCGGCGGCGGCGATCCTGGCGGGATCAAGGTCGAGCGACGCGGACCGGTGTTTCTGATCGGGCTTGACCGGCCCAAGAAGCTGAACGGTCTCAGCCCCAAGATGCTGACCGAGCTCGCCGAAGCCTACAGCGCCTTCGAGTCCGACACGGCGACGCGCTGTGCGGTGCTCTACGGTGAGGGCGGCAACATGACCGCGGGGCTCGATCTCGCGCTGGTCGACATCGACGAGGAGTTTTTTCCCGCGGGCACGGTCGATCCTTTCGGCCGCCGCGATCCGGTGCGCACCAAGCCTGTCGTCTGCGCGGTGGAGGGCATCTGCTTCACCGCCGGGATAGAGCTGATGCTCGCTGCCGACATCGTCGTTGCCGGGCGCGACACGCGCTTCTCGCAGCTCGAGGTCAAGCGCGGGCTGGTCGCGACCGGCGGGGCGACGATCCGCATGGTGCAGTCGGCGGGCTGGGGGAATGCCATGGCGGTCCTGCTGACCGGCGATGAGTTCGATGCCGCGACGGCGCTGCGCTTCGGCTTCGTCCAGGAAGTGGTGGCGCCCGGTGCGGCGCTCGCCCGGGCGATTGAGATCGCGCAGACCATAGCCGCCCAGGCGCCGCTCGCGGTCAAAGCGACGATCGAGGCCGCGCGCCAGGCGCTCTTCGAAGGCCCCGCGGCCGCCATCGAAGGCGACAAGGCGCGCTGGGCCGCGCTCGCCAAGACCGCTGACGTTGCCGAGGGCGTGGCGTCGTTCAAGGAGCGCCGCCCGCCGGTCTATCGGGGGCGCTAGATCACTGCGACGCGATCGTCGCTCCAGGCGCGATGCAGTTTCAACGTCATTTCGAGCGAGCGGTAGCGAGGGAGAAATCTGGGTTGGATCACGCTCAAACCCAGCTGGATTTCTCCCTGCGGTCGAAATGACGACCGGGGATTGCGGCGACGCCTAAATGGCCACTGAAGCCCAAACCCACACCGGGCCCTTCGCGCGCCTCGTTGCCCTCGGCACCAGCGCCTATACGCTGCTGACGCTGGCAATCCTGATCTGGAGCGGCAACTTCGTGATCGGGCGCTGGGCCAATCTCGACGTGCCGCCGGTCGCGCTGTCCTTCTGGCGGCACGTGCTGGCCGCAGCACTGGTGCTGCCCTTCGTGATCGGCGTGCTCGGGCGCGACTGGCCAGTCGTGCGCGCCCGGCTCGGCGCGGTCGCGGCGATGAGCTTCTTCTTCGTCGCCGGCAATACCTTCGTCTATTTCTCGATCCTCCATACGACCGTGGTGAACGCCGCGCTGATCAATGCCGGCGTGCCGGTGGCCGCGGCCTTCTTTTCGTGGCTGATCCTGCGCGATCTGGTCAACCGCGGGCAGATGCTGGGGATCGGTGTCTCGTTTGTCGGCATCGCCGTGGTGGTGACGCGCGCCGACCTCGGCGTGCTGCTGGGGCTCCAGTTCGGCTGGGGCGACATTTTCATGCTGGCGGCGATCACATGCTGGGCGCTCTACATGGTGCTGCTGAAGCGCGCCAAGCTCGCCATCTCGCCCTGGGCCGTGTTGCTGGTGCTGTCGGTGGGCGGCGTCGCCTGGCTGACCCCGGCTTACGCGGCGGAGATCGCCGCCGGCCAGACCATGGCCTGGACCTGGCGCACCGCGGCATGCCTTATATATGTGGCCCTCTTCAGCACCATCATCGCCTGGGCGTGCTGGAACGCCGGCACGCTGCGCATCGGCCCCAACCGGGCTTCGGCCTTCATGTGCCTGCATCCGCTGTTCGGCTCGGCGCTCGGCGTGATTTTCTTCGACGAGGCGATCCGGTCCTTCCACATCGCCGGCACGGTGCTTGTCCTGGTCGGCGTCGTGCTGGTCTCGCGCGCTTATGTTGCAAGGATGGGGAAAGCCTAAGGACGTTCAAACCAATGGAGGCTCCAGGCCATGGCGGGGTTCGAACTCGACCCGAAACTTGCCGCGGATACGGCTGAAATCGACCGCTGGGCGTTGAGCCGCGTACTGCTCATGGAGGACGCCAATTATCCCTGGCTGATCCTGGTGCCGGCGCGGGCGGGTTTGCGCGATTTCCACGATCTCGCGAGCGAGGACCTACCGGCAATGATGGCGGAGATCGTGCGCGCGAGCCGAACCCTTGAAGCCCTGTTCGATCCGGTCAAGCTCAACGTCGCGGCGCTCGGCAACCAGGTGCCGCAGCTCCACATCCATGTGATCGCACGGCGCACCGACGATCCGGCCTGGCCCAAGCCGGTCTGGGGCGCCGCGCCCGCGCGGGCATATGACGATGCGGCGCGGAGCCAGCGCATCGCCGGCCTGCACGAGGCCTTCACGCGTTTCTAGTTTGTTCTAGCCGTTCCTTGCCGCTACTCTGACCGTCATGGACGCCCTCGCCGCCCCGCCCCCTACCCAAACGCTCCCAGAACCCTTTGGTGACTGGTTCGCCGGGCGCGGCTGGGCGCCGCATGCGCACCAACTGGCGATGCTGGAGGCCGCAAAGGCCGGCGAGAGCGCGCTGCTGATCGCGCCGACCGGCGGCGGCAAGACGTTAGCCGGCTTCCTGCCGACGCTGATCGACCTCGCCGCAAATCCGCGCGAGGGCTTCCACACGCTCTATATCTCGCCGCTGAAGGCGCTCGCGGTCGACATCCACCGCAACCTGGAGGCCCCGATCGCCGAGATGGGCCTGGCGATCCGCGCCGAGACCCGCACCGGCGACACGCCGCAATCCAAACGCACGCGCCAGCGACGGCGGCCGCCGCACATATTGATGACTACGCCGGAGTCGCTGGCGCTGCTGCTCTCCTACGATGATGCGCCCACGCTCTTCGCCGGGCTCGCCGCCGTGATTGTCGACGAGACCCACGCGCTCGCCGACAACAAGCGCGGCGACCTTCTATCTCTCGGCCTGGCGCGGCTGGCATCGCTGGCGCCGCAGGCAAGGCGCGTGGGCTTGTCAGCGACGGTGGCGCGGCCGGCCGAGCTGGCGCGTTGGCTGTCCGACGGGCCGGTGCGGCTGATCGAGGGCGCGCCGGGGCCGGAACCGGAGATCGCCATCGTCACGCCAACGGATCGCATGCCGTGGTCCGGCCACTCCGGGCTGCACGCGATCACCTCGATCTACGCCGCGATCAAGGGCGCGGGCACGGCGATCGTCTTCGTCAATACGCGCGCCTTTGCCGAGATCATCTTCCAGGCGCTGTGGCGCATCAACGACGACAACCTCGCCATCGCGCTGCATCACGGCAGCCTCGCCGCCGAGCAGCGCCGCAAGGTCGAGGCGGCGATGGCGCGCGGCGACCTCAAGGCCGTCGTTGCGACCTCCTCGCTCGATCTCGGCATCGACTGGGGCGCGGTCGATCTGGTGATCCAGGTCGGCGCACCAAAAGGTGCGAGCCGGCTGCTGCAGCGCATCGGCCGCGCCAACCATCGCCTGGAAGAACCGAGCCGGGCGCTCCTGGTGCCGGCCAACCGTTTTGAGGTCTTGGAATGCGAGGCGGCGATGGCCGCGGTGCGCGCCCGCGAGCTCGACGGCAAGCCGCCGCGCACGGGCGGCCTCGATGTCTTGGCGCAGCACATGCTGGGCGTTGCCTGCTCGGCGCCCTTCGAGGCGGACGCGCTTTACGAGGAGGTCCGGCGCGCCGCACCCTACGCGAATTTGTCCCGAAGGGACTTCGACGACGTACTGGACTTCGTCGCCACCGGCGGCTACGCGCTGCGATCGTATGAGCGCTGGCGCCGGGTGGTGCGTGGCGAGGACGGGCGCTGGCAGGCCGCCTCGAAAATAGTCGCCCGCCAGTACCGTATGAATATCGGCACCATCGTCGAAACCGAGATGCTGACCGTTCGCTTTCGGCGCGGGCCGGTGCTCGGCAAGATCGAGGAGCATTTCATCCAGGCGCTGGTGCCGGGCGATACGTTTGCGTTTGCCGGACGCATCCTCGCCTTCGAGGGCGTGCACGAGATGTCGGCGATCGTGAGCCGGGCCAAGGACGCCGATCCGCGGGTGCCGGTTTACGCCGGCGGCCGTCTGCCGCTCACAACCGAACTCGCCGACCGGGTGCGCGGCATCCTCGCCGATCCGTCATCTTGGTCCACGCTGCCCCCACAGGTTCGCGAGTGGCTCGAGATCCAGCGCTGGCGCTCGGAGCTGCCGCAGCGCGAAGGCCTGCTGGTGGAGACATTTCCGCGCGCCGACCGCTGGTTCCTCGTCGCTTATGGCTTTGCCGGGCGCAACGCCCATCAGACGCTCGGCATGCTGCTGACCAAACGCATGGAGCGCGCCGGGCTCCATCCAACCGGCTTCCAGGCGACCGACTACGCGATCGCCGCCTGGAGCCTCAACGAGCCGACCGAGGTCGCGCCGCTGTTCGACGAGGACATGCTGGGCGACGATCTGGAAGCCTGGATGGCGGAATCGAGCCTGCTCAAGCGCACCTTCCGCAACGTCGCGGTGATCGCCGGCCTCATCGAACGGCGCCATCCCGGCCAGCGCAAGACCGGCCGCCAGGTCACCTTCAGTTCCGATCTCATCTACGACGTGCTGCGCAGCCACGAGCCCAATCACATCCTGCTGCGCGCCACCCGCGCCGATGCCGGCGAGGGGCTGACCGACGTAACGCGCCTGGCCGAATTGCTCGCCCGCGTGCAGGGCCGCATCGTCCACCGCCGGCTCGACAAGGTCTCGCCGCTCGCCGTGCCGGTGCTGGTCCATATCGGCAAGGAAGCCGTGGGCGGCGCCGCGTACGAAGCGTTGCTCGACGAGGCCGCCGAGGAGCTTGCCGCCGACGCCATGGCGGTCGAACCGCAGAAGGTAATGGCGGTCGAACCGCACAAAGTAACGGCGGTGGAGCCCCAGAAGGCAATGATGTGAGCGCAGTTCCAGACAGCGTCCCGCCAACCGTTGGCATGCAACCCATCGGCCCACCCCCCATTGGTTTGGGCGGGGCGGCGCTGACGGCCGATCCGTCCGGGGCGCTGTGGTGGCCGGAGCGCGCCTTGCTGGCGGTGGCCGACCTCCATTTGGAGAAGGGCTCGGCCTTCGCGCGCAAGGGTGCGCTGCTGCCGCCCTACGACACGGCTGCGACCTTGCGGCGGCTGGGCGAGGTGATCGCGCGGCTGAAGCCCCGGATCGTGGTCTGCCTCGGCGACAGCTTTCACGACACCGACGGGCCGAACCGGCTCGATCCGGGCGATGCGGCGGCGCTGGCCGAGCTTATGACGGGGCGGATGTGGGTCTGGATCGCCGGCAACCACGACCCCGAGATCCCGGCCGGGCTCGGCGGATCGGTGAGCGAAGAATACCGCGTCGACGCCGTCACTTTCCGCCACGAGGCGCGCTTGATGACGCGGCCGGGCGAGGTCTCCGGGCATTTCCACCCCAAGGCCGCGGTACGCTTTCGCGGCAAGCGGCTTTCGGGGCGCTGCTTTGTCTCCGACGCGCGCCGGCTCGTGCTGCCGGCCTTCGGCGCTTACGCCGGCGGCCTCAATGTGCACGACCCGGCGATCGCCGGTCTGTTTCCCTGGGGCTTCACGGCCTGGCTGATCGGGCCGAGCAAGGTCTACGCCTTTCCCGGCGAGCGGCTGACGGGGTGAGCGGGATCCTCGCCCGCTATCCATCCTTCGAGGCTCGCTCTCGCTCGCACCTCAGGATGAGCGTCGATGATGAGGCCAATCAGGACTGGAGGCTCATCCTGAGGTGCCGCCGTACGGCGGCCTCGAAGGACGAGCCGGGCCGCAATCGCTCCCTACTTCAGCGTAAACGTCACCGTGTTGCCGTCGTTGAACACCTGAAACTTCACCAGTCGGCCGGCGGCGTCGTACCAGAGGAAGCGGCGGGTATCAGCACGGAAGAGGTATTTCGTCGCCTTCACCTGGGCGCCGCCGGCGCTCACCGTCTCCTCGCCTTGCGGCGCAACGGCGGTGACAGGCTTCACCGCACCGGTCTTGCTGTCCATCACCATCTTGGCCTTGAGGATGGCGACGTTCCACGGATTGGTAATGAATGTACCGCCAGGTGCGGTCGTGGCGCCTTTGGGCCCGTTGATCGCGAGCTTGCCGCCGGCGGCATTTGCCTCGACCTTGATGGTCTTGCCGTTCTCCACCGTGGTGCTCGAATAGAGGACGAGGCGACCGCCCTGCCAGATCTCACGGCGTTCTGCGCTCTCGCGGTGCGCTGTGACGAAGAGAATCTTGACGCGAAGGCGGAGCGCCGTGGTGACGATGGTTTGCGCGCGTTCCTTGACCAGTGTGATCCTATGCGTGCCGATCTTGCCGTAGCGCGAATGCACGACCTCGTAGAGATAACTGCCCGGCGGCACCTCGGCCTGCGCGGTCGATGCGAGGGCCGTGGCGGCAAGGACCACCGTCGTCGCGGCGGTTGCGAGCATTCGGATCATGACGGGCGCCTCCCCTGAGATCATCGCGATACCGCGGTAGAGCATCCGCGTTATCGCGGTGCGGTTTTCCGTTATGCTATCAGGCGGGCGCGATCCGGTCATCCGGCGAGGTCCCGCGGGCGGCAAGCGTCATCGCGGCGTCATATCGAGGCGTTAGCTTTGCGCGCCGAATTCAACTGGACGATCAACGCCAATGCAGAACGGCTTCGACGAGTTCCCCGACCACGATGACGACGACGTGCCCATCGATCGGCCGATGGCATCGACCATCGGCGCGCTGATCGAGCGGCGGCTGGCACGGCGCGAACTCTTGCGCGGGTTGGCGGGTGCCGCGGTGGGCGCGGCGGCGCTCGGCGCGGGGATCGGACGCGGCGAGGCCGCGGGAGCGAGCAGCCTGGGCTTCAAGGAAATTCCGCACGCCCTCGATCCGAACATGGCCGTTGCCGAGGGCTATGACGCGCAGGTGCTGCTGGCGTGGGGCGATCCGATCCTGAAACGCGCGCTTGCCTTCAATCACAAGATCCTGTCGGCCGCGGCGCAGGTGACGCAGTTCGGCTACAACTGCGACTTCATCGGCTTCCTGCCGTTACCGCGCGGCCTGGGCACAAGTTCAGGCGCCAGCGATCACGGCCTCCTCTGCGTCAACCACGAATACACCAACTGGGAGCTGATGGCCCCGGGGCTGACGGCAAAACGCGACGTCTGGCAGAAGACGACGCGGCGCCAGGCGGCAATCGAGATGGCGGCGCACGGCCATTCGGTGGTCGAGATCGGGCGCAAGGGAGGCGGCCGCTGGGCCTATGTCGCGGGCGGCAACCGCAACCGCCGCATCACCGCGCAGACAAGGATGGCGATATCGGGGCCGGCGGCCGGCGACGACCGGCTGAGGACGAGCGCCGATCGGAGCGGCCGCAAAGTCATCGGCACGATGAACAACTGCGCCGGCGGGGTCACACCCTGGGGCACGGTGCTGATCGCGGAAGAGAACTTTCATTACTATTTCGCCGGCGATCCACGCCAAAGTGCGAATTATGCGCGGGAGAAAGCCAGCTACCGGCGCTACGGTATTCGCGGGCGGGCTTACTACGGCTGGCACAAATTCCACAAGCGCTTCAACGTCGAGGCCGAACCCAACGAGGCCAACCGCTTCGGCTGGATGGTCGAGATCGATCCCTACGATCCCGCCTCCACGCCGGTAAAGCGCACCGCGCTGGGCCGGATGAAGCATGAGGGCGCCGACATGGTGGTCGCCCCCGACGGGCGGCTCGTGGCCTATATGGGCGACGACCAGACCTTCGAGTACATCTACAAATATGTTTCCGCCGGGCGGGTCGCGGGCACGGACCCGGCAGCCAATGCGCGCCTGCTCGATGACGGCACGCTCTATGCGGCGCGGCTGGAGGCCGACGGCACGCTCGAATGGCGGCCGCTCGTCTACGGGCAAGGCCCTCTGACGCCGGTGAACCGCTTTCGCACGCAGGCCGACGTGCTGATCGAAACGCGCCGCGCCGCCGACCTCATGGGCGCCACACCGATGGACCGGCCCGAGGAAGTCGAGGTCAACCGGGCGACCGGCCGGGTCTACGCCGCGCTCACCAAGAACAGCCGGCGCGGGCGGCGCAAACCCGTCGATGCCGCGAACCCTCGCGCGCGCAACCGGCACGGCCATATCATCGAGATCATCGCCCCAGGGTCGGGAGCACAGACCGACCACGCCGCCACCAAGGCGCGTTGGGAGATCTTCCTGCTGGCCGGCGATCCGCGCGACGAGAATGTGGGCGCCAAATACCATCCCGGCGTCAGCCGCGAGGGCTGGTTCGCCAATCCCGACAATTTCGGCTTCGACGCGAAGGGCCGCATGTGGATCGGCAGCGACCAGGGCCCCGACCAGCCGCGCAACAAGATCGCCGACGGGGTTTACGCGACCGACACGGCCGGGCCCGGCCGCGCGCTGACCAGGTGCTTCTTCACCGCGCCTGTGGGCGCCGAGCTCTGCAGTCCGACGTTCACGCCCGACAACCGCACGCTCTTCGTCTCGGTGCAGCACCCGGCCGAAGGCAGCGGCTTCGACGCGCCGCTGACGCGCTGGCCCGATTTCAAGGACGGCGCCCCGCCCCGCCCCGCCGTGGTCACGATCACCAAGAAGGACGGCGGGGTGATCGGGGGCTGAGGGGGCCAGGGCCGCTCTTACTTGACCGTCATTCCCGCGAAAGCGGGAATCCAGAGACGACGTGCGCATATCTTTCCGGCTTCCCTGGACCCCCGCTTTCGCGGGGGTGACGACCGTACTGTGGTATGCACCCACCCCGCCCCATCCCGAAAATCATTTGCGCCGGCGCGGCTTGTGCGCGATGGAACGTGCATACTTGGCCGACAAGAAATCGGGCCGGGCGGGACAAGCAAACAGGCGGAGACGGCGGATGGCGCAGCTCAAGGCGCGGCCCTGGGTGCCGAAGACCAGCGAGACCCTGATCCAGACGGTCGCACGCGAGACCGCCGCTGCCGACGCCGATGCGCTCGGCCGGCTGATCGACACGCTGGTCACCGAGAACCTCGAAATTCACGAGCGCGACTGCGTCAACCTCAACCCCGCCACCAACGTCATGAACCCCCATGCCGAAGCCGTGCTCTCCAAGGGGCTCGGCACGCGGCCCTCGCTCGGCTACCCGGGCAACAAATACGAGATGGGCCTGGAGGCGATCGAGCGCATCGAGATCATCGCGACCGAACTGGCGGCAGAAGTCTTCGATGCGCGCTATGCCGAGATCCGCGTGCCCTCGGGGGCGATCGCCAATCTGATGATGTTCATGGCCGCGACCAAGCCGGGTGATACGATCATCGTGCCGCCCTCGGCCATTGCCGGGCACATCACCCATCACCGCGCCGGGGCGGCCGGCCTCTATGGGCTCGACGTGCGCGAGGCGTCCGCCGATCCGGAGAACTATTCGGTCGATCTGGAACGCCTGCGCCGCCAGGCCAAAACCGCCAAGCCGACGCTGATCACCATCGGCGGCAGCCTCAATCTTTTCCCCCACCCGGTGCGCGAGATCCGCGCCATCGCCGACGAGGTGGGGGCGCTGGTGCTCTACGATGCCGCGCATATGTCGGGCATGATCGCCGGGCGCGCCTGGCAGCAGCCGCTGAAAGAAGGCGCCCATGCCATGACCATGAGCGCATACAAAAGCCTGGGCGGGCCGCCCTCGGGGCTTATCGTCACCAACGACACGACGCTCGCCAAACGCTTCAACGAGATCGCCTATCCGGGACTGACCGCAAATTTCGACGTGGCCAAGACGGCGGCGCTGGCGATTACGCTGCTTGACTGGAAGGTTTATGGGCGCGACTACGCCAAGACGATGGCGGCGACGGCCCAGGCGCTGGCCGACAATCTGGCGGCCGAGGGGTTGACGATCTACGCGCGCGCGCGCGGCTACACTACGACCCACCAATTCGCCGTCGAGGCCTCGCGGTACGGCGGCGGCCAGACCGCCGCCAGGCAGCTTCGCCGCGCCAACATTCTGAGTTCCGGTATCGGTCTTCCGGGACCGAGCATGCAATCGGACGTAAACGGGCTTCGCCTCGGCACACCGGAGATCGTGCGCCGCGGCATGGGTCCCGAAGACATGGGCGAGCTCGCACGGCTGATTGCCGGCGCGTTGGATGGCGACATGCCGCCCGAGCGCCTCGCCAATGATGTTACCGCCTTCCGGCGCCGGTTCACGAAGCTCAAATTCGTTCGGAACGCCTGAGGGACCGGGGCAAACGAGCCCCGCGCCGCTCACAGCCTGGGATCGATGAGTGCCCGCAGCCGCGCGCCCGCAGCGCGCGCGAACCGGCGCGTCTGGGCGGTCCGGCGGGCGCCGTTCATCTTGGCCTCAGGCGCGGCGCGCAGCACCGCCGCGCCAAAACTATCGGCAATGAGAATACCGTGTTCGTCGGGCAGAAGCTCGCGCGGGAAGTCTTCGGGAACCGCGAAATAGAACTCATCGCAATGGTCGAGATAGTCGGGCCATTTGGTGTCGGCGCGAAGATCCGCCGGGCTGGTCTTGACCTCGACGATGATGAAGCGGCCGGACTTGTCGAGGCCGATCACGTCGCTGCGCCGGCCGTTGGCAAGGCGGAACTCGCTCAGCGCCTCGTGGCCGAGATCGAAGAGCCAGCGCGCCACGCCGCGCGCCAGCCGCGCCGCGTCGAGCGTCTCTTCCGCCGGGTTTGTTCGCTCGATGAAATCCATCGCGCGGCCGTCCCTCACCTGCCGTTAACCATTTGTTAACCATAAAACATCTAGTTTTTCATTGTACGCGACTCCGAACGATTCGCGAACACCCCGATCTACCCGTTCCAAACTCCGCCGGCGGCCATCATCCCCGAGGTCGCCGGTCTTTTTTTGAGCGCACGCGGCCGCAAAGTGGCGACAGCCGCGGAGAACGGGCCGTTTTGCCCCGTTGCGCAACCAATCTTTCACCAAATACCGCGATCATCGAGGCAATCATTTCAAGGCGCATGCGAGAGCGCGCCGCCTCGGTCAGGGCGCGTGCGGATGCGTGCCACTGGGGGCCGTGGGCTCAGGGATCCGTCGATGTTCGCCAGAGAGGCCAAAGACCCATCCGAATCGGTGCCTGAGGGCGACATCCTCTACGTGCCCCTGGACATCCCTGCCGCGCTGGAAGACCTCGATCTCACCCAGGATCTGACCATCACGGTCGCCGGGCTGCTCGACACGGTTCAGCTCTCCAACGGCCGCGACAACGGCGACAAGACCTGGACCTTGAAGCCCAACCAGATCCACGGCATCTATCTGATCGACTTCGATCCGAAGAAGAAGAAGCTCGACCTGACGATCCGGGTCATGAAGATCGACCCGGGCGAGGGCACTGCCGACATTCTCCGCTCGGCCCAGATCAAGGTCGACCCCAGGCGCGATGGCACGCACCAGGAGCCGGAGGGCGGCGCAAACCAACTGTCCCGGGACGCGATCGAATCCGAACTGGCCGAAACCTTCGAGGATCGCCTCAAAGCCGTCACCACCGAAACCGAAGCCCGGGTTGCGGCGGAGTTCGAGGCCAAGCTAGCCGAGGCTCATCGGTCCTTCGCCCAGGAGCAGGCGCACCAGATCGCAGAGCTGACCGCGCAGCTCGGCGCCGAGGCCGAGCAGCGCTTCGAGAATGCGAAATCGGCCTGGCAGGAGGCTGAAAGCAAGCGTCTGTCGGCCACCGTCGAATCCCAAAAAGCCCGCGACACCCAGCGCCTCTCGGTCGAGATTTCCAAGCTGAAGGTCGAGTACGAAGAGCGGATCGCCGCCGCCAAGGCCGCGTGGCAGGCCGAGGAGCGCGAGCGCGCAGCGCGGGTCAAGGCGGACTGGGAAAGGAGCGCCGAGGCGCGCCTGAATGCGCTGAAGGCCGGCTTCGACGAGCAACACAATCGCCGCCATGTCGATACGGCTGCCGACAGCGAGGCCGAGCTTCGGTCCAAGCTGGCAGCCGCGGAAGCTGCCTGGCAGGCCGAGGCGCAAGCCAAGCTGGCCGCCGCCGAGGCGTCGCTGCAAGCAGAAACCCGCACCAAGCTCGCCGCCGCCAAGGCCGAATGGCAGGCCGAGGCGCAGGGCCGGCTCGATGCCGCCAAGGCCGAATGGGAGGCGGTGCAGCGCAGCGCGCTCGAAACCGCAAAGGCCGACTGGGAAGCCGAAGCGCGCAGCAAGATGACCCGCGACAAGGCGGCCTGGGAAGCCCAAGCGCAAGGCGCGCGCGAAGCCGCCGAGGCTGCCTGGCGCGGTCTGACCCAGCGCAAGCTCGAAGCCGCGCAGGCCGAATTCGAAGCCGCCGAGAAACGCCGCCTTGAAATGCTTGAGCGCGCGCGCGCGGCGGAGATCGAGCAGCGGCTGACCGCCGAGCGGCAGACCCTGGAAAGCGAGCTTGCCAGGCGACTGGCGGCAGCCGCCGAGGAATGGCGCGCGGCCGAAGCCGAGCGGCTGGCCGAGGCGCGCCGGTCATGGCAGGAGGAGGTTGAGGCGCGCCGGCGCATCGAGGCCACCAACGAAGCCCATCGCAATCAGACAAGCGCTGGCGAGGCCGCCGCCCGCGCGGCCGAAGCCGGGCGGCAGGAAGCCGAGCTGCGGGCGATCTTCGAGGCCAAGCAGGCGCGCGCGGAAGCCGCTTTACGCGCGGAGTACGAGGCCAAGCGCACGCAAGCCGAAGACGAAATCCGCGCCGCCCTGGAGAGCAAGCACGCCCATGCCGAAAGCGCGTTGCGCGCGGCACTGGCCACCCAGCAGAGCGAAGCCGACGCCGCGCGGGCGACCTTCGAGGCCGAGCGCACCAAGATCGAAACCGAGTTGCGCGCCGCCTATGACGCCAGGCTGGCCGAGGCCAAGGCGGGCTGGCGCGCGCAGCACGAAACGCTGGTTGCCGAAACCAGCACCGCGGCGAACGCGGATATCGAACGTCGTCTGAAAGAGGCCGAGCAGGCCTGGCGCGCCGCGGAGGCCGAGCGCATCGAGGCGGCCAAGGCGGCCTGGGCCCGCGATGCCGACACCCGCATCGGCGACACCCGCGAAAGTATCGAGGCGGAGTTGCGCGCCCAGATCGATGCCGAACAGGCAGATTTCCTGCGCCAGTGGCAGGAGCGTCTGTCAGCCGCGCGCGAGATGTGGCAGGCCGAGGAAACCCGTCGGCGCGAAGCCATCGAGGCGCGCTACCGTGCCGAGGCCCAGAGCCGCGTCAACGACACCGAGAACGCGCAGATCGAGGAGCATGCACGCGCGCTCGCCGAGGCCGAAGCTGACCGCCGCGAAACCCTCGAACAGGCGCTGGCGCAAGCTGCGGCCGAGCACGAGGCCTTGCTTGCCCGCACCCTCGCCCAGCACGAGGCAGCCTGGCGCGAGGAGGAAGCCGAGCGGTTGGAGGCGGCCGAGGCGCGCTGGGCATCGGCGATGGAGGCGGCCCGAGACGCCGCCGAGCACGACCAGCGCCTGCGCGTGCCGACCGCCGCGAATGATGACGGACCGATGGTCGTGCGCATCGACGACCGCTTCGGTCAGACCCGCCGTCCGCCGCCACCGGGCTTGAACAAAGGCCTGATGGTTCGCATCACCGATCGCGCGGCGTCTTAGATCACCGTGACGCGATCGTGCTCAAGGCGTACTGGAAACTTGAGCGTGCCGGGAAACTTGAGCGTGCCGGGAAAATTGAGCGTTCCCGAAACCTTGATGTATCGGGAAGCCAGATGCGCTCGAGCGCGCCTTGCGCCCAATCAGACCGCGATCTTGGTCTTTCGCCGGAAGCCGAACCGCCCACGCTTGGCCCGCACCGGCGCCTGTGAGGGACGGCCGACGCGTGTCGGCTGGGCGACCGGAAGGGTGGGCCGCCGCGCCATCATCTCAAGCGTGTCCATGATCTTGCTGCGGCGGCGGACCGAAATAATTCCGGCGGCAATCGAAATGCCGAGCGAGCACGCCCAGCCGGCGACAACACCGAGATCGGCCAGCGATGCCGTGGCCGCGCCGGCGCGAATGCCGGTCACGATCTGAATGACGGGATAGCTGCAGGCCAGGACGATACCGCCGAAAAGCGCAGCGGCGACCAGCGACAGCGGCCGCTCCATCATCTTCAGGCGCGCGATATCGCCTTCGGTGACCGCGCGGTAGCGGACCACGTTGGGACCGGACAGCGCCTCGGCCGGGAGGGCCGATGCGTCGAGCGTGCCGGACGGGGCTTCAGCTTGCTTTGGCTTGTCGCTCAATGCCTGCCAACTCCTCGATTCGCGTCTTCGCCATCAGCCGTACATTGCCGCAGTTCTTGCAGGTCATCGCATAGATCAGGAAACACTGGGCATGGTCGACCACGTCGCCGCCACGAAGCGGCAGCGCCGCGCCATCGGTGTCCTGGCCGGTGACCAGCGCCCAGTCGTGCTGGGCGCAGACCTCGCATTTCACCGAAACGCCGGCCTGTTCCCAGGCCCGGCCGATCATCGAGACAATCTGTAGTCGGTCGATATCGCGCATTGGTGTGATGGCAGCCGGCTGATTGATCCTGCGCGCGCTGCCGTGGTGGCCCGCTTGCCTTCAATTCTTAACCTTGCCGGGGTTAGGACACTGTTAACGCCGCGACGCCGCCTGCACCGGATCCCGCAAGACCTCCGAGGCAGGGCCCGCCACGGGAAGAAATATCTCGTGCATCCGCCCGCTGAGATCGTGATCGGCAGGCAGGCCGACATGCCTGCGGCGCTCGTCGAGGGCCTGGGACCAGCCATCCGCGTCCTCGGGGCACTCAAAGGCGTGCATCGGGAACTCGTCGCCGGTGAAGTAAATGAAAAGCAGGCGCGCCTTCAGCTTGTGCCGGCGGAGAAACCATAAGGCAGCGATCCGGTTGCAGTACTGGTAGTAGCCGCTCAGCCAGTCGAGCACTTCGCGGACGCCCAGGTCGCTCTTGATCTCGGCCAGGGCTTCGCGGATCGGGGTAAGGCCGTTGCCGGCGCTGGCAAGGCAATCGGAGCGCAGCTCACCCAGATGCGCCTTGGCCTCGACCAGGATCCATTCGACCGCGCCGTCGATTTCCGCGAGGCCGACGGCATCCCAATGCTGCAGCTTGTCCTGTTCGGGCAGGAAGTCGGGCCACTTCTTGCGCGCCTTGTTCTTGTCGGGCAGAAAATCGAGGCGGCTCCAGCGGCCATCCTTCCATTTCTGCGAAGGCTCGAAGGGACAATCGATCCAGCGCAGGCGCGCGGCCCCGGTCGCCTTGATAACAGCCGCGTCCAGCCGTTCCCGGTGACGCCCGAGATACCTCAGTAGGTGGCACTCGCTGCCGTATCCATCCCCGATAGCGGCCATTCAGGCTCCCGATGCAGCCGTCTTCGTGTGCCCTCGTTGTAGCCCTCATTCCTTGTCGAAACGTTGAGCAAGCCTTGCATTTTGGTGAGATTGCAGCGATCTGGGCATGGGCCAGGAGCACCAAAATGGGCGCATATACCTGCATTATCAACGAGTTATGTAGAAAATGTGGCGCGCCCGGAGGGATTCGAACCCCCGACCTTCGCCTCCGGAGGGCGATAATAGATATATCGCCTGCGTTCCTGAGCATTCCGTATGTTGCCCAATATGGCGGAGATTCAGGTCATTATCGTGCAACAACGTTCCGCGTCGTTCTTGGAGATGCCGTTCGCTGTGCTTACTATGTGCTTAATATTCTATTAAGGTAAGCACGCCGATGGCAACTGGACGCATCAGCAACCGCTCCGCGAGCGCGCTGAAAGCGGGATTGAAGGACGCCTACCTGTGGGACGGTGAACTTGCGGGGTTCGGCCTAAAGGTTACGCCGGCCGGCAGAAGTGTCTATCTCGTCCAATACCGCCTGGGCGGTCGTGCCGGGCGCACACGGCGGGTCACTATCGGACGGCACGGGTCGCCCTGGACCCCGGACAAGGCTCGTATGGAGGCCAAGCGGCTCCTGGGCGAGGTTGCTGCCGGACGAGACCCTGCTGAAGCTAGAACACGGGCCCAGCGGGACCTGACCGTCAAGGAACTTTGCGACCTCTATCTGTCCGAAGGTTGCTCGACAAAGAGCCCGTCAACGGTACTGCGTGACCGGAGCCGCATCGGGAGCCACATCAAGCCCCTGCTCGGGTCGAAGCGGTTGAATACGCTATCACGGGGCGACATCGAGCGGTTCCAGCGAGACGTGGCCGACGGCAAGTCGGCTCGAAACATCAAGACGGGCCCACATGGGCGGTCCGTAGTTCGCGGCGGCAAAGGTGCGGCGCGCCAATCGCTGGCCCTCCTCAGCGCCATCCTGTCGTTTGCGGTGAGCCGGGGCCTGAGAGAGGACAACCCGGCGCTAGGGGTAAAGCGATACAAGCAGCGCAGCATGGAGCGCTTTCTCGTCCCCGCCGAGCTGGCACGTTTGGGGGAGGCCCTGAGGAACGCTGAGCGAGCCAATATTAGTCCTACGGCCGTCGCCGCGATACGGCTGCTGTCGCTGACGGGGTGTCGAAAGTCCGAGATTCTTACCCTGAAATGGGACCATGTTGACTTCGAGCGCGGCTGCCTGCGACTGCCGGAATCGAAGACGGGAGCCAAGGTCATTCCGCTGGGTCCACCGGCAGTCGACCTCTTGTCGAAACTGTCGCGCCTGGAGGGCAACCCGTACGTTCTACCCGGCGCGAACGGAAGACATTTCGTAGGCCTCCAAAAAGTCTGGGAGAAAATTCGGAAATCGGCACTGCTGGCCGATGTTCGTCTGCACGACCTCCGACACAGCTTCGCCGGCGTGGCGGTGGCGGGTGGTGACAGCCTGTACTTGGTTGGAAAAGTGCTGGGACATCGACAGGCCCGCACGACGGAGCGGTACGCTCATCTGAGCGATGACCCGGTGCGCGCGGTGGCTCAACGGGCGGCCGAGGAGATCGCTTCGGCAATGGACCGGGGCACCGAACCCGGGTGACAGTCCCCGAACTAACAATTCCACCCTCATCCATCGTTCGCGGTCGACGTCCGCTCGGAGAAGGAGGACTTGCAGGAGCGGGTAGTTTGAATGACAGATATCCGCTCGCCACGTTCGGTCGGAACACCCCCTTCGCTTCGCGATTATGCCGCGATCCGCCTTTCCGCCTCACGCAGCTTCTCTCAGTAATCCGGATCGCAAGAACAGCGCGCAGCCAGCCTCAGCGGAGGGAATTCGAACTCTCAGAGGAATAGGGTAGGACGAAGGAGACGATCGATGAGAGACCTGTTATGGGACCTTGGCGGATACCGCGGGATGCTTTGACGATGCGAGCGCTGATCCAGCGTTGCCGTCGTGATGGCAACGCTGACCGTCGTCAACCGCCGTCCAGTTTCGACCCATCGACGAGCACCAACTGACGGTTCTCATCAATGAGATCGATACGTTTGTGACGGGGGACGAGGACCTTTGAGGCGCACTGGATACCGGTCATCGTCGAGGCGGTGAGCATCTGCGGTGTGTGGGAGACAGCGACGAGGTCCGAGCCTTTCGAACGTTTGCCCCGATTGCCATGGCGGGCATCGGTCGATTGCATGGGACGCTGCCGACTTGTTAGTTGGCCGGCTGGCACGGTTCGCTCGCCCGCTTTCATAGTGTAGATATGACGGCATCCGGCGGGCCTTAGCTGGCCGAGGAATGGAGCGCCAGAATGGAAACACCGCAGCCAGGCATATTCGTTGAGGGAAGCTCTCATCACTTGTACCTGGAATTCTCGCTGCAAGTCGGGCTGGACCGTGCGACGACCGAGAACACGTTGCTGGCGGCGATCGCGCTGCACCAGCGCCAACAGGGCAAGGCGCCAAACCTGGTGATCGCATTCGGCGCCGATCTTTGGGCACGCATGGCACCAAGCCAGTCGCCAATGGCGCTGCGGCCCTTCGAACCCATCGAGGGTCCCGACGGCGTGTCGGCGCCCAGCACGCAGCACCACGTGTTGTTCTGGATCCACGGGCCGGGCATCGATGACAATCTCGATCTGGCGCTAGAGATCCAGCGGACCCTATCACCTATCGCCCGGCTGGAGCTCGACGAGCGGGGCTTTACCTATCACGACCAGCGCGACCTCACAGGCTTCATCGACGGCACCGAAAACCCGCAAGGCGACGACCGGCTGGCGGTCGCGCTCGTCCCTGAAGGTGAGACCGGCGAAGCCGGTGCGTTCGTACTGACCCAACGCTGGGTTCACGATCTGGACGCATTCCATGCCCTGCCGACCGAGGAGCAGGAGCGCGTCATTGGCCGGACCAAGCCGGACAGCGTTCAGCTGAAGGGCGACGCCATGCCATCCGACTCCCATGTCTCCAGAGCGGATGTGACGGTCGACGGCGTGGCCCAGGCGATATATCGACGCAGCGCGCCTTTTGGCCGGGTCAACGAGAACGGGCTTTATTTCATCGCGTTCGCTTGCGAGCTGTCGCGATTCGACATTCAGTTGGCCCGAATGTTCGGCACAACCGGAGACGGCCTCTCCGACCGCTTGCTTCGGTTCTCCAAACCGGTCACCGGCTCTTACTGGTTCGCGCCCTCCATGGAGGCCTTGGAGAACCTGTCCTGGTAGTCCCCCCTTTGCGCGCTCATAAGCGTCCAGTGAGGAAGTGGTAGATGAAGGCAGTTATTGGAGACGAGGTAGCACTTGAAGAGCCCCTGCGGCTCGCTTGCGAGACGAAAGAGCCATTCGAGGCCCGCGCGCCGCAATCCGAGCTTGGCCAACTTCCACAATGCTGCGGATCAACCGCGAAACTGAAGTGTCAAATGCGCTCCCAGAGACCGGTCTCCTCGTCAAGCCGCGCCTGCTCGAGCCCGCGGAAGTCGCCTCGTGACACGATCCCGACGACGCGACCCTGATGAACGATCGGGACGTGGCGATAACCGCCATCCTGCATGAGGCGCAGTGCCTCAACCGCGGTCTTGTTGGGGGTCATCGTATCGGGAGCTCGCGTCATCACATCGGCGAGTTGGGTTTGCTCGGCGCTGCGTCCTTCCGCTAGTACGCGGCAAACTGCGTCGCGACCCGTGAAGATGCCCACCAGATGATCACCGCCCTCCGTGACCAAGACCGCGCCGACGCGCCGAACGTGCATTCGCTGGCAGGCCTCGTGCACGCTTGCCTCCAGCGGCAGCGTCACCGGCTGCTGGTCGCGAACCATATCGGATATATGTCGCTGCGTCATCAAGGTGTTCCTCCGCCTTTTGTGCTCGACTTAACCGCCCCCTTGCCTCCGCTCCGGATTTGCAGTGTTACCCCCAGTTCCAGCACCCGTGAGCGGGCCACTTGGCAAGGCCATTCGTCAACCGAAGGTCGCGCCGCCGCTGCTGGCGTTAGGATTTTTCCGGTTTCGCAGGTGCCCCTGTTGGCGCACGCTTTGCCGCGGGCTTCCTGGGCGTGGCTGCCTTCTCGATTGATGTCCCAGCCGGCCGGGTGCTCGGGCCGGAACCAGCCGTTGCCTTCGCTGGCTTTTTCACCGGCGGTTTCGCTGCTTTGGTACCCTTCTTGGCCCTACCGCTCGCAGCCGGTTTGGCGGTGTTCGCGTATCTCGATGCCGCCTTTTGGCCTGCCTTTTCCAGGTCCGACCAGGCGCGATCAAGGCCCCTGGCGATATCCTTCCATGCGCGCGCACTCGACTTGCTGAACGCGCTGAATTGCTTCTGGGCGTTCTTCTGGCTGTGCTTGAGGTCTTTCCAGATTTCGGCGGCACCGCCGCTTCCGGCCTTCGCCATCTCGGCTGACTTGGCGCTGTAGAGGGCGATTGTATCGCGCATGGATTTGAACTGGAGCTCGGCGCGGTCGGTGAAAGCCAGGACGTCCTTTTCCAAGCTAGCCGCGTTTCTCTCGACGAACTTGTCGAAATCTTTGACAGCTTTCTCGGCCTTGGCGTAGTCCTTTTCCGTGCGTTTGATGGCCTCGGCTTTCAACCCTTCTAGGTCCTTGCGCAGCGCCGATGCCCGCTTGCTCAGGGCGTTCCATTCGCGGTCGATGCCGGCGCCGACCCTGGCGATGAAGGCGTCGAAATCGCCGACGGCCTTTTGCGTCGCGGCGACCTTGTCGGCTGCCGACATCGTGCTCTTCTTGCCGATATCCGCGACGCGCTTCTGGAGTTTGATCTGGCGTTTCTGAACGTCCTCGACCGCCGTTTTCAACCCGTCAGTCGCGTGGGATTGAAGGTCTTCTGCGTGGCGCTTTGCCGCTTCCACCGCAGCACCTAAATTCTGCATCGCGATTCGCGGGCTTAGGTTTTCGGGAGTTTTGCTGCTCGCCGGTTGCTTGCGTGTTTGCGTCTTGCCGGTTGTGCTCTTTTTAGCCATTGCAGTTGTCCAGCATGGGTTGATCGGAGAATTGCCGATTGGCTCTAGTAGGCTTCGCCAAAGCGGAAATAGACGGCGAACCCCTTGCGGCCTCCGGTTACGTCAACAATGTAGTCAAGCTTGTTCGGCTTGGTGGTCTTGAAGCGCATACCGCCCCCGGCCGGCAACAAATCATCGAACTTGAACTTGGTAGATTTGGCGGTATTTCCGCTCTTGCCGTCAAGCACCGCAACTGACCAACCCGGCACGAAGGGCCCCCGCCATTCCGCCCGGCTCGCGAGTGGGCCTCGCTCCCGGTAACGCCCCAATTTGTAGTCGAAAATGTCATTCTCAGCTCGGGACTGGCAGATGTAGGTGTATGGGGCCTCACCTTGGCTCACACACACCGACATGCGTAAACCGATGGGGGCGAGATTACGAGCGTGCGCATCGACGAATAGCACCAAATTTTCCTCAGACAAGGAGGCGCTGCCGATAAGAGCCGAGGACGCGACCAACATGATGCCAAAGCTAGTTACCCATTTTTTCACTACCGCCTCCCGCGCTAGCCGCCTGCCCCCTTTATTTATTTCTTCTTTTACTTATACCCGCTTCGGCCCGACGTAGCCTTGACACAGCTCAATCTTGCCACGGCAGATGGTGCCGGTTGCAACCAAACACTACCGGTCTCGCATGCTTTGAATGAACGCTACGAGGTTGTCGATGTCCTTCGCCGAAAGAAGGATCGGTGCCATCGGATAGTGGGGCTTTTGCAGGAAGCTGCGTAGGCGCCCGGCCGTGTAGAGATCGGGTCTGTTCGCCATTTCCTTAAAAGGTGGAGCATTGAGCGACTCAAGGCCTGACTTGCTATAGGGCGGGACCAAATGACACCGGCTGCAATTATCGGCGACCAAGCCCTTTACCGAGTTTGGGTCGGCTGCGGCGAGGGGCCCGACCATCGCGGGGACCAATAAGAGCGAGATGGTGGCCGCTTTTGAGATAACCGTAAAAAGCGAAGACCGTCTCACCCTAAACTCGTTTGGTATTCCGTCCATCCGTCATGCCGATTAGATCAGCAGCTGGAGCCTGCACTGTACTTAACCCGGCATTGGCCAACTTCGGCATTGATGCTGATCAAGCGTGGTCACGGGGGCCCGGGTGGTGTCGCACCGCGTGGTCGTCGCGTCGACTTACCCAAACCCGCTTGATCAGGCGAGCACCAGCGGGAAACCGGCACACCTTCGGATTTCCATCTTCAGAGGTCATATCCGGGCACGCGAGCGGTCGTATTGGCAGCAATTGACGCCGATCAAGGAAGGGTCGTGGTAGATTCGCGCAGTTTTCAATCTGTGCGGTTTGGGCAGGTTGCCGAGGCGCTACCCTGCGATGGCGGGTTGCGGCGTCGGGATCAACTTGGCCATCTTCCTGAGGTTCTGGGCGGTGGCTGCAAGCAGGAACTCGTCTCTGGCCCCCGTGGGGCCTCGTAATCGCAGCCTGTCGAGGCGCAGGATGCGTTTGAGGTGTGCGAACAGCATCTCGACCTTCTTGCGCTGGCGTCGCGAGGTAGGGTAGGCCTCGGTCCTGGCGATCTCGCGGGCCAGGTCTCGCGCGCCTTCATGGACGCTGCGCGGCACTTTTCAGGCCGGCTCCTTGGGACAGCAGCGCGGCTTGAGGCTGCAAGCCTCGCAGTCGTACTTGCTGGCGCGGTACAGGAGCTGATCGTGGTTCACGATCGTGCCCCTGGATGCCAGCATCTTGCCGCCCGGACAGAAGTAGACGTCGCCTTCATGGTCGTAAGTGAAGTCCTCGCGCGAGAAGGTGCCATCGGCCCGCTGCGACTTGTCGAACACCGGCACGTGGGGCTCGATGCCGCGCTCGTGGACCAACCAGGCCAGCATCTCGGCCGACCCATCATAGCCCGTGTCGCCGGCCAGCCGCTCAGGGTACAGATCGAAGCGTTCCTCGGTGCGTTCGATCATCGTCTTGGCCGCGCTAACCTCGGCTTGTCGAACCGCGGTCGAGGCTTCCACATCGACGATGATCGCGTGATCGAGATCGATCAGGTAGTTGGCGGAATAAGCGAAGAAGGCCGGTCCCCGGTGTGCGCCTGTCCACCGCGCCGCCGGATCAGCCGGCGAGATGAACTTCGGCTTCACCTCGCTGGCGGCGCCGAACGCCGCGTCGTCCAGCACGGCCAAATACTCCTCGACCGCCCGGCTCGTCTTGCCCGCCGGCAACCCTTCGCAGCCTTCGACGCCCTTCTGTCGGTTGGCATCGGCGCTGATCAAGCTGGCATCGACCGCAAAGCCCTCACCGCCCACCAGCCCCTCGGCCACGCACCGGGCGAGTACCGTCTCGAAGACGTGCCGCAACAGGTCGCTGTCACGGAAACGCCCGTGGCGGTTCTTCGAGAAGGTCGAATGATCGGGTACCTCGCCCTCAAGGCCGAGCCGGCAGAACCAACGATAGGCCAGGTTCAAGTGAACCTCTTCGCAAAGCCGCCTCTCCGAGCGGATGCCATGGCAGTAGCCCACGATCAGCATCCCGATCAGCAACTCGGGATCGACCGACGGGCGGCCCATGGCGCTGTAGTACGGAGCAAGATGTGTGCGGACCTCGCCAAGGTCCACGAACCGATCGATCGAGCGCAGCAGATGATCGCCCGGAACACGGTCCTCAAGACAGAACTCATAAAACAGAGCGCCCTGATCAACCTGCCGCTCGCCCATCATCGCCATCACCCCCGCCAATATGGCCAGAGTGAATCAGCGACCATGCGAGATCGCAAGCACCGACTTTTTCAACACAATCGGATATAAGCGGACATTCAAGGCAATTCGATTCGACGTCCGCTTTTGCGTGCTAAGCGGTCGTGCCGGGATGGGAGACTTGACGACCGCTTGTGACCCTGAGCTGACATTCGATCGTTCCGGCGCGAGGGGTTCACTGTACTCACGGTCGCCGAATTGAGCTAAATCGGCCACTCGCGCCAGAACGGTTGGAAGGCTCCCGTGCATTTCGAGACGCTCAATCTACGCGAGGTGATGGTCTTTCTCATCGCTGCCGGCGTCATCGTACCGCTCATCAATCGCCTTCGGGTCAGTCCGGTGCTCGGCTTTCTGATCGTTGGTCTGTTGATCGGCCCGCACGGCCTCGCCCGCTTTGTCGACACCGCGCCCTGGATCGGCTACGCCGTGATTGCCGACTTGGATGGCGTACGGGCCCTCGCCGAACTCGGCATTGTGTTTCTGCTGTTCATGATCGGCCTCGAACTTTCAGTTGATCGGCTGTGGGCGATGCGCCGCCTGGTGTTCGGGCTCGGCGGCGCGCAGGTCGTCGCGACCGGCGCGGCAATAGCGGTGATTGCATCGTATTTCGACAACACGCTACCCGCCGCGGTGGTGCTTGGCGCCGCGTTCGCCCTCTCCTCGACGGCGATTGTCATGCAGCTCTTGGCCGAGAACCGACGCATGGGCACGGCGACCGGGCGTACCAGCTTTGCCATTCTGCTGTTCCAGGACCTAGCGGTGTTGCCAATCCTGTTCCTGGTCGGCGCCTTCGCCGCGCAAGGCGACGGATCAGTGGTGTTTGCGTTTGTGTGGGCAATCGGTCAGGCGTTGATCGCCGTCGCCATCATTCTTGTTATCGGCCGGCTGGTGATCCGGCCGCTGTTCCGCGTCGTTGGGAGCGCTGCCAGTCGCGAGATGTTTCTCGCATTTGTACTGCTGGTGATCATCGGCACGGCGCTCGCCACGAAGCAAGTCGGCCTGTCGATGGCGCTCGGTGCCTTCCTGGCTGGGCTCCTCCTCGCCGAGACGGAATACCGCCACGCGATCGAGGTCGACATCGAGCCCTTCAAGGGTCTGCTACTCGGCCTGTTCTTTGTTTCGGTCGGCATGACTATCGACATCACCCAGGTCGCCGCCAAGCCGCTCTGGGTGATCGCCTCGGTCGTCGGGCTGTTCTTAGTTAAAGTGCCGATTGTCTACATTCTGGCACGGCTGTTCGGCGAGCCGCGCTCGGTGGCGCTTGAGACCGGCTTGCTGCTCGGCCAAGCGGGCGAGTTCGCCTTCCTCGTCGTCGGCATGGCCTTGAGCCTAGGACTGATGCCCAACAACTCCGCCCAGTTCATGTACATCGTCACCGGACTGACCATGATTGCGACGCCGGTGGTCGCACAGGTTGCACGCAGGGTTGCTCGGGCGACGCAGGCCTGGGAGGCGCAGCATGGCCAGCGCGAAGCCGACCTGCCGACCGACCTCGCCGACCATGTCATCGTCGTCGGCTACGGCCGTGTCGGCCAGATGCTCGGCTCGATCCTGGATTCGCAAGAGTTGCCGCACGTCGGGCTCGATATCGACGCGAGCTTAGTCGCGAATTTCCGCACCGTGGGAGCGGGCGTTTTCTACGGTGATGCGAGCCGGCCCGACATGCTGCGCAAGTTTGGGGCGGAGCGGGCCGCCGCCCTGGTTGTGACCATGGACAGTCCGCACGCTGCCGAACTAGTGGTCGCGGCGGCGCGGCAGCACTGGCCGGATCTCGCCATCTATGCTCGCGCCCAGGACATCGGCCACGCCAAGCGCTTGATCGCGCACGGCGCCAATCACGTCATCCCCGAGACAACTGAGGCGAGCTTGAAGCTCGGTGAAATGGTGCTAATAGGAGCAGGTATCCCGAACGACACCGCTGGCCACATAATCGAGATACGCCGTCGGGCCGAGCAAGTGGCTGTCGACGAAAATGAACAGCGAAAGGCAACGTGAGCCTGCTGAGATTATGTCAGGCTCTGCGCAGACGTATGCTCACCGTTTCAGCCTAACACTTCGTGCGCGGTAATAGTCGAGACCCGACATGAGCCGAAACAAGAGCCGCCGGTAGTGGTGCCGGCATCGAGTGCGGTTTCTTCTGACATGTCGCCAATGTCCGCTTGTGGCTTAAGCGGACACCACGGCGGCGCCCATTGATGTCTGCTTTAGGGCGGTGGCCTCAACCGATCGCTGCAACACAAGCATTAAATCTTTCTGCTGGGGTTTCAAACCCCAGTGTTTTACGCGGCCGTTCGTTGAGCTGGCGTGCCACTTTATTCAGATGAGCCTGCGAGTGCACGGACAAGTCGGTCCCCTTGGGGAAGTACTGTCTGAGTAGGCGATTGGTGTTCTCGTTGGAGCCGCGTTGCCACGGACTGCGCGGGTCGCAGAAGTAAATATCGATGTCGGTCGCCAGGCTAAACCGCCGATGATCGGTGAGT
>DATKZM010000044.1:0-6237 GCA_035527975.1 Alphaproteobacteria bacterium | reverse complement strand
CGGCGTCTCCGTCGGCGGTTCGGGGATGTAGTTTGGGCGGAAGCTTCCCATGGAGCCGCCATAGGCCTCCAGGCTGATCTCCGGCAGCACCGTCGTTTGACTGGGATCGGAGAAGCGCGTGGCCCCGTCTTCCAAGGTGAGGGTGGGTGGCGCATCGTTCGTCTCAAAGGCGAAGGCGCCACGCGGCAGCAGCACGGCAACGGCAAGCGCCGCGGCTAGTAAAATCGTCGATCGCATGAACTCTCCCCCGAAAGTTGTGGTCTCTCATGCCTTCCGGGCAGACTAGCCCGAATTGCTCCGAAATGCCATTGGCGAATGGCCGCATCAAACCTCGAGGGTCAGGCGCGCCTCAGCCCCCCGGCTTTGTCTGCGGGGCCGGCGTGTCAGTTGTGACCGCGGGCGTGGACCTCGTCGCGCCCGGGACGGTTTTCGCCTCGATCGCAGGAAGGCCCGCGCGCAGATAGGCGACGATCCGCCAGATCTGGTCTTGCGTCAGCACATCCTTGAACGCGGGCATCGCCGTGTCGAACTTTCTGCCGCCCTCGGAGATGGTCCAAAGCAGATATTGGTCGATCGCGATCGGCTGTTGGACCAGGTAAGCAAGCAGCGCCGGCGACGGGGTCAAATCCTGCGCGAGCTCGCCATTGCCAAGGCCGGTCTCACCGTGACACTGCATGCAATTGGCAACATAGAGCGGGCCGCCTTCAGCGATCGCCTTCGTCGTGTAACCGACATCATTGCCCGTCGCCAGATAGCTGTCCGGCACTTCTCGGTTCATGAAGGCCCAATGACGCATCATGCGCTGCCGCTGCGCGGGGGTCATGCTTTCGAGGTTCGACGCCTGCGATCTGCCCGGGGCCCACAGATTAGACCCCCAGCCAGACTGACCGTCTTGCCCAAAGCAGCTGGAACCGAGCGGCAAGACCATCGCGGCCAGCGCCAGAGCGAGCAAATACGCCAGAGACTTCCGAGATTTCTGCATTCCTACCTTCGATCTGACCCTCACCAAGGCTAGCGCAGCCTCCTAATGCTTGCGATCCTTTTTGCCTTTCTTGCCGTCGCCCTTCTTCCCGCCGCTCTTGCCCGGAGCCTTGCTTTTGCCCTGGCTCGATGGACGCTTAACCTTGCTCTTGCCGTGGCTCGGAGGCTTGACCTTGCTCTTGCCATGGCTCGGAGGCTTGACCTTGCTCTTGCCATGGCCGTCATACGGAGGCTTGACCTTGCTTTTGCCGTGGCCATCGTACGGCGGCTTGACCTTGGGGTGGTCGTATGGCGGCTTGACCTTGGGGTGGCCGTATGGCGGCTTGACCTTGGGGTGGTCGTATGGCGGCTTGATCCTGATGCCCCCATGTGGCGGTTTGACCTTGATGCCGGGCACGAGGCAGACACCACCCCGCTTGATGGTCCCCGGCGGGCACGGTTTCACGCAGTGATGGCCCTCCAAACGGGTTCCGGGGGGACACCCAGTCTTCGGCGGACGGATGGGCGGCGCTGGGATGATGATGGTCGGCGGCGTGACATGCGTTGGCGGTGGCGGTGGTTCGACCGGGGTCGGGGGATGCGGCTTGTAGATGGGTGTCGGCACCACTTCGACCGGGACGCAAATCTTGTCATTGTCGGCATGCGGGTCCGTTGGTCCCTCCGCCGGGGGTTCGAGAACGGCGCAGTTCTCCGCCCCGCTGGTGGTGGTCACGGGCACCATCATGCTGATGATGAGGCTGATATGCGCCCCTTGCGTCATGGTCGCGGACGCGTGCTCGCAAGTGTATTTACCCGCGCCCTCCCCGCAGCTCCACGTGGACGGATGCGTGTCGCTCACCTTGGCACCAGGCGGCATGAGTTCTGACACGGTCGGCGTGCCGGACCAGTCACCCGGACCATTGTTGATGAATTTGAGTTCGAACATGCAGACCCCGCCGGCCCTGCAATTGCCGATCTGAATCTTCTCGATCGACGTGTCTGGTGGCGGCGCGGATGGCTCAGGTGGAGCCGGCGGCGTCGGTGTAGCGACAATGATCGGGATGCAATGCTGATCGTTTTGCGGGATGGGATCACGCGGGGTGCCGGGGGCACGCTGAATGCGACCGCAGTTTTTGGTCCCCGGCTCCAGGTCCTGCGGCAGCGTCACGATGACGGTCACGCGCGTACCCTTCCCTGGCGGCAAGGTCAGTTGCTTGCCCGTGCAGGTGACAAGCGTTCCCGATTGCCTGCAGCCGGAGCCATCCTTCAGCACCGCACCCGAAGGCAGCTCGTCTTGCAGGCGCGGAATCCCGGTCCACGAGACAGGACCACGATTGATCAGCCACAGCTCGAAGCTGCAGCTTTCGCCCGGAAGGCAGGGCGCCCCAAGCTGCATCTTCCGCACCAAAAGGTCGGGAACCAGCTCACGGCCGACGTCGATCGGGTCGCAGTCGCGATCGTTGTCCGCATTGGGATCGCGCTCTGCGCCCGCGGGCCAGTCAATCTCGACACAGTTCTCCGCTCCCGCCCTCAGATCACCCGGCATACGCACCGTGAGAACGATGGTGCGAGCCTCGTTCGGTACGAGCGTGACCTCAAGCGGACTCTGACAGCTGACCTGGTCGCCATCTTGAGCGCAGAACCAAGCCGAGTTGGCGACCAACGTCGCCCCCGCCGGAACCGTGTCGACGATCGAGGGGAAACCGGTCCAGTCGCCTGGTCCGCGGTTGAGGAAGCGGAGCTCGAAGGAGCACAGCTCACCGGGCAGGCACTGCCTTGCCAATTGCTGCTTGCGAACGGCCAGATCAGGTTCATCGCCCTGGATGGGCGCGGCCGGCGCCACAATCGGCACCTGGGCGCAGGACCAATCATTGTCCGGGTCGGCATCGCCCATGGCTGCCGCCGTGCCGCCAAAGAGAAGATCAAGCAGAGCCTGGTCCGGGAGCCAAGTGACAGGAAGCCCGTTGTCGAACTGGAACTGGGCGATGGCGTTCATGGTGACGATGTCGAGAACGCCGTCGATCGGCCCCACGACATACCCCAAGGCCGCCAAAGCCTGCTCGATCGCCCAGATCACTGCCGGGTCATCGACGTCCGTGGACGGAAGCCAGATGTCAGCGATGCAATTCTCAATGACTTGCCCGGCAATGCCGAAGGGCAGGAGCACGTCGATGGTGAGGGTGACGAAGTCTCCGGGGGCGAGCGTGACCCAGAGATTGGTGCAGAACACCGCCTGTCCTGCCTGATTGCAGATCCAGTCTGGCTGCGGGGCGTAGTCCCAAAGGATGGCACCGGGCGGGAGGGTATCCACCTCCCATAGCGGGCCATCCCAAGTTCCTGGCCCGTTATTGGTGATGGTGATGGTGAAGGTGCAGATGTCGCCTTCCACGCATTCGGCGGGTCCTGTCTTGGTCTTTTCCAGATCTGGCCCCTCGTCGATTGGGGGCAGCTCGATGATCGGCGGCTCCTCCACCTCCGGCGGCAGCTCGACGATCGGCGGCTCGACGACCTCGAGTTCTTGGCCCTCGACCGGTGGCGCCTCGCCTTCGGCGGCGCACAGCTCGTAAATCTCGATGTCGCCGATCTTGGTCGCATCGTTCTTGGTCAGCGACTCCATGATCACCTTGCCGCTGGCATCGACATTGATGTCGGCGTCGATCATCCAGGACTGCAACGGTCCATTGGCGGGATAGGCCTCACCCGCGGTCGGATAGGGCTGCATCGCCGCAGCTGGCAGCAGCTCCTCATAGGCGAATTCGGGCGTGCCTTGCGCGCCATGGACGTGAGAGCCGTCCTCCAGGAAGCCGCTGTCCGGAACGAAGCACGGCGCCAACGGCGAACAGAGCGAATCCCCGGTCATCCAGACGAATTGGTCCGGCTTCTCGAGATCGATGGTCCACTCGATTGAATAGCCGTAATCGAAGTCGACGCCGCCAGAGCTGTTGGCGCGGACGAATGGCTCGCGGTCGGTCTTGCGGTCATAGAAGCCGACGTCGTAGCGGCCCTGCAACTGCCAGGCCCCCTTGTCGTCGAGCTCGTAGCGCAGCACGCGCGCTTCATGCGGGGTGGCGAAGGGTTCTTCCACGTCGAGTCCGAGATTGCGCACGCCGCCGCGCTCGGCGAGCAGCATGACGTTTTGCTCGGCGCAATCGGGAAAGGCGATGTCGCTAACGGGATTGCTCTTGCCGGCGCGCGCAATGTCGGCGGGGTCCACGAAGAAGTCGGGTAGGAAGAACTCTCGTCTCACGCTTTTCGCGTCAAAGGAGCCATCCTTGCCGATGGCGACCGACCACAGTGAATTGCGCTTCTCGTCATCGCTGGCGCTAGCGAAGTCCTTGCTGCCAAGCGCCTGGCTGCTCCAAACGGCGTAGTAGAGCCGAACCTCTTCAGTCTCGGCGTTCTGGCGCACGCCGACGCCCCACACCCTGCGGCGGAAGTCGGCGAAGTGCCAACAATCCGGCGTCTTGACGAAGTCCCCGCCGGGGCAATCCTTGATCCTGGCGGCGCTGTTCGGGTCGAAGGCAATTTGCGGCAGTGAGGATTGCGCTCCACCCGAAACGTCGAGGAAGGCGGCGCGGCCGGTCGTGCCATGATCGAAATAGCCGAGATCGGCGCCATCAAGGCCGAGACGGTGGATCATTCCCGTCTCGAGATCAGAGACGAAGAGCTGCTCGTTCCACTTGTCGTAAGCGATGTTGCCGAGGGCGGCGCCCGTGTTCAGCCTGCCGTCGAGGGCGATGGTGGCGAACAGGCTGGGACGGTAATCATCGGTCGCATCGAGCTTCCACACCGCGCCCGGACTGGCGCTCGGGCCCCACATGCCGGCCATCCAATCGGCATTGTCCGCAGTGCGATGTAGGCCGAAGGCAGAGGTGGCGGTCAGGTAGACGTTCGGGGCCACGGCCTCATCGAGGGCGATGCCGAACACCTGCCCGACATCGCCGGCGGTGACCGGATTGCGTTGAGGCTCGTTCAACCAGTGTTGACCCCGCGGCGGCTGCGCCGGACTGCGCAGGTCGACGATGCTGCCGACGGTCCCGCCGGTATCGATGACGGCCTTGCCGCTCTCCGTCGTGGTGCCAGAGAAGCGCGTGACATAGCCCTCTCCCGGCTGAAGTCCGTCCTCAGCACGAGCCAGGCCAACGGCAAGACCTGACAAGCCGAGGCAAAAGCTAATCACCACCAGGAAATTGCAAGCCCTCGAACAGAGTGACGTCGAGGGCCTGGTGACGATCGGCAGCAGCATGCATTCCTCCCCGATTTGCCTGGCGAGCTGGGAACCTTGGCGCCAAGCATGAGAGGAAACAGCAGGCGGAGCCTTGATACCGATCAAGGGCTTGCGGGAATTACCTACGAACAGCCGGTAGCGTTAGGCACCGGTGCAGCGACAGGTTGCTATTAGACTCGATTTATCGAGAACGGATCAAATGGTGCTGTCGCTCAGGCCTAAGCGATTCGCTAGGCCGGGACGAATTTCAGGGAGACGCCGTTGATGCAGTAGCGCAAACCCGTTGGCTTCGGGCCGTCATTGAAGACATGACCCTGGTGGCCACCGCAGCGGCGGCAATGGACTTCGTCGCGGACGAAGCCAAAGGTGTAATCCGTGTCTTTTTCGATCGCGCCTTCGATCGGCTCATAGAAGCTCGGCCAGCCAGTGCCGCTGTCGAACTTGGTCTCCGAGGCGAAAAGCGGCAGGTCGCAGCCGGCACAGGTGAAGGTGCCTTTCCTCTTCTCATGATTGAGCGGGCTGGTGAAAGGCCGCTCGGTGTCCTGCTCACGCAGCACAGCATATTGATCGGGCGTGAGCAGCTTCCGCCATTCGGCCGGCGTGTAGTTGACTTCGAACTTGCCGGTCGTGGCGGCCCTGGCCCGGCCGCCGATGGAACGCATTGCGATGGCCGTCACCCCAACCGCGCCGGCGGCAAGGGCGCCCAGAGCGATCTGTCGCCGTGTCAGCATTCCTAAGTCTCCTCGGTCCCTCTCGACGCATAGAACGTCGATGGCACGGGCCTCACCCCGCGCTTCTGTCCTCCTTGGAGGTAAGGGCTATGGAACACAAGGGCAATTCAACTTGCACGCACGGTAGTTCACGTCTGATTGAGCCCCGGTCTCGCGGGTCTAGGGAGAGGAGGCAACTTGCGCCGCCGGGATCACGATGACGCAGCGCACTCCAGTGGCTGGGAACGACAGCTTCACATCGCCCTCCAGCGCCTGGCCAACCACGGTCTCGATCATGGCTCGGCCGAAGCCGGAACGCTCTGGCGCCGTCACCGGAGG
>DATKZM010000043.1:0-122088 GCA_035527975.1 Alphaproteobacteria bacterium | reverse complement strand
GATCCTGGCGCAACAGCGCGGCCGCGATCTCGTCACGGCTGGCGACCGCGGTTCCGGCCTTGCCGACGACGATCCCCGCCGCGATATTGGCCAGGCGGGCGGCCTCCACCAGCGGCGCATCCACCGCCAGCGCCGCGGCGACGGCCGCGATCACCGTATCGCCTGCTCCGGAGACGTCGAAGACTTCGCGCGCCTGAGCGGCCAGATGTTGCGGCTTTTTCTTGCCGTCAAGCAAGGTCATGCCGTCGGGTCCGCGGGTCGCCAACACGGCCTCGATGCCGCAGCCTTTAGCGAGTCGCCGCGCCGCGCCAACAATGCTGTCTTCGTCGTCAGTTGTATGCTTGGTTGCTTCGGCCAATTCCTTGCGGTTGGGCGTGATCAGCCGGGCGCCGCGATAGCGGCCGTAATCGTGCCCCTTGGGATCGACGAGCACCGGCCGCCCGGCCTTTCGTGCCGCCGCCACGATGGCGCCGATCGCTTTGGGTGTCAGCGTGCCCTTGCCGTAATCGGAGAGCACCACGACGCTCGATGTTTTCAGACCCCGGGTCACCCGCCGGATCAGTTCGGCCTCGACGTCGCCGACGACCGGGTGGCCGCTCTCGCGGTCCGCGCGCAGAACCTGCTGGCGTCCGACGACAAACCGCGTCTTGAGGGTGGTTTCCCGGTTTCGGTCAACGATCAGATCCGCCCGCAGGCCCTTTAGCGCGCCCGCGAGCGCTGTCACCGTCTTGCCGATCTTGTCATTGCCGACCACCGCCACGAAATGCGTCGTGGCGCCGAGCGCGGCCAGATTGCGGGCGACATTGCCCGCCCCGCCCAGCATGTCCGTTTCGCTCTTCACCCGCATCACTGGGACCGGAGCCTCGGGCGAAATGCGGTCGACCTCGCCGTCGATGAACCGGTCGAGCATGAGATCGCCAACGACCAAGACCTTGGCGTTCGGTAACGCTTCAATGAGCGCGGCGAGGTCGGAGCGTCCAGTCATCCTGCCGGTCCGACCGTCACACCAGGCCAAGTCTTTGTTCGAGCGCCCCGCACAGCATCTGGCCCAGCATGATGTGCATCTCCTGTACCCGCGCGGTGTTCGTCGAGGGCACGATGAGCAGCGGATCGGCAAGGCCAACCATATCGCCTCCGTCGCCGCCGCCCAGGCCGGCAGCGGTGATCTCCAACGCCCGCGCCGCTTTCAATCCCTCGATCACATTGGCGCTGCGGCCTGATGTGCTGATCGCGATCGCCACGTCGCCCGGACGGCCGAGCGCCTGGATTTGCCGGGCGAAGAGCTGCGTGAATCCGAGGTCGTTGCCGATCGCGGTGAGTGCGGAACTGTCCGTGGTCAGCGCCAGCGCCGCCAGCGGTGCCCGGTCCTGGCTGAACCGCACGGTGAGCTCGGTTGCCAGATGCTGAGCGTCGGCGGCGCTGCCGCCATTGCCGAAGAACATCAACTTGCCGCCGTGGCTTAGGGTCTCGGCGCAGCGCTCAACGAGCACCGCCAGCCCCACGCGGGCAACACTCTGGGTCGCGTGGAACACCTCGTCATGCTCAGCGAACGCGCGGGTCAGATAGTCGTCGAGATCAAAGCCGGCCATGTGTCGATTGGCTAGAGTATTGTGGCGCACGGTTCAAGCGGGAAGCGGCGTCCCGTACGCGAACTTTCCCCTGATCGCGGGGCCTAGTGTAGACTATATAGCCATGTCGTCGCGAACCGATCTCGATCTCACCGCCATCAAGGCCGCGCTGGAGCTGGAACAGGCCGAGCTGATCACTATCAGCGCCGCGGCGGCAGATGAACGCCGGCCGGTCGAACTCGACCAGCAAAGCGTCGGGCGGCTGTCGCGCATGGATGCGCTGCAGGTGCAGGCGATGGCCCAGGCCACCGAAGTTCGCCGTCAGGTCCGCGGACTGCGGATCAAGGCGGCCCTCGCCCGGCTCGAGGCCGGAGAGTACAGCTATTGTGTGGAATGCGGCGACGAGATCCCGGCCGCGCGGCTGGACATCGATCCGACGAGCCCGCGCTGCATCGACTGCTCGAAATAGAGCCCATGGCCCTGCGTCGCTTCGATGAGGTCAGCTGTTTCGACGATTACCGTGTCGGCGACCGGTTCGTCACCGAGCCACTGACGATCACGCGCGAGGATTTGCTGGCCTATGTGGAACGCCACGGCCCGGTGCCGGTGCGCGCCTATGAAGGCCGGGACCCCGATCTCGGGCGCGAGATGTTTCCAGATCTCGCCACGCTGTGCCTCTGTTTCAGCTATCTGATCCGTGCAGGCTTTTTGCGCGGCCATGGCATGAGCTCGCCGGGGCTTGCCTATCTTCGATGCCCCGAGCCTGTCGAGCCGGGCGACCGTGTTCGGGTCGAGCTCGAATGCCTGGAATCCCGCCCGTCGAGCACCCGCGACGACCGCGGTTACGTGACTTTCAAAGTGCAGATGATCGCCGAGCGCGGCGCGGTGCTTGTCGAATTTGAGGTGGCCGAGGTCGTGGCGCGGCAAAACGCCCTTGCACAGTAGGCAGCGGACAGAGACTAACGCTCGCGGAACGCCTCGCTCTTAAGCTTCAGCACCGGTTTCATCAGATAGTGCATCACCGTGCGCTCGCCGGTGCGAATGTCGACGGTCGCCTGCATGCCCGGCGTGATCGGCAGCTTCACGCCCCCTTCGCCCAGATAGGCGTGCTTGGTCTTGATGATTACGCGAAAGTAGGGATTGCCGCTGCGCGCATCGTTAGCATCGGCGGCGATGTGGCTGACACTGCCCTCGAGGCCCCCGTAGCGGATGTATTCGTAGGTACTGATCTTGACGATCGCGGGTTGTCCTACCTTCACGTAGCCCCGGTCGGTCGGGCTCAAGCGCGCCTCGATCACCAGCGAATCATCGGTGGGCACGATCTCCATGATCGGATCGCCCGGCTTCACCACACCGCCGATCGTGTGATAGCGCAAGTTCTTCACCACGCCGGTGATCGGGCTTTTGATCTCGGTCCGGCGCTTCTGGTCGGTGGCGCGCGCAAAAAGCTCTTGTACGCGAGCGATCTCGCCTTCGAGTTCCGCTAGCGTTTCCGAAGCCGCGCGTCGGAAGCGCAAATTGATCTCCTCCAGCCTTCCGCGCGCTTCCTTGAGCGCGGCCTCCGACTTTGGCACCGATTCCTCCAGCACCGACAATTCGCCTTCGAGTCGGCGGACAATCCGCAGGCGCTCCAGATGTTCGAGCTTCGAGGTCAGGCCCTGCGACACCAGCGAGAGCGACATCGCGAAAGCCTGGCGGGCCAGCTTGAGATCGGTCGCGATGGTGCGGCGCTTGGCCGACAGCTCGCGGACCTCGCGCTCGCGCTGCACCACCTGCGAGCCCAGGGCGCTCAGCGCGCTCGCAAGCTCGCGCTGCCGCGCCAGGAATGCCCGCCGTTCGCTGCGAGCTACATCGTTGCGACGCTTGGCGATCACCGGATCGAAGGTGAGCCTGGTGCCGTCGGCTTCCGCAGACAGGCGCGCCCGCTTCAGCAGCATCGCATCGAGCTGGGCGCGAAGCCCCGCCGGGTTGAGGTCGCCCGCGCCGAGATTGAGCGAGACCAGCGCCGTGCCCGCCTTCACGATGCTCCCCTCCTCGACATGGATGCTGCGGATGATGCCGCCTTCCAAATGTTGGATGACCTTGACGCTGCTTTGCGGGACGACCTCGCCTGGTGCGCTCGCCACTTCGTTGAGGCGCGCGAAGTTGGCCCACAGGAAGAAGGCGATCACGAAGACCATGGCAATGCGGCCGATCGCGATGCCCTTACGCTTGCCAATCAGGCTCGCGATGCCGGGCCGCGCCTCCGCGGCGATGGTAAGCGAGGGCGTCGCGGGTCCGCGCCTTACGCGCCGCGCGGGAGGTGCGGTCCGCTCTTGCGGGGCCGCATCGTGCGTGTCGGGGCTCGTCATGCGCTTCGCTTCTCCGGAAACGGCGTCGGCGGGTTGGGGAAGAGCCGGCCGAGCACTTCGGCGGTGGGTCCGGCCATGGCGAGCTTGCCGTTCTCCATCGCCATGATGTTGTTGCACGCCGTCAGAAGGACCTGGCTATGAGTGACGACGAGGATCGTGTGGTCGCGCGCGAGCGTGGCCAGTGAGCGCGTGAGCTCTTCCTGGGCCTGGCGGTCGAGATTGCTCGAAGGCTCGTCCAGGAGAACAATCGGCGGGTCGCCCACGAGCGCGCGGGCGACGGCGATGCGCTGGCGGATCCCCGCCGAGAGGCGGGCCCCTGCTTCCCCGATATCGGTGTCGTAGCCGTCGGGCAGGTCTATTACATAGCTATGTAAGCCCGCCGTCTTGGCGGCGCGCACGATCTCCTCGTCGCCGGCGAGCGCGTCGCGCTGGGCGAGGTTGCTGCGGATGGTGCCGGCGAAGAGCACGCATTCCTGGGGCACGTAACCGATCCACTCGGCGAGCTGCGCGCGGCCATACTGCGCGATATCGGCGTCGTCGAGGAGGACGCGGCCCTTGCCGGGCGCATAAAGCCCGAGGGCGAGCTTGAGCAGCGTGCTCTTGCCGCTGCCGTTCTTGCCGACGATGCCGAGCATGCCGGAAGGGCCCATCTTGACGTTCAACTGGTCGACTGCGGGCGGGCCGTCTTCGGTGTAGCCGAAGGTGAGGTCCTCGAAGGTCAACTTGCCTTTGGGCCGGTCTGCGGAGACCGCGTCGGCTTGGCGGTCCTCGGCAAGCGTGAAGGCCTCACCCAGCCGGACCGCCGCATCTCTGGCCGAGATCATGTTGCGCCAGTTGCCGACCAGCTGCTGGAAAGGCCCCACAATACGGAAGCTCAGGATGTTGGCGGCGATCAAAGCACCTATCGTGAGCTCCTTGTTGACAATGGAAATGGCGCCGACTGTGGTCAGCAGCACGGTCGTGAATACTGTGAGGCCGGTGCTCATATTGACGTAGCGGTCGGTCTTGCCGCCGCGGTCGATGGCGTGCTCGATCGCTCCGGTCTGCCGGTCCTCCCAGAGCGGCCGCAGGGCAGGGCCGGTCGCGAGCGCCTTCACGGTCGTTCGCCCCGCGATGAGCTCGGTGACCAGCGCGTCGCGCCCGTATCCGACCGCCCGCTCGGCCGTGCTCGCCCGCCGCAGCACCGACGCCGCACGCCAGGCAACAAACAGAAAGACCGGCAGCATCAGCAGGATCACCCAGGCCACGGGCTGGGCAATCACAAACATGAAGGCCAGGAAGATCACTGCAAAAGGAAGGTCCGCCAGTAGCACCGCCGTGCCGCCGGAAAAAGCGTTGCGGACGGTCTCAGTGTCGCGGAAGAGGGCGTGCCAGTAGGCTGCCGTCCGGCTCTCCAGCGTGCGCAGCGGTACCGCGAGCAGCTTGTCGAACAGCCGCTGGCCCATCGCCAGATCGAAGCGCAGCGCCACGCGCTGCAAGAGGCGGCTGCGCGACTGGCGCAGAATGAAATCAAAGACGATTGCGACCATCATCCCGATTGCCAGACCCTGCAGCGTCGTGAAGCCGGCATAGAGCACCACGCGGTCATAGACCTGCAGCACGAAGACCGGCACCGCGAGGGCCAGAATATTAATGAACAGCGAGGTCGCCGCGATCTCGGCGAAGATCGGGCGCAAGGGCTTCAGCAGCGGCCGCAGCCAGCCACGCCCGGCCCCGCCTTCATCTCTGGCTGTCGCGTCGTCGCTCATAGGGTCCGCCCGCCGCCCGAAATCGGGCGTCGTTGTTGCCTGGTCGTCGTTACGTGCCAGTCTGTCGAGCGACCGGTTTCGGATCTGTTAACAGGCATTAACCATTCGCCGCCATCTGGCCTGGTCGTCGGCCTGACGCGATCAATCCGATCGGCGCTGCGCATCCTAACGTCAGCGGCTGAGACTGCGCATCGCTTGCCTGGACCGCATCCGCGCCCGCGCTGGCGAGGACGGTATAGCCGGGTGCAGCCCCATTGGCGTCGTAGATTAATGCGCCGTTGCCGTCCACTATCACCGATGGCGCGCAGTTCTGGGCGGTCCGCACCAGATCGTCGCCGTCGCGTGTGCATTCGGCGGTCAGCAGAAGGGCATCGAAGGGGACCGTGATCCGGCTGGCGGCCGCGGCGTCGAGAACCACGACGCCCGCATTTGACCCAAGCGCATCAGACCCGTCGACCGTGGGACTGAATATGGTAAACGGGCCACCGTTTCCGTCAGCACTCAACGCGCTACCCCGGTCCCTAGTGTTTCACGCCAGTCGGCAAAGTCATTTTGTAATACGAACTTATTGTGCCAAATTAGTACTCCCGTGACTATGATGAATGACTGCAAAGGTTAATTTGTTGGCCGTCCAGTCACAGTCGTGTACGCTTTTGCCAATGGGTAGAACATATCCAGGCAATACGGCCTCAGAACGGCATTTCAAGCCGCGCAAGAGGGGGGCGGGATTTGAGCTCTGGTATCGGGAACGATCTGCGCGACCGCCGAGCTACTGAAGCGATCGGCGGCGCAGTTCAGGGACGGCCAGTTTCGGCCCGGGTAGTTGTGCGCGCAGTTTGCCGGGCATCACTGGGCGTTGTCCTTGCCGCCTTGGTCGGGACCGGCCCGGCCGCTGCATTTCCACAATCATCGATAGTAAAAGTTGCCGATGCCTGGCACACGAGCGGGCTTGTCCACCTGGCCGCCGCCAAGCGCCGTGCAGCCGGGAAGGTCGTCCGGCCTTCACGCCGCGCCGCAAAGCACCGCGGATCGCGTGCCGGCCGGCGGATCGCCGAGCAAACCGGAGCGGGCAGCCTCAATGACGAACTGGTACACATGCTCCGAACGCACCCGCGATTGCTTGCCGGGCAAGAGCGCGTTAAGGCCGCCGCGGCCGGCGTCCGCGAAGCATGGGGACCGTATTTCCCGCGGGTGAATATCGATGGGAATATCGGCCATGCGTATGTCGACAGCCCGGCGCGCCGTTCCTCGCCGGGCAAGCCGTTTCGCGGTGGGACGAACTCAGTCGGCGGCGAACTCCGCTTGAACGTGTTCGACGGTTTCGGCAAAGACGCGAACCTCAGTCAGGCACGGCTGCGGCGGCTAACCGCGGGGCTTGAGCACGAGGCGCAGAGGCAGCAGACGTTGTTCCGGGGGATCACCGCCTACCTCAATGTGCTGCGGCAAGGAAAGTTATTGGAGCTTGCGCGGCTGAGCGAACAAATCATTATGCGGCAACTGCGGTTGGAGGATGAGCGGGTCCGGCGTGGCTCGGGGCTCACGGTCGACGTGCTGCAATCGAAGTCGCGGCTCCAGTTAGCCAAGACGCTGCGCGTCCAGGTCGAGGGCGACCAGCACACTGCGACATCGCGCTACATCCAGGTTTTCGGCCACACGCCGCGCACGGGTCTCATGCGCGACCCCGTGCCGCCGGCGACTACACTGCCCAAAACGCTTGAGCTTGCGCTGAGCGAGGCCAAGACCGACAACCCGAGCCTAAAAAAAGCGGCGCGCGAGATCGACATCGCCGATCAGCGCCGCCGGGCCGCAGCGTCGCCGCTCTTCCCGCGTATTGACTTGGTAATTGAGGGGCGGCGCGACAGCAGCGTCGATGGTATCCCCGGTATTCGGAGCGACTACGCCTTCCTGGTAAAAATGACCTGGGAACTGTTCAATGGCTTTGCGACGCAGTCCCGCGTGATCAAGGCGGCGCGCCTGCGCGCGGCGGCACAGAACGATCACCGCTTCGTGCACCGCGAAGTCGCCGACGAGGCGCGCATCGCCTGGCACCGGCTGCGCACCGAACGCCAGCGCGAAGAGCTGCTGGCAAATGCGATCAATATTGCGGAGGCTGTGTTCCGAGCGCGCAGGCGGTTACGCGCCGCGGGCAAGGAGACCGTGATCAACGTGCTCGACGCCGAGACTGAGTTGAACCGGGCCCGCCTCCAGCACACCGCAGCGCGCTACGATGCGGCGCTGGCTGTCTACCGGCTCCATTTCACGCTGGGGCAGTTGACCCCATCGACATTGGGCCTGCCGGGGCCAAAAACGCCGTGATCTCCTGGCGCCTGCCGACCTGAGGCGTGCTCAGAGATGGCGCCGGCCGGATCAGGCCGCGTGCGATTTCATGCGTTTTTGGAAGATGTTGTAGTATCCGTCGAGCCGTCCATCGGCGAGACCGCGGCACTCGGCGATCAGACTGCCGAGTATGGCCCATTTCTCGTCGCGCGCCGCCGTCAGCATGTCGTAATTGCGCGCCTTGAGCTTGGCAAATTCGGGCGATGCAGCATAAGTTTCATCGCCGAACAGGCCGAAGATCCGCGAGGCCTCGGTCTTACCTTTCACCTTCACCAAGTCCAGCTCCATGGTCGCGAGATTGGGCACCAGCGCTTGCGTGTTGTCGCCGATGATGATCTCGACGCCGTACTCTTTGGTGGCGCTTTCCAGCCGCGCGGCGAGGTTCACCGCGTCGCCCAGCACTGAATAATCAAAGCGCTGCATCGATCCCATATTGCCGACCGAGCACTGGCCGGTATTGATGCCTATGCCGATCTTGATCGGAATATGCGGCCGTCCACCCGACGCGGCCAGCTCGACGCCCTCCGCGTTGAATGTCTTCAGCGCCTCCAGCATGCCGAGTGCGGCGCGGCAGCTGTGCGCGGCGTGGTGCAGATCGTCGAGAGGCGCGTTCCAGAACGCCATGATTGCGTCACCGATATACTTGTCGATGGTGCCGTTATTTTCGAGGATTACCCCGGTCATCGGCGTCAGATAATCGTTAATGAGCCCGGTCAGTGCAGCCGCGTCGAGCCCCTCGGAGATCGTCGTGAAGCCGCGGATGTCGGAGAAGAGGATGCTCAATTCCTTGGTCTCGCCGCCGAGGACGAGGCGCTCTGGCTGTTCTGCGAGCTGCTCGACGAGGGCCGGTGACATGTAGCGACTGAAGGCGGAGCGTACCTGGCGCTTGGAACGCTCCTCGCCGACGTAGTTCATATAGGCGAGCACAGCGTAGACGGCAAAAGTGGTGGCCGCCGGGAAGGTCAGATCGAGCAGCAGGCCCTTTTCGGCGAAGGCGTACCAGAACCCGCCAGCGCTCACCGCTACTCCGACGAAGCCAATAATGAGCGAGCGGATCGGGCCGAGCAGCGGCACGACTAAGATCAACAGCAGCGAGATCAGCGCCGTGAGCACGATCTCCGCGCCCGTGGTCCAGAAGGGCCGGGTCAGGAAAGTTTTGGATATCATGTTCTCGATGACGAAGGCTTGGGCCTCGACCCCCGGGATGGCCGCTTCGAGTGGCGTTGCCTTGATGTCGCGCAGGCCAACCGCCGAGGCACCGACCAGGACGAGCTTGCCGCGCAGAAGCGCCCGCGGTGCCTTTTCCGACAGCACGTCCATGGCTGAGACATAACGGCTGCGGTCGCTCTTGCGGAAGTGGATCCAGAAGTGGCCGTCGCGGTCGGTGGGTACTTTCACCTGCCCGCGAACGCCGCGGAGAATAAGGCCGGTGAGCCCGGCTGGTCCCGTGTCGGTGGCGTAGGCCCGCCCGCCGGTAGCCACGCGCAGCATCTCAACCGCTAGCGAGGGTAAGATGTCCTCGCCGACCCGGCTGACCAGCGGCACACGCCGAGTAATGCCGTCCAACTCGGGCTTGACGGTGATCATGCCGACCCCGCGCGCCGCCTTCTCCAGCGGCGCGATGTTGCGGATCAATCCCGGGAAGTTGAGCAAGTAGGGCCGCGGATCCGTGCCCCGCTCGCCGTGGGGCGCAGTCCGAGGCGGGGTCGCGCTCTTGAGGCCGGCGCGCTCAAAGCCTGATTGGCCAAGCACGACCAATGCCTGCCCCATCGCGGTCGCCATCACCGCGTCATTGTCCGGCAAGCGCATAAGCACCTTGACAAGATCCGGTTCGAGGCCGCGCAGCGTCTTCAGAAACAGAGCCGGCGAGGTGCGATCGGGCTCCGCGAAGATCACGTCGAAGCCGATCACGACGGCCCCCGCAGCACGCAGTTTCAAGATCAAATCGGCGATCACCGTTCGCGGCCAGGGCCATTGACCGATGCTAGCGAGGCTCTCCTCGTCGATCTCCACGATGGTGATCTTGAAGGCCGGCGTCTTGGAGGGTTTCAGGACCTGGGCGACGTCGAACTGCTTGTAGCGCAGGATCTCGACAAGTGCGGGGTCCCAGTAGCGGACGCCGATGGCGAGGACGAGGATGGCGAGCGCCCAAAGACGCTCGACCAGCCGGAGTCTCGCCCCGGACCCCCCGCCGAATAGCCTCGGGAACCGCATCGACACCGAACTCCCGTTTCAATGCGGAAGACGCCGCCGCCGGCCCATCTCCGCTCCATGACGCGATGATGCCCGCATGGCCGCCGGGTGACAATGCCTGGCCGCCGATCTGCACCCGCACACATCGTCGTGGTAAACTGCCGCTGCAATCTCGATTTGGTGTCGTCGGACCAAGTGTTGTTAGTTTGACGTTTGGGTTTTGACGACTAACATTTGCCCATGGACTGTATGTGCCTGCCCGTAGCAATCAGGTGCTGACGATGATCGCCCGCCCGCCCGGACGCTCGCGCCGCCGCAACAGCACCCTGGTACCAGTGGTGCGCACCGAGCCCGTCTCTCCCCATGAAGCGCCGGTCGAGCTGATCGCGCGCAACAAATGGGCCTACCCGGTCAATCCGATGTCGGTCGGCATGGACTGGGGGCGGCGGGGATATACCTGCGATCGGATCGCCGATCCGCCGGACAAGGAATGGCGGGACTTTGTGCATGAAACCAACGAGTTGATCGTGGTTCTCGACGGCCGTCTCGAAATCGAAGTCGACATCGACGGTGACATCCAGCGATTTGACGTTATGACTGGCGACGAGCTATTCGTGCCGGGCGGCGCGAACCATACCGTGCGCAACATGCATTCCGGGACCACCAGGTGGCTCTACGGATACCAGGCGCCAAGTCGCGGCTTCCGGTCGTTCTGATGGGCGGCTTTGCGCCTACCTTCCGCCCCATTTTCACCCTAGCCTGTTGTCTTCGCCGGTCTCCTGCGCTCAACTGTTCTGGGGCGGTCGGGAGCGCATGCCCGCGCAGATTGATGAGTTTGAAATGACCGACAGCAGCGACTGGGAGTTCCCCGAAGAGGTTCGTCCGCGCGCGGATGGCCTTTCCTATGACTTGGAAACAGCGCTTTCCTCGGTGCTCGAATTGCGAGCGGAGATTCCCGCGGACGCTTTCACGGCCTCGATTCTGGGCACCGAGCGCGCCGGCAACGCCGTCGCCATCGACGACAACGGCCTTGTCCTCACGATCGGTTACCTGATCACCGAGGCGTCCACGGTCTGGCTTGTATCCAATGACGGCGGCGCCGTGGGCGGTCATGTCGTCGCCTACGATTACGACACCGGCTTCGGTCTGGTTCAGGCGCTGGGGCGTCTGGGCGTGCCGGCCCTGCCGTTCGGCAGTGCGCGGGGCTGCGGCGTGGGCGACGACGTCGTCGTGGCCGGCGCGGGCGGATCGCGGCATGCCCTGCAGACCAAGATCGTGTCCAAGCGCGAGTTCGCCGGCTATTGGGAATACGTGCTCGACGAGGCGATCTTCACCGCGCCGGCCCATCCCAACTGGGGCGGCACCGCGCTGATCAGCCCATCGGGCGAGCTGCAGGGTATCGGCTCGCTGTTCGTCCAGAATGCGCGCGGCGGCGAAGCGCGCGTCGACGGAAACATGATCGTGCCGATCGATCTGCTGCCGCCCATCCTCGATGACCTCAAGAACGGCGCGGCGGCCGATCGCCCGGCCCGGCCCTGGCTTGGCTTTTACGTTGCGGAGGCCGAAGAACGCCAGGTCGTGGTCGGCCTTGCCGAGGGCGGACCGGCCGACCGGGCCGGTGTGCGCGTCGGCGATGTCGTGGTTGAGGTCGGCGGCGCGCCGGTTGGCGATCTGGCCGACCTTTTTCGCAGCATCTGGGCGCTTGGCACGGCGGGGAGTGAAATCGCCCTCACATTGTGGCGCGACGGTGAGCCGATTCGGCTGGGGGTCGTATCGGGTAATCGGAATGACTTTCTCAAATCACCACGAATGCATTGATCAATCGGTGCAACGACCGGATCCGGCAAGCCTTGCACGGAAAAGCCGCGCCATGGCGCTGAACGCGCCACTGGCGGGTTTTGCCGCCTTGCTCGTTGTCCTGGGCTTGGCCACGCAGGCGGCGGCCCAGGCCGCACCTCCGGCGTCGCGCCGCGGCGGCGTGCCATCGCTGGCACCGCTGGTGAACCGGGTGACGCCGGCGGTCGTCAATATAGCGACCCGTGGCCGGGTACGCGGCGGCGGGTCGAGTGAAGGCGAGTCGGAAAGAGGTCCGTCGAGCAGCCAGCGCCGCGTCGCCGGGATCGGCTCGGGCGTCATTGTCGATGCAAAGAACGGCTACGTGCTGACGAACCACCATGTTGTCCGCCGCGCCGATCAGATCCTGGTTCGCCTGAAAGACGGCCGTGTGCTGCGTGCCCGCGTGATCGGGTCCGATGCCGGCACCGATATTGCAGTCCTGCAAATTCGTGCGAGTGGGCTGGCGGCGCTGCCGCTCGGCGATTCCGACAAGCTTCAGGTCGGCGATTATGTGCTGGCGGTCGGCAATCCCTTCGGGCTCGGTCAGACCGTGACCATGGGTATCGTCAGCGCCCTCGGCCGGACCGGCCTCAGCCCGCGCGGCTACGAGAACTACATCCAGACCGACGCCTCGATCAATCCCGGCAATTCGGGAGGACCGCTGGTCGATTTGCGGGGCCGGGTGGTCGGCATCAATGCCGCGATCATTGGCCGGCGCACCGGGGGGACGGGAATCGGTTTCGCGATCCCGACGAACATGGCCCGGCGAGTGATGTACCAGATCCTGCGTTACGGGAACATCCGGCGCGGCCGGCTTGGCGTCGTCATCCAGGATCTCACGCCGGCGGTGGCCCGGCAGATTGGTGTTCCGATCGGTCCTGGCGCGGTGGTCCGCGAGGTTCAGCCAAACACCGCCGCGGCGCGCGCCGGTATTCGCCAGTGGGACCTCATCGTCGCCGTGGACGGCGCGCGGGTGCGCGATGCCGGTGGTTTGCGCAGCCGCATCGGAACCATGCGGGTCGGCGACCGCGTGCGTCTTCGCGTGGTGCGGGCCAAGGTGCCGCGCACGATTTCGGTCGTGATCGGCCCGGCGGCGCGGTGATGCTGGATATGCGTTCGGGCCGATCCCGCAGAATGCGTCGGCGCTCAGCCGCCGACCTGGCCGGACTTCAACTCTCTTAGTTTCCGCTCTGCCTCGGCTCCGTCAGCGATCCCCTGCTTGCGGTCGAGGGGAACCGCTTCCATTTGGTCGGCGCGAGGCAGACGTTCTGGCGGATAGACGGCAAGCGGCCGGGTGCTGCGCTGCTTGCGGTCAAGATGCAGGTCGCCCTCATTGGTGCCGGAAACCGGTCGCACGACCTCGTCGTCAACCCGCTCGAGATCGAGCCACCAGCGCTTGACGGGATTGCGCACGCCGTATTTCATCCGGTCGTCCAGCCAGATGAGGAGGGGATGCGTCCACTTCCATTTGATCGCCATCCACATGGCGATCCGATGCGCCATCAGCCCTTCCTTGTTCCACGGGCACATCTTCATGCAGCGCCCGCAGGCCGAGCCCTTCTGATTGGTCACCCGGTAGGTGACGCATTTGCCGACGTCGGGCTTCCAGATCTCATAGCCGTTGTAGAGCACCTTGGGACCGTAGGGGATCGCTTGCGCCGGGCATTCGCGGGCGCATTTCTGGCATTTCTCGCAGAAATTCTGGAGGTTGAAGTCGATCGGCTTGTCGGGCTCCAGCGGCAGGTCGGTGGTGATGACCGCCGTCTTGTGGCGCGGCCCCAGGAAGGGGTTGAGGATCACCTCGCCTATGCGGCTGAGTTCGCCCAGCCCCGCCAGCAGCATCAGCGGCACCTGCTGGACGTCGCCATCGGCATTGGAATGCGACTGCGCCTCGTAGCCCAGCCGGCGGATATAGTCGGCGGTCACGGTGGTGATTGTCGAGCCCTTGAGATAGGCCCGATAGCTCTGCGCGCCGGAGATCCAGTCGTCGCCCGACGATCCCTCCATCGTGTCCCAGCCCTGGTCGAGCGCCACCACAATTGCGTATTTGTGCCGGGTCGTGATCGGCTCGCCGTCCATGCCGTGCGAGAACCAGGCCCAGTCGGGCATCTCGCATATCCCGACCAGATCGGCGTCGAGGAAATGGCACAGCGCCTTGATATGCTCCGACATCGCCTTGGGATCGTTGGGGATCGGTGCCTTGGTGGGGGCGGGCTTGCCGCGGTGGAGCGGCACCTGTTTCCAGTGGACCCGGCCCATCGCCGCGCTGAGGGGATATTTGGTGACGAAGCGCTTGATCTCCTCGCCGGCCCGCTCGCCGATATCGCCGTAAAATGCGCGTACGAAAAACCCGGCGCGCTTGGGCACCGACTTCACCTGATCGGTGATCAGCGTGGTGGTCTTGTCCACCCGCCGGATTTTTTCCATCGGGTAGCGACCAAGATGCATCGGCCGTTTCTTGCGCGAGAACAAGGAGAGCATGAGCGAACCCCGCCGGAGCGATGATGAGGAGTTCCAAACTAGTATCATATGATATTAATTGCAATGCGGGCCGGCGGTCGAGTGGTGTCTCAGTTCGAATTTCCGCCGACGCAACACTCTGAAAGCGCGCTTTCCAGCGGTTCATGTCCGCTCTACGCCCAGTGGCGGACATTGGCGCTGGGTCACGGGCGCGTTTGCTTCTGATCCTAATGGGACATTCGACACGACTGCAGCAATGTCCGTGTCTGACCGGTGGTGGAATTTCGGCTTCCGGTTTGATGCCGTTCTGGGCGTGCGCGATACAGGTTCCCAGCTGCAGGCGGCATTGCGGAGCGGCTAACGCTATCAGTCACGATTGGTTGGCATAGCAACTCAGTATCTTGTCGCTTGTCTCCACAAACAAACCGGCTGGGAACGGTTGTCCCCAGCCGGCCTGATGGTTATCCGTCCTCCAGGTATCAGCAGGGGCGCCGCACGGTCACATAGGTCTGCGGCCCAACGCGTTTGCGCTCGTAGCAGACCTTCGGGGTAGTCAGTCGGGGCCCCACCTTACGGCCGCCAATAAACCCCTTTCTTGGGTGTTCTATGAACGGCCCCTTGTTGAAACTGCCAATCCCCCCAATAGCCCGTGAAGGGAGCAGGTCAGCGTAAGCCGGCGAACCGGCCGTAGCTTGAGCCGGCGAAACGGCCGTAGCGAAAGCTGGCGAACCGGCCATGGCGACGGTGGAAATGGCGGCAAACGCCGCCGCGATAAGAGTGTTCTTCTTCATGATCTTTGTCCTTTTGGTTTCCATAGGTCGCCAATGCCCAGTTCAGGTACTTGGCTTAGACCTAGATTGATGAAATCAGGTTTTCAGTGATCCGCGTCACGCGTAACGCCAGGATGTCTACCGATTTTGGAAACGAGACACGCCAGGCACCTTCGGTTTTCCGTGCGGCGAATTCGGATGGATTTGCGGACGCTCGAAGCAATACCTTTCGGTGACATGCGTACAAATTTGGTAGCCACCCTTGTGCCCAGGGCGACAAATCCGCCGGTTGCGGGTCCGACAAATCTGAGTGCTGCTGCCATAGGCTGCGTTCGCGGTGGCACAATTTACGCGCTGCCAATCTGAAGCCTCCATGGCGTTGGTCGATGCGTGAGCAGCGCCGGTGGAAATGGCAAGGGTGGCTGTGAGTGCGGCTGTGAGGATTAGCGTTTTCATGGTGTCGTTCCTGTCAAAAGAATGAGGCATTGGCCTCGTGAGTTGACGCGACAGTAACGACCCGGTTGCGCTGGGTCAGTGACGAGGGTCACCAGTCGTGGCGGGAATTGGCCGACCTACTCGGTCCGCTTACGATGCGGTGGACGGCTCCGGCCGGTGGTATTTGGATGTCAGTTTGCGGTCGCTTCTGAAGTGCCGCAACGTCCGGTTTTGGCTGGGAATGAACCTGGCACGCGCCGCCTGATCACATCCGCTGCGGTCAGTCGCCCAGTGCCGATATGCGCGCGGTCAATTTCGCCAATGCACTGTGTAGCGCCGCGCGTTCGGCCGGATCGAGCACGTCGACGATCTCGCGGTAGCGCGCGGTGGCGCCCGGCTCGACCTGCGCGTAGAGCTTGCGCCCGCCCGCGGTTAGATCGAGGGTATAACGCCGCCGGTCGCTTTCATGGACCGTCCGGCGCACACGGCCGTCGCGCTCCAGTCGCCTCGCGGCGCGGCTGACCGCCATCTTTTCCATCCCCCACAGGCTCGTGATCTGCGAGGCGGTGGCGCCCGGATGATGCATCAGCGTCAGCACGATGCGCCATTCGGGCAGGCTGAGATCCCAGCGCGCGGCGATCTCGCTATCGTATGCCCGGCCGATCAGATTGGAGACGACATGAATGCCCGCCAGCACGTTGTCGAACGGCGCGCCCTCGCGGTCGATCGGGCGACCAGTCGCACGTTTAGTCGCGCGGTTGGCGTCTTGGTCGTTTCTGGGCGATCGGGCGCGCTCGGTCATGTGTCAGTAAAGGCAGCGAGAGGGCGCGGGGTCAAAGCCCTAGCACAAGCGCGCCCCCGACTACTCGTGCATTGGCGTTATTTGCTGTCCGGCGCGATGCAAGCGTAAAGCTTCGCCGACTTCAGACCGTGCGTCTTCACGCAAGAGTCCACGAAGCTCAGCTCGCTTTCTTCGGTGTAGACATAGTAAGCGCCGACCGCGACACGGCTGCCTTTCTGGTCCGTCAGGACACCGTACTTGTTGATGCGCCCTTTCACGTAAGGGTAGGCCAGCTCGAGATATTTCTTGATGTTGGTCTGGTCGACATAGTTGTCGGGGAGCTGGTCGAAGGGGCCGTCGTAATAGTTGTTGCGGCGGGCGTTGTTGCCGTTGATGGCGACCAGGACCTTCCGCGTATTTGCGGTGTCGCGGTAATAGGCAAAGCCGGTGCGGCGGCCGACTGCCACGCGTTTGCCGAAATCCTTGAAGGTTTCCGGCGGCGCGCCGTCCTCGTTCAGGATGTAGACGAAGTGGTTCTCGGTCTTGTTGAACACGAGGAAGAACTTGACGCCGGACTCGTCGAATACCGGTCCGACATAAACCTCGTCGGCGCGCAGCTTGGCCTTCTTGGGCGGCGCCATGCCGATGTCGTTGAGCTCGAAGGTCACGGTCTTGCCCTTGTAGGCGACGGTGTAGGTCAGGCGCGCGATTTTTTTGACCGTCACGCCGTCTTTGGCCGTGATCCGTTTCTCCCAGCCGTCATAGTCCTGGAACTTGCCGTTCTCGTCGTATTCGAAATAGCCCAGATGCAGGACGCCGCTGTCGCGGTCGCCGGCGTCAAGCCGCACGTTCCCCCAAATGGTTCGGCCGTTCGCGTTGAAGCTCCAGTAGTAATAATTCTCTGTCGGGTAGACGACGACCTTGTCCGGCAGCCCGCCGAAGATATGCGCGAACACAGTCATCTCGTTGTTGAGATCGATTTTAGTGTAGAGCCCTTCGACGAACTTCTGATTGTACGACACGGGTCCGGTCGGCTTGGCTGCGGCGGTGGGCGGCGCTTCGGCAGCAAACGCCGCCGCGCCCGACCAAACGGTCGCGGCCAACCCGATTACCATCAGCGGCTTGATTGCCATTAGTTCCACCTCGTTCGCAAAGCGCCGCCGGCCGCAACGATGGCCGCGCCGTCGCCGACCCGGTTTCTAAGCTAGACCCGGATTCTAAGCTAGATGCGTCAAACAGCCGGGACCGGACCGCTTTGGAACGGCCCGGCCCCGGTTCTGTTTTCTGACCGGTTCCGCGCCGGGGGGCGTCTCACATGCCGCCCGCCCGACGCGAAGCTTTCGTTCAGATCGTCTGGCCTAGCGAGTCCACCACGACGCGCCGATGTGACGCCCGCCAGTGACCCAGGATCGGTTGAACCCATGCCCGCCCCAGCTTCTGCTGCTGCGGTGCCAGGAGCGGCCGGAAAGGTGTCCGCCCCAGCTGCGCCCGCTGGTATGCCAGCTGCGTCCCCTGATATGGACGCGCCCGCCGCCGCCACCGGCGGCGCCCCAGGACCGGCCCGGCACATGACCGGTCCAGGTCCGTCCGCTGCGGTGCCAGCTGCGGCCCGAGGAGTGGCTCGGCCGCCAGGTTCGGCCGCTGATGTGGCCCGACCAGGATCGGCCCGACTGGTGCCAGCTGCGGCCCGAGCGATGAACCGGGTTCCAGGTGCGGCCCGGCGTATGCCCCGACCAGGTGCGTCCCGGACGGTGCCAGCTGCGGCCGCTCAGATGGCCGCCCCAGGTTCGTCCCGAGCGATGCCAGCTGCGGCCGCTGCGGTGACCGCTCCAGGTGGTCCCGCTGCGGTGCCAGCTGCGGCCCGAGAGGTGACTGGGCCGCCACGTCCGGCCGGGAATATGTCCGGTCCAGGACCGGCTGCTCTGGTGCCAGCTCCGCCCACGAACGTGGACACGGCCCCAGGTGCGGCCCCTGTTGTGCCAGCTTCGCCCGCTGGTGTGCCAGCTGCGACTGCTTGCGTGTCCGCCCCAGCTGCGGCCCGGCCGATGCCAGCTGCGCCCGGCGCGATGGGTCCGGCCGCCCCAGCTGCGACCGAGCTGGTGCCATGAGCGGCCCGCCACATGAACGCGTATTTGTGCAAGCTGTCGGGGATGACTGACGGCGTCGCCGTTTCGTTTGCCGGTGGTTTGCGTATCCGCTTGCGCCGCTCCGAGCGCCGCAAGCGAACCGCCGGCGGCCACCGCGCACCACGCCAGCGCGGTGAGAACTGATCTAAATCCAATCACGACGAAACCTCCATTCCCTATTTCGAACAGTGTCCAAGTGCCGTCATCCCGTTTCCATATTCATCGTCTTGTTCATCGCCGCGCGCCGGCCGCCGAACACGGACACGCGGGTTCCATTGCTTGTCTCACATAAATGTCAGCTCCGCTACCATGAGCGTCCCCGAACGTGCCAGCTGCGGCCGCGCGCGTGCCATGAGCGGCCGCGGAAGTGGCGACCCCGCTGCGGCTGCCGGGCGCCCCCTCCCTGCGGGGCCCAGCTTCGCCCGCGCTGATGCCAGCTCTGACCGGACCGGTGCCAGGATCGTCCGACCGCATGGACGCGTCTGCGCTGCTGCGCCGTCTGCCGCTGCCCGTGGCGTCTCGAAAGGCCGTAAGGGCGCGCTGATCGGTGGAGCCGCCCGGGATACCAATCGGCGGGCCGCCAATCTCGAAATTGCAGTTTCGCAAATCGCCAGTCGGGGACGGTAAATGTCGGAGGTGCGCCAAGCGCGCCATTGCCGTCCGGGTCGATGGCCGGCGTGAGCGACAGCGCCACCAGCATGCTCACGAACAAGAACGATCTGGTCGGGCGCAAATTCCATTTCTCCATGGGCGAGCGCCGAGCCCGGCGCCAATCAGGGGATGCTAACCGTTTGATACGCAATGCTTTCGCCGAGTATCCCCGAATGCATTCAATCGTGATGCCGCCATGGATCCGTGCCATGGATTTGGCTAGGTCACGTCCATTCCCGGCATCGTTGTCGGGCCATGACTTTGCCCCACGGCGATGCATGCGTTCCGCGCGTTTCCCCTCAGTGCCCGTCAAGCTATACTTCACGGCGATCTGGCTTGTCGACTATTGAGGCATCGTCCTTGCGCGACCTGACCGCAGTGTTGGCCGTTATCGCTTTGGCGTGTCTTTCCGGAATCGCCGCGGGGCAGACCGGCCCGCGGTCCTTTGCCTTGGCCGATCCCGTGCTGGTACTCGATCGTGACGATCCGGCAAACCGCCGTGTCGGCCGCCTCAGTGAGGCTGTCCAATCGGGGCTGTCCCGCGGCTGCCGCGAGGTCGTCCGCGCCGGGCGACTGGCGGCGATCGTCGCGCCGGCCCCATTGGGCCCCGATCTCAAAGGCCAGTACGACCGGCAGGCCGTGCGCGATGTGCTGAAGAGACTGCATGCTCGTTATCTCGTGGTCTTCGCGGTGCGCCGCGAGAAGAGCGGCTACCGCGTGGTCGGCGCCGCATTGGACCCGTTCGTTCTGCAGGCGCGAGTGCAGCGCGGCGCCAACGTTGGGTCGGCCCGACAACTGGCATCGACGATGCGCGGGCTCGCCGGACGGATCGCGCGGCTGGCGGGGTGCCCGCTGTGGCGCGGCAAGATCGCCCTCACGCGCACAATCGAGGTCAGCCAGCACGACCAAAAGGTGTGGGCCAGCGATACCAGCACCGAGGTCGAAGCGATTACATACGAGTTTGGCGCCGGCTCGCCCAAGTTCACCGCGACCCTGGAGGGCAAGCTGAAGAGCATCCGCCGGCGCGGCAACGTCACGATCACCCGCAGCGAGGCCATGACCGGCGAGGGGGAGGGTTTCGTCCATCGGGCCCACGCCTATGTCCGGGTCGAACCCGATGGCCGCTATTGGTTCGTGCTCGGCACGGTTCCGGTCAAGACTGCCTGGCGGCGCAACCTCTGCCATGAGCCAGGCAAGTGCGAGGAGCAGCGCGGCGAGAAGACGATCCATATTTCCGGGCTGAATTTGTCCGGCAAGGCGCCACCGAGTGGTACCACGTTCAAGGGGTCTCGGATCATCAACCGGGTTGGGCGCATAACCGAGAAGCTGACTTGGGAGCTCATGCGGATCGATCGCTGAGCGCGCGCCTGTGACCCGCCCCAGCACGAACCGGAGCGAGCTTCCATGACCAGGCGGGGTCCCAAGGATGAGTTGGTCGAGATAGCGGATGTTGGCCATGCGCCGGTGCTCAACGACGAGGCACAGCGCACACTGGTCGCCGAATTCCTCGCCCGCTAGATCAAGAGTCACGTCTCAATTCGCGGCGATCTGAGACGATCTTGATCTAGGCCGAGACCGGCGGGGCTGCGTCTTTCGTCGGATTGTCGCCGATCAGCACTAGCGCCTGTTCGAGCGCGGCCAAGCGCGTGGCATGGCGCCGGTCGGGCGGCACCAGGTCGAGCACCTTGAGGCGATCGAGCATGTCGGTAGCGGCGCCACCTATGCCGGCGAGGATCACCGCCGCATCGCGTTCCGCTGTGTCGCGGATCGCACCTTCGATCGCAAATGCGACGCTGACGTCGATCATAGGAACTTCGGTGAAGTCGAACACGACCGCCCGGCAGTCGATACCCAACTGGCCGAGCCGCCCCGTGATCTCGTTCGCCGAGCAAAAGCTGAACGGTCCCGAAAGCCGGATCAACAGAACTTGGCCCTCGGCGCGGCTAATGAGATCGCGCTCAGTCTTGGAAATGCGCGAGGTTCCGCCCGCATCGCTGGCGACGAGCTCGAGCTGGTCGAGCTGATGCTTGCTGAGCTCGCTCGCTGAGATCAGGCTCGCCATGATGATGCCGACGCCCACCGCGGTCACCAGATCGGCGACCACCGTCAGGACGAGAACGGTCAGCATGACGAGGATACTCGACGGTGGCATGCGCCCGATCCGGCGAAGGAAATTCCAGTCGATGATGTCGAGGCCGACCTTGAGCAGGATGCCTGCGAGGACGGCGAGCGGTATGCCCTCGGCGAGCGGCGCCAGGCCCAGCACCAGCGTGAGCAAGACCAAAGCATGGAGCGCACCCGAAAGCGGCGTGCGGCCGCCGGCGCGGACGTTGATCACCGTGCGCATCGTCGCGCCCGCGCCGGGGATGCCGCCGAACAGGCCGGCCACCATATTGCCGATGCCTTGGCCGATCAGCTCGCGGTCGGATTTGTGCCGGGTCCGGGTCACGTTGTCGGCGATCAGCGAGGTCAGGAGGCTGTCGATGCTGCCGAGCAGCGCCAGAATGAGCGCGGACTGGATCATGGCGGGCAGCGCGGCGAGCGAGAGGGTCGGCAGTTTCGGTACCGGCACGCCGCGTGGGATCTCGCCGATAACCGGCGCATGCGACAAGAAGAAGACGCCGACCAGAGTCGCCGCAATCAGCGCGACCAGCGGCGCCGGTGCCCATCGCTGCAGCCTTGCCGGCATAAGCAGAACAATGGCGAGCGCGACGACGCCGAGGATCAGGGCTTCGCTCAGCGGCGTCAGCCGACCCGCGAGCAGGTCCGCCAGCGTCGCCATCACCTGTATCGGCAATGCGGCCAGCGCACTCAGCACACCCTTCGTTGAGCCTGGGTGCCCGAACAGCGGCGCCATCTGGATGATGATGATGATGCAGCCGATCCCCGACATGAAACCGGAGATCACCTTGAACGGCACGAAGGTTACGTAGCGGCCGAGCCGCAGGACGCCGAACACGAGCTGCAGCATGCCGCCCATGATGACAACGGTGAACGCCAATGCCGGCTCGTGCGCGTATTGCGTGACCACCGCCGCCATCACCACGGTCATCGGTCCGGTCGGACCGGAAACCTGCGAGGGTGTGCCGCCGAACAAAGCGGCGAAGAACCCGACGAAGATCGCGCCGTAAAGACCGGTGATTGCCCCCGCGCCGGAGGCGACCCCGAACGCCAGGGCAAGCGGCAGCGCGACCACCGCCGCAGTAACGCCGCCGAATAAGTCGCCGCGAACATTGTCGAAGCGAAGGCCATTGACCAGCGCCAAAGCGGGCTCTTTCCAAAAAAGCTGGAACGCGGCGACGAAGCCACGATTGGTATGGGACCGGCAATACGCGGTCAAGCGGCAGGCGCCGCCGACTACTCCCGCCGCAATGCCTCGATAGGATCGAGCTGGGCCGCGCGGCGCGCGGGATAAAAGCCGAAGAAGACGCCGATCGCCGCGCTCACTCCGACCGCGAGCAGGATCGAGTCGGTCTGGATCAGCGTCGGCCAGCCGGCGAATTCGGCAATCGCGTAGGCGGCGCCGACGCCGAGCAGTACGCCGGCGATGCCGCCGACCAGTGCCAGCGTCGTCGCCTCGATTAGGAACTGGATCAGGATATCGCGGCGGCGCGCGCCGACGGCCATGCGCAGGCCGATCTCGCGCGTTCGCTCGGTGACCGAGACCAGCATGATGTTCATGATCCCAATGCCGCCGACGACCAGCGAAACCGCGGCGACGGCGGCGAGCAGCAGCGCCAGCGCTTTCGATGAGGCGTCGCGGCGCTGCATGATCTCGGTAAGGTTGCGGATCGAGAAATCGTCGTCCTGGTCGGTGCGCAGGCGGTGGCGCTGGCGGAGGACCTGGCGGATTTGATCGACCGTGCCGGTCATATCGCCGCCTTCGCGAACCTTCACGATGACGACTGGGATGGAGCGGGGGTTGGCGCGCGCCCAGCCGATCACCCGCCGCTTGGCGCTGCTGATCGGCACCAGCACTACGTCGTCCTGGTCGCGGCCCCAGTTGTTCTGCCCTTTGCGTGCGAGGATGCCGATCACGGTCAGCGGCACCTTGCGCACTCGTATCGTCTGGCCGATCGGGTTTTCTCCGGCGAACAGGTTTTCCACCACGGTCTGACCCAGAAGCGCTACCTTGCCGGCGCCGCGGATCTCACCCTCGGTGAAGCCGCGGCCGCGCGTGATCTCCCATTCCCGCGCCACGAAATAGTCGTTGTCGATGCCGTAAGCCACGGCCGACCAGTTCTGGTTGCCATAGACGATTTGCACCGTGCCGCGCATGTAGGGCGCTGCGGCCTGGATGGCGGGGATCTCGAGCTTGAGTGCGCGCGCATCATCCTCGGTTAGCGACATGTGGCTGCCCGCCGCGCTGCGCACGCCGCGAACCCGGGTGGCGCCGGAGACCACGATGATGAGATTGGTGCCGAGGCTCTGGATCTGCGCGATCACCACCGCGCGCGCGCCGGAGCCGACCGCGACCGTGGAAATAACGGCCGCGACACCAATGAAAATGCCGAGCATTGTCAGAATGCTCCGCATTAAGTTCGTGCGCAGCGCCGTGAGCGCCAGCCGTATGGCCTCGAAGTAGCTCATGCGGCGGCGCCGAGCTTGTCGAGCAGTACGCCGGCGTCATCGGGCGCATGGCTCTCGTCGCGCACCAATGCGCCGTCGAGGAAATGCAGCTCGCGTTCGGCAAAGCGCGCCACGTCAGCTTCATGGGTCACCAGAACCACGGTCATGCCTCGGGCGTTGAGACGCTGAAAGAGCGCCATGATCTCCAACCCGGTGCGGCTGTCGAGCGCGCCCGTTGGCTCGTCGGCAAGGATCAGCAGCGGGTCGTTGACCAGGGCGCGCGCGATCGCCACGCGCTGCTGTTGGCCGCCGGAAAGCTGGGGTGGGCGGTGGTGCGTCCGGTCGGCGAGCCCGACGGTCTCGAGCGCCGCGCGCGACGCTTGCCTGCGTGCCCCCCGCGCTGCGCCGCGATAGATCAGCGGCAGCTCGACGTTGGCCAGCGCGGTCGCCCGCGCGAGCAGATTGAATTGCTGAAAGACGAAGCCGATCTTGCGGTTGCGGATCTGGGCAAGCGCGTCGGCGTCGAGCCCATCCACCGCTTCGCCGTCGAGCGTGTAGTGCCCGGATGTGGGGAAGTCGAGGCAACCGAGCAGGTTCATGAAGGTCGATTTGCCGGATCCCGAAGGGCCCATGACCGCGACGAAAGCGCCCCTTTGAATTTCCACGGTGATGCCCCTGAGGGCTTCGACTGCGTGCTCGCCGACCTGATAGGTCTTGGCAAGGTCGCGCACGGCAATGAGGGGAGCGGTCATGTCATGGGGCCCGGAGCCGCGCGATCAGAATCCCAGTCGCGGTCGGCGGCGCGCGCTGCCACCCGCTTGGCTGCGGAATATTCCGACGATCACGTTCTGGCCGGTCTTCAGCTCGCCGCGAACCACCTCGGTCGACGCGCCGTCAGTGATGCCGATGCGCAGGCGTACCATCTTGGGCTTCCCGTCAGCGCCGAGCTGCCAGACTTGGCCGCGTCCGCGCTGGGCGCGCCGTCGCCGCAGCTTGGCGTAAAGCGCGCGTTGTTTGTCGGTGAGGACGGCGCGAGTGCGCTGATCGATCTTCCGGCGCAAGGCACCGAAGCGGCTGCGGCGCTGCTGGCGGTTCATGCGCACGCCGCGCAGCTTTTGAAAATCGCGGCGCGCCTCGACGAAAATCGCACGCATCTGTCCCTGCTGTTCGGCCGACAAGCTGAGGGACGCGGTCAGCCGGCGCACGATGACATCGGGCGGCAGGCGGGTACTTGTAAAGCCGGTGCGTCCGCCGGCGTTGGGCGCGCCGCGCGGCCGAAAGCGCAGCGCGGCGTTCGGCACTTTCACCGCTTTCTGGCGCTGGGCGCTGATGATCTTTACCTCCGCGGTCATGCCGGGCAACAGCAGCGCGTCCGGATTGTCGGCGGAGATCACGACCGTATAGGTGACGACGTTTTGCTCTTCTTTCGGCGCGAGGCGTATCTGCTTGACCAGTCCGGCAAATCTTCGGTTGGGAAAGGCGCTGACGGTGAAGGTGGTGGATTGGCCGATCGCAATGCGCCCCACATCGGCTTCGTCGACGCTGGCATGAAGCTCTAGCTTGCGCAGGTCTTGCGCGATGGTGAAGAGCGTCGGCGCTTGCAGGCTTGCGGCAACGGTCTGTCCGACATCGATGCTGCGCTCGATCACCACGCCGTCGATCGGTGCGCGGATCTCGGAGCGGTCGAGGTCGACCTTGACCAGCCGAACGGCGGCTTTGCGCTGCGCGACATTCGCCTCGGCGCTGGTGATCTGGGCGTGCGAGACCTTGAGTGTCGCCTGTGCGGAGGCGAGCTTGGCCCTGGCGGACGCCAGCCCGGCCTCGGCCTGGCGCAGCACGCTTTCGGCCCGGTCGGCATCGGAGCGGGTGGTGATGCCGCGCTTGGCGAGCGCGATCTTCCGGGTGTTGTCGCGCGCTGCTTCGACCAGGGCAGCCTGCGCGCGCAGGATCTCCGCGCGCGCGGTCTCGACATCGGAGGCGGCGCGCTCTGCCTGCGCCTTCTGCATCAGCAGCGCCGCGCTGGCGACATTCACATCGGCCCCGGCTTGGGCCAGGCGGGCTTGCAGGTGCGCCGTGTCGATCCGCGCGATCACCTGGCCTTTCTTGACCTTGGAATTGAAGTCGGCGTGGAGTTCCTTGATCTGGCCGGAAAGTTGCGATCCGACCTGAACCGTGACCAATGCCTTGAGCGATCCCGAGGCCGTTACCGAGCTTACGATCGCGCCGCGCTGCACCCTTACGAGCCGGTATTGCGGTGCCTCCTCGCCATTTCTCGGACCGAAATACGCCCATGCCGCACCGGCGCCGAGCACGAGAACCAGCCCGGCAATCGCCAGCCGGCCGAGCCGCCTGCGATGGCGGCGGCCATTGGCGTCCGCTGAGGCAGTTGGTGCGGGCTTGCCAGGCGGCTTGTCGGTCAAAAGGAGCTCCTAGTCCGGCCGGGTAGATCCATCGACGGGGACGGGCGGTAATACGGGCTTCATCTCGCAATCGTGCAGAGACCGCAGGTCCGAGCCATAGATCAACGATTGAACCAGTGAAATCAGTCGCCGGCAAGAATACGGCCGGCGTTGGCCAGGCCGGCTCAGAGCGGCCAGACGATCAGGATCAGCGGCACCGCCACCACCGTGATGATGATTTCCAAAGGCAGCCCCATGCGCCAATAATCGCCGAACCGATAGCCGCCCGGACCCATCACCAGCACATTGTTTTTGTGTCCGATCGGCGTCAGGAAGGCGCAGCTTGCGCCGACCGCCACCGCCATCAGGAAAGCGTCAGGGTTGACCTGCAGCGTCTTGGCGATGCCCACCGCCACAGGCGCCATCAACAGCGTCGTCGCAACGTTATTGAGCACATCCGAGACGGTCATCGTCACCAGCAGCACAATCGCCAGGATCGCCCAGGCCGGCATTCCCGCCGTCCAATCGACAATGCCTTGCGCGAACACTTTCGTAGCCCCCGTGGTCTCGAGGGCCCCGCCGATCGGGATCAGCGCGCCAAGCAGAACGATAATCGACCAGTCTATGCTGCCATAGGCGTCGGATAGCGAGATGATTTTCAGCAGGATCATCACCGCGACGGCGGCGCCCAGCGCAACCGGCGGTGTGGCAAGGCCCAGCGCCGTTGCGATGATCGCCAGCGCGAAGACGCCTGCCGTCAACCCGGCCTTGCCGCCCATGCTCCAGTCGATCTTGCGTTCGGCCAGCGGCAGAAGCCCCAATGTCGAGAGCAATGTCGGCATGCGGTCCTTGTCGCCCAGCAACAACAGCACGTCGCCCGCCTGAAACTGGAAGTCCTTGAGGCGTCCCTTGTGGGATTTGCCGCGCCGGGTGGCCGCGAGCAGGCTGACCCGGTAGCGCTGGCGCAGACGAAAGCCGCCGGGCGTGCGCCCGTCGAGGATCGAGGTCGGACCGACGATGGCCTCGATCATTTCCACGTCGTCCGACTGCAGATCATCGGCCACGGGTTTGCCGCCGGCGATCAGCTCAAGGCCCGCCGCCTTGACAGCGGATGCGATGTGTTCAGGCGCGGATTCGAATATCAGAATATCGCCCGCCGCCAGCTTGCGTCGGCGGTTCAGCGTGATCCGCTCGCCCTTGCGGATAAGACCGACGATGTCGGCGTTGTCGGAGGCGAACTGGTCGACCTCGTTGACCGACATGCCGATCGCCTTTGCCCCTTTGGGCACGCGTGCCTCGGCGATGTAGTCCTCGATGTCGAAGAGTTCTTCCGGCGGTTTTCGGTCGCGCCGTTCGCGGGGGATGAGGCGCCAGCCTACCAGCACCACGAAGACCACGCCGATAAGTGCCGTGAGCGCGCCGACGGGCGCGAAGTCGAACATTGCGTAGGGCTTGCCCAGCGCCTCGGCGCGATAGGCGGCGATGATGATGTTCGGCGGCGTGCCGATCTGGGTCGCCATGCCGCCGAGGATCGAGGCAAAGGACAGCGGCATCAAGAGCGTTGCCGGCGACTGCCCTTCACGAGCCGCGGCCTGGATCGCCACCGGCATCAGCAAGGCCAGCGCGCCGATATTGTTCATGAAGGCCGAGAGGACCGCGGCCGCGCCGCCCAGATAGAGGATCTGCAGCGTCGGATTCTTGCTCGAGGGCAGGATGTACTTGGTCAGAATCTCCACCGCGCCCGATTCCGCCAGTGCCTTGGTGATGATGAGCACCGCGGCGACGGTGACGACGGCGGCGTGTCCGAAGCCTTCGAAGGCTGCCTTGGGCTCGACCACGCCGGCAAAGACCGCCACGATCAGCGCGCAGAACGCCACTAGGTCGTAGCGCCAACGCCCCCAGATAAACATCACCAGCGTGACCCCAAGAATGACCAGCGTGGCAATCTGCTCGTAAGTCATCGGCGCGATGCCGTCGCGCGTGTCATATGCAAAGTTTCATGAGGGAAAGTATCACCGTGAGTAAGCGCCGGCGCGGCGCTAATGGAGCGTGCCGCCGGCCGGCCCGGTTTCGCGCTCCATCGGCACCTCGCCTGCCAACGGCCCTGAATGGTGATGCACCATACGCCAGCCCGGTCCTTCCAGCCGGAAGAGGTTGGTCGCCACCAGCACCCCCTCTGGCAATACTTCGTGGCAGACCACGCAGCCCAGCTCGCCGAACAGGAAGACACGCGCGCCGTGGCAGCGGACCTTGGGGCTGCTGGTCCCGGCGAGGATCTCTCGCCAGCTCTCGATCACGTCGCGATACCCCGCGAGGAGGTCCCAGCCCGGATGGACGCAAGCGATCTCGTCGTCTTCCGACCACAGTGCCGCCATCGCATCGAAGTCGCGCCGCGCGAAGGCCAGGTAGAATGCCTCGTTGGCGGCCAACAGCTCTTCGTGGGCGTCGCTCATGCGTGCCGCTTCCAGGTTCGCTGAATTCGGTCGTCACTCTAGACGATCAATGCCCGGCAGTGCGACCCCGCAACGCCCAACCATGTCCAATCGGGCCCGATCGCCGGTCAGTGCCGCGCCGCGCCTGCCGGCGTCATGCAACCGGCTAGCGCCGCCCTTGCCGCTCCGATGATGGAAACCTCCTGGCCGATGCTCTAAAGAAATTGCCGAATACCTGGGTAAGGCGGGCAGGGCATGGACCTATCGAACTGGATCGAGCGCAACGCGGATTTCCGGCCGGCCAAGGTCGCGGTCCATTTCGAGGGCGCCGCAATCACCTACGGCGAGCTTGATGCGCGTATCAAGCGACTGGCGCAGGTGTTGAAGCATCAGCTCGGGATCGGCCGCGGCGACCGGGTCGCGCATATCGGCTACAACAGCCCAGAGCTCCTCGATCTGTTGTTCGCCTGCGCCCGGCTGGGTGCGATGCTGGTGCCGCTCAACTGGCGACTGGCCCCGCCCGAGCTTCTCTACATATTGAAGAACTGCTCGGCCTCGGTGGTGCTCGGCGAGGTGGATTTCCGCCCGGCGATCGATGGGGTGCGCGGCGAACTCGGCGATTGCCGCTTTGTCGGCTATGGCGGCGGCGAAGGCTGGGTCGACTATGACGGGCTGCTGGCCAAGGCGGCGGGCGACGATGCCAATCCCAATGTCACCGGCGACACGCCGTTTCTCGTCGTCTACACATCCGGGACGACGGGCCGGCCCAAGGGAGCCGTGCTGAGCCAGGACGCAATCACCTGGAACGCGGTCAACTCGACCCATACGTTCGACCTCACCAGCGACGATATCATCCTGACCTGCCTGCCGATGTTCCATGTCGGTGGCCTCAACATACAGACCACACCGGCGCTCCACGCGGGCGCCACCGTGGTGATCCTGCCGCGCTTTGATCCCGGGGCGGCGCTCGCCGCGATCCGTGAGTTCGAGCCCACGCAATTCGTCAACGTGCCGGCGACCGCGCAGGCGATGACCGAGCATCCCGATTGGGACAAGACCGATTTCTCAAGCATCAAGCAGATGATCACCGGCTCGACCACCGTGCCGCTGCCGGTCATCCGCACCTACCAGGACAAAGGCGTGCCGGTTGGCCAGATCTACGGCTCTTCGGAGACGGCGCCCATCGCCATCGTTCTGCGCGGTGAGGATGGCGAGCGCAAGATCGGTTCAACGGGCAAACCGGCGCTGCATTGCGAAGCCCGGATCGTCGACGAGAAGGGCAATGCGCTGCCGCCGGGCGAAGCCGGCGAGATCCTCATCCGGGGCCCCAATATTCTCATCGAGTACTGGGGCGATGAGGAGGCGACCCGGGCGGCGTTGCGCGACGGCTGGTACCATTCCGGCGATATCGGCTATCGCGACGAAGAGGGCTTCTACTACGTCGTCGACCGCAAGAAGGACATGATCATCTCAGGTTCGGAAAACATCTATCCCGCCGAGCTCGAGGCGGTGCTGGACGATTGCGGCGACATCGCCGAGGCGGCCGTGGTCGCCCGGCCCGACGAGAAATGGGGTGAGGTCGCGGTTGCCGTTGTCGTGCCGAAGAAGGGCGCAGGCCTCAACCGTGACAAAGTTTTGGATCTCTATACGGATCGGCTTGCCCGCTACAAGCATCCACGCGACGTCGTCTTCGTCGACGCGCTGCCGCGCAACGTCATGGGTAAAATCCTGAAATACGAGATCCGCGCGATGGTGAAGGAGTAGGGGAGTCGAGCCCTAACGGATCCGCGCTCTCACCTGCGGCAGCTAACGCAGCGGCGGCTATTTCTTTTTTCGCTTCAGCGTCGCCTGCACGGTCCGCACCCGCCTGCCGTCCTGCGTGCGACCGAATTCCAGTTTCATGCCCGTCTTGGTCAGCGTGCGCTTGTAGACCGAGGTCGCGATGCCGCCCGCTTCGGTCACGGTGGCGACATAGACGAAAAGCGCGCCGCCGCCGATCCGGGCCCAGATCACTGCCTTGCCGGACATCAGCGTCGTCACGGGATCGGAGCGCCAGACCTCGGTGCGCGTGGTCGGCATGAAGTTGACCGTGCTGGTCCGCTCACGTCGCAACCGGGCGTATTCCGGGGCGATGACCGTGGTCCAGGTCATGGTAAAGCCGCCCTCGCCGTAAGACTTGATCGAGACGTCGAGGTCGCGCCGGTCCAGCGAAATCCTGCCACGGCCCTTGCGCGAAGCGACGCCGGCGCCCTGGTACTCCCCGAAGAATTTCTTCAGCGTCTCCGACTCTTCCGCCTGCGCAATTTGCGGTATCGCGGTGACGATCAGAAAAAAGCTGCCGACCAGTGCAGGCAAAATCCAACGCATTTCAGGCTCCTATTCGATTTGACTTTTGCATCAGGTCTGTGATTCAAAGATTCGAGCCCGATACTGCCGGTTCGCTTCGACAGAGGCAAGCCGGTTGGGTGCGTCGCAACAAACAGGGTCGAGCTGGGGTTGAGCCACCGGACCAAACATCATTTTCCGCCACACGCGACACCGATCGCGCGCGCGTCATGCCAACGGCAAGCCTGACCGACCGCAGCGTTGCGCGGGCACGGCCGCCGGCCCGCGGCAGGCTCGATCTCTGGGATGCCGAGATGCCGGGCTTCGGCTTGCGCATCTCGCCGGCCGGTCGCCGCTCGTGGCAGATCATGTACCGGTTCGAGGGTCGCAAGCGGCGCCTCACCCTCGGCACCTTCCCGTCCTTACCGCTTGAGATCGCCCGCGACGCCGCGCGCGCCACCCTGAAGGAAGTCGCCAAGGGCAACGACCCCGCTGCCGCGCGCGCGGCGGCGCGGGGATCGGAACTCAGTTTCGAAGGCTTCGCCCAGGCGTATGTCGAGCGCTACGCCAAGCGCCGCAAGCGAAGCTGGCGCGCCGATGCGGGCATGATCGAACGCCACCTGCTGCCGGCCTGGCAGCGCCGCCCCGCCGCCGGCATCGGCCGCCGCGACGTGATCGAGGTGGTCGAAGGCATCGCCGCGCGCGGTCATCCCTACGCCGCCAACCGCTGCCTTTCGCTCCTGCGCACCATGTTCGCCTGGGGGGTGGAGGCCGACCTGGTCCGCGCCACCCCGGTCGTGCGGATCGCCGCGCCCGGCCATGAGGTCCGGCGACGGCGCGTGCTCGGCGATGACGAGATCGCCGCGCTCTGGGGCGCTTGGAACGCGATGGCCTGGCCTTTCGGGCCGCTGTTCAAGATCGTGCTCCTGACCGCCCAGCGACGCAGCCAGGTCGCCGGCATGCGGCTGACCGATATCGGTTTTGCCAACCAGTTCTGGACGGTGCCGCACGGCTCGGGCGTTCCGGGCCATGCGCATGCGATCCCGCTTTCCAGCCATGTGCTGGAGATCATTACCTCGCTGCCGCGCTCGGGTAGCGGCTACGTCTTTCCCGCGCGCGGCCGGCCCGGCCGTCACGTCTCGGGTTTCTCCAAGGCGGCGCGGCGCGCGACTCGGCTGTCCGGCGTCACGGATTGGCGCTGCGAGGACCTTCGGCGCACCACCGCAGCGGGCATGCTCGGCCTTGGCACGCCGGCGCCCGTCATCCGCCAGCTTCTCGACAGCGTGGCGCTTCCCACTGTGGCGGGCGTGGAGGCGGGTCCGACGCTCGGCGGAGTCGATGACCTGCGAAACGCCTTCCAGGCATGGGGCGAGCATGTGCGCGCCCTGGGAGGAAATCCATGATTTGGCCGCCCCATGGAACGGCCCCGGGATGCCTGGCCGCGGCGCGGACGGCATGAAAGGTATCGCAGGTTGTCTGGTACCCGGCATGGTACCCGTTAGCAGATTGAAATGGGAGTTTCGCCTCTAACTAACTCGCATAAAATAATTTATTCCCGTATGGAGCGCCCCAGACACGTGAACAATTTGTCACGTGCTCCGCAATCCCTATCGCAAACATCATGCAACGATCGCATAGTCGGCCGCCCGCCATGCACCGATCGACGGCGATCCGGCCACAAAAGAAGGGTCCCAGCCGGACCCCGACAATACGATCCACTGGCGCGCCCACCCGCCTGGCTCGGCGCCCGATGTTATTGCCGGCACGACTGTCGATTTTGGCCCCGGCCGAACGTCTGTCTAATGTAAGGCAACGCTCAACATGGGAGATATGACAATGGCGCAATTTCTGATGCTGCTTCACAGCGAGCCCAGTGGCGAGGGCACATACACGCCGGAGGAAATCCAGGCGGTCGTCCAGAAGTACCAGGCATGGAGTGAGAAGATGGGCGCCGCCGGCAAGCTCGCTGGTGGCAACAAGCTCGCCAACGATGCCGGCAAGGTCCTGCGCGGCGCGGACAGCGTCTCGGTCGTAGACGGCCCCTTCGCCGAGACCAAGGAGGTGATCGGCGGTTACTTCATTCTCGAGGCGAGCGATTACGCCGAGGCGGCGGAGTTATCCAAGTCATGCCCGCATCTTGCCTTCGGCGGTACGGTCGAGCTCCGGCAGATCGACGGCATGTAACGCCGGCGAGCGAGCCAGCGGCGGTGAGCGAAGCGCGCGATATCGACGGCCTCGTCGACCATCTCTTCCGGCACCGCTCGGGAGCGATCGTCTCGTCGCTGACGCGCGTCTTCGGTCCCGCCGATCTCGCGCTTGCAGAGGATGCGGTCCAGGACGCGCTGGAGAAGGCGCTCCGCCAATGGCCGTTCCGCGGCGTGCCTGCCAACCCTGGCGGCTGGCTGTTCACCGTCGCGCGTAACGCGGCGCTTGACCGGTTGCGCCGCCGGGGCACGCGCCGCGATGGTGAGAGCAGCGTCGTCGAGCTGATGGAAGCGCGCCTCGCCCGTCTTCCCGAGCACGCACCCGAACACGCGCCCGAACACGCTTATGACTGCGAGATCGTCGACGACCAGCTGGCCATGATCTTCACCTGCTGTCATCCGGGGATCCCGGCCGATGCCCGTATCGCGCTCACGCTGAAGACCGTGGGCGGCTTTGGGATCCGTGAGATCGCGGCCGGGTTTCTTGCGGGTGAAAGCACGATTGCTCAGCGCCTGACCCGCGCCAAGCGCCGGATCCGCGAGGCCAAGATTCCATTCGCCCGTGTCGATCCCGAACTGCTGCCCGAGCGCCTGCCCTCGGTGCACGATGTGCTCTATCTGATGTTCAACGAAGGCTACACCGCCCATGACGGTGATCATCTGGTGCGCCGCGACATCTGCGCCGAGGCATTGCGGCTCGCCGAGCTGATCGCCGACCATCCGGTCACCGGCACGCCCGAAGCGCACGCACTCTGTGCTCTCTTTTGTTTCCAGGCCGCGCGCTTCCCGACCCGCCAGGACGATGCCGGCGCTCTGCTCCTGCTGGCCGATCAGGACCGCGCAGCATGGGACGGGTCGATGATCAGCCGAGGCGCGGTCCGCCTGGAGCTTGCGGCGGCGGCCGATCGGCTGACCCCATTCCATATCGAAGCCGGCATTGCCTCGTGCCACGCGGTGGCGCCGAGTTTCGAGGCAACCGACTGGCGGGCGATCCTGGCCTATTACGATCGGCTCACAGCGCTCCGCGACTCGCCGGTGGTCGCACTCAACCGCGCGGTCGCCGTGGCCATGTGCGACGGCCCGGCGGCCGGTCTTGCCGCCCTCGATGCGCTGGGTGATTGCCCGCAGCTCGCCGCCTACTATCTGCTGCCAGCGACGCGGGGCGAGTTCAATCGTCGTTTGGGCGATCATGCGGCCGCCCGGCGTTTCCTGACCCAGGCCATCAAGCTGGCGCACAGCGATCCCGCCCGGAGGTTTCTCAAGCAGCGTCTCGACGGCCTTCAATCACACGGGTCGTGATCGGGCCTCTCCGCTGAACATAATATGGCGGGGGCTTGAGGGTGGGGGCTTGTGCGACTGTGGCCCGGAAGCGATATGTATGTGCGTCGCCCCACAATCGCGCCCGGTCCAGGCATTGACGCCGTCGCAACGCCAACCCATGATCCGCCCCGAGCGGCTTGCAGCCGCGACCTCGGCGGCCCCCAAACCGGCGCGCCTGAAGCGCCGCTCGCGGCTTGACGCCGTGATCGGCTATATGATCCCGCTCTGTGGGCTGGGGCTCGCGGTTTCCTGGTTCATGCCGTTGATGACGGTAAAGAAGCTCTGGTTCTGGGAGGACAAGGTCTCGATCGCCAGCGCCCTCGTCGAGCTGCTGGAAAAAAACGAGTTCTTCCTCTTCGTCGTCATCCTGCTGTTCTCGATTATCTTCCCGTTGGCCAAGCTCGCCGGCGCTTATGTCCTGTGGTTCCACATCGACTGGTATGGACCGTGGGCCCGGCGCTACGCATCGCTGATCCGTGCGCTCGGTCGCTGGTCGATGCTCGATGTCTTTGTGGTGGCGCTGACGGTGGTGGCACTCAACGTCTCGATCGTCACCAATGTCGAGACGCATGCCGGCATCTATGCCTTTACCGGCGCCATCGTCGTTTCGATGCTGGTGGTCCACCGGATCGAATGGCTGATGACCCGCGCGTTGAGCGATGCGGCGAGGGGAACTTCCTGAGCATTCAGCCCGTTGGTATGAGCGCGCCTTACGGCACGACCGCGTAAGTCTCGATCTCGATCTTGGCGCGCGGCTCCATCAGCCCCTTGATCTCGATGGCGGCCATCACCGGATAGTGGCGGCCGATCACCTCGCGATAGGCCGCGCCCACTTCGGCCAGGCTGGCGAGATAGTCTTCCTTGTCGGTGACGTACCAGGTGAAGCGCACGATGTGCTCGGGCTTGCCGCCCGCCTCGGCGAGCACCGCGACGATGCTTTCCAGCGTCTGGCGAAACTGGCCGGCGAAGTCATCCGTCTCAAACTCCGAGGTTTCCGGGTTCCAACCGATCATGCCGGCGATATGAACCTGGGTGCCGTCGGCGGCTATTCCATTGGAGTAGCCCTTGGGGCGCGGCCAGCCGGCCGGCTGCAGCATCTTCATTTGAGCCAACTCCTTCGATCGTAGCCTGGCGGCCTGGTCGCACTTCCCGGCCCCTGCGGCGCGTTGTCGCTTGCTTGACGCCGAATATATTTTATACTTAAAACAATTCTTGAAGGCTGGCAATAACGTCGCCAGGCCACCCCCCGCAGGATGGGCACAGCAAACGCAATGGCACAGGCCCCCGCCAAAACCGCCGTTCGAAACGGCGCGGCGCCGCGCGAGCGCCCGCTCGCCGGGCGACATGCCCTGATCACCGGCGGCAATCGCGGCATCGGCGCCGCCGTTGCTGAGCGGCTGGCCATGCTCGGCGCCGGGGTGACGCTGGTGGCGCGTGACGCCGCGACGCTCGATGCCAAATCCGCCGCGATCGGCAAGGCGCATGGCGTGCCGGCCGGCTTCGCCGTCGCTGATGTCACCCAGGAGGCTGCCGCAGCCAGCGCCATCGCCGCCGCCAATGCCGCGATCGGCCCGGTCGATATCCTGGTCAACAATGCCGGATCGGGAAAATCGGCGCCTTTCAAGCGCACCGATCTTGCCTTCTGGCGGGCGATGATGGACGTCAATCTGACCAGCGCCTTCCTTTTTACGAGCGCGGCGCTGCCGGCGATGATCGAGGCCGGCTATGGGCGCATCGTCAACGTTGCCTCCACGGCGGGCCTGGTCGGCTATCGCTATGTCGTGGCGTACTGTGCGGCCAAGCACGGGGTCATCGGCCTCACTCGCTCGCTCGCTCTGGAGACGGCAAAGACCGGGGTCACCGTGAACGCGGTTTGCCCCGGCTATGTGGACACCGACATGACCCGCGAGACCATCGCCAATATCGTGAAGAAGACCGGCGTCAGCGAAGACGAAGCCATCGCCCAAATCACCGCCGGCAATCCGCAAGGCCGGCTGATCGAGCCTGAGGAAGTGGCGAGCGCCGTTGCCTGGCTGGCCCTGCCCGAACAGGCCGCGCTCACCGGCCAGGCGATCCCGGTCGCCGGCGGCGAGGTCATGTGAGGAGCCGGCCAATGCCCGATGTCAGCCGGTCGGTCCAGAGCGGCGACTACGAGACCGCAGTTTCGGCGGGCGATCATCTCGACGTCCGCATCTGGCTGCGCCTGCTCACCTGCACCAATATGATCGAGGGCCGGGTGCGACGGAACCTGCGCGAGGATTTCGAATTCACCTTGCCGCGCTTCGATCTCCTGGCCCAGCTCGACCGCGCCGAGACCGGGCTCACCATGGGCGAGCTTTCGCGCCGCCTCATGGTCTCCAACGGCAACGTGACCGGGCTGATCGACCGGCTGGTCGGCGAGGGACTTGTCGCCCGCAAGCCCGCCCCCGCGGACCGCCGCGCCCATCTGGTGACGTTGACGGCCGCCGGCCGGAAATCCTTCGATGCCATGTGGCCGCAGCATCAACGTTGGATCAACGCGATGCTCGATGGGCTCGACCGCACCGAGATGGAGGCGCTGTTCGCGCTGCTGGGCAGGCTCAAGCAATCACTTGCCGACGCCGAAGGCGACGGCGCTAGCACTCGTCGAGGGGAGAAGTAATGGCCAAAACCGCACGCGTATTCGGCTTGGAGACATCCGGGCCGATCAGGACCGACGCGGATATCAAACCCAAGCACTTCGCATTCGAGCAGGACGGCAAGGTCGCGACGATCCGGCTCAACCGGCCCGAGCGCAAGAATCCGCTCACCTTCGGCAGCTACGCCGAGCTGCGCGACACCTTCCGCGCGCTCACTTATGTCGACACCATCAAGACCGTGATCATCACCGGCGAGGGCGGCAACTTCTGTTCCGGCGGCGACGTGCACGATATTATCGGCCCGCTGCTCGAGCTCGACATGACGGGGCTGATGAACTTCACCCGCATGACCGGCGATCTGGTGAAATCCATCCGCAACGCCCCGCAGACCGTGATCGCGGCGATCGACGGGGTTTGCGCCGGCGCCGGCGCCTGCGTCGCCATGGCCTCGGACCTGCGCCTTGGCACGCCGGAGGCCAAGGTCGCCTTTCTCTTCGTGCGCGTCGGCTTGTCGGGCGCCGATATGGGGGCCTGCGCCATGCTGCCGCGGATCATCGGCCAGGGCCGCGCCGCCGAGCTTCTCTTCACCGGCCGCTCGATGGCCGGCGAGGAGGCCGAGCGCTGGGGCTTCTTCAATCGTCTGGTGGCGGGCGACGCGCTGATGGACGAGGCGACCAAGCTCGCCAACCAGCTCGCCGACGGGCCGACCTTCGGGCACGCCATGACCAAGATGATGATGAACAAGGAATGGGACATGAACCTCGACGAGTTCATCGAGGCCGAGGCCCAGGCCCAGGCGATCTGCATGCAGACCCGCGACTACAAGCGCGCCTATGATGCCTTCGTGAAGAAGGAACGTCCGGTCTTCGAAGGCGACTGATGCCCGATACCAGCTTCCACGACTGGCCGTTCTTCGACGACAGCCACAAGGCGCTGGCGCTGAGCCTGCGCGCATGGGCGGAAAAGGAGATCGCGCCTTTTGCCGCTGAGGCCCATGGCAAAACAGATGTCGATGACATCTGCCGCGCCATCGCTGGCAAGCTCGGCGAGGCTGGGTTTCTGGAATACGCCGTGCCGGCCAGCCATGGCGGCAAATTCGAGGCGCTCGATGTGCGCTCGATCGCGGTCATCCGCGAGACGCTCGCCTACTTCACCGGGCTCGCCGACTTTGCCTTCGCCATGCAGGGCCTGGGGTCGGGCTCGATCAGCCTCTACGGCTCCGATGATCTGAAGGCGCGCTATCTGCCCCGGGTGTTGAGCGGCAAACATCTCGCCGCCTTCGCGCTCTCCGAGCCGCATTCGGGCTCCGATGTCGCTTCGATGAAGACGACGGCCGAACTGGACGGCAACCACTATGTCGTGAACGGCCGCAAGACCTGGATCTCCAACGGCGGCATCGCCGGGCACTATGTCCTCTTCGCACGCACCGGCGAGGCACCGGGCGCCAAGGGCCTCAGCGCTTTCGTCGTCGATGCGGACACGCCGGGCCTTGAGATTGCCGAGCGGATCGACGTGATCGCGCCGCATCCTTTGGCCACGCTCGACTTCAAGGATTGCCGCGTGCCGGCGACGCAAATGTTGGGCGAGCCGGGGCAGGGCTTCCAGATCGCCATGGCGACGCTCGATATTTTCCGCACCACCGTGGGCGCGGCCGCGTTGGGATTTGCCCGCCGCGCGCTCGACGAGGCGGTCGCCTATGCCGGGCAGCGCGAGGCGTTCGGCAAAAAAATTGCGGACTTCCAGCTCATCCAGGCCAAGATCGCCGAGATGGCGGTGAAGATCGATGCCGCCGCGCTCCTGGTCTACCGATCGGCCTGGACCAAGGATGTGCGCCAAACCCGCGTCACCCGCGAAAGCTCGATGGCCAAGCTCTACGCCACCGATACGGCGCAGGAGGTAATCGACGAGGCGGTGCAGATCCATGGCGGCCAGGGCGTCGTCGCTGGCAACACGGTCGAAGAGCTCTACCGCGAGATCCGGGCCTTGCGCATTTACGAGGGCACCAGCGAAGTCCAAAAGCTGGTCATCGCAGGCCAGACCATGAAGGCGCTGGCGTAGGTCCAGGGCGCCAGTAGGCAACGGGGGGCAAAATGGAGAAAGGCAATCAGCCCGGCGGCGCAAGCGGCCATGTCGACAGCTTTTCGCGCGACCATCTGCCGCCGCGCGGCCAGTGGCCGGTGATGGATTATTCGTCGTTGCCTGAACTGGCTGCCTATGGCGAGCGCATGAACGCGGCCGCGGAGCTGCTGGATAAGAGCATCGCGCAGTTTGGCGGCGAGCGGGTGATGATCCGCTACGGCGACCTCACCTGGAGCTATGCCGACTTGAAGGACCGCGTCGACCGGATCGCCCAGGTGCTGACGGGGGATATGGGTCTGGTGCCGGGCAACCGGGTCATGCTGCGCGGCCCCAATAACCCGATGATGGCCGCGTGCTGGCTCGCGGTGGTCAAGGCGGGCCTCGTCTGCGTCGCCACGATGCCGCTGCTGCGCGGCCGCGAATTGGCTTACATGCTGGAGAAGGCCGAGATCCGCCACGCGCTCTGCGATGTGACATTGGGCGATGAGATGCGCGCGGCGCAACAACGCGCGCCCGTCCTTGAGACCATCACTTATTTCACCGCTACAGGCGAGGCTGGCGACCCCGGGGCCGATCTCGACGCCGCGATGGCTTCGAAATCGGGCGGCTTCGAGGCCTGCGACACAGCGGCCGACGACGTGGCGCTTATCGCCTTCACCAGCGGCACGACCGGTCAGCCCAAGGGCACCATGCATTTCCATCGCGACATCGTGGCGATGTGCGACTGCTTTCCGCGCTATGTCTTCGAGGGCGGCGCTGACGACGTCTATACCGGCTCGCCGCCGGTGGCCTTCACCTTCGGTCTCGGCGCCCAGCTTGCGTTTCCGCTGCGCCTCGGCGCCTCGGTCGTCTATCTCGACCGGCCGCCGTCGCCCGAGGCGCTTTGGGAGACGATCGCCAAGTACAAGGTCAACACCCTCTATACCGCGCCCGTCATGTTCCGCGCCATGGCCGACATCGCGAAGAACTACGACATCTCAAGCCTTGAGAAGGCCGTGTCGGCCGGCGAGACCTTGCCGGCGCCGATCTGGGAAGCCTTCCGTGAAGCAACCGGCGTGCGCATCATCGACGGCATCGGCTCCACCGAGATGATCCATATCTTCGTGTCGGCCAAGCAGGAGGAGATGCGCGCCGGCTATACCGGGAAAGCAATCCCCGGCTACGAGGCTTGCATCATGGGCGATGATGGAACCATCCTGGGGCCCGGCGAGCCCGGCAACCTCGCGGTGCGCGGGCCGACCGGCTGCCGCTATCTCGACAACCCCGAGCGCCAGGCGGCCTACGTGCGCGACGGCTGGAACTTGCCCGGCGACGTCTATGTCCAGACCGAAGACGGCTATTTCCAGTACCAGGCGCGCGCCGACGACATGATCATCGCCGCCGGTTACAACATCGCCGGCCCCGAGGTCGAGGCGGCCCTGCTCGACCATCCCAAGGTGCGCGAATGCGCCGTCGTCGGCGCGCCCGATCCCGAGCGCGGCACCGTGGTCAAGGCCTATGTCGTGCTGCGCGAGGCGGGCGATGCAAGCCCCGATACCGTTAAGGCGCTGCAAGACTTCGTAAAGGCGGAGATCGCGCCCTACAAATATCCAAGGCTGGTCGAATTCGTCGACGATCTGCCGCGCACCGAAACCGGCAAAGTCCAGCGCTTCAAGCTGCGCCAGCAGGCGCCGGAACGCGCCAAGGGTTAGTGATCATTCAAGTGGGAAAACAATGAAAATCAATTGCCTCGGCGGCGGGCCCGCCAGTCTCTACTTTTCGATATTGATGAAAAAGTCCTTCCCGCAGGCTGATATCACGGTCTACGAGCAGAACCGGTTTGACGATACGTTCGGGTTCGGCGTCGTCTTTTCTGACAAGACGATGGCCAACTTCCGCGAATACGACATCGAGACCCATGATCGCATCGAAGAGGCCTTCGCGCATTGGGACGATATAGACATCCACTACAAGGGCCAGGTGCTGACCTCCACCGGCCATGGCTTTGCCGGCTTGTCGCGCAAGGACATGCTGATCATCATGCAGAGGCGCGCGGCCGCACTCGGGGTCGATATCCGGTTCGAGACCATAGTGGAGGATCCCGAAACGCTGCGCGACTGCGACCTATTCTTTGCCGCCGACGGCGTCAACTCGATCACGCGCGAGAAGTACAAGGCCCACTTCAAGCCTGAGATCGACTTTCGGCCCAACCGCTTCGTCTGGCTCGGCACCACCTACCCGTTCCCGGCCTTCACGTTCCATTTCATAAAGAACCAGCACGGTCTCTTCCGCACCCATTGCTACCGTTACATGGAGGGCATGGCGACGCTGATCCTGGAGACCTCGGAGGAGACTCTCCAGAACTCCGGCCTGGAGATCACCGACGAGGAAGCGACCAAGGCGTACACCACCGAGTTGATGAAGGACTATCTCGATGGCCACGAGGTCATCATCAACCGCTCGCACTGGCGCCAGTTTCCCAACATCCGCTGCGAAGACTGGACGCATGAGAATGTCGTGTTGGCGGGCGATGCCGTCCACACCGCGCATTTCTCCATCGGTTCGGGCACCAAGCTCGCCATGGAGGACGCGATCGCGCTCCACGACGCCATCGTCGAGACCGGCGATATCACCAAGGGCCTGGCACGCTACGAAGCGGACTGGAAGCCGCAGGTGGCCAGCACCCAGCGCGCCGCCCGGGTTTCGCAGCAATGGTTCGAAGAGGCCGAGCGCTATTACGAGCACCTGGAGCCGATCCAGTTCGGCTTCTCGCTGCTGACCCGTTCGCTTCGCATCAGCCACGAAAATCTGAAGCTGCGCGACGGCAACTACGTCCAATCGATCGACAGCTGGTTCGCCGGCACCGCCGCCAACCAATCGGGCGTCAACATCAAGACCGACCCGCCGCCGCCGCCCATGTTCACGCCCTTCAAGCTGCGCGACATGGTGCTCTCAAACCGCGTCGTGCTGTCGCCGATGTGCCAATATTCCGCCGATGACGGCACGGTGAACGATTGGCACCTCGTGCATCTGGGCTCGCGCGCCATTGGCGGGGCAGGGCTGATCTTCACCGAGATGACCGATGTCAGCCGCGAAGGCCGTATCTCGCCCGCCTGCGCCGGCATGTACAAGGACGAGCACGTCGCGGCCTGGAAGCGCATCGTCGATTTCGTCCACGCCAATTCCGACGCCAAAATCGGCATGCAGCTCGGCCATGCCGGGCGCAAGGGCTCGACCAAGGCGCCGTGGGACGGGCTCGATATGCCGCTCGACGAGGGCAACTGGGAAATCCTCGCCCCGTCGCCGATCGCGTATGTCGCAGGCGTCAACCAGGTGCCGCGCGAAATGACCCGCGAGGACATGGACAATGTTCGCGATGATCACGCCAAGGCGGCGGCGATGGCCGACGAGGCCGGTTTCGACATCCTCGAGCTCCACTGCGCCCACGGCTATCTGTTGGCCACTTTCGTATCGCCGTTGACGAACGTACGTACGGACACGTACGGCGGGTCGCTGGAAAACCGCATGCGCTTTCCGCTTGAGGTCTTCGACGCCGTCCGCACGGCCTGGCCCGACGGCAAGCCGATCGCGGTCCGGATTTCCGCCACAGACTGGGCCAAGGGCGGCATCGAGGCCGCCGATGCGGTGGAAATCGCCCGGATGCTGAAGGCCCATGGCTGCGATATCGTCGACGTCTCGACCGGCCAAACGGTGTCCTTCGAGGATCCGGTCTTCGGCCGTCTTTTCCAGACGCCGTTTGCGGACCGCGTACGCCTGGAGGCCGACATCCCGACGATGACGGTCGGGGCAGTGTCGTCCTGGGAGGATGTGAATTCAATCCTGGCCGCCGGCCGCGCCGATCTCTGCGTCATGGCGCGCGGGCATCTCTACGACCCCTATTTCACCCGTCACGCCGCGTACGACCAGGACCATGTCCTGGGGTGGCCCAACCCGTACGGTTCGCTGGAGCGCTACACCCCGCGGATGCGCTACGTGGAGCCCGAGGGCGTGCAAAAGTCGTGAGTGCGGCCGATGACGAGGCGCCGTAATGGATTTTCCTATCGGTTCACCGATGCAATTGTGCGTGAACCCGCGGACAGCGTAGTAAACGGGTTGCGCAGCAACGATGGCCCTCCACCGGATGCGGGAGTGTTTCGTACCGAGCACGCAGCCTATATCGCCGCGCTCGAGCGCGCCGGCGTTGAGGTCCGGACGCTGCCAGCACTTGAGGACTTTCCCGACTCGGTCTTTATCGAGGATGCCGCGCTCTGCTTACCGGAGGGCGCGATCGTGTTACAACCCGGCGCGCCGTCGCGGACCGGCGAGGCGCCGGCTGTTGAGCCTGCGTTACGGGAAACTTTCCCGGCGGTGAGAGTGCTGGGCCCGCACGGATCGGTCGATGGCGGCGATATACTTGTCACCGAAACCTCGGTACTTGTCGGCCTCTCCTCGCGCACCGATGCAGCGGGGTTTGCCGCGCTCGCGGAGGTGCTCGGGTCGTGGGGCCACGAGGCCGAGACGGTACGGCTTCCCGCTAATGTCTTTCACTTCAAGAGCGACTGCAGCCTGCTCGATGGCGGGACGATTTTGGCAAGCCGCCGTCTGGCGAACGCCGACTGTTTCAAGTCGTTCAGGGTCTTGCAAACGGCGGATGGGGAAGAACCGGCGGCGAATGCGGTTCGAATTAACGATACGGTTCTGCTCGCCGACGGCTATCCGCGAACGGCGGAGTTGATCGTAAACGCCGGATTCACCATAGCGTGCGTTCCGGCTGGCCAGGCGGCGATTCTGGATGGCGGCCTGTCGTGTTTGTCGCTGCGATATTCCCGCGGCTCGTAGATCGGCGCGCGCGCCAGATACCGCCTCAACAGATCCTTAACCACCGCCACCTACACTGAAAGGCGCAGAGATCCTAAGAAAACCGGACTGTTTGCCGGTCCGGTGAGGACGCGTGCCAAGTGGCAGACGATCTGGACATCATCCTTTCGATCGTCGTCCTCATGTTCAATGAGGAGGATGGCATTGGTGCGTTCTTCGCCCGGGTCGAGCCGGTCGCGAAGACAGTGGTCGCGCCCTTGCGCCGGCCCGAGGAAGGTACCCGAACCTGCCTTTGATCGGGTCACGATAATTCTATCGAGGTCTTCGTGCACATCACCGCCGCGAGCCGAGCCGTTTCCAATCCCAATCCGGTCGCCTTGTCGTGGCTGGCGGCGGGCGCCGTTACAGTGCTGCTGGTGCTAAAGCTCCAGCTTATCTTCCTGCAGAACATCAACTGGGATGAGTTTTTCTTCCTCTCTATGGTCCACAGCGCCCTGCGTGGCGATCTCGCCATCGCGCTGCAGACGGTGCACGTTCACGCCTTCTACTGGCTGCCGCAGGTATCCGTCAGTGAGGTCGACCAGGTTGTGGCGGCGCGCGGGGTGATGTTCGCGTTGCAGGTTGGCACTTGCGGCTTCATTTACTTGGTTGGGCGCAGACTGTTCGGCCCGGCCGCCGCGGTGTTTGGCGGGCTTGCCTACCTAACCTTGTCCTACACGGTCGATCACGGAACATCGTTCCGCGCGGATCCGATCGCGGCGTTCCTTTTGATGGCCGCGCTATGGATGATCGTGCGAGATCGCAGTGGAATGGCAGAGGTTGTGGCGGCCGGTCTGCTCACGGCGGTTGCCGGATTGGTGACAATCAAGTCGATCTTTTACGTACCGACGCTGGTACTTGCTGTCTTGTGTTTGACGCAGGCGCAACGTGCTCAGCGACGCGTTGTCGAGCTCATCGTCCTTGGCCTCACCGCGCTTGCTGCATTTGGGCTTTTTTACATTGCGCATGGGGCTTCGTTGGATGGTGCGAAGAATATTCACGCGGCGAATCTGGTTGCCGTCAGCTCGGCCAAGATGATCCAGCTCGACAATTTGTTCCCGCGGAGCCCATACCTCCTAAACAGCATGTTTGGCGATCCGGCGGTTTGGATATTGCTGCTGGGCGGCTTTGCGGCTGCAGTGGCGACCGCCGCGTCTGGGGCGCGACGGCAGCGAGGCTTCGGACTTGTCGGGCTGGGCCTTCCGCTATTGACGTTCATTTTCTATCGCAACGCCTTTCCATATTTCTACGTATTCGTGCTCGCCGCCCCTGCCGTGCTTGCCGCCGGCATGTTTGACAGATTTGCACGAAGCCACGGGCAAAACAGGAAATTCCATTGGGTCGTGGCGATGACAATGGTGGTTTTGGCCATGAACCCAATTGGTCGATACTTGCGTAACGATGTCGACCGTACCGCTGCGCAACGCCAGCATATCGATGTCGTCCATCGTATGTTTCCCCGGCCGGTTGCGTACATCGATCGGTCTTCAATGGTGGCGTCGTTTCCCAAAGTCGGCTTCTTCATGTCGACGTGGGGAATGGAGAGCTATCTGGCCGCAGGCCGGCCCATCATGCGGGGGCTCCTTACCAGGCACCATCCAGTGTTTGTGTTGGCGAACATAGACAGCCTGAGGCTCGACGCGCCGAGGGTGCAAGTCGCTGGGACCAAGCGTTACCGCCTTTTGCCCGCGGACCACGCAGTACTGCGTGAAAATTTCGTTCACCATTGGGGTGCCATATGGGTAGCGGGAAAACACCTGACCGCATCGGTGTTGGGCCAGGTGTACCAATTCGAGATATTGATCCCGGGTTCCTACACCGTTGAATCGGCGGTGCCCGTAATGATCGATGGCGTTGCAAGGCGACCGGGTGCAAAAGTCATGCTGGACGCTGGCCGCCACACATTGGTTTCTCAGACGGCGCCGGCGAGGATTGTGCTGCGTTGGGGCACCGACCTTTACCGTCCGGCCGAGACGCCTATTTCCACGCAGTTGTTTGTGGGTTTCGCGGTGCCGAAAAAATAAACCCAGCAGCGTCCAGCAATGCAGATCCCGACCCTGACGGTGGGGCCGTTTCGTCCTCTGAAGATGTGAATTCGATCCTGGCTGCGTGTCGCGCCAATCTGTGAGCATCGGCGCGCGGCAAGATTTGCGATTGCCGAATTCGGGCTTTCACGGTCGAGCCGGAGGGGGCAGCGATCCGTGATAGCGGTTTTGGTGAGAGGATCGGCCGCGCAAGCCGCAGGTATCGTGTCTTGGCCGCGGTTAGCCGACTTTGCGGCGCTCCCACCAGTCGATGACCCTGCCGACGCCAAACCAGATCAGGAAAACGAGAGCAAAAGAGAGATAGCCATCGATCGCATAATGCCATCCCAGATGCACCGATCCGATCTGGATCATGACGACAAACAAGCTCATCACGATGCCAGCCACCTTGTTGAATTTCCAGGCAAGGATCATGGCCAGGGTCGTGGTGGCAACGTGCAGACTGGGCATCGCAGAAATTCCCGAGCCGAGCACTGATTCTTTCGATTCATGGATCGCCCACAGCTTTTCCTGTATCGGCAGCGGCAGCGTCCATATTTCCCACACCGCGTTGATCTCGTAGAGCCGACGCATAAGCGGCGCAAACGGATCCGTCCCCCCAACCACACGGCCATAGTAAACCGGGCCAGCGGAGGCTAGTGCCGTCGCCAGAACGGTTCCGAGGATTATCCAAGTCAGGATGGAAGAGTAGAGGTACTGGGTGCGCAGGCGCGGCTGGTTTGTATTCCATGCCTGCCAGATGAAGGTGAAGAATATGACGAAGTACCAAACGTTATAACCAAAGCTGATGACGCCGCTTGCCGCAGGCGAGCCAAATACGGCGTGCGTCCATTCCCAGGGATGGCGGCCAAAATGCAGCCACTTGTCCCAATCCTTGAAAGTCGCATCCCAATGCCATTGGCTGTAATAGGGGATCATCCGTTTGAAGGACGAGAAGGCACTGAAAAAGAACGGTGATAGGCAAACGACCAGGAGAAAGGCGGCGATCCGTTTTGGCCTCACGAAACGCCTTCGGTAGTCGTCGAATATCGCCGGATACAATCGGCCGCCTGGCCGAACGATAACAGTCATCCAGATCGTATGCCCGAGCGTCAGCACCACCGCGAATGCACTGAGCACTACCAGGAAATCGGTGCCGTAGAACTCCACGTTTACGACATGTGAGTACCCGGTCAGCCTTCCCACGATCACGGCAAGCGCGGCGTACACCACGATGATTGCGATGAACAGAAAGTGGCTTCGGGCGGTCTCCACACAGGTGGCGCCAAAGTCGTTAATGGCCGCGCGGAACCCGGTCAAATCCCCAGGACCCGCGTCGACGTTTATCGCTCGCGATTGCCGATCGGTCATAGGAATTAAAGTCGCTCAAGAATTGGTTTAACAGTGTCTAGATACTCCATTGAAAGTTAAGTCGAGTTTAACGAATTGGACGCGATCCTAGGAGGTGGGTGACGCCGCTCCGATGGCTGGTGAATGCCAAACGAATGTGTCGGAGGAGTGATGGATCGGCTGCCATAAGTACAGCGATCTTGCGGTATTTGGCGGCATTGGAGTGACCATGAGCAATGCTATGTTCCAAGCAGCCCGGTTCGGCGCGGTAGGTCTTACCGCCACCGTGGCGCATGTCCTAGCAGTGCTGGCGATGGTCAAGTTCACCGCCATGCCGAGCCTGTCGGCCAACCTTGGCGGCCTTCTCGTCGCGATCCTCGTGACCTATGCCGGCAATCACAAATGGACCTTCGAATGCGAGGGTATGCACGCGCGCTATTTCCCCCGGTTTGTCGCTGTTGCGGCGCTCGCGCTTGCCTTCGGCCAAGTGATTATCTGGGCGGTCACTGAGCGGGCAGGCGGCGACTACCGCGTCGCGATTGCCGTTGTCGCTCTCACCACGCCGGCATTCGGTTTCGTGGCTTGCCGCGACTTTGTTTTCGCCGAATCGGACGAAGTCGCGGGTAAGGCCCGCAATTAGCGGGTGTCGCCATGGGATCGGAATTCATCGTCCGCGACCACCGGTTGGAGTGAATGTCTCTGGGTCTCGTTTGGCCGTTATGACCCAGTCGATGTTAAGGATGATTTATACCAAGTCTCAGTGATATAGATCCATTTGATGGCGGCGGATTGGCCCTCCGGCCGCGTTACGCGGGCTTGCCCGATGCGCTGCATCGCGCCGCGCCGCGTGCCTAACCTGAGGGCCAATCGGCCCCACCGAAGGCCGCCATCTTTTGTCCGCCGGCGTCGTTGCGCGCGGCTTGTGGTGCGCCGCACCACGGCGCAACCCGCGCCTAAACGGCGGACAAAATCTTGGCGGTGAAATAGGTCAATATCACTGAGATTTGGTATTAGGCATTGCGCCGCCTGGACCCCTCGCAACTCTCACGATTGCCTTCTAAGCGAGATGCGCGCCTGGGCGGCCCGATTCCACGTAGAAGCTTCGCAGCGTGTCGATGCCGCTGTGGCGGTCGCGTACGGTTTTCACCGTACGCAGATCGGTCAGCCAGTGGTCATCGGTCACGGCGCACAAAAGATAGCCCCGCCGCCGGCTCTCGAAATATCGGATATGCGGATTGCTCGGCATATGGGCCATCAAACGGCCGTAAGGGATGCCGGGCGAGCTGATCGACGTGCCGACGAACTCGGTCGCCACCGGCGCTGCGTCGCGTTTGCCGAAGTCGGGCTTGAGGTCGCTCACCCAGTAGGAGTGGATGTCGCCGCCCAGGGCGACGGTGTTCTGCACGCGGCTCTGCTCGATGAACTTCAGGATGCGCTCGCGCGATCCTGGGTAGCCGTCCCACCCTTCGTTGGATCGCAACGCGCGGTTCTGTTTGTCGTAAGCCACGAACTGCGCCATGAGCTGCTGCTGTGCCAATACATTCCAGCGTGCCTTGCTGCGTCCGAGATTGCCCGTCAGCCACTTTTCCTGGGGGTGGCCAAGCATGGTGTGGTCGGGATTGGACAGCGCCTCGCAATCGGTAATCGCGGCCGAGCCGCCACGCTCGCCGCCGCAAACCTGATCGGAGCGGTACTGGCGGTTGTCGAGCACGTTGAGCGAAATCAGACGCCCGATATCGAGCCGGCGGTAGATCTGCATGTGATCTCCGCGGGGACGCGATAGGCGTCGCAGCGGCATGTGCTCGTAATAGGCCTGATAGGCGGCGGCGCGGCGGCGCAGGAATTCGGCCGGCAGCGCGCGGTGCTCCGACTGATCGTTGGCATAGTCATTGTCGACTTCATGGTCGTCCCAGGTCACAACCCAAGGACACCAGGCGTGCGCCGCCTGCAGATCGGGATCCGAGCGGTAAAGCGCATAACGCTCGCGGTACTGCGCCAGGGTTTTTGCCTCATGCGGCGGATGGCGGCGCACAGTTCGCGTGGACCGGTTGTTGGTGCCGTTCTCGTAAATGTAGTCGCCCAGATGCAGGATCAGGTCGGGCTTGTCGGCAACCATATGGCGGTAGGCGCTGTAATAGCCGTATTCGTAGTGCTGGCATGATGCAACGGCGATCCGATAGAGATCGACCGGGGCGCCGGCGGAGGGGGTTGTCACGGCGCGGCCGATCGGACTTTGGACGCCGGCGGCGCGAAAGCGGTACCAGTATGGGCGCCGCGGCGCCAAGCCACCGATCTCGACGTGAAGGGCGTGGGCGGATTCCGGCCGGGCGATAACGCGTCCCCGGCGCACGACCCGCCGCATCCGCGCATCCAGCGCAAGCTCCCAGTCGACCGCCATCGGAGCCGGCGGCATGCCGCCGCCCTGTGCCAAATTGGGCGCCAGATCGGGCGCCAGCCGGGTCCAGATCACGAAACCGTCGGGGGCCGGCTCGCCGGACGCCACCCCGAGCGTAAAGGGGTTGCCAGGCAGGCGCGGCGCCGCCTCGACGATGGACGGCGCTAGGCCGCCCGTGGTCAGCGCGCTGCTGGCGGCGCCGGCCAGGAAAAGACGGCGCGTCAGCAGTGGGCGTGAGGTCGTGTCGGCCATGCGGCGGCGGCTCCGATGCGGGTCCCGGCGGGCGTCAGCCTAGCAAAGAAGCACTAAGCCAATACTTCAAAATTGTGTCCGGGCTCGGCCAATTGGGCCAACCGAAGCGATCAGGTGGCTTGAAGCGCGTGAAAACCGAACCGTAATTCGATATCAATAGGGACCTGCGCGACCGACCCCGACGGGGCTCTCCCCAGAGACTCTCGGCCGCGATCGATCGATCGGACGGCCCGAATGAACGAGCAGACGGCGACGGTGTCCCCGGGCGATGAGGGCGAGCGAACCTTGTCGCGCCTGACGGCCCGGCCGGCCGCGCTCGTGCTGGCGGTCGGGTTCGCGCTTTACGTCTTCGTTCAGGTGGGATTGGTCTTCGGCCCGATCGTCGCCCGCCCGGTTCCGCCCGGGACCACCGACGCTTACGTCTATATCGCCAAGGCCGAACAGCTTCGGGCCTGTCTGCGCCAGCGCTGCCCGGCGCTTGCCGACCTGCGCATGCAAGTCGGCCGGGGATCGAACCTGCCCGACAACATCGCCCGGCAACGCGGTCTCGCACATCAGCGCGGCCTGCTTCAATATCACCTCGCCCATTCGGCGCTGCTTTATGTTCTGCGCTCGGCTGGTATCGGCTACGAGCTCGCCCTCAATATCCTCTCGGTCGCCGGCGCGGTGATGATTGCTTGCGCCGTTGCCTGGCTGCTCACCGCGGCGTTCGGCGTCGGACCGGCAGGGTTGGCATTGGCGCTTCTCGCCTTCGCCGTCTATCCCGGCTATCACGGCCTGCACTGGATCGTTCCGAGCACGATGGCGCTCGGGCTGGGTCTGCTCTCATGGGCGGCCGTGCTCGCCCGGGTCCGGGGCCTGACCCTGATCTTGCCTTTCTTGATCCTGGCGGCCGCCTGGACCCACCCGATCGGCAGTGTCTACGGCGCGGGCGCGTTGGCGCTTTATGCCGGGTTGATATCGTGGCGATCGCCGCGGGGCTGGGCGGTGTTGGTATTAGGTGTGGTGGCCGCGGCCTCGCCCTTGATCGCCGCCCAGATCATCGAGCGGCCGACGCTCAGCTTTCAGGGACTGCACGCCAAGGACGGTTGGGACTTGGTGGCCGGCGTGGAGAAGAACCTGCGCGCGGCCTGGTGGGCGGTCCAGCCCTGGCTCAACGAGCGTGGCGGCGCCGCCGTGCTGGCGCTCGCGGCCTTGGGGCTGATGATTGCCGGCGCCGAACGGCGGCGGGGGATCTGGGCGCTTGCCACACTCGCAGCGGGGCTCGCGGCGGCAAGCCTCGTTTATGTCCTACCGCGCTATCCGGGCGAGATGTTCCATCGCATGTTCGTGCCATTCGCCATTGTCGCGACCGGCATCGCCGCCTTTGCGGTCTGGCGCAGCGTGGAGCTGTTCGTGGCTCCGCGCGATCGCGTCGGCCGCGGCGGATTCGCGGCGGCCATGCGCTCGGCGGCAGGCCTCTCGGTGCGGATCGTCGCGGCAGCCTTGGTCGCGATGGCGGCGGTCCTGAGCGCGCTCGGCAGTCTTGCAAACGGCAGCCGCGCGACCCTAGCCATGGCGCGATACATGACCGCATGGGGCATCATGCCGCTCGACCGCGGTCAGCCGTCGCGGGTTCTGGCAATGCTCGGTAAGAACGCCCGCATCACCTATTTCGATGATCTGTCGTTCTATTTTTATGCAAGCAATGGCGGTCTCGCGCATGGCGCGGTGTTCGATCCGGCGGTTTCCGGCACTGCGTTGGCGGCGCGCTACTATGGCGCCGATGGGCGGATGGCTTTGTCCGTGCGCGCCCGGGACGGGTTCTATGGCTATGTCGCATTGCGGGCGCGGCAGCCGGTCGTGATCCGGTCCGTGCGGCAGATCGACTGGAGCCGGCTTCGGCTCAACCTGTCGATCCGCGGCCCAGCGGTGGCGCTCGATCTGCGTCTATTGGACGGTGCCGGCACGCGGCCGGTTACCGTTCGGTTCACCAAGGACAAGACCGGATGGAGAGCGCTTGGATTTGCCGCGGGCACAAAAGGGCGCGTGCTGGTCATCACCCGCCGCGACGGGGGACCGCTCGCCTGGATCCAGGGTGTCCGCACCGCGCCTGATGCGCGAAACGCTTGGCCTTGGGATGCCGGGGTGACGATCCTGCAATGGAAGTTGCCGGCGTCGGAAAAAAGCGTGATTGCGCAATTGCGGCAGGATAGCGGCTGGTCGAGCCGGTCAAAGACCGTCGCGCTCCATCGTTTCGAGACGGCGACGCTCACGCCGCCCGGCTGCCATCATGGCGGCATCGTCGCGGATTTCGGTGCCACGGTTGCCAGCAGGATCGCTTGCGGGGTTGTGCCGGCCCAACGTCCGGTCCGGCGGCCGGCCAAATCCCGGCGCCGGCGAAAGCGCTAAGCCGCTGCAGGTTGAACGCCGCTGGTCGACCGGCGGGCGATGATCCCGGCCAGCCACCAGATCGGCGGCAGCGCGATCAGCGAGACATAGCCGTCGATCGCGTAATGCCATGCCAAATGCACGGAGCCGATCATGATCAAACCGGCAAAGACCGTATAGGCGATGCCGGCCCATCGGTTTATCCGCCAGCCCAGCAAGGCGAACAGGACCGAGGTTCCGACGTGGAGGCTCGGCATCGCCGAGATGCCCGAGCCGAGATCGATGCCGCCGGCCTGGTAGGTCGCCCAGAGCCGTTCCTGGACGTCCAGCGCCCAGACCGGATAAACCTCCTGTACGCCATATAGATACGTCATGAGCGGTGCGAACGGATCGGCGCGCCCGGTCACCGCGCCGAAATAGACCGGGCCGGCGGAGGAAAACACCGTCGCCAGAACTGTCCCCAGTACCACCCAGGTCAGCAGGAACGCGATCAGGAATTGCATCCGCAAACGCGCGCGCTTGCTGCTCAACGCCTGCCAGATGAAGGTGAAGGAGAGGACGAAGAACCAGAGATTGTAGGTGAAGCTGAGCGCGCTGGTGACAAGGGGCTCGCCAAGCACGGGCTGCAAGAGCCGCCAGGGATGCTCGCCCAGATGCAGCCAGCGATCCAACTCCACGAAGGCGGGATCCCAGCTGAACGGGTTGAGCCGCGGGATCAGGCGCTTGAACGATCCGAAGGTGGAAAAGAACAGCGGCGCCAGGACGCAAGCTGCCAGGAACCCCGCGATCCGCTGCCGGGTTAGAATGCGGGTTCTCAGATCCCGGCCGATGGCAACGAAAAGCGAGTCCTTTGGGCGCACGACCGCCGCGGTCCAGACCGTGTGACCAAGCACGAAGACGAACGAGAACACGAAGATCAGCAGGACGAACGGCCCGGCATAGAAGCGGATATTCACAAGCTCGCTTATCCCGGTGATGACCCCGGTGGCGAGCCCGGCGATCGCGTAGACCAGGATAATCGCCATATAGAGGCGGTGCTCGCGGGCCGCCTCACGGCAAGCGAGGCCGAATTCGATCGCGGCCCGGCGTGCGCGCCCGGACGGCCGGTCGATACTGGTGGTAAGGGCGCTCATCGGTGATCGCATTCGGCTCGGAAATGGCTGGCGATGCTGGCGTAAGAGTGTGCCAGCGCGGCCTTAACGCCGGTTTAAATGACCGGCAGTGGCCCCGATCGATTTTGGGCGCCTGCCCGATTTTCGGGAACCCGCTCAAGGCGCCTATTTGGACAGACGCAGCTCCGAGAGATGATTGGCGATTTCGGTGAACACGGTGGTCAGCGAGCTCGGGTCGGGCGCGTAGTGGTAGTACGGCGAGGCCGGCTCGGTCGCCACCTGCTTCAGCAGGTTTTGCAAGGTCGCGCTGCCATCGGCAAACTGGATCACATAGATGATCACGCCTGTGGCCTTGATATTGGCGGCCAATGCCAGCAGCCGCGCATCCATCTGGGCTTTTGGCGTGCCAGTGCCCCAGATCGCCTTGTAGGCATCGCCGTACCAGGCCCAGTTCTGCCCATCGGTGAGCAACACGATGGCCTGCACGCGCGGGCCGTCGGGGGTGAGTTCGGCCTCTTCGAAGGGCGGTCCCGGTGTGAGCACACGCCAGGCCCAGGCCAGCCCCTGCGGAATGTTGGTGTATCCGCCCGCGCTGAGCGCGTTGATCGCATTGGTGATCGTCGTCTTGCTCTGGTTGAGCGGCGTAATGCCGACGTTCGGGCACGCGGTGCACTCCGTTCCGCCGCCGGACGAACATTTCAGGCCGCCGGGCTGCGGCTCACCTTCATTGCCGATCGGCTCCCAGGCGATCCAGTCGCCCTGCGGCGTGGTAAGCGTGCCTTCGATGATGTCAGCGTCGTTGGTCGGGTCGCCGTCGTTGAGGAAACGGGCATAGACGCAGCCCTTCCAGTCGGTTAGCGGCCAACTGAGAAGGGGTACCGGCGAGTTGTTCGGAATATAGATCTTGGTCTGATTGAGGCCGGTCACCGGGTTCTTGAACGACGGTACGATTGGATCAGAGGTCAATACGGAGAAGAACGTCTGGCCCTGGATCCAGACCTTCACCTTACTGGTCCACGGAACCAGCCCCATCTTCAGCAGCGGCTTGGATTCCGCCGTGCCGTAGAGAATGCCCACCAGGACGTTCGCGGATAGTTTCGTGGCATCAAGCCGGGTCAGGCCGCCGCCGGCGGAGTTATTCATCGAACCGGACATATCCATCGCCAGCACGATGTCGAGATACTGCGTTTTGCGCGTGACCTCGGTGGTCGCCGACACGTTCATGTCCTTGAAGCCGAGCACCCGCATGAACGTGGTCGGCACGGTGGCGACGGCCGTAACCACCAGCTTGTCGTTCACCGAATCATACGTGTAGGTGGGGCCCGTGGTCGTCGATCCGAGAAACCCTGCCGGATAGTTCGCATTGAAGAACATCAGGATGTCTTGCTGAAGCAACGTGGTGTCGGTCGCGTTCTGGGCGCCGGCGAGGCCGGCGGCATCCAGCGCCTGGCTGAGCCGCGCTTTGACCAGATATCCGCGCGCGGCATCGGTACCCAGACCGATGAAGCCCACCATCGGAACGATAGCCGCCGCCACGAACACGATACTGGCGCCGCCGGTATCGCGAAGCAGCGAACGGAAGAAGTTGGTCCAACGAGACATGAACATGTGCGCCACCCAAACCGTTACAGATATACGGAACAGGTTGTGAATTGAGGTGCATTGTCAGAATCGATGATAAATAAATAGTTAAAGAAGTGCAGGTCGAATTGTGAATAGTGTTCTCTATACATATAGATATATAAAAAGAATAGTATTTTGTATTTTAGTAAAATCAGATCTTCTTCTGAAGAACAGAAAATTTTGTCATATATTATTGTTATAAATCTCTATTATTATTTATTTTAAAATGAAATGTACGTTGTATAATGTTGATGCAATTAAAGTCTACAAATTATCTAAATATGTTTATAATAAAATATAAGTAAACAATTTTATTTAAAATTTAGATACTTGTACATCTATAGACATCAACTAGTTTTATGTGGTGTCTTCAGGTGTTTCTTTTAATAGTTTCTTAAGCTATCCACTGGATTATGCCGGACTGTAGGCTTCAGAGCAGGAGGTGTAAGCCATGTTGAAGACTTTTCGCAGCTTTATTGCCGACGAGTCCGGCGCGACCGCCATCGAGTATGGCCTGATTGCCGCGTTGGTTTCGGTGGCGGGTATCGTCGCCCTTGAGGCGATGGGCACGTCGCTCCGCTCGATGTTCGAGACGGTGTCCAGCAAGCTGGACGGAGCGGTTTCCGGAGCGAACTAACACAAGACTCAAACAGGCGGGCGCGCGGCGCCGAGCGATTCTCGGCGCCGCGGCTTACCCGCTTAGGTGAGTACGACTGTAGGGACGGCTGTCCGGCCTTTCATAGCATTCCGGCCGGACTGCATTGATGGCCGGACAGCCGTACCCGCTTTAGACGACCAACAGAAGGCTGGAGCCGCGCGTAATCTTGGTATCCAGCCCCAACCGCATCGAACGTCGGGGCAAGACAAAACAATGGTGTCGAGCACGCTCATACATGGGGTCGTGATCGCGGTACTTGCGGTGCTTTTGATTGCCGCAGCCATGGACGATCTGCGCGAGTACCGTATCCCCAACCACCTGGTTGTCGGGATCGCGGTACTCTATCCCGCCCATGTCCTGACATCGCCCCAGCCGGTTCCCTGGATGACCGCGTTGTTGTTTGCCGGCATCGTCTTCGCGGTCGGTGTCGCATTCTTCGCGGGCAAGATGATGGGCGGCGGGGACGTGAAGCTGATGGGGGCCGTGGCCTTATGGGCCGCGCCTCAATACCTGATGACGCTTTTCATTATCACGCTTGCGGGCGCGCTGCTGATGGCACTTGCCTCTGCCGTGCGCGCCTCCGCAGCCCAAGCGCGTGAAGCACAAAACTATTCGCTCGGGGCCACGGTCGCCAATCTGCGCCATGTCCCGATCCTCAAGATGCAAATCCCTTATGGCGTCGGAATCGCCGCGGGCGGGCTCTATATCGCCGCGCAGCTTCTGACCGGCCAGGGATAATCAGGGACGGAGCAGCGCCATGCAGCCACGCGCCATCATCCTCATCGTAGCCGCGCTCGCCATGGTTGGCGGCACGATCTTCTTCGCCCGCAGCTGGCTCGACTCCGAGCGCCAGGCGATTGAGGCATCGCGGAAAAAGCCCGAGAAGGTCGAGCCCAAGAATTTCGTGCTGGTTGCCAAGGTGAACTTGCCCGCGGGCACGTTCCTGAAGAAAAACCATATGACATGGCAGGCTTGGCCCTCCGACAGTCTCCACGGCAGCTATCTGCGCCGTCGTGGTTTCAAGCAGAACTCGATGTTCGGTGTAGTGGTGCGCAAGCACATCGCGGCCGGCCAGCCGATCACTTCGGGCAGCATTGTCAAGCCCGGCCAGCGCGGGTTTATGGCCGCGGTCCTCAATCCGGGCATGCGCGCGGTGTCGCTAAGCACCAACTCGGTGGCCAGCGTCGCCGGCTTCGCGTTTCCGGGCGACCGGGTCGACATCCTGCTGACCCACCGTATCGGTGGACGCCAGGGCCGCCTGGTCAGCGAAACGATGATGACCGGCGTGCGCATTCTTGCGATCGACCAGAAAGTCACGGACGGCAACCAGAAAGCCCAAGTCGGCAAGACCGTCACCGTAGAGGTGACCCCGCGGCAGGCCGAGGTCATTGCGGTTGCCGCCAATCTCGGCAAGCTGTCGCTGGCGCTCCGCAGCCTCAAGCAAACAGAGGGCGGCAAGGAGCGGATCCTGGCCTCCGGCGTCGTGCTCGATCTGGACTCCCTTGATCGGCGCCCGCCGCAACGCGGCACGACCTACACGTCGGATGCCGGGACCAGCATGCTGCTGCGCCGCAAGGTGTCGGACAAGATCACGATCACGATAGTGCGCGGCGCCAAGCGCTCGTCGGTCTCTTTCCCGAAAGGTCCGAGATGACCAATAACACCACCCGCATCGCCAAACCGCATCGCTATGCCGGCCGCTCCTGGCGGCTTGCTGGCGCATTGGCCATCGCCCTCGCCTCGTTCACCGGCCTCCCTGCCGGCGCGTCGGCGCAGAACGCGACCATCATCCGTGGCGGCGGCGCAATGTCGGTCGAGTTGAAGAAGGGCCGGCTGCTCAGGCTGAAGCAGCAGATCGCGACTATCTTCGTGGCCGATCCCTCGATCGCGGATATTCAGGTCAAATCGCCGACGCTGATTTACATATTCGGCAAGCGCTCTGGCGAAACCACGCTGTTCGCCGTCGACAAGGACGACCGCGTGGTGCTCAACATGACCATCCGGGTTAGCCATAATTTGAGCAATCTCAAACGCGCGCTGCGCCGCATGATGCCGGGCCACGGTGTCCAGGCGCGGACGGTTGGCGACTCAATCGTGCTCAGCGGCACGGTGTTCACGGCCCGCGAAGCGGAAGATGCGCGTAGTCTGGCGGCGCAGTTCGTCGCCAAGCCCCAGAATGTCATTAACCGTTTGCGCGTCACTGGTTCTACCCAGGTCAACCTGCGGGTCCGTATTGTCGAAGTCTCACGCAGTGTGGTGCGCAACCTCGGCATCAACTGGGACACCATCTCGTTGTTGGGAGGCTCGATCACGGCCGGCATTGCCACCGGCGGGGCGACCTTCGTCGGCAACGCCTTCACCGCCGGCGCCGACATCCTGACCCGGCGCAATGGAAGCAACTCCGGCGTGTTCGCCTATCGTGGCCAGCGCAACACCATCAACGGCGTGCTCGACGCGCTGCAGACCCAGGGTCTCGTCAAGACGTTGGCCGAGCCGAATCTCACCGCTATCTCGGGTGAGACAGCGAGCTTCCTGGCGGGCGGTGAGTTCCCGGTGCCGGTTCCCCAGGACGGCGGCGTTATCACGATTACCTACAAGAAGTTCGGCGTGGGTCTCTCATTCACACCGACGATCATTGGCCCGAACCGGATCAATCTGAAGGTCAATCCCGAGGTCAGCCAGCTCTCCAATGCCGGGGCGGTTCAGATCCAGGGTGTGGCCGTACCATCGCTGACCACGCGGCGGGCCTCGACCACCGTCGAGCTCGCCAGTGGGCAATCCTTTGCGATTGCCGGGCTGCTGCAGAACAACTTCACCAAGGATCTGAGCAAGGTGCCCGGTATTGGCGATATTCCAATCCTCGGCAAGTTGTTCACCTCGGAGAACTTCCGGCGCGATGAGAGCGAGCTGGTGATCATCGTGACGCCCTACCTCGTTCGCCCGTTCGATCCGAACAAGGCGCGTCTTGCGGCTGCCGCCCGTGCCGCTGGGCGCGGCAGGGAGAAGGACGTCAATAATTTGATCTTCGGCCGCCGTTCGACCGCACCCGGTAAGAAACAGGGCGGCCCTGCTGTTGCCGCTACCGGAAGCGGTATCGCAGGCGTGCCGCCGCGCCCGCCGGCCGGAGGAGCGCCGCGGCAATTGCGCGGTCCTTCCGGGTTCGAGCTTGAGTAGGAGGAGCGGAGAGATGCGTATCATGCAAACAATCCCGGGGCGTCAGGCGTCCCTTGCACTCGGCCTTACCGTACTTCTGGCCGGCTGTGAGACCGGTCAGAGTTTCGCGCCCGATTATGTCGAGAACACCAATCAGATCCGCTCGGTCTCGTTGAAGCACGCCGTCGTCTTTGCTCCCAAGGCCGGACGTATGAGCCAGGCCGCGCGCGGCGATCTGACGGGCTTTCTGCGGCGCGCCCGTGTGCGCCACGGCGACCGCGTCATCGTCTCGGCGGCGGCCGATGCCGGCAAGGAGCCGGCCACACTCGCGCGCACCCGGCTTGGCCGTGTCGGACGCTACATGCGGTTTCGCGGCCTCAAGGTGCGGTATGCCAGCCATCGCGCGGCCGGTGTCGGCGCCAACGTGGTGCGGGTCAGTATTGAGCGCTCAGTCGTGATCGCGCCCGATTGTCCCGATTGGAACACTGCCGTGGCGGGCGCCGTGCTCGACGGCCGGCCCGATCGCTTCGGCTGCATGAACGCTGCCGCGCTGGCGGCCATGATCGCCGATCCCAATGATCTCAAACGTGGCCGGCGTCTGGAAGCCGGCGACGGCGAATACCAGAGCCTCGGTGTCAGCCGCTACCGGTTGGGCAAGGCGAAAGCGCCTGTCTCGACCCAGACCAAATAGCCAGACTGAATAGCCAGACTGAATAGAAAGTAGAGGAAGTACCGATGCCGGAACCGAAAGCATTGGAGTCCTTCGATCCGCAGGACGAGTCCGAAGAGGCGGCGTCATTGGCTGATTCCGGCGTATCCGCGTCACAATCCGACGTGGAACCGGCCGACGCCCGCGCCGCGGAAGACACCTTCTCCGATCATATCGAGCCGCCCAAAGCCGATGGCGATGCTGGCGACGCGATCGATGGGGAAGCGTTCGCGGACATCCAGATCGACAATGGTGGCTCGATTGCCGCGATGGCTTTCGTCACCGACGTCGCATCCGGACAGGCGATTGCCACGCGGTTCCAGGAACGCTCGCTGTCGGCGGTTGTCAAGGCCGGCGGGGTGCGCAAGTCGGTCGAGCTATTCCAGCAGGGTCCCTCGCCAAGGCTGTTGATCATCGATTTGTCCGGCCTTGACCAGCCAATGAACGAGATCGACGCGCTTGCCGAGGTTTGTGAGCCCGGTACGACCGTGGTTGCGGTCGGCGACCAGAACGACGTCGGGCTGTATCGCAGGCTCACTTTGGCCGGTATCACGGACTACCTCGTTAAGCCGCTGACCGCCGAGGCCATCGACTTGGCGATCGAGACCGCGGCAGGAGTGCCGACGGCGGCCAGTGAGAGCGCCGCCACCGGTAAGGTCATTGCCTTTATCGGTGCGCATGGCGGCGTCGGCACGACGACACTGGCGGTCAACACCGCGTGGACGATCGCGACCGAAATGGGGAAACAGGTAGCGATTGTCGATCTTGATCTGAAGTTCGGCGCGGTTTCGCTGGCGCTCGATGTCGAGCCTGGCCGCGGCCTTCGCGAAGCGTTGCAGCATCCAGAACGCATCGACGGCCTGTTCGTTGCAGGGGCGGCGGTCGGGATTTCCGATCGGCTTTACGTCCTGGGCTCCGAGGAGCCGCTGGAGGACGGGGTCGAGTTCCATAGCGATGCACTTGAACTCCTGTTGACGGAATTGCGCCGCAGTTTCGATGTCGTGGTTCTCGACATTCCCCGGGCTTTGGCCGTTCAGCAACAGGCCGCCCTGGCCGACGCGACGGTCGCCGTGGTGTCCGACATGACGCTGCTGGGCGTGCGCGACACGTTGCGCCTGAACGGATTTGCGAAGCGCGCCTATGCCGACGGCAAAATCATCACGGTCATCAACCGGGTTGGCGGCGACCGCAAAGGCGAAGTGCCAAGGGGCGACTTCGAGAAAGGTATCGAAGGCAAGGTCGACGTCATCGTACCGGAGGACAAGAAGACGCTGGCCATCGCGAGCCATGCAGGCAAGGCTATTGCCACGATCGCCAAGCGCTCGAAGGTCGCCAATGCCATGCGGGAAATCGCCAAGGCTGCGCTCCCCCCCGAAGACGGTGGAGAACAATCCGACAAGAAGAGCAAGAAGGACGGCAGGGCCGAAAAAGACACCGGCGACACCAAGGACAAAAAGGAGCGCCAGCCTCTTTGGCGGCGTAAGAAGGAAAAATGAGCCGGTCGTTCGGGCGCCGAGGCTCGGGAAAAGAAGCGGGCGAAAAGCCAGCGGTCGTCGAGCTGCAGCAGAAGCTCGAATCGACCGATTTCGATTCTCCGCCGCCGTCGCCAACCAAAGAACCGGCCAGTCCGCAACCGGCCGATGGCAAAGCAAAAACCGACACAGCCAGCCCCGCCGGAAAGTCCGGCGGCCGGCCCACTGGTGCCGATGGTGATCGCCAAGTGCGGAAGGGCAGCAAGGCCGACATCGCCGAGCAGAACGCCACTGCTGCCGAGTCTGCGAAGCTGATACCAAGCGACGGCGACACAAAAGTCACGATGAGCTCGGCGCTCGGTGCCGGCGCAAGCATGCAGAGCGTGGAAGCGGCCAAGCACAAGGTCCAGCCCGTGCTCATGGACCGCATCGACATCGGTGCGGCCTCGCAGCTCGCGCATGAAGAATTCACCCGTCAGATCTCGGAGATAGTCTCGGAGATCCTGTCCGAGAACCGGCTCCAGCTGAACAGCGTCGAGCAGCAGGCGCTGGTCGACATGCTGGTCAACGACATGCTCGGCCTTGGTCCGCTGGAACCGCTGCTTGCCGACGACGCCATCACCGACATCATGGTCAACGGTATCAACCAGGTTTACGTCGAGCGCGGCGGCAAGATTGAATTGACCGATGTCACTTTCCGCGACCACCGCCATCTGATGAATATCGCCACGCGGATCGTCACCCGCGTCGGCCGCCGCGTCGATGAAGCAAGCCCCATATGCGACGCGCGCCTGGAAGACGGCAGCCGCGTCAACATTATCATCCCGCCGCTGGCGATCGACGGCGCCTCGATCTCGATTCGTAAATTTGCCAAGCAGAAGATCACGCTCGACGTCATGATCCGACAGAACAACCTGTCGGAGGATATGGCCACGGTGCTACGCATCGCCTCTCGCGCGCGGCTTAATATTCTGATCTCCGGCGGTACCGGCTCGGGCAAGACCACCCTGCTCAACGCGCTCAGCCAAATGATCGATCCCGGCGAGCGTATCGTCACCATCGAGGACGCCGCCGAGCTGCAGATGCAGCAGCCTCACGTGGTGCGCCTGGAAACACGGCCGCCCAACCTCGAGGGTCAGGGCGAGGTCACCATGCGCGATCTGGTGAAGAACTCGCTGCGCATGCGCCCCGACCGGATCGTCCTTGGCGAGGTACGTTCATCGGAAGCCGTCGACATGCTCCAGGCCATGAACACGGGTCACGAAGGCTCGATGGGCACGGTCCACGCCAATCGCCCGCGTGAGGCGCTGACGCGGCTTGAGAACATGATCGGCATGTCCGGTATCAACCTGCCTGCGAAGGCGGTGCGAACCCAGATCGCCGCGGCCATCGACATGATCGTCCAGGTGTCGCGTATGCGCGACGGCCAGCGGCGCATCACCAGCATCGTTGAGATCGTCGGCATGGAAGGCGATGTCATCACGACCCAGGAACTCTTCACCTACGTGTTCGAGAGCGAAGACGCCGACGGCAATCTGATCGGCCACTACGAGTCTTCGGGACTGCGGCCGCACTTCGCGGCGAAGGCGGCCTATTTCGGGCTGGAACGCGCACTCATGGAAGTCATCTGACGGGGCTGGCTATGAAAATTGGATCCCAAATCGTCGATCCCGTGGTCCTTGCCCTGATGGGTGGGGGTATCGTCTTGTTCTTCGCCCTGATGGTCGTCTTCATCGTGTTCAGCCGCGGGCGAAACCGCGTCATGGCCCGGATGAACCGGATCACTCAGCGCTATACAGGCCGGATTTCCAAGGAAGCGCGAACTGTTAGTGTCAAGCGCAATACCTCCCACAGCTCGATTGCCGGTTTTGACAAGGCGTTGCAGAAGATCATTCCGCGCCCGGCAATTCTGCGCGAGCGGCTGGAAAAAACCGGAAAGCCGATCTCGATCGGCGAATTTGCGCTTGCCAATGTGCTGATCGGCGCGGTTGTAACCTACTTGGCTCATCGGCTGACCGGCTTGCCATGGGTTCCGGCGCTGCTCGCCGGGCTGGCTTGCGGCATCGGCATACCGCACATGGCGATCAGCCATCTCATCAGGCGCCGCCTGAAGAAATTCACGGGCCTGTTTCCCGAAGCGATCGAACTGATCGTGCGCGGGTTGAAATCAGGCCTGCCGGTCCAGGAATCGATCCAGGTCGTCGGCAAGGAAATCGGCGATCCGGTCGGTGTCGAGTTTCGCGAGATTTCCGATGCGCTCAAGATCGGTCAGACGATCGAGGAAGCATTGTGGGAGGCCGCCCGGCGCCTCGACACGCCGGAGTTCAAGTTCTTCGTCATCACCCTCGTCATTCAGCGTGAGACCGGCGGTAACCTGACCGAGACGCTTGGCAATCTCTCCGACATCCTGCGCAAGCGCCGTCAGATGAAGCTCAAGGTAAAGGCAATGTCTTCTGAAGCCCGGGCGAGCGCGTTGATCATCGGCGCGTTGCCCTTTGGCATGTTCGCCATTTTGTTCCTCTTAAACCCCGGCTATGTCAGCCAGCTCTTCCAAGAGACGCGCGGTCTCCTGCTTCTGGCTGCGGCAGGGGCCAGCATGTTGACGGGCTTTGCCGTCATGGCAAAGATGATCCGGTTCGAGGTCTAGTCGTGAACATCGCAAAATATCTTCCCGCCGGCGTATCGCCGGACATGCTCATCCTGGCCCTGGCCGCGATCGCGGCTGCGGTCACCGTGCTCGCCGTATGGCAGGCGCTCTTGGTCAGGGACCCGCTGGGCCCGCGTCTGAAGCAGCTTGCCGAGCGCCGCGCCGCCCTTAAGGCGGGTCTTACCGCACCGCCGCGCCGGCAGCGCAACGAGCGCCGGAAAGCCAAGAGCGTCGGCCTTATTCGCGGTTTTGTGAACCGCTTCGCCGTTCTGAAGAAGCGCCAGGGCAAGAGCAAGGTGGTGCGACTGGCCCAGGCTGGCTACCGCTCGAAAGACGCCCCGATCGTCTATGTTTTTGCCAAGGCGACGCTGCCCGTCGTCTTCGGCGCCACGGCGGCGTTTCTCATCTATATCGCCAAAGTCTACGAGATGAAGCCGCTCTACGAGGCGCTTGCCACCGGCGGCTCGATCGTGCTCGGCTTTTTCGGCCCGGATATCTGGATCCGCAACCAGGCCACCAAGCGCCAGCTCCAGCTGCGCCGCGGCCTGCCTGACGCGCTTGACCTGCTGGTGATCTGCGCCGAGGCGGGCCTGGGCATGGACGCGGCCTTCTCGCGCGTCTCGCGTGAGATGATCAAGGCCTCGCCCGAGGTCGCCGACGAGTTCGGCCTCTGCTCGATCGAGCTCAGCTTCCTGCCCGAGCGCCGTCAGGCCTTGCTCAACCTCTCAGATCGAACCGGCATGCCCGAGTTCCGGGCCATCGTGAACACGCTGGTGCAGACCGAAAAATACGGCACGCCGCTGGCCAATTCCCTGCGCGTGCTGTCGGCGGAGTTCCGCAACGACCGACTGATGAAAGCTGAAGAAAAGGCGGCGCGCCTGCCCGCCATCATGACGGTGCCGATGATCCTCTTCATCCTGCCCTGTCTCTTCGTCATCCTGCTTGGCCCGGCCATCTTCCGCATCGTCGACACCTTCACCAAGATGGGGCACTAGCGCCGGACCCACCGGAGCAAAAGCGGGCCCCGGCCCTCGCCAGGCTTCCGATAAGCTCCGCCCGTGGTCGCAGACCCCGGGACCCCTCTCTCCACTCTCCCTTGCGATCTGCGGAATGAGCCGGCGCCAGGTGCGCATGTAACGCGTGCCCCGGCCCGAAGGCTTGGGATGGTCCGATCCTGTTCTGGGTGCACACGCACGCCCGACCAAAGGTTCCGAAACTGTTCGTCTTGTAATAGTAATTCCGACCTGCTCCACTACCGATCGATCGAGCGGCGGCGCCGTCTGTTCGGGCCATCACCACGCTACAGCGATATGCATGATCTCGCCGCATTGCGGTGTTGCGATGGCGGGCGTCGCACCGGCAAGGGCCAGGAGCGAAAGATCGAATGATGGGGCAATCGAGGCGTTATCGGCGATGAGTGGCGAACATACACCCATCACGACTTCACCATCCGCGTGTGGCCGGAGGGGGGACCGATCGTCACCGTATGCCGATGGGCGACGAGCGAGGTGGAGCGTGGCCCGATGATCCTCGGCCGCCACCGCAAGCCGAGACAAAGCCAATTCAAACCGTGCGGTGATCGATCGACCCGGCAGCGGGCAAGTCATGGAGACGCAGATGCGCGATGAACGCCTTTGTCATCATGCGATCGGCAGAACCGCCGCTGGGATCATCGCGGCCGTGCTTCTCGGCGCCGCGATGACCGGTTGCACCATTTGGCCGGGACCCGGCAAATACCTCAAGGACAATCCGTTTGATCAGGCGCTTGCAACCTATTGGCGGCAGGCGGTGGACGTCGCAACTGAGCGGCTTCTCAAGCGCTTCCCGATCGGAAGTCCGACCACCGACCTGCGCCGGTATCTCGAATCCATTGGGTCGACGTGTGAACGCAAACTCGGTGGCCCGCTCGTATGCCGATACTCCCAATTCGTGCTCTTTCGACAGTTGGGTATCTTTGGCGATGAGTGGCGAGAGTACAACTACCACGATTTTACAACACGCGTGTGGCCGGGGCAGGGCCCGGTCGCCAGGGTCATCGTGTGCGAATTTGGCGTGAGGGAGGTTCAGCGCGGCCCAATGATCGTGGGCAAACGTAGCTATCGAAGGAAAAGCGAGTTCAAACCCTGCGGTGATGATCGAACAGCCAGGCAGGGGGCAATCGGTGGAGACGTGGATGCGCGTTGAACGCTCCCGTCATCATGCGATCGGCAGAACCGCCGCTGGGATCATCGCGGCCGTGCTTCTCGGTGCCGCGATGACCGCCTGCACCGGCTGGCCGGGGTTGTACGGGAATGCTTGGCACCTGAAGGACAACCCGTTCGACCGGGCTCTCATTTCCGACGATGGGTATCCGCCACACATTGTCCGCAGAGGGCTTTTACAGCGCTTTACAGTCGGAAGCCCAACCGCCGATCTGCGCCGATATCTGATATCCATCGGAGCGACTTGTGCAAGCAGGTCCGGTGCCTTGGTTGAATGTCGGTACTCCCAGTTCGGCTTCACAGCGAACCGGGGCATGATCGGCGACGAGTCGCGGACATATGCCTATCACGATTTTACAACCCGGGTGTGGCAGGACCGCGGGATCATCATCAAGGTCGCCATTTGCCAATCGGTGACGGGCGAAACACAACGTGGTCCGATGATCCTAGGCGGTCATAATTATGTGAGGAAAAGCAAGTTCAAACCCTGTGGCTAATCACTCAATGAAAGGAGACAACATTGGCCGAAGTGACATATCGGATAGAACTGCGGCAGATCGACGTGAAGGCCCTCAACGCCCGGCACTATTTCTGGGTCAAGACCCGCGTGACGAAAGACCCAACAAACCCAGACAAATCAAAACAGGAAACCGTAGCTGTTTTAGACGAGATCCATGGCTTTCCGTTTGACCGGGAAATGGGTCATTTCCGCAATTTCTCGATGGGCGGTGATCAATTGAAGATGTCGACTCGGAGTGATCAGATCAGTGCATTTGGGCCAAGCCAACGCCTGCCGCATGTGGTCGCCGTAGAGAAGAGTAGTAGAGAGGAGATCGACGCACGCTGGGACGTCGGCAAGGCGATGGGCAAGTTTGTGAACAAAACGGGAATTAATTACGATCCACTCGGCGACAACAGCAATGCCATGACCACCACGGTCGGTAAGGCCATGGGGCTGCGGCCGCGCAAGATCCTCGACCCGCGGGTCGGCGGCGAGGCGGTCCAGCCCTTTACCCCGAGCCTCGGCCGCGATCTCGCCGCCGGTCGTCCCGACGCGCCCCGCAGCACGTTCAGTGCGGCGCCGAAGGACGTCGGCGGCTTCGGCCAGCTCGACCGCCGGATCGATGGCACGGAGCAGACCCTCGACCCGTTCGCCGATCCGTTCAGGACCGATACGCCGTTCTAACTATCTGATATAAAGCAATAATATCAGAACCGCTTGCCGGCCGTCCGGCGCGGTTCCCCGCATACGCTGAGGCCGGTCTGCTGCCCTGTGGGGGGCGGCAGCCGGCCTTCTTATGCGCGCGGGCTTGGAGGAGGATGCGCCGGCTTGTGTCGCCGCCGGCGCGGGGCGGCAGGCTACTCTTTGATCTTGTCAGCGTCGCCCATCAGATGCTCAAGGCCGGAGCGCTGGAAATGCGCCTCGATCTTGCGCCGGGCGGCGGTCTCGACCGTGCGCCCCCCAATGGGACGCTCGGCGGGACGCTCGCTGCCGGCAAGCGCCAGCTGGGTGTGGATCACCCTCATCTTGGGCATCACCACAACGTCCTTGACCGCTTCCTTGGCGGCTTCCTTAGCCAGCGCGCCATCGGTTTTCGGCGTTGCCGTCACCACAGACTTGGTGCTGGGCTTGGCAGTGGCCGCTTCAGGGGTCTCGCCATTGCCTCGGATCACTACCGGCATTGGCGGCAGCGGCGTTTCGGCGGGCACCGCCGGCCGGACGACGGTCGGATAGCGGGGGGTCTCGATGCGGGCCACGGTGGTCACGCGGCGGAAGACTTCCTGCCGCTGGGCCGTTTCGGGCTTCTCGGCGTCCCGCACCGGGCGGAAGCCGAACTCCAGGCGCGCGAAGCGAACCGGCGGCTGGCCGTCGCCGGCCAGGCTCGCCTGATGGATCACACCCTCATGGTCGACCCGGCCCGGCGCGGCAACGCTCTCGCGTTTCGGCTCGGGGCGGGGCGTCGTGCGCGGTATTGCGTGAACCGGCTTGCGGGCCGCCGTGCGCGGGGCCTGGCGGGGCGCGGCCGATTCAATTCCGGATTCCACCGGGCCGGGAGCGGCTTTGACCGGCGGCACAGCACTGGCGGTTTGCGGCTTGATCGGCGCGCCGTTGCGCAGCAGCTTCTGGACCATCCAGCGCGGCTGGCGGCGCAGCCAGTTGTAATAGTCGAGGTTGCGCTTGACGCTGGGCCCGTCGAGGTCGACCCGGGCGATCCGGGCGGCTTGCGTTTCCTGCCCGGCCAGGCCGTAGACGAGGGCCAGGTTCTGGCGGTGGCGCGCGGTGGCACGCGGATGCGAGGTGACGTTCCGGAGCACCTTGGCCGCATTGGCGTACTGGCCGGCCAGCGCCATCGAAAGCGCAAGGTTGTTCTTCAGCGTGAGGCTCTTCGGCTGCTTGGCCAGACCCGCCCGATAGGCGGCGAGCGCGTCTTTATGCTTACCCGTCATGTCGAGCGCGACGCCCAGGCCGTTGAAGGCGCGGTAGTCGCCGTCCTCGGCGATGACCTCCTGGAAGAGCCGAATCGAGCCATGCGGGTCATTCATCGAAATCAACGTATTGGCGAGTTGCCGCTTTGCTTCGCCATCGCCCGGCTGCATTGCCAGAACTTTGCGGAATTGCTCGGCTGCCGCCGTGTGAGCCCCCATTACCTGAAGCGCCCGGCCAAGCCGGAAGAGCGGAACTGGGTCCTTCGGTGCCGATATCACGGCCTGCTGGTAGAAGCGAAGCGCCGAAGCGGCATCGCCGCCGCGCATGGTCGTATCACCCATGCTGATCAGCGCCCGGGTGGAGCGCATTTGTGATGTAATTCCGCCGTTTTTTGAGCTTTCTGCTTCGAATATGGAGCTCGAACAGGAGCCGGTAAGGAGCGCAATACTGGCGACGCCGGTAAGGAAAAAGTAACGATTTGGGGCGTTGGATGTCATATGCGGGTCCTCGGGCTAGCGCTCGGGATTGAGCCGCAGAGTACCGCCGATGAGATTACCGAGAGGTAAAAATGGTGCTGGCAATTCGCAGTTTCGAACGGGGTTTTCGGAGAGTTTTAGCTTTCTGGCGTGACCTCAGAGGTGTAGCAGCGGTTGAATTTGCGATCATGGCCCCGGTCCTGATTTTGACCGTCGCGGGCATCATGGAGGTATCCATGGTGCTGGCGGTTTCATCGCTGCTTGAAGGCGGGCTGCGCGACGCGGCGCGATACGGCATCACCGGCTACGTGCCGGCCGGCACCACGCGCGAGGATCAGATCAAGGCGATCATCGGCGACGCCACGATTGGCCTGGTGGATATGAACAACGCCAATATCCAGACCTTAATCTATCCAAGCTTCGGCGATATCGGACAGCCCGAACCCTATGACGATCAGAATGCCAACGGCGTCTACGATATCGGTGAGCCGTTTACCGACATCAATTCAAACGGCCAATGGGATCCGGACATGGGCGCGGCGGGCCTTGGCGGGCCCGGCGAAATCGTCCTCTACAAGATCACTTACGATCTTGGGATGATGACCCCGCTGCTCAGCCCCATCATGGGCGGATCCGATGGCAAAGTGACCTTGCGCGCCAGCATCGCCGTGCGTAACGAGCCCTACCCGACAACCGCCGGCACCGGAGGCGGCACATGATCATGCAAGGTCTTGCCAGACTGGTCGGACGACTGCGCCGCAACGAGCGCGGCGGCATCCTCGTCGAGACGGTATTCACGCTTCCGATCGCTATCATGCTGCTGCTCGCCGGCTTTGAAGTCGCGCGCCTTACGCTGATACACCAGAAGATGGACCGCGCCGCGACGGCGATGGCCGATCTCGTTTCCCAGTCGGAAGACATCACGGTCGCCCAGTTGAACGACATGTTCAACGCCATCCAGCACATCATGGAGCCGTTCGATCTGTCGACCAAAGGCGTCGTCGTCGTGTCTTCGATCGGCACGCCGGGCATCAATCCGACGACCATCTACTGGCAGCGCACTGGTGCCGGTGCGGTGGTCGTGACAAGCCAGATCGGCATTGAGGGAAATGCGCCGACACTGCCCACTGGCTTCGTTGTCCGCTCCGGCGAGGGACTAATCGTGGCCGAGATCTATTACGACTACGCGCCGCTTCTCTTGTGGGACATTGTCGGCCCCAACCAGCTCTACCACCGGGCCTTCTTTCGGCCGCGCTATGGCGGGCTGGATGCCTTGAACCCCTGAGTCCGGCCGGTCGGACGGTTGCGGATACCGGCAAGCCGCCGTGCTTTGGGCGAGGCTGTGCCGCGAGACGTATCTAGGCCGCCGGATAGAGCCCTGCATTGCGGGCGCGTTGCTGAACCAGCGTCAGGATCAAATCGATGGTTGGTGTCGGCAAGGCTGTGAGCCTGCCCATTTCCTGAACCGAGGTCAGCAACGCGTCGATCTCCATCGGCCGGCCCCGCTCCAGATCCTGCAGGGTCGAGGGCTTGTGCGGTCCCACCGCTTTCGACATGTCCATGCGCCGGTCGACGTCGACGGCAAAGCGCACCCCCAGCGCCTCGGCGATCGATTGGGCCTCGATCATCATTGCCCGCGCGATTGTGCGGGTTCCCGGCTCGCCCGCCATCTGTTCCAGATTTCCGAGGGTCAGCACGCTGATCAGGTTGAACGACAGATTGCCCCAGAGCTTGAGCCAGATCTCATCACGGATGTTGGTCTTTACCGGCGCTTTCAGCCCCGCCGCGCTCATAGCCCGGCCGAGCGCCAGCGCGCGGTCGGATTTGGCGCCGCCGGGCTCGCCCAGCGAATACCGGTCGCCGCTCTCATGGGCCACGATACCGGGCGCCATCACTTCCAACGCGGTATAGACCACGCAGCCGATCACCCGCTCGGGTCCGATTGTCTTCCAGATCACGCCGCCCGGATCGACGGCTTCGATCCGCGCATCGGCGTGCGGGCCATCCAGACCATAGAAGTACCAAAAGGGAATGCCGTTCATCGCCGTGACAACCGCCGTCTGCGGTCCCAGCAGCGGCTGCATGGCTGCCGCCGCATCGGCGAGCTGGTGCGCCTTCAGGGTCGCGATCACATAGTCCTGGCGGCCGAAACTGCCCGGATCGTCGCTTGCCGCGACCCTGGCCACAATCTCCTCGCCGCCGGCGCGCAGGCGCAGCCCGTCTCGTTTGATGGCCTCCAGATGGGCGCCGCGGGCGATCAGCGAGACCTCGACATCGGTCTGGGCCAGCAGCGCGCCGATATGCCCGCCGATCGCACCGGCGCCATAGATGCAGACCTTCATGGTGCCGCGCCGAGCACGTCGGCGAGCTTTTCGTGCAGGCCGATGCGCTGCAGCTTGCCGGTGGCGCCTTTGGGGATTTCCTCGACGAAGACTATTTTTCGCGGAACTTTGAAATCGGCCAGGCGCTCGCGCACGAAATCGCGCAACTCGGCTTCGGTGACGCTGGCGCCCTCGGCGGTCACGACCGCGGCCGCGACCTCTTCGCCAAGCTTGTCGTGCGGCAGTGCGAAGGTGACCGCCTGGGCGACGCCGGGATGGTCGAGCAGCACTTCGTCGACCTCGCGGGGGCTGATTTTCTCGCCGCCGCGATTGATGATTTCCTTGATCCGCCCGGCGATCGAAAGATAGCCGTCGGTGTCGAACACACCCAGATCGCCCGTGCGGAACCAGCCGTCGCTGAAGGATTCGCGATTGGCCTGGTCGTTGGCCTCATAACCGCTGGTGACGTTCTCGCCCCGGATCACGATCTCGCCGGTGGCACCGCTCTCCAGAATGGTGCCTGCCGGGTCCATGATCCGAACCTCCGGTCCCGCCGCGATGCCGACCGATCCAGGCTTGCGCATTGCCGGCGGCAGCGGATTGGAGGCCATCTGATGGGCCGCCTCGGTCATACCGTAGGATTCGATCACTGGCGCGCCGAATGTTTCTTCCAGCGCCGCCATCACCTGCGGCGGCAGCGAGGAGGAGGAAGACCGGATCAACCGCAGCTTCGCCGCCTTGACCGCCTCCGGATTGCGCGCCGCGCGGGCGAGGATCGCCTGGTGCATGGTTGGCACGGCGGTGTACCACGTTGGTTGGGCCTCCTCCAGCCAGGCAAAGACCTTGAGCGCGTTGAAGCCCGGCGAACAAAAGACCGATGCGCCGGCGCCGAGGCTCGCCAGCACCGCCGCCATCAGTCCGTGTATATGGAAAAGCGGCATCACGTTGAGACAGCGGTCCCGGGGAGCCAGCGCGAGCGTGCCAGCGATGTTGCGCGCCGAGGCCGTAACATTGGTCTGGCTGAGCGGCACGATCTTGGGCCGCGACGTTGTCCCCGAAGTGTGGAGCACCAGTGCCACGTCCTCGGCTTCCGCAAGGCCGGGCCGGGCCGCTGATCCGTTGCCGGCGCCCGCCAGGGCGAAGGCGCCCGCCGGCCCGCTTTCGTTGGGCACCAGTTCGATCACCGGCACGCCGAGCTCGCCCGCGACTGCGATTGCGGGCGAACCCGAGCCGCGCTCGACCACGAGGGCGCGGGCCGACAGATCATTCAGATAAAACCGGAACTCATCGGCGCGATAGCCGGGGTTCAGGGGGGCGGTGGTCGCGCCGGAGCCGATCGCAACGAAGGCCGCGGCCATCTCCGCTCCGTTTGGGAGCACGATCGCCACCCTGTCGTTACGGGCGATACCGAGCCCGTTGAGCGTCGCCACCGTTTCGTCGGCGAGGCGGCTCAGATCGTCAAAGCTGAGGGGCGCTCGCGCCGGCGCGAGCAGGGCGGGCGAGGCGCCGTCGCCGCCCGCTATCAGCGCGCGAATAGTGCGTGGATCGGCCATCGGTCTCGAGAGCTGACAAGGAGACAACGACCATACCAGCGGCTATGGCACGATGCCAGTCCGGGCTCCGACCGGGCGATCCGCGCACCACGGGGTCTGCAAGCTGTCGAACGCTCAGATACTGAGATCGAAAACCCCGCCGCGAGGCGCAACCTTGGCGTCGGATGCCTCGACGGCCTGGTACGTCCGATCGACGTTGCGTTGGCCGGCCGGTGCGCCCGGATTGGCAGATCGGCCGATCTCGGCGCCGTCGCCCTGCTGGATGGTCCCGCCGTCCGCCCGCCGGACGGACTCGGCGGCGCGCTCATAGTCCCGGCGTGCCGCGATATGCGCCGTGTCCTCCGCCGGATTGACCCGCAGATCGACAATGATGCCTATATCGGCGTCCCGCTTCTTGTCGTCCAGGCGGCTGGCTTCCGCCGCCGCGCTAAGCGGTGGCTCGCCCGGCGCCTTGAACGCCGTACCCCGCTGGAGTGCCTCCGTCGCGCAGTCCGAACAACCGCCTATCCCACCTATCGCCACTCAGCCCACTCCCGCTCTAATTTCCGGAAATATTGAACGAATAGAAAAGCAGGTGATCATTTAATATATTCTGTAATTACATTTGTTCCGGTCGTAATTCTGAATACTGGTTAACAGTAATTATCCTTATTTACTTATTAAAGCGCATATTTGCACTCGCGCGCCAACGCAGCCGGAGGGCAATGGGCAATTAGGGTCATTGGCGCGATCAAGGGCTTTGGGTGAGCGCCTTGAACGCGGGATCGCCTACCGGTGTGGCCAAGCCGGGCGCCTGGCCGGTGTGGCCGATGCCCGGCGGTAGGATCGCTCAGATCCGCCGGTCGTAAATCCCGCCGCGATGGGATACCGGCGCATCGACCGTCTCGACGGCCTGATAGGTTTGCTCCGAGGTGCGGCGGCGGAACGGTGTGTCGGGGTTTGCCCGATTGGTCCGTTCGGGCTCCTGATCGGCCGTGGAGGCATCGCGTCCACGCCGCCGGCTATTCTGCCCGGTGCGCTCGAAGGCGCGTCTCGTCTCCTCGTGGGCCGCATCCTCGGGGGGATCGGGCCGAAGATCGATGGTGATGCCGGTGTCGCGGTGCCGGGCTTCGGCGCCGGGGCGCCCTGCGGCGGCGGCCGGGCGGATCGTGTTGTCATCATGGACGGCGTAAGGCGAGTTTCGGCGGATCGCGTCCGCCGCGCCATTGAAGGTCGAGAATTTGCCGATCACGCTCGCCGACACCCGAAGCCTCACTGTTAGAAAATCGTTACAGAGATACCAACATTTGGTCCATGACTGAAAATATTATCATACAGTGTTGCTCGGATATCAAGCATTAATTAAGCAATGTTAACCAGTTTTATTAACCAATACTATCAGTAATACTTAAACCATAGCAGAATTTATTCGCAGACTGCATGGCATGCGGCTCCCCAGCACCGGCTTCGCGGCCGATCTGCGGCGTGCTATCGTTAATGCAATGCTGAAAAAAACATGAACGCCAATCGGAGTCGTCGCATGGCCGCCAAGCCCGTTGCCGTTCCCGGGCCCAATAATCTCGAGCCGTTCTGGATGCCGTTCACGGCCAACCGGCAGTTTAAAAAAGCACCGCGCATGTTCGCCGCTGCCAAGGACATGCACTACACCACGGTCGACGGCCGCGAGGTCCTCGATGCCACCGCCGGGCTATGGTGCGTGAATGCCGGCCATGGCCGCGCGCCGATCGTCGAGGCGGTCCAGGCGCAGGTTGCGCGTATGGATTATGCGCCGCCCTTCCAGATGGGTCATCCCGGCGCTTTCGAGCTGGCCGCGCGGCTCGCCGCGCTCCTTCCGGGCGATCTCAATCATGTGTTTTTCACCAATTCGGGCTCCGAGGCGGTTGATACCGCGCTCAAGATCGCGCTCGCTTATCATCGCATTCGCGGCGAGGGTGCGCGCCAACGGCTGATCGGCCGCGAACGCGGCTATCATGGCGTCGGCTTTGGCGGCATGTCGGTCGGCGGCATCGCGCCCAACCGGAAGTTCTTCGGCACTTTGTTGTCCGGTGTCGATCACCTGCCGCACACCCATGCCCCTGAGCACAATGCCTTCTGTCGGGGGCAGCCCGGATGGGGCGGGCATCTGGCTGACGATCTGGAGCGCCTGGTGGCGCTGCACGATGCCTCGACCATCGCCGCCGTCATCGTGGAGCCCTTGGCGGGCTCAACCGGCGTGCTCGTTCCGCCCGAGGGCTACCTGCGCCGACTTCGCGAGATCTGCGACAAGCACGGAATTCTTCTTATATTTGATGAGGTTATAACCGGTTTCGGCCGTCTGGGCGCAAGCTTTGCGGCGGAGTATTTCGGCGTTGTGCCCGACATTATGACCGTCGCCAAGGGTATCTCGAACGGCACCGTACCGATGGGCGCGGCCTTCGTAACCGCAGATATCTACGAGACCTTCATGACCGGGCCGGAGCAAGCGATCGAGCTCTTCCACGGCTACACATATTCAGCCCATCCGCTGGCCTGCGCCGCGGCGCTCGCCACCCTCGACGTTTATCGCGACGAAGGCTTGTTCGAGCGCGCCGCAGAGCTGGCGCCGTACTGGGAGGACGCTGTCCATTCCCTCAAGGACCTGCCGACAGTCGTCGATATCCGCAATCTCGGTCTCGTCGCCGGGATCGAGCTTGCCCCGCGCGAGGGCGCACCGGCCCAGCGCGGCTACGATGTCTTCCTGGGCTGCTTTGAAGACGGCGTGCTGGTTCGCAGCACGGCCGACACCGTGGCCATGTCGCCGCCGCTCATTGTCCAAAAGGCGCAAATCGACAGGATGGTCGAGACGCTGGCGAAAAACATCAAGGCGGCCGCCTGAGCGGCCGGTCGATCCGCCTAATACCCGGCGCGGGTCGACCGCTTGGGTGGGCCCCGATGTTAACGATATCAACACCAACTGATGGTTGCAGCCTGGCATGCGGTTCGGTGCCGGCTGTGGGCGTGCCGCCGAGGCCGGTTGGTCAAATCCGGGCCGGCCGAAAAGGGGCGGCACCGGGGCATTTCGCGCCCCTTGCCGGGGCCGCCCGGCGGGCCTGCCTGAGTGCCTTGAGAAGACTGTGCGTCTCTGCCGCCGGAAACATCTTGTCTTTTAACAGTTGTTAACAGATCGACCGCTAATCTTGCTTCCCAAGTTCCAGAGAGCGCCCGGGGGTTATCTGGTCTCAACGCCTTCAGGTAGGAGGTTGTCGGTAGTGCCCAACCGGCTCAAGAAACACGGAGTGCAGTCCGAACTGGAGTTGCTGCGCAATGCGCTCGCTGGCTCCGGGGACCTTGCGTATGACTGGGACCTGACGACTGACACGATCTCCTGGTCGGGCCGCGTTACCCATGTCTTCGGCATCAGCAGCGCAACGCAGATCAACGCCGGCCCCCATTTCCACCGCCTTATCAACCCCGAAGATCTGCTGATCCGCCGGCGTGCATTTTCCGAGCATGTCGCCTCGGGGATTCCGTTCGACTGCGAGTATCGCATTCGCGGGGATGGCGGCGAGATGGTCTGGGTCCACGAGCGCGGCGCCGCATCGCTGTCGACGGTTGGAGAGCCCGAGCGGCTGGCCGGAACATTGCGCGTGATCACCGAGCGCAAGACCAACGAAACCCGCCTTGAGTACCAAGCCAACTACGACGAGATGACCGGGCATTTCAACGAGTCCCGGCTGCGCGAGGCGTTGGAACAGTCGATGGCCTATGGCCGGCGCTATGGCGTGCAGGGTGCTTATCTCCAGGTGGCGATCGACACGCTTGCCATGATCCACGACGCCTATGAGGGCCCGACCGCCGACACGGCCGTGCTGACGCTTGGGCAGCGGATCGAGCGGAATATCCGTGCCAGCGATATCGTCGGGCGGGTTGCCGTCGACAGCTTCGGGATCGTGACCAGCAATTGTCCCGGTGATACGATTTCGACGATTGCCAACAAACTTCTTGCCGTCTGCCATGACACTCCGGTCGTAACGGCTAGTGGTCCGATCCACGTCAAGGTTTCGATCGGCGGTGTTATCTTCCCCGAGATCGGACAAACCGCCCATGACGTGATGACCCAGGCCGAAGTCGCGCGGCGTGAAGCGCGTGAGCGCCAGGGCCTTCCCTTCGTTCACTACAAATGCAGCGAAGAGCAGCGGCGCGATAGCCACGAGCATGTCGAGATCGGCGAACGGGTCATGCGCGCGCTCCGGTCGAACCGTCTCGTCTTCGCCTATCAGCCCATCGTCGAGGCGCGCGGGTATGCCGTGAAGCATCACGAATGCCTGATCCGGATGATCGAGCGCGACGGCAGCATCACCCCGGCGGCGAAATTCATGCCGGTGATCGAACAGCTCGGCCTGATCCGCGACGTCGACCGCTATGTGCTGGAGACCGCTGTTCGCGAACTGCACGAGCACACGGATGCCTCCTACGCGATCAACGTATCGGCCCTGACGGCGAATGACCGGTCATGGCTGCGGCTGTTGTTCGCGCTATTGCGCAATGCCGGCTCGGTCGCCGAGCGGATGATCATTGAGATCACGGAAACCGTGGCGCTCCAGGATATCGAGGAGACCGCGAACTTCGTCGCCCAGGTTCGCGATTTGGGCTGCCAGGTCGCGCTCGACGATTTCGGCGCCGGTTACACCTCCTTCCGGCACCTGAAGTCGCTGGCCGTGGATACCGTGAAGATCGACGGCAGCTTCGTGCGCGGCATCGCCCAGAATGTCGACAATCAGCTCTTCGTGCGCACCTTGCTGGGCCTTGCGAACGGGTTCGGTCTCGGCACCATCGCTGAATGCGTGGAAGATCAGGCCGACGCCGATGCGCTGGCCGAGGAAGGCGTCGACTTGCTGCAGGGTTATTTCTTCGGCGTTCCGACTATCGAACCGCCCTGGGAGAAAAAGGCGCCGGCCGATAAGACAAAGGTCGAGCCCTTCGAGCCGCGCAGCGCGGCAGGCTAGCGCATTTTCTATTCAGTTGGCATCACCGGCCCGCTGCCCCGCCAATTTGAAGAAGCCCAGTTAACCAGCGCTATTTCGGCGGATTGTCGGAGAGGCTCGCAACCTGCTGCTGCAGCGCCTCGATCTGGCGCTTGAGCTCATCCAACATACTGTCTTCTGCCGTCGCCGCTTTGTCAGCTTTCGCTGCAGCCGACGCGGCCGGGTCTTTGGGCGTGCTGCCCGCCGCCGGCGCTTCGCCCTTGGTCTCGCCGAAAGGGGAGAACATGCGCATGGCTTGCTCGACCATCGCCATGTTTTGCTTGCTCATGTCTTCCAGCGACCCGAAGGGGAATATCCCGTCGAAGGCGTTCTGCATATGTGAACGCATCTGATCCTGATTGCTGGCGAAGCTGGTCATCGAATGATCGAGATACCGCGGCACCAGGCTCTGCAGGCTGTCGCCATAAAATCCGATCAGTTGGCGCAGGAAGCCGATCGGCAGCAAATTCTGACCCTTCGATTCCTCCTCGACGATGATCTGGGTCAGCACAGAGCGTGTGATGTCCTCGCCCGATTTGGCGTCGAACACGACGAAGTCCTTGTTCTCCTTAACCATCTGACAAAGATCGTCGAGGGTCACATAGCTGCTGGTCGCCGTGTTGTAGAGGCGGCGATTGGCATACTTTTTTATGGTGATCGGCTCGCCGCCGCTTTGTCCGTCCGCTGCCATTGCCGGTCCGGTCATGGATTTACCCGTGCGCAGTCCCCGCCGCGCGTAGCCAGATTGACCCGAAAATGCTGCGCTGCGCAAGAGAATGTTTTTGCGCTGTGTATTGAACGGGCAGCAGTTTGTCGTGGCCGGCTGGCGTTTCTTTCGCAACCGCGCAAGGCCTGGCGCCGCGATGGCGTGCGCCGTGCGGGTGGCAAGGCGCGCAGAGTGAACCTATAATCCTTGCCCATGTCCAAGGCGTCCGATCTGGAGACCCTCGCCAAGTCCTACCTCGATCTGTGGCAGGACCAGTTTGCCGCGGTCGCCGCCGATCCGGCGAACGCCGAGGCGATGGCACGGCTATTCGGCGCCATGGCGGCGGGCCAGCCCGCGCAGGTCCGCCCAGTGGAAGGCAGCGATGAGCAAACCCGCGACAACGGCCCAGTCACGACCGGAGGCGCACCCGGCGGCGCGGCAGGGCCCGCGCCCGCTGGCGCTTCATCTGGGGATCGCCGCGATGGCGTGTCTGAGCTCGCCGAGCGGGTTGGCGCGCTTGAGGAACGGATCCGAAAGCTGGAACGAAAGCTTGAGCGAGCGGGCGGCGGCGCTCGCGCAAAGCCTAAAAAGCACAAGTCCTGAAGCGCTCCACGAGGCCGTCGAGGCGGCCGCCCACCAGCGTCTCAAGCGCTTCCTGCGCGCCGTAGACGGCTACCGCCAGCATCCCTATCGCCGGCCTTTCGCCGACCCGCCCGTGGCCTGGGCGGAGGGCGCAACGCAGCTGCTCGACTATTCCCGCGCGCCCGAGGCCAGGGCAGGGGATGGACCCGCGCTTCTGATCGCGCCGTCGCTGGTCAACCGCGGCTATGTTCTAGACCTGATGCCCGAGCGCAGTTTGATGCGGGCGCTGGCGGCAGACGGGTTTCGGCCATTCCTTGTCGAATGGGGCGCGCCCGGCGAGGCCGAGGACGGGCTAGATCTCGACGATTGCATCCTGGGCCGGCTTAGCCGCTGCCTCGACGTCGTCCAAGCGGCGACCGGGACCAAACCCGTACTCGTCGGCTACTGCATGGGCGGCCTGCTGGCCTTGGCGCTGGCGCTGCGCCGGCAGGACGACTTGAGCGGGCTCGCCCTGCTCGCCACTCCATGGGATTTTCACGCCGATGGCGGGGCGCAGTCGCGCCTGGCGGCGGGGCTGTTGGCGCCGTGGTTTCCGGTCATCGATCGGCTTGGCGGCCTGCCGGTCGATGTCCTGCAGTCGTTTTTCGCTAGCCTCGATCCGCTCTTTGCGTTGAAGAAGTTTCTTGCTTTCTCCTTCTTTGAACCCGATAGCGAGCGCGCCGAAGTGTTTGTGGCGCTTGAGGATTGGCTGAATGACGGCGTGGCCCTTCCGGCCGCGATCGCCCGCGCCTGTGTGCTTGGATGGTACGGCGAGAACGCGCCGGCGAAAGGCACCTGGAATGTTGGCAGCGCGCCGGTGCGTCCGAACGACCTCGAACTCCCGACACTTGTGGTCGTGCCGCAGAACGATCGCATCGTGCCGCCCGCATCGGCGCGGGCCCTGGCGGCTGCGATCGAGCACGCGGATGTCCTCACCCCGGCGGCCGGGCATATCGGCATGGTCGTCGGCAGCAAGCGGCGCGCCAATCTTTGGAATCCGCTCGCTGATTGGATCTCGGGTCTCCGGGCGTAAGAAGCGCGATATGCGCGGCGAGAAATGCTAGGCTGGGCCAAAGTGTCGCGCTTGCGGCGTGGTTCGCCGCCGACCATATCGACGCGAATACCAACAGGGATCACCCCACCAGAGGTTATCCGGGCAGGGGCCAACATCGGATCACCCAACATCGGGAGAGCAGGGAGATGACGGAAGTCGTAATCGCCGGTGCCGTGCGCACGCCTATCGGCGCCTTTAACGGCAGTTTGAGCGCCGTGTCGGCCGCCTATCTGGGCGAGGTCGCGATCCGGGAGGTGTTGAAGCGCGCCAAGGTGGAAGCAGGCGACGTCAGTGAAGTGGTGATGGGCCAGATCCTTACCGCGGGCGCCGGTATGAACCCGGCGCGCCAGGCCGCGATCAACGCCGGCATCCCCGAGGACAAGACCGCCTATCTCGTCAACCAGGTCTGCGGCTCGGGCATCCGCTCGGTCGCCAACGGTTACATGGCGATCAAGTCCGGCGACAGCAGCATTGTCGTCGCCGGCGGCCAGGAGAGCATGAGCCAGGCGCCGCATTGCGCGCATCTGCGCAACGGCACCAAGATGGGCGACACCGCCTTCATCGACACCATGATCAAGGACGGGCTGTGGGACGTTTTCAACGGCTACCACATGGGCAATACCGCCGAGAACGTCGCCGGGAAATGGCAGATCACGCGCGATCAGCAGGACGCATTCGCCGCCAGCTCGCAGGCACGGGCCGAAGCGGCGCAGAAGAGCGGACGCTTCAGGGACGAGATCGTCCCGGTCACCATTTCTGGCCGCAAGGGCGATGTCGTTGTCGACACGGACGAGTATCCCCGGCACGGCACTACCGCGGAGACGCTTGGCAAGCTGCGTCCGGCCTTCTCCAAGGACGGCACGGTCACCGCCGGCAATGCCTCGGGCATCAATGACGGCGCCGCGGCGGTCGTGCTGATGAGCGCGGACGAGGCCAAGGCGCGCGGCATCACGCCGCTGGCGCGCATCGCCTCGTGGGCGACCGCCGGCGTCGATCCCGCCCTGATGGGTTCGGGGCCGATCCCTGCCTCCAAGCTGGCGCTGGAGAAAGCGGGCTGGAGCATCGATGATCTCGATCTGGTGGAGTCGAACGAAGCCTTCGCCGCCCAGGCCTGCGCGGTGCTGAAGGATCTCGGCCTCGATCCGGAAAAGGTGAATGTGAATGGCGGCGCCATCGCGCTCGGCCATCCGATCGGCGCCTCGGGCACGCGCATCCTGGTGACGCTGTTGCACGAGATGGAAAAGCGCGACGCCAAGAAGGGCCTTGCCACGCTTTGCATCGGCGGCGGTATGGGCATCGCCATGTGCGTGGAGCGCAGCTGACTGGCGTTCGCCAGACTGACTACGGCGGACTTCAGTGGGTAGCAACTTTTCGAAACCCGGTTTGCCGTGAGGCATGCCGGGTTGAGATGCCCGCGACTGCGGGCGGACGCCTTATGCGGTGCCAGCCAAGCGCGCCGGCGCGTGAGGTAAATTGAGCCAAGCGGGCGGACGCCCGCGCCGGCACGCGAGGTAAATTGAGCCAAGCGGGCGGATGCCCGCGCCAACGCGTAAGGTAAATTGAGCCAAGCGGGCGCCCTTTACTGCAGACATGGGCGAGCACCCAGTGCTTGAGGGAACAAAAAACAGGAGGAGGGGATTATGGCGCGCGTAGCATTGGTGACGGGCGGAACGCGAGGGATCGGCGAGGCGATCTCGGTTGAGCTGAACGAGGCGGGCTTCACGGTCGCGGCCAACTATGGCGGCAATGACGAGCGCGCCAAGGCGTTCTCCGACCAGCACGGCATTCCGGCTTACAAGTTCGACGTCGGCGATTTCGACGCCGTGCAGGGCGGCGTCCAGAAGATCCACGAGGAGGTCGGCAAGATCGAGGTGCTGGTCAACAATGCCGGCATTACGCGCGACGGCACGCTTCACCGCATGTCGCCCGAGCAGTGGAACGACGTGATCCGGACCAACCTCACCTCGTGCTTCAATATGTGCCGCACGGTGATCGAGGACATGCGCGACGCCAAGTGGGGCCGCATCGTCAATATCGGCTCGATCAACGGCCAGGCCGGCCAGTACGGCCAGGTCAACTACGCGGCCGCCAAGTCGGGCATCCACGGTTTCACCAAGGCGTTGGCCATGGAGTGCGCGGCGCACGGCATCACCGTCAACGCAATCGCGCCGGGCTATGTCGATACCGACATGGTGCGCGCGGTGCCGGCGAATATTTTGGAGAAGATCATCTCCCGCATCCCAATGGGCCGCCTCGGGCGCGCCCACGACATCGCGCGTACGGTCTGCTTCCTGTGCTCCGAGGACGGCGACTTCATCACCGGCTCGACCATGTCGGTCAATGGCGGCCAGCATATGTACTAGGTGGATGGGTCTGATCGCTCCATGACCGATGGTCCCCCGCTTGCTGGCCGTACCGCGCTTGTCACGGGCGCAGGCGCGGGTATGGGGCGGGCGTATTCGCAAGCGCTCGCGGCGCGCGGCGCGCATGTCGTTGTGCTTGATCTTCGCGCCGATAAGGCCGACGAAACGGTTGCCGCGATCGAGGCGGCGGGCCATACAGCCGAGCCGCTCGCCGCCGATGTCAGCGACATCAAGGCTTTGCACCCGCAGCTTCAGGCGATTCTCCAGGCGCAGGGCGCCGTCGACATCCTGGTCAACAACGCCGGGATATCCGGGTTGCAGGCGCCTTTCGAGACGATCGACGAGGATTTCTACGACCGCATGATGGCGGTTCACGTCAAGGGCGCGTTTTTTGTGACCCAGGCGCTGGTGCCGGCGATGAAGGCGCGAAATTACGGCAAGATCGTCAACGTCTCCTCGGTCTTTGCGATGAAAGGCAGCCCCAACGCGCCGCATTACACGGCCGCCAAGGGCGCGCTCCTGGGGCTCACCAAGGCGCTCGCGGTGGAGCTCGCGCCCTGGAATATCTGCGTGAACGCGATCGCGCCGCCGCTCATCCGCACTGAAATGACCATGCAGAGCCTGGGTCCGCAGAGCGAGGAATGGGCAAAGCGGGCGGCCGCGGTGCCGCTTGGCGGACGGCTCGCCGAACCGGCGGACATGGCCAGAACCGTGGCCTATCTCGCCAGTCCGGAGTCCGATTTTATGACCGGCCAAACGCTCAGCCCGAATGGCGGCGAGGCCATCGTCGGGATTTAGCGCGAGCGTTTGCAGTCGGTCCGATCACGATCGATCCGGTTGAAGAAAATCCACTCTCCCCATTCGAGCACGAGAGGGTAGGGTGAGGGGGTGCTGCTTCAGCAACCCCACCCATAACCCGCATCCAGCCGAATGCCCAAAACGCCCCGCGAATATCCCGACTATCCGATCGCCGGTGTGGGCGTCGTCGTCTGGAAGGACGGCAATGTCCTGCTGATCCGGCGCGGCCGGCCGCCGCGCGAAGGCGAGTGGAGCCTGCCCGGCGGGCGCCAGAAGCTCGGCGAGACAACGCGGCAGACCGCGATCCGCGAGGTCCGCGAGGAGGCCGGCATCGAGATCGTCGTGGGCCACCTGCTCGACGTGATCGATTCGATCATCCCCGACAGCGACGGCCGCATTCACTACCACTACACGCTCGCCGATTTCGATGCCGAGTGGCAGGCGGGCGAGGCCCAGTCCGGCGGCGACGCGGCGGCCATCGAATGGACCGATCCGGCCGACCTCGCGCGCTACGACCTTTGGGATGAGACGGTTCGCATCATCGCGCTCTCGGCCGAGTTGCGCGAGACGCTGGCGTGACCGCGCGGTTATGAGCGTATCTGTCGCCGCAGGCGCGGAAGATAAGGCCGCCGCGCATCGTCTGCGTGCGACACTGATCGGCTTCACCGCGGTGCTCATGTGGGCGGTGCTGGCGCTGCTGACCGCGCTCTCGGGCACCGTGCCGCCCTTCCAGCTCGTGGCGTTGGTCTTCGCCATCGCCTTCTCGCTCGCCGTCTGCAAATGGGCCCTGGCGCGCGAGAACCCGCTCCGCCATCTCCGCCAGCCGCTATCGGTCTGGCTGGTCGGCGTCTACGGCCTGTTCGGCTATCACGCGATTTATTTTACGGCGCTGCGGTCGGCGCCTGCCGTCGAGGCAAGCCTGATTGCCTATCTGGCGCCGCTCTTGATCATTCTCTTCTCCGCGCTCCTGCCGGGCGAGCGGCTGCGCTGGTTCCATCTCCTCGGCGCGCTGGCCGGGCTTGCCGGGGCCGCGGTTCTGGTGATGGGCGGCAAGGCGCAGATCGGCTTTCGCGCTGAGTTTCTAACGGGCTATCTGGCGGCGCTCGCCTGCGCGCTCATCTGGTCGAGCTATTCGGTGCTGAGCCGGCGCATTGCCCATGTGCCGACCGACATCGTCGGCGGCTATTGCGGCGCGGCGGCGCTGCTGGGACTTGCCGGGCACCTCATCTTCGAGAATACAATTTGGCCGCAAGGTCTTGAATGGCTGGCGATACTCGGGCTCGGGCTCGGTCCGGTGGGGGCGGCCTTCTTCACCTGGGACCACGGCTGTAAGCGCGGCGACATCAAGGCGCTTGGCGCCTCGATGTACGCCGCCCCGCTGCTCTCCACGATCGTGCTTATACTCTCCGGCAAGGCGGCGCTGACTTGGGCCGTCGGTGTCGCCTGCCTGCTGATCACCGGCGGGGCGGCCATCGCAGCTGCCGGAATTTTCCGCCGCTCGGCGTCACCAGGACCCATACGAGGCAAATGCCCATGACCACCGATAGCAACGACAGAGAGCTCATCCTGCATCAGCCGCGACGGAACCTCGGCGTGCCAAATCCAAGCCCCTTCTGCGTCAAGCTCGAGGCCTGGCTGCGCATGGCCGAGATCCCCTATCGCACGGTTCCGGTTTTCAATCCGAGCAAGGGCCCAAAGGGCAAGATCCCGTTCGTGGAATTCGAAGGCGAGACCATCGGCGACAGCGAATTCATCATTCAGACGCTCTCGGCCCGTAAGGGCATCGATCTCGATGCGGGCCTGACTGCCGAAGACCGGGCGGTGGCCACCGCTTTCACGCGGATGATCGACGAACACCTCTATTGGGCGGCGATCCACGCACGCTGGCTTGAACCGGAGCCGTTTGAGGTTTTGAAGAAAGCCTTCTTCGGCCGCCTGCCGTTTGGCGTGCGTCAGATCGTGCCGGGGATCTATCAGCGACGGTTGCGGCGCACCTTGCGGGGGCAAGGCCTCGGCCGGCACGAACCGGCGGAGATTTACCGAAAAGGCGCGCGCGATCTTCAGGCGCTCTCCGATTTTCTCGGTGCGAAGCCGTATCTCATGGGCGACACGCCGCGCACTGTGGACGCGTCAGCTTACGGCCTTCTCACCAATGTCATTGATATCAAGCTCGACACGCCGATGAAGCCGATCGCAAGCGGCTTCCAGAACTTGGTCGATTACACCGCCCGCATGCGCGAGAAGTACTTCGCCGATCTTGAAACCAAATCAGCCTAGCCCGGCGTCCAGCCCTCCGGCGCCATCGCGAAGGCATCGAAGGTGAATGCCGGCGCCACGGTGCAGCCGACCAGAGCATTTTCCGTTCGGTTGGCATGACCGGCCCTCATGAGCTTGTCGAATGGCCCCCGCCCAGCCACCCAACGCCAGTATCCCTAGGGTGGCCGGGCGGGGGAGCGGGCGGGCGCCGATTCCATGCAAGTAGAAAATGCTCTAGCCGGGGCCGGGATGCTGCGTTGCGCGCATTGAGGGGCGCTCGGCAAAGCGGTCGAACCATGCCTCCAGGTCCGGTTGTTCCGGGCGCCAAAAATACCGCCCCAGGCGGAAGTCGAGATATCCCAGCGCGCAAGCCACAGCGATCGGCCCGATCGTCAGCGCTTCATCGAGGGACGCGGCGTCGTCTTCCAAGGCCGAAAGACAGCGCTTGAGGCGAGTGCGCCGGCGGTCCAGCAATGCCTCGTCGCGCCGCTCGGCCGGCCGGCCTTCATCCATGTAAACCGCGATTGCCTGATCGAGCATTGCATCGCCCACAGCTTGCAGTTTCAGCGCTTGCCAGCGCGCCGGTCCGTCCCGTGGGATCAACGGCGCACGGTCATGCAACGTGTCGAGATAGTCGCACACCACCGGGGAATCGTAGATCGCGGTTCCGTCGCCGAGCACTAGCGTCGGGATCTGGCCCAGCGGATTGTCCGGGCTCACCAGTTCGATAACATTCTTTGGCGTCGCCTCGACAAGCGTGAGGCGTTCGGACAAGCCCAATTCATGTGCCGCCACCCGCACCTTGCGGACGTAGGGTGAGCGGGGGCTGGCGTAGAGCTTCATCTCCGCTGGACGCGTCGTGTCGATCAGCCCGCCGGGACCGTCTCGGTCATCGACGGGCGCTTGGCCCAATCCTCGTACCAGGCCGCGAGCTTCGGGCGGCTGTCGCGCCAATTCTCGTGGCCGAAACGAAAGTCGAGATAGCCAAGCGCGCAGGCAACCGCAATCGCGCCCAATGTAGCGCCGCCGCCCAACTGATCGACTTCGCGCTCCAACTCGTCGAGGGCCCGGACCACTTTCAGGCGCTGGCCCTCGCTCCAACCCTCCCATTGTTTTTCTGCCGGCCGCATCGCCGCCTCATAGCGGCGAAGCACCGCGGCATCGAGGATGCCGTTGGCCAGTGCCAGGCGCCGCAGCGCCGACCAGTGCTCCCAGCCCTTGGCCGGCAGCATCGTGTCGTTGCCTGCCTCGACGATCAGATACTCGCAGATCACCCGCGAATCGTAGAGCGCTTCGCCGTCGTCGGTCACCAGCGTCGGCAGCTTGGCGACGGGATTGGCCTCGGCCAGCGCGGGATTGGCGTCCATCGGTGTGGTGCCGCCGTCGATGCGTTCGATCCGATCGGCGATCCCCAACTCCAACGCCGTTACCCAAACCATACGCACGAAGGGGGAGGCGGCGGCATAGAAGAGCTTCATCGGTTGATCCTTTGCCTGGAGGTCGCGGCACGTAGCAGCCGCGAAGCGCGGCACCCTATCACCGGCCTCGGCCCCCGCCAATCTTGCGCAACCCTGCTGCCCCGCCATCGCGGCCCGTGCTAGGTTGTCGCCATCATGTGGACCGACGTCGTCGACTTGCGCGATTTCTACGAAACCCATCTGGGCCAGGTTGCCCGGCGGATGATCCGGCGGCGCTTGCGCGAGATCTGGCCCGATGTGCGCGGCGAGCGTCTGCTCGGCCTCGGTTACGCCATCCCTTATATGCGTCCTTATATCGACCAGTCCGAGCGCACGCTCGCGGCGATGCCGGCCCAGCAGGGCGTGCTGCAATGGCCGCTCGATGGCCCCTGCAAAGTGGCCCTGGTCGAGGAGACACGGTTGCCATTTCCCGATCTGGCCTTCGACCGGGTACTGATCGTTCACGGACTGGAATACAGCGAGGCGCTGCGACCGATGTTGCGGGAGGTCTGGCGGGTGCTTACCGAATCGGGCCGCCTGCTTGTCGTGGTGCCGAACCGCCGGGGTTTGTGGGCGCGCTTCGAGCGCACGCCTTTCGGTCACGGCCGGCCGTACAGCGCCAGCCAGGTCTCGCGGCTTTTGCGCGATACCATGTTCACGCCGCTGCGGAGCGAGCCTGCGCTCTACGTGCCGCCAAGCCGTTGGCGCGTGCTGCGGCGCGGCGCCGCCGCCTGGGAGCGCATCGGCGCGCGCTGGATGCCGCCGATCGCCGGCGTGGTCGTGGTCGAGGCCAAAAAGGAAATCTATGCCGCCAACGCCGTGGCGGCTCCCAAGCGTCGGCGCGTTACCATGCCGGTGCCCCAATCAGGCAGTTCAAGCCGGTCCAATCGCGGCGGCAACGGCCGCGCCGAAACCACCTAAACTTCCGCCTTCGATCCTTTCGCGCCTTTTGCCTTGCCCATCTTCTTCCGCTCCTTGCCGAGCGAGTCGAGCTCGAAGGGCGTCGACTGGTAGACCAGGTTGATCCAGTTCGAGAACAACAGATGTCCGTGCGCGCGCCAGGTGTTGTGCGGCGTCAGCGCGGGATTGTCGTCGGGAAAATAGTGGTGCGGGACGAACACCGTGTCGGGCCGCGCCTTGACGTCGCGGTTGTATTCGTCGGACAGCGTCCAGGTGTCGTATTCCAGATGATTGAAGATGTGGACGTCGTGCCGCACGCGGTCGTGGATCAGACATATCCCCGACTTGTCGGATTCGATCAGCACCTCCAGTTCGGAATGCTTGTCGATGTCCGTGCCGCGCACTTCGGTATAGCGCGAGACCGGAACGAAGAACTGGTCATTGAACCCGCGCACCAGCCCGGCGTTGCGCCGGTTGATCCGGTGCGGGAAGACGCCCGCGATTTTCTGCGGCAGGCTGTATTTGGGGATCTTGTAGTGGTGATAGAGCGAGGCCTGCGCGCCCCAGCAGATGTTGAAGGTACTGTGGACGTTGGTCTCGGCCCAATCGAAGACCTGGGTCAGCTCGTCCCAATACTGCACTTCTTCGAAAGGCATTTCCTCCACCGGCGCGCCGGTCACGATGAGCCCGTCGAAGCTCTGGTCCTCGATCTCGTGGAAGGGCTCATAGAAGGCGAGCATGTGCTCGCGCGGTGTGTTGGTGGGTGTGTAAGAGGCGGTGGTAATCAGCGTCACCTCGATCTGCAGCGGCGAGGCGCCGAGCAGGCGGGTGATCTGCGTCTCCGTCTTGATCTTTTCCGGCATCAGGTTGAGCAGCGCAAAACGCAAGGGCCGAATATCCTGGCGGATCGCATCCTGCTCGCTGATGACGTCGACGCCCTCTTCTTGGAGTGTCTTGCGGGCCGGTAGGTTGTCGGGGATCTTGATCGGCATTTCTCGCTCCCTTGACCTGGCGCCAGCCTCTTAAGTCCATCCAAATCTGGCTTGAGGGTGTTTGGAGGAGCTATGGCCGCGACCGGAAACTGTCAATGTTTTCTTTGCTTTCGCGGCGGGCCACGCAGTAAGACTAGGCTTCTTTGACCGGGGGCCCCAGGCCGATGCTGCCAATCGACGAACCCCTCGCGCGCCTGCGCGGCGAGATCGACACGCTCGACGATGCCATTCACGATCTGATCGTGCAGCGCGGTGCAGTGGTCGAAGAAATCGGCCGTCTGAAAGCCGACACGGACGCGCCGGTTTTCCGGCCGGGGCGCGAGGCCAAGGTGCTGCGCCACATCGTAGCGCGGCACAAGGGATCGTTCCCGGCGGCCGCGCTGGTGCGTATCTGGCGCGAGCTGATGGCGGGCTCGGTGAGCATGCAGGGTCCGCTCTCGATGGCGGTCTGCGTGCCGGCGGGCGAGACCGGCTATTGCCAGCTTGCGCGCGCCCATTTCGGCACGGTCGGCCAACTTGCGACCTATAATTCCCCCGGTGAGGTGATCAGCGCCGTGGCGAGCCACCGCTTCACCGTCGGGATCGTTCCGGCGCCGTCGCTGGAGGACAGCGACCCCTGGTGGCGCATGCTGGTTGGCGATGACGACCGTTTGCCTCGGGTGGTCGCGCGCCTGCCGGTGACCGGCGTTGCCGGTGGCCCGTCGACGGAGCTTGCCGGCATGGCGCTGGCCTTTGCCGAGCCCGAGGCGACCGGAGACGACCGTAGCCTCGCGGTGGTCGAGGTCGATGACGAGGTTAGCCGAGCCGCGGTGACGAGCGCCTTTGGCGATGCCGGACTGGAGCTCGTTTTCATGGATTCGCGCGCCGATGCTGGCGGCCGGCTGATCCTGGTCGAGATCGCTGACTTTGTGGGTCCCGGCGACCAGCGCCTTCAGAAAATCGCCGCCGGGGGCCGGCTCCCGGTCGTTGCCATCCATCATCTCGGCGCATATCCCGCGCCCTTCGAGCCCTCCGTTCTGGGGATATTGCCATGAGCGCTGACAAATTGCTGACGCCTCGGCCGGGGATCATGGAGCTAAATCCCTACCTTGCTGGCAAGCATCACCTCGAAGGCTTCGACAAGGTCGTGGTGCTGTCGGCGAATGAAAGCCCGTTGGGCCCGAGCCCGCGCGCCCTGGCGGCCTACAGGCAAGCGGCGGAAAGCCTCAACCGCTATCCCGATGGCGGCTCGAACGATCTGCGTGAGGCGCTGGCCAGGCATCATGGGCTCGAGGCCGAGAATATCGTTTGCGCCAACGGCTCCGACGAGCTGATTGCGCTGCTCACCCGGGCCTATGCCGGGCCCGGCGACGAGGTGCTGTTCAGCCGTCATGGCTTCGCGATGTATCCGATCGCCACGCTCGCCGTCGGCGCAACGCCGGTGATGGCGCCGGAGACCGATCTCACCGCCGATGTCGATGCGTTTCTGGACTGCGTCACCGAGCGCACCCGGATCGTCTTCCTGGCCAACCCCAACAATCCAACGGGCAGCTTTCTGCCCGCCGACGAGGTTGCCCGGCTGCGCGAGAAGCTGCGCGACGACGTGCTGCTGGTCCTCGATGCGGCGTACGCCGAGTACGTCACGCGCAACGACTATTCGCCCGGCGCCGAGCTGGTGAAGGCCGGCGGCAATGTCGTGATGTTGCGCACCTTCTCCAAGGCGTTTGCGCTGGCGGGGGTGCGGCTCGGCTGGTCCTATAGCCCGCCCGCGGTGACCGATGTGCTGAACCGCGTCCGCAATCCCTTCAACGTCACCGTGCCGGCGCAGGCCGCGGGGCTGGCCGCGCTCGACGACATCGCCCATCTCGACGCCGCACGGACCCATAACGACATCTGGCGGCCCAAGATGACGGCCATGCTGGAAGCGCTCGGCCTCGAAGTGGCGCCCAGCGAGGCCAATTTCCTGCTTGTCCGTTTCCCAAGCGAGCCGGCGAAGAACGCCGACGCCGCCAATGGCTACCTCACCAGCCGCGGCATCATTCCGCGGACGGTCGGCAACTATGGTTTGCCGGAATATCTTCGCATCACTGTGGGACTGGGGGAGGAGGTCGCCGCGGTTGTCGGAGCGCTGAAGGACTTCCTGGGCTGAGTATGTCGGGCCAACCTCATTTCAAGCGGATCGCCATCCTTGGCGTTGGCCTGATCGGCTCCTCGCTGGCGCGCGTCATCCGCCGCGAAGGTCTGGCGGATGAGGTCGTCGGTCTGACGCGATCGGAGGCCAGCCGCAAGCGCATCCTGGAGCTCGGCCTCGTGGACCGCGTCGAAGACGATCCGGCCGCCGCCGTAGAACGCGCCGATCTGGTCGTGCTGGCGCTTCATCTTGGCGGCTACGAGGCGGTTGGGGCGGCAATCGCGCCCAATCTGGCACAAGGTGCCATTGTCACCGATGTCGGTTCGGCCAAGCGCGCGGTGATCGACCGTCTGGGCCAATTGCTGCCCGAGCATGCTCATCTGGTTCCCGGCCACCCGGTTGCCGGCACCGAGCATTCGGGCCCCGATGCGGGCTTTGCCGAGCTCTTCCAGGACCGCTGGTGCATTCTCACCCCCGATGAAGGCACCGACGCGGCCGCGGTCGAAAAGGTTGCCGCAATGTGGCGGGCCGGCGGCATGATGGTGGAGATCATGGACGCCGAGCATCACGATCTGGTGCTGGCGCTCACCTCGCATCTGCCGCATGCCATCGCCTACACCATCGTCGGCACCGCGACCGATCTGGAGAGCGATCTGCAGTCCGAGGTTATCAAGTTCTCGGCCGGCGGGTTTCGTGATTTTACGCGCATCGCCGCGACCAATCCTGAGTTCTGGCGCGACACGTTTCTTGCCAACCGCGATGCGATCCTGGAGGTGCTGGCGCGCTTTACCGAGGATCTGACGGCGCTGCGCAAGGCGCTTCGTCAAGGTGACGGCGAGGCGCTCCACGAGATGTTCCTGCGGACGCATGCAATCCGCCGCGGTATTATCGAGGCAGGCCAGGATCAGGCCGAGGAAGACAAGCGCAAAGACGGCTGACCCGCCCGCCCAACCGGGCGTTCGGCAGGTGACGCGGCCAATCCATTGTGATATTGTTCGCACTACAAACTATTTGTATTGCGAACTAACTGATCGGTTCAGGCGAAACGAAAAGGAGCGACCCGATGGCAACCGGTGTTTCCCGGCGCGTGATGCACGGCGAGCTTAAGGGCATGAACAAGATCGAAGCGGTCGAGCAGATGCCCGAGGACTACCGCAGGACCCTCTTCAAGATCATCGCCGCGCTCGCCTCGACAGAGTTCGCCAGCGTCGAGCAGCACCAGCCCTGGATCAACAAGGGTCCGACGCCGGAGGACCGCTTCGCCCAGGCCCAGATCTGCGCCGACGAGGCACATCAGGGCTTTATCGATTCGCGCCTGCTGCGCCAGTTCGGCCCCGAGGGCGAAGAGACGGCCGAGAAGCTCATGAATCTCAAACTCGGCGAGCATCCGCTCAAGGCGTTCAACGTGCCCTTCGAAAGCTGGGTCGACACCTGCGGCTTCTGTTTCCTGCTCGACAATGTCGCCTGGTATCACCTGCGCGCGCTCGAGGGCTGCTCGTATGCGCCGCTTGCCCGCGAGATGACCTCGATGGTTCACGAGGAGCGCTTCCACGCCTCCTTCGGCGCCCGGCGCATCAAGGATGTCGTGCAGAACCCGAAATACGCCGCGCTTTGCAAGGCGACCCCCGAAGACGCGCAGGCCACCGTCGACAAATGGTATCCGCACGCGCTCGATACCTTCGGCGCCAAGGACTCGAAAATCTCCGAGCTCGCGGTAAAATACGGCATCCGCAAATGGGGCAACGAGGAGCTGCGCGGCATGTGGAAGACCGACCTCGACGCCCAGATCGAGAAGATCGGCCTCAAGGTCCCGGAAGCCGAGGCCGGCCGCAGCATTCACTGACAAAGCGCAAGCGGAGCTCCGGCAAGCCATGTCCGAAACCGACGGTCTTGGACGCATCGACGGCGGCTGCCATTGCGGCAATATCCGTTTCGCGTTCTTTCGCCCGCCCTGGGGCGATACGATCCCGACACGCGCCTGCGGCTGTTCGTTCTGCGTCAAACATGGCGGCGCCTACACATCGCATCCGGGCGGCCGGATCGAGATTGAGATCGCCGATCAGGGCCGTGTTGAGCGGTACCGGTTCGGCACCGGCACGGCCGACTTCCTGATCTGCCGGACCTGCGGCGTTGTCCCCGTCGTGACCAGCGCCATCGACGGAACGCTCTACGCCGTGGTCAGCGTGCGCGCGTTCGAGGGCATCGACCCGTCGGTGTTCGACACCTCGGCGGCCGATTTCGACGGGGAGGGGACCGATGACCGCCTGGAACGCCGCAAGCGGAGCTGGATCGGGACCGTGACGGGAAACCTTGGCAGCACATGAGCCGGACGGCAGGCCCGGCGAGGCATCGCTAGATCAAGATCGTCTCAGATCGCAGCGATCTGAGACGTGAATCTTGATCTATCTCATATATTTAGAGCACGATTCACGCGTCACGTTAGATCACTGTGACGCGATCGTGCTCTAGGCGTCTGAGGGACATCCTCCCGCCTCGCGACAGCACACGAGACATATGGGTCTTCGAGAATGTGGGTCTTCGGCTACGGCTCGCTGCTGTGGAATCCGGGCTTCGAGTACGAGCTGCGCGCGGCAGCTCTGTTGCGCGGCTATCACCGGGCGTTTTGTATCGTCTCGCACCGTCACCGCGGCACCAAGGAGATCCCCGGTCTGGTCCTCGGCCTGGCGCCGGGCGGGTCCTGCCTCGGCCGCGCCTATCGGGTGGCCGACGAAAAGGTCGATGACGTCATGGCCTATCTCGATGACCGAGAGATGCCCGACTACGTCTACCTGCCCCGCCGCGTGCCGGTGCGGCTCTATGATGAGGCGGGCCGGTTGGGCGGCCGTGTGTCGGCTCACACCTATGTCGCCGATGTGCGCCAGACCGACCGCTGCCTGACCAGGCTCACCTTGGAAGAAACCGCCGTTTTCATCCGCCGCGCCCACGGCCAGCGCGGGCCCAACACGGAGTACCTCGCCAACACCATCGCGCATTTGGACGAGCTGGGTATCAAGGAAGGGCGGCTCCACGCGCTGCAAGCGATCGTGCAGCGGGGCGGATAACGGCGCTGCGTTGATCTCGTTCGGCCACGAAAAAGGGCCCGTCCTTAAAGGACGGGCCCTCTATCTGCCTTAGGACGGCGGGTGTTAGCCCACGATCTGAAGGTTCTCAGCTGCTTCCTTGCCATTCTTGCCAGGCTGCAACTCGTATTCCACCTTCTGGCCTTCGGCTAGGCCCTGCAGGCCTGCACGCTCCACAGCGGAGATATGGACAAAGGCGTCCTTGTCTCCCTGCTCAGGGGTGATGAAGCCGAAGCCTCGGATCGGGTCGAACCACTTTACGGTTCCTGTCTGCATGTTCTGTATTCTCCAAACGGTTAAAAGCCGCCGGGCGGACATCGCCCGAACGGTTGATCAGTTTCTGAAATTTCCAGGTGCAAAAAGACGTGTCTCAAAACAACGCAACACAAGACGCCTAGGACTTCGGTCACTGACAGTCACTATATGGACCGTGAATGTGGCGGATGCAAGACGGACAGGCGATCGGGCGGCGATTGGCCTACCCCCTCACGAGCACTTGGAATACCCGCAGCTTGTGCAAACGTCGCAGTTTTCCTGGCGGATCAGCCCGTAAGTGCCGCATTTCGGGCAGCCGCGCATGGCCACATGGCCGCCGCCCCGCGCGCCGCTCTCGCCCGCGCCCATCACCGCCTTTTCCTCGACGATCGCCTGCGCCGCCTCATGCGGGACGGGCAGGAAGCCGATATCGATCAAATGGGTCTCGATCACCCCGCCGATCGCGGCCAACAGCGAGGGCACATACTTCTTGCCCATCCACTGTCCGCCGCGCGGATCGAAGACGGCCTTGAGCTCGTCGACCACGAAGGAGACGTCGCCGCCGCGCCGGAAGACCGCCGAGATCATCCGCGTCAGGGCCACCGTCCAGGCGTAGTGCTCCATGTTCTTGGAGTTGATGAAGACCTCGAAGGGCCGTCGGCGTCCGTCCTGGACCACGTCGTTGATGGTGATGTAGATGGCGTGGTCGCTCTCCGGCCAGTGGATCTTGTAGGTCTTGCCGGGCAGCTCCTCGGGGCGCGAGAGCGGCTGGGTCATATAGACGACGCCGGTCTCGTACTCGTCGCGCGCTTTCGGTATGGGCGCCGTGAGCGGCAGCTCGGCCTGTTTTGCCGCCTCGTTGTTGCCATCGCTCGTACGGCCCCGCTCGAGCACTGCGCCGGTTACCGCGTTGGGCCGGTAGGTCGTGCAGCCCTTGCAGCCGAGCTCGTAGGCCTGAAGGTAGATGTCCTTGAAATCCTCGAATGAGATGTCCTCGGGCAGGTTGATGGTCTTCGAGATCGAGGCGTCGACATATTTCTGCACCGCCGCCTGCATGACGACATGGTCGGCGGGCGCAAGGCTCTGCGCGTCGACGAAGGCATCGGGCAGCGGTGCGTTTGCCCCCTTCAGCCGCCGGTAGAGGCGGAAAGCATGGTCGCTCACCTCCTCCTCGCGGCGGGCGCCGTCCGGCATCAACACATTGCGCGTGTAGTTGAAGCTGAAGATCGGCTCGAGCCCGGAGGAGACATTATCGGCGAAGATCGAGATGGTGCCGGTGGGCGCTACCGAGGTCAGCAGCGCGTTCCTGATCCCGTGCTCGGCGATCGCCGCGCGCACGTCGTCGTCGAGCGCCGAGATGGTCGGCCCCGCGAGGTACTTGTTCTTATCGAAGAGCGGGAAGGCGCCTTTCTCGGCCGCGAGTTCGGCCGAGGCAAGGTAGGCGGCGCGCTGGATCGCGCTCATCCATTGCTCGGTCAGTGCCACCGCGTCCTTGCCGCCATAGCGCGCGCCGCACATGATCAGCGCATTCGCCAGCCCCGTCACCCCGAGCCCGATGCGCCGCTTGGCTTCCGCCTCGCGCCTCTGGGCTTCGAGCGGGAAGCGCGAGATGTCGATCGCATTGTCGAGCATCCGCACCGCCAGCGGCACGATCGCCTCAAGCGCCTCCATGTCGAGGGCCGCGTTGGGCTCGAACGGATCGGTGACCAGCCGCGCCAGGTTGACCGAGCCGAGCAGGCACGCTCCATATGGCGGCAGCGGTTGCTCGCCGCACGGATTGGTGGCGCGGATATCCTCTGCGTAATAAAGCGGGTTGCGCTGGTTGATGCGGTCGATGAAGATCACGCCGGGCTCGGCGTAGGCGTAGGTCGAGCGCATGATCCCGTCCCACAGCTCGCGCGCCTGCACGGTGCGGTAAGTCGTGCCGTTGAAGGTGAGCGCCCAGGGTGCGTCTTCCTTGACCGCCTGCATGAAGGCGTCGCTCACCAGCACCGAGAGGTTGAACATGCGTAGCCGCCCGGGCTCGCGCTTGGCCTCGATGAAGGCTTCGATGTCAGGATGGTCGCAGGCCAGCGTCGCCATCATGGCGCCGCGCCGGTAGCCCGCGCTCATGATGGTGCGGCACATCGCGTCCCACACATCCATGAAGGAGAGCGGGCCCGAAGCGTCGGCGCCGACGCCCTTCACCGGCGCGCCGCCCGGTCTGAGCGTGGAAAAATCGTAACCGATGCCGCCGCCCTGCTGCATGGTCAGCGCGGCTTCCTTCAGATGCTCGAAGATGCCGGCCATGTCGTCCGGAACGGTGCCCATGACGAAGCAGTTGAAGAGCGTGACATTGCGCCCGCTGCCCGCGCCCGCGACGATGCGGCCGGCCGGCAGGAAGCGGAAATCCTCCATCGCGCCATAGAAGCGCTCGGCCCAGACGTCCGCCTCGTCCTCTGGCTCGGCCAGTGCGCGCGCAACCCGCCGCCAGGTATCTTCAACCGTTTTGTCCACAGGGGCGCCATCGGCCCCTTTGAGGCGGTATTTCATGTCCCAGATCTGTTGGGAGATGGTGGCAAGCGGGGTCATCGGCGGCCTCAGTCGATGGGTGCGGCCCGTCGCACCTGGAGGATTTTTAGTCTGCGTTGGGGAATTCTTCTTAAGCCCATGATGTACATGGAAAATCCCTACTAAATATAGCTTGTAATCTAGCCCCGGTCAAGGAAAGTTCTCAGTTTGTTTCCCACAGGGTGGGGCACAGTGAAACGGCCTCCAAGTCCTTGCCCTCATTGCCGAAGTCTCCTTGTGCCCGCCATTCACATGAGCGCGCGTACACTATCCACAACTTTGCGCACATGCAGTTTATGGGCCGCTTTTGCCGAGCTGCGCCCGCGCCTCCTGCGCCAGCGCCTCGGCGGCATCCTCGATCCGCTGTTTGAGCAAGACCATGAATTCCTTGCGGTCGAGCCCCGGGGCGATCGGCTCTAGCAGCGCGAAGACGATCGTGCCGGGCTGCTTGATGAAGGCGCGTCGGCCCCAGAAATACCCCGAATTGAGCGCAACCGGCACGACCGGAAGGCCAAGATCGAGATAGAGGGCGGCGATCCCCGAGTGATAGTACCGGCGCCCGCCCGGTGCGACGCGGGTACCCTCGGGCATCACCACGATCGACCGGCCTTCCGCGGCGGTCGCCCGTGCCTTGCGCAGCATCTTGCGCAGCGCACCGGCGCCGGCACCGCGATCGATCGGGATCATCGCGGCCCGCCACAGGTACCAGCCATAGATCGGAATGCGCAGCAGCTCGCGCTTGAAAACTCCGGCGAAGCGGGGGATCAGCAGCGCAAAGGCAATCGTCTCCCACGCCGATTGGTGTTTGACCGCATAGATGACCGGGCCGTTGGGCAGCCGATCCGCGCCGCGCACCTCGTGGCGCAATCCGACCAGCACGGCCAAAAGCCCGAGCACACCACGTGCCCAGAACCGGCTGACAGCGAAGGTCGCCCCGCGCGGCAGCAGCAACGCCGGCAGGCAGCCGATCGTAACGATCGCGGTCCAGGCGATGAAGGCGACATTGAAGGCGAGCGAACGCAGGAACAGCATTGGCGTGTGGGCGCTTTCAGCTCAGCGCGAGCCCGCGCTCGCGCCTGTGCCGGTGAGCGCGACGAGGTATTTGTTGTACTCGCCAATCACGACCGTGATCGCGCGGCGGCTGTGCCACCAGCGGCCGGGATTGACCGGTCGCGGAAAGACCGGGTTCGCGATGATCGTCACGGCGGGCAGCGCGCGGCGGAATTCCACCAGGCTGCGCCGCATGTGATAGTTGGCGGTCACCAGACGCAGCGAGCGAAATTTGCGCGCCCGCATCCAGGCGGCGCTCTCGGTGGCGTTGCCGCGGGTATCGGCGGCGCGCTTGCCGAGCACCACGAAGCGTGCGATCCGCGCATCCTCCACGCCGGCGACCCGCATCAATTCCTTCTTGCGCACGCCGGGATTGACGCCTGAGACGAACAGCCATTTGGCATAGCCGTTCGACAGCAGACGCACGCCCTCGGCCAGCCGGTCCTCGCCGCCGGTCAGCACCACGATCACCTGGGTCGGGCGCCGATCGGATGTAGGTGTGTCTGCCATCGTGACGGCGAACCAGACAAGGCCGCCCAGCCAGACGCAGCCGACCAGAAATACGGTCAGCAGCAACGCCCCGACGATCCGCCCGATCCGCCTCATACCCCGATCCCGGCTCGCGCCGACAAGAGCGCATCGACCGCTGCCCACAAATCCTCGTAGACGGCCACCGGCAGCAGCTCGGCAGACAGACCCACGGCCTGCGTCGCCGCGCCTTTTCCAGTGCGAACCAGCACGCGCGGGCACCCTGCCGCCGCGGCGGCTTTGAGATCGGACATCCCGTCGCCGATCATCGGCGTGTCGCACGGAGCGGCGCCGAACCGGCTCAGTGCCTCGCGCAGCATGCCGGGGCCGGGCTTGCGCCGGTCGCTTGCTCCGGTTGGTGCATCGGGCGCAACGAAGACCGCATCGAGCCGCGCGCCGGCGCGTGCGAGCTCGCCGTGGAGCTTGGCATGAATGTGTTCCAGCATCGCCTGCTCGATGATACCGCGGCCGACGACCGACTGGTTTGTCGTCAGCGCCACATGGATGCGGGCGGCGTTCAGACGCGCAACCGCTTCCGCGGCACGCGGGATCATCCTCAGCTCGTCAGGGGTTTTGACGGCGTCCGGGCGGTCCTCGTTCAACACGCCGTCCCTGTCGATCAAAACCAATGCCATGGCCGTCAGAGCCTTCGTGCCAGCGAACGGAGCACGGTGAACCGCGCGGCCGCCATGGCGATGAGCGCGGCGCCGGGCGCCAATGCCGCCAGCGCCGTCCAATGCAATGGGCCAAAACGGACCTGGTTCAGCCCAAACAGCTCGACCCCGCCGAACAGCTTGCCCATCGCCAGCAGACTGGCGATCGCCGCCCCCAGCCCGACAACGCCGCCCATCAGCGCCTGCATGAAGGCGCGGCGTTGGAATTGCACGGCGATATAGGTGTCGCGGGCGCCAATGAGGTGCAGGATCTCGATCGCGCGTTTGTGGACGGCAAGGCCGGCGCGGGCGGCGAAGACGACGGCGAGGGCGGCCGCGGCGGCCGCCAGCATCAGCACAAGGAGAGCCACCGTCTCCAGCGATCCGGCCAGCCCGAGCAGTCGGCTGAGCCAGCGGCGATGATCGTCGAGCTCGGCGCCCGGAACGGCCTTGCGCAGGCGCGCCGCGAGCGCATTCGGATCGAGTTTGGCGCCGCGCCGCAGGCTCACATCTATCAGCCGCGGCACTGGAATTTCTGCTGCCGCCGCGCCCGCGCCGAGCCAGGGTTTCAACAGGGCGCGCGATGCCGTCTCGTCAAGCGCGCGGGCGGCGGCAATGTGCGGGTCGGCGCGGAGCAGCGTGAGCGCTTTCTCCAGATCCTTCGCGGTCGCGGCGGCTCCGGCCGGATTGGGCATGATGTGGACAGTCATCGTGCCGCGCAGCCCTTCGGTCCAGCCGCCGACCGCGCTTGCGACCAGCATCGCGCCCGCCAGCGCCAGCGCGGCCATATATACCATCACCGCGATCACGTACGGCACGAAGCGGCTTGCGGCGTCGTGCCGGAGCGGTAGATCGGCAGTCTCCTTCGCCATCGCTCGGAACCCTTAGGCGGGCGGCAACAGGGACGTCTCGCCAGCCTGCAGATCGAGCCGCGGATGGGCGAAGCTGGACACAAGCTTATCGTTGTGCGTGGCGACGAGTACGGTGGTTCCCATCTTGTTCAACTCCTCGAACAAATACAAGATTCGCATTGCCACCGCGTCGTCGACGCTGCCGGTCGGCTCATCGGCCAGCAGCAAATTCGGCTTGCCGATCACCGCGCGCGCGATGGCCACGCGTTGCTGCTCGCCGCCGGACAGCGTCGCCGGCTTGGCGTGGATCTGCTCGCCGAGACCGACCCAACGCAGCATCTCCGCGACGTGCTCGCGCACCTGCTCTAACCGCGCACCCGCCACGATCAGCGCAAGGGCGACGTTTTCCAGCGCACTTAGATGGTCTATCAGTCGGAAGTCCTGAAACACCACGCCGATGCGTCGCCGGATCGCCGGCAATTCGCCGCGCGGCGTCGACGCGATGTCGCGGCCGAAGATCTCGATCCGCCCATGCGAGGGCAGGTGGTCGAGATAGAGCAACTTCAAAAGCGAGGATTTCCCGGCGCCGCTCGGCCCGGTCAGGAAATGAAACGAGCGCGGCGGCAGCGCGAACGACACGTCGCGAAGGATCTCTGGCCCGGCTCCGTAACGCATGCCGACATGCTCGAACCGGACGATGGCAGCTCCCGCCTGGTCTGCCGGCGCGGCCGGTCCGGGCGGCTCGGTCGTTGCTGGGCTCTCCATAACAGTTACCACTTGGGATTTGCATTCGGGCGCAGCGACCGCGCTCATGTGTTCGTCTAAGCTTGTACTGTGAGTCTCAAGACTTTATAAGGTGACACCCCCGCAAGCTTATAAGTATTTTTATGATTATTACTTGCCCGAGCTGTGACAGCCGTTTCGAGGTGCCGACCGCTGCGTTGGGCACGGAAGGGCGGCAGGTCCGCTGCAGCAGTTGCCAGAACGCCTGGCACCAGATACCGATGGACGAAGCGCCGCCTGCGCCCGATGAGGTTGCTTTCGAGGACGCCGCACCGGAGCCGGACAGGGCCGAGACACCTGAGCTTGCCGCGGCGCCCGAGCCGAAGATGGAACGCGAAAAAAAGCCGCGTCGCGCGGCGAGCCGGTTGTCGCGTGCCGCGGTTTGGTTCGCTTTTGTATTCCTGGTGGGGGCAATCCTTGGCGGCGCCTACCAGTTCCGCCAGGTTGTCGTCGATGAATGGCCTGCGGCGACCGGCGTCTACGAAGCGGTCGGCATACCGGTTGTCCCACCGCCAGGTTACAGTTTCAATATTGCGCGTGAAAAACTTCAGCTTGAGTTCCAGGGCGATGGCGTCGGCCGCCGGCTGGTGGTGCGGGGCGAGATCAGAAATATTTCCAGCCGGCCACGCCCGACACCTCGGATCATGGTGTTTCTGCAGAACGACGCCAACAAGGAACTGAAGCGGCACGATTTCCCTGTCGGCCAGGATACCGTTGCACCTGGCGAGAGCGCCAAGTTCACGACGCGCATCGACAATCCGCCCGTCGCTGCCACCAAGATCCGCCTCAGCATGCGATATCCGGTGGCGCGCGGATCTGGCGCCGACCGGCGGGCCCGGCCTTTCAAGGTCAAGAAGTAGCGTTAACGGACATTAACGATTTGTTTAGTGGGCCCGCCATAGGGTCTGCGAGTGCCTGACCGCAGCGGAGCGCGATGCGGGCGCTCCGATGGACGGTGCTGATCGCCATGATCGACCCTGTCCATGATTGTATTGGGACTTGCTGCCTGGATTGGGCCTTCGGGCCAGATTATGGGACTGGGCAGCGGTGCAGGCGTCGGGACTGGGCAATGGCAAGAATTCTAATTGCAGAGGACGAACTGGCGGTCCGCGAGTTCGTGACCCGCGCACTCGTGCATCATGGCCACGAGGTGACGGCGGTCGATGATGGACTAAAGGCCTTGGAGGCCATCAGCGCCGACGCGTTCGATCTCCTGGTCACGGATATCGTGATGCCGGGGCTCGACGGGATCGCGCTTGCGCTCAAGCTGGCTAAGGACCGCCCGGAGCTCTCAATCCTGATGATGTCGGGCTATGCCGCCGAACGCCAGCGCGCGCACAATCTGGAGGCCTTGATACACAAGATCGTCGCCAAGCCCTTCACGCTGGCGCAGATCTGCACCGCGGTCGACGAGGTGCTCGCGGCCTAGATTGGCTCTGTGTGGCCAAGCCCGATTGCGTTCGAACAAAGTCTCCGATCAACTCGATGCGTCATTTCGACCGCGGGAGCGTAGGCGACTAAGCGGAGAAATCCGGCCTGGGGCTGTACCCACATAGCGGCCTGATTTCCCCTCGCTGAAACGCGCTCGAAATGACAAGCGCAACGGAACGGCGCGCGTCCCTAAAACTGCCGCAGCAGGCGGTCGATGTACTCGCGCTCGATCTTCGGGCGCTCGCGTTCGCCGGCACGCCGGCGCAGTTCCTCGATGATTTCGCGGGCGCGCTGAACTTCCGTCTCCTTGGGGATCTTGACCGTGCTGGTGTCAGCTCCGCCCGAGCCGTCGCGCGGCCGGCCGAAGGGATCACGCCGGTCGCCGCGTCGCCAGGCCGGCCGGCTGCGCATGATGCCCATCCGGTTGCCAAAGCGCCGCATGAGACGCTGCATCGCCTGACGGCCGCCCTGGCGGAGATGATCCAGCGCGCGGCCTTGGCGTGGCACCGCACCGCGCGGATCGCCCTGACGCAAGGCATTGCCGGCGCCCCGCATCTCCCGTTCGGCGCGGCCGAACTGGCCGGGAATGCGTCCCAGCATTTCGTCGAGCCGGCGCATGATCGAGCCCAGACCCCGGCGCAACGCCTCCTGCTCGCGGGCGAATTGCTGGCCCTGTCCGCGCTGGCCTTGTTTTCCCTGCTGACCCTGTTGCCCCTGCCGGCCTTGCTGTCCGCGCCGCTGGCCTTGTCGGAAGGTTTGGTCCATCAGCCCCTGCTGGCGCTGGATCAACCCTTGCAGGTCACGCATGATCTTCGCCGCGGGATGCTGGCCTTGGCGGCTTTGCGGATTGCGGGCCATGTTGCGCAGGTTCTGCAACATGCGCTGCAGCGCCTGGAGCATCTGCTGCGCGGCCTGTTTGTTGCCGGACCGCGCCAGGTCGCGCAGCCGCTTCAGCATCTGCTGCAGGTCGCGGCGCTCGAGGAGCATGGCATTGCGGTCGAGCGGCATCTCATTGTTACGGTACTTTTCTGGATTCTTGCGCATGTCCTCGGCGAGCTGGCGCAACATCTTGTCGATGGCTTTTTGCAGCTCGTCGATCCGCTTCTGCAGCTCCTTGTCTCCTAGGCGATCCTTGTTCAGCGTCTCCTGGAGCGCCCGCTCGGCGGCTCGCAGGTCGCGCTCGGCGAGCGACATCCGCCCGTCCTCGATGCGCAGCGCCGTGTCCCAGAGCAGGCGCGCGACCTCGTCGATCGCCTTCTTCGATTTGTCGAGGAAAAGGCGCCCGCGGGCCATGCGCATCGCCATGAAGGCCGCGATATCGTTGTTGTAGCGACCGGGCCGGGCCGAAAGATCGCCGACGATTTCCGCGACGGCCTGCCGGCTCGACGGATCGCGCAGCAGGTCTTTACGGGCTTCAGCAAGGGCGCGGGCCACGGGATGCTTGAACGTGCGTTCCGGCAAGATCATGGTGATCAGCGCGCTTTTGCCCTTTTGGCCGATCGCATCGACGGCCTCCAGCTCAATGGTGACTTTCAATCCCGACCACTGATGGGCGGTCAGGTCGTGGAAGCTTGTTCCCTTGATCGCCTTGCGCACGCCGCCGGCGGGAAGCTTCAGGACCATCGGCTTGGCGTCCTTGGGCGCGTCCTTGTCGGCACGCTTTATGGTGGCGCGTAGGGTCTGAATGCCATGGTCGTCGCGGGCATCGTAGTCGATACGCAAGGCGCCGCGCGGCGTCGGCCCGGGCCGCTTGCCAAAATCGATGCGGGGCGGCGTGTCGCGCACAACGTTGATAGCCCAGCGGCCGAGTTCGCGGCCGCGCTGGCTGACGATCAGGCGGGTCGTCGCCTCAAGCTTTCCTTCGGCCTGATAGCTCGTGCCCGCCATCGATTTGAAGGCCAGCTTGCCGCGTCCCAGCCGCAGGCTCGGCTCGCCGCGCCCGCCCTGGACCCGCACCAGCAGCTTGGTACCGGAGGGTACGGTGATCGGCTCGACGAGGGTTCTCTTGACCGTCAGGAAGCGCGGCGCCTGGCGGGTGTAGCGCGGCGGGGTGAGCCAGACCTCGAGCGTCGATGGCCCCGCGGCGGCGGCCGCCGTCAGATCGGGTGTGCCGGCGCGCAGCAATCGGTTCCAGCCATCGCCCCAGGAGGACACGACCGCTGCGACCAGCAACACCGCGAGCGCGCCGCGCAAGGCCAACGGGTCGCGCCGGGCGAGGCCCGGCGAGGGAAAGCCCGCGCGCAGGCTGCCGAGCTTTTCCAGCAATCGCTGGCGGTGCGCTTCCCACAAGGCGCGCGCGCCTGGATCGTCGGCCCCCGTCGCCTGGCTGTCCTGAAGCTGCTCCAGCGGGCGATGCCGCAACTCGGACGCGAGCTCGATGCGGCGGCGCGCCTCGTCTTTGGAAGGCAGGCGGAACTCGCGGAAGCCGCGCCATGCGGCATAGGCAAAGCCGAATACAAACCCCATTAGCGCGATTATGTGCAGCCAGCCGGGCAGGGCGGGCAATACATCGGACAAGGCCACGGCAATGAACAAACCTGCGACCAGAACGCCGGGCCAGGCCGATCGCCATATTTGCTCCCAGCCCAGCGCGGCCCAGGCGCTGGCGAGACGCCCGCGCAATTTCGGTGTGCGGGATTCGGCGGAACGTGAACGTCCGGCCTTGTCTGCCATCAACCAGTTCCTCTCGATACGCCGACCGCGAGAGCAGCAGCCTTGGAAACAGGTGCGCTGCCGTGCCGCGCGGGCTTGTCGATCCAGTCTGGAATAATATCCTGGCCCAGCATTTCGTCATAAGTTTGACGCGGTCGCACGACGGCGAAGCAGGCACCATCGACCAACACTTCAGGCACCAGCAACCGTGCATTGTAAGTCGAAGCCATAACCGCACCGTACGCGCCTGCTGAACAGATCGCAAGCAAATCGCCTGCTTCCACGGGCGTCAGCGGGCGTTCGGCGGCGAAAATATCGCCCGATTCGCAGACCGGCCCGACGATGTCGACCGGCTGCGTCTTGGCGTCGCGCGCAGGTTCGGCAACCGGCACGATGATGTGCGAGGCGCCATAGAGCGCCGGCCGCTTAAGGTCGTTCATGGCGGCGTCGGCAATGATGAAGCGGCGGCTTGCGCCCTCCTTGACCAGAATGATCCGGGTCAACAGCACGCCGGCATTGCCGACCAGCGAGCGGCCCGGCTCAAATGTGAGCGCGCAATCGAGCTTGCCGACGGTTTCGCGGACCACGGCGGCGTAGTCGGCAAGGCTCGGGGCCGGCCCGTCGTCATAGGCAATGCCGAGGCCGCCGCCGAGATCGAGGCGGTCGACCTTGTGGCCCGCCGCGCGGAGCGTACCGACCAGATAGGCGACTGTCTTGAAGGCGCGTTCGAACGGCTCGACCTCGGTGAGCTGCGAGCCGATATGGACCGCCAGCCCGTCGGGCACCAGGCCGTCCAGCGCCTCGGCGCGGGCATAGGCGGCGATGACGCGCCCCAGATCGATGCCGAATTTGTTTTCCTTGCGCCCGGTGGAAATCTTCTCATGGGTGCGTGCATCGACGTCGGGATTGATGCGCAGCGAGACGCGGGCTGTGATGCCGACACGGCTCGCCGCCGCGCTCAGCATTTCCAGCTCGGGCTCCGATTCCACGTTGATCTGCGTAACCCCGGCGGACAGCGCCGCCTCCAGCTCGCCCGCCGTCTTGCCAACGCCGGAAAAGATGATCTTCTCCGCCGGCACGCCGGCTTTCAACGCCTTGCGGAACTCGCCCTCGGAGACCACGTCGGCGCCGGCGCCCAATGCCGCGAAGGTCCCTATCACGGCGAGGTTGCCGTTCGCCTTGACCGCGTAGCAGATCTGCGCGTCGAGGCCGTCGAAGGCTTGTGCGTATGCGGTATACGAGCGCCGCATGCTGGCGCTCGAATAGCAATAGACCGGCGTGCCGACGGCTTCCGCGATGGCGTCGAGCGCCACCGACTCGGCATGCAGCCGGCCCTTGTGGTAGTGGAAATCCGGGCTATTCGCGAAAGTGGACATATGCTGTGTGGGGCTGCCTGGTGTTGTCCGGCTTCGAACTATTGGCGCGGATAATCATGCGGATAGCTGTCGCCCTGGCCTTTTGGCAAGGTCGGCGGTCCCGACTTGCCGCAGGCGGCGAGCGGGCCCAGCAGCGCCAGCGCGGCGAGTGCAATGCGCAGAAAGCTGATCATAGAAAGTGCTCCTTTGCCGCCACCACGGCGGCTTTCACGTTCTCCGGAGCCGTACCGCCGAAGCTGGTGCGGCTGGCAACCGATTTCTCCACCGACAATACCTCGAAAACCTCGTCGGTGATGCGCGGATCGACGTCCTGCATCGCTTTAAGGTCGAGCGCTTCCAAACCGCAGCCGCGCGCCTCGGCAAGCTTGACGATGCGGCCGGTCACGTGATGCGCCTCGCGGAAGGGCAGGCCCGGGCCGCGCACCAGCCAATCGGCGAGATCGGTCGCGGTGGAATAGCCGCCGGCCGCGGCGGCGCGCATGGCCTCGGCGTTGACGCGCAGATCACCGACCATGCCCGCCATCGCCGCCAGCATCAGCTCCAGCGTGTCGGCGGCGTCGAAGATGGGCTCCTTGTCCTCCTGCATGTCCTTCGAGTATGCGAGCGGCAGGCCCTTGAGGACCACGAGCAGGCCGGAGAGCGCGCCGATGAGGCGTCCGGACTTGGCGCGTACGAGTTCGGCCGCGTCGGGGTTGCGCTTCTGCGGCATGATCGAGCTGCCGGTGGAAAACGCGTCCGACAGCGAGACGAAGGCGAAGGGCGCCGTCGACCAGATCACGATCTCCTCGGCGAAGCGCGAAAGATGCACCGCGGCGATCGCGGCAAGGCCAAGATACTCCAGCGCGAAATCACGGTCGGCGACGGCGTCGAGCGAGTTTGCGGTGGGCCGGTCGAAGCCGAGCGCATCTGCCGTCGTCGCCCGGTCGATCGGAAATGACGTGCCGGCCAGCGCGGCCGCGCCGAGCGGGCTTTCGTTCATGCGCGCCCGGGCGTCGCGCACCCGGCCGCGATCGCGCCCGAACATCTCGACGTAAGCCAGCATGTGATGGCCGAAGGTCACGGGCTGGGCGGTTTGCAAATGGGTGAAGCCCGGCATGATCGTGCCCGCATGGGCTTCGGCCTTGGCGATCAGCGCTGCTTGCAGCGCCTTCATGGCGTGATCGAGCCGGTCGAGCGCGTCGCGCACCCATAATTTCAGGTCGGTCGCGACCTGGTCGTTGCGCGAGCGGGCGGTATGCAGGCGTCCGGCGGGCTCGCCGATCAGCTCGGCAAGCCGTGCCTCGACATTCATGTGAATGTCTTCCAGCGCCGTCTTGAACGTGAACTTTCCTGACTCGATTTCGCCCAGGATCGTGTCTAGACCTTGGGCGATTGCATCGCCATCTTCTGTCGAGATGATGCCGCACGCCGCCAGCATCGCCGCATGGGCCTTCGAGCCGGCGATATCCTGGGCGTATAGGCGCTGGTCGAAGCCGATGGAGGCGTTGATGCGCTCCATCAAATCGTCGGGAGCGGCCTCGAACCGGCCTCCCCACAGCGCATTTGCTGGCGCGCGCGATTGTTTGTTCGTCATGACCAGTTCGCCTTCACAGCCAGATCGCCTCTTAAGCAGGACCGGATCGAGAAATGCCAGGAAAACCTTCTAAACGGCTGAAGCAAATCGCAATTGCCGGCTTGCTAGCGATATGGGGAGGCATGGGGTTCGCGTCAAACCTCGCCGCCGACGACGGGCCGCCACGCTTCGACGGCACGATCGGGCAATTTACTCTGATCAAGCCGCTCCGGCCAGCACCGCAAATCCCGCTGACCGACGAAAAAGGCCGGACCGTCACCCTCGCCGATTTCAAGGGCAAGGTGGTGCTGGTCAATTTCTGGGCGACCTGGTGCGGGCCTTGCGTTCGCGAAATGCCCGCGCTCGACGCGCTGCAGGCAAAATTCGGCCGCGAAAAGTTTGTCATCGTCGCGGTCTCGCTCGACCGGCTCGGTTTTGCCAAGGTTACGCCCTTCCTGGAGCGCATCCGGGTCGAGCGGCTAACCGTGTTGCTTGACCGGAACCGCGCGCTCTACCGGAAGGTGGGCGGCCAGGGCCTGCCGACCACGCTGCTGCTCGACCACGAAGGCAAGGTTCGCGGCTATCTGGAGGGCCCGGCCGAATGGGACAGCAAGGCGGCCGAGGCGCTGGTACGTTACTACCTCGATGCGGCCAATCCGGTGAAGAAGGCCGAGGCGGGCGGGGCAAAGCGCTGAGCGCGGCTGTTCGCTTTCTCCGCGATCCGCTAGTTTGTGGGCATGCCAGCCGCCGCCGACGCTCATAAACGCCTCTACCACCTGTGCCCGCGTTCTGCCTGGCAGGCGGCGCAAGCCAGGGGCGCATATAATGGCGGCCGCGGTGCCGGCCCAGATGCCTTCATCCATCTGTCCACCGGCGATCAGGTCGCCGGCAGCGCGGCGCTTCATTTCGCCGGCGCGGACGATCTTCTCCTGCTGACGGTGGATCCCGACAGGCTCGGCCCGGGTCTGCGCTGGGAGGCCTCGCGCGGCGGTGCGTTGTTCCCGCATCTCTACGGCGATCTGCCGCTTAAGGCCGTGCTCGCGGTCGATCTGCTGCCGCTCGGCGCCGACGGCCGGCACGTCTTTCCGGATCTGAGCGACGGGGCCGCAGGCGCATGAACTTCTATCCCATCGCCAAGCCGTTCATCGGCCTCATCGGCCCCGAGACCGCGCATCGGCTCACCGTCCGCGCGCTCGCCGCCGGCCTCGGTCCCAAGGTTTCGCCGTCGGCTGATCCGATCCTGAAATCGACCCTCTGGGGCAGAGACTTCGCAAATCCGCTGGGGCTAGCCGCGGGCTTCGACAAGCATGGCGAGGTCATCGCCGAAAGCCTGGCGCTTGGCTTTGGTTTCGTGGAGATCGGCAGCATCACGCCGCGGCCCCAACCCGGCAACCCACGCCCGCGCCTCTTCCGGCTGACGCAGGACCGCGCCGTCATCAACCGCTACGGCTTCAACAGCGAAGGCATCGAGGCCGCGGCGCGGCGCTTGCGGGCCTATCGGGAGCGCAGCGATGGCGTGGGCATCGTCGGCGTCAATCTCGGCAAGAACAAGGGCGCCGCCGACGCCGCGGCGGACTACGCGCAAGGTGCGGCGGCGCTCGGCGGTCTGGCGGATTACATCGTCGTCAACGTTTCTTCGCCCAACACGCCGGGTTTGCGCGCGCTGCAGGGGCGGGACGAGCTTTCCGCGATCGTCGAGCGCGTCCGCGCGGCGCTGCCCGATCCGGCCCCGCCGCTTCTGGTCAAGCTTGCCCCCGACCTGACCGACCAGGACAAGCGCGAAATCGCGCAGGTCGCGCTCGAGGCGCCGGTAGATGGGCTCATCGTCGGCAACACGACGACAGCACGGCCGGCCGATCTTCGGAGCCGATATGCGGCGGAGGCCGGTGGCCTTTCCGGCCGTCCGCTGATGGCGCCGTCTACCGCATTGCTCGCCGAGATCCACACCCTGACCGGCGGCACGCTGCCCATCATCGGCGTTGGCGGCGTCGTCTCGGCAGAGGACGCCTACGCAAAGATCCGCGCCGGCGCCTCGCTGGTACAGCTCTACACGGCGTTGGTCTTCGAGGGGCCGGGCCTTGTCCCCGCCATTGTGCAGGGGCTTGCCGATCTGCTGCGCGGTGACGGGTTCGGATCGGTGGTTGAAGCGGTTGGAGCCGGCGAACCGGTGCGGTGATCAGCCGGTCTGGCGCCCGTTCGGGCCATCTTTGCCTTTGGTTAACTCTATCTCAAGACTGCCGCGCCAGACTGGCCCGCTAACACCCCGTGGGAACAGAATTCGGGCCGGATTTCGTTGACCCTTCACAGCGTCCTGATCGTCTTTTATCTGGCGGCGGCGGCAGCCGCGGCGCATTACCTGCCGGCCACGCTCCCCAAGCTGGCCGCTCCGGCGGGCCTTGTCTGGGCGTCCGTCGCCCTGGCGCTTTTCGCCATTGGGCACGCCACTTTCGCGGTGCTGCGCCACCGGCGCGCCATGGGCCGCGAGGTCAAGGCGCTTCAGGCATCCCACGGCAAGGTCATGAAAGAGCTCGGCTATGCGCGGGCCGAGGTTGTGCAGATCCACGATGCGCTCATTGCCGCGAGTGACGCCAAGGGCGGCGCGCCCCAACTCCGCGACGTCGCCAACGAGGTGCAAACACTGCGCCGCGAAATCGAACGCCTGCACGAGCCTGAGCCGAGGTCAGAGGAGGACAGCGCCGACCGCACCGTCACACCGATGGCGCCCGACGATCTGGCCATGCTCGACGATGCGGCGATCCTCGATATCGTGCGCGAGGCGATCGATACCGACCGGGTCGACCTCTACCTTCAGCCGATCGTCAGCCTGCCTCAGCGCAAGCATCGGTTTTACGAATGCTTCTCGCGGATCCGCGACCGCGACGACAATATGATCGGCCCGGAGGCCTATCTGGCGATCGCCGAGCGCGAGGGTCTGATCGCCGCCATCGACAACATCCTCCTCATTCGCTGCGTTCAACTCGTGCGCAAAGTGCAGAAGCGCCGACGCAATGTCGGTTTCTTCGTCAATATCTCGCCGCACACGCTGGCAGACGGGAAGTTCTTCGCCGAGTTCGTTCTCTTCATGCAGGAAAACAAGGAGCTGGCACCGAACCTCATCTTTGAGTTTGCGCAAGCCGACATCATCGACCTTCCCGCGGAGACGGCCGGGCGATTGCATCAGCTGGGCGAACTGGGCTTCCGCTTTTCGCTCGACCGGGTCAGGCGCCTGGACCTCAACTACGCTGAGCTCTCGCGGCGCTATATCCGTTATCTCAAGGTCGAAAGCGCCGCCCTGATCGCCTGGCAGAAAGAGGCGTATAGCGACGAAGGCCCCACGGGCTTCAAGTCTTCGCTCGATCGCTACGCCATCGACATCGTCGTGGAGCGCCTGGAGGAAGAAGAGCAGCTCCGCGAGCTGCTCGACTACGGCATCGACTACGGCCAGGGCTATCTGTTCGGCGAGCCACGCCCGGCGCGTTAAACGCGCTTACACTCGATCTTTCGGGCCAAACTGTCGCCTTTGGGCAGACGAGCCTTCCCATCGCGCCGCTCGCGTGGCAAGAAGCCGCGGCCATGGCGAGCGACCCCGAATCCACACCGGATACCCCGGCGATATCAGAATCGGCTGATGCGCTGCCGATCGTTGACGGGCTTGCGAGCCTTGCCGGCGAGTATGACGGCTTCATCGTCGATCTTTGGGGCACGGTCCATAATGGCGTTGAGCCCTTGCCCGGAGCGGTCGACTGCCTGGAACGGCTGAAGGCGCTGGGCAAACCGGTGCTCATTCTTTCCAACGCCCCGCGCCGCGCGGGCGAGGTTGCCGAGCGCATGCGCGCGATGGGCATTTCCGACGCATGCTACGACGCGGTCTGCTCCTCGGGTGAGGCGGCGCATATGGCGCTGCGCGACCGCTCCGACCGGTTTCATGCCGGGCTCGGCCGCGCCTGCTTTTTGCTCGGACCGCCCGAAGATGACAGCGTCATTGCCGGGCTTGATTTTGAGCGTGTGGATTCGATCAAGACCGCGCATTTCATCCTCGCCATCGGCGCCTACCGGTCCCGCGATACGGCGCGCGATTATGACGGGTTGCTGGAAGGCGCCACCCAGCGCCGCCTGGCGATGGTCTGCGCCAATCCCGATCTGGAGGTGCTACGTGGCGGCGCGCGTGAGATCTGCGCCGGCGCCATCGCCGCCCGCTTTGAGATTTTCGGCGGCGAGGTTCGCTATCACGGCAAGCCGCATCCGCCGATTTACGCCGCGAGTCTGGCGCTCATGGGCTTGCGGAAGGACGCCCGCATCCTCAGCATCGGTGACGCGCTGCCGACCGACATCAAGGGCGCTAATGCTGCCGGCCTCGACGCACTGCTGATCACCGGCGGCATCCATGCCGAGACGCTGGGCATCGAAGCGGGCGAGACCCCCGACCCCGCCGCGCTCGACCGTCTCATGGCCGAACACGGCGCCCGCCCACGCGCGGCCGCTGCCGCGTTCCGCTGGTAGGGCGATCTGGCGCCGACCGGCCGGCGATCAGAGCACGCCGCGCGCGTCGATGCGCCAGATATCTCCGATAACGCCGTCGCGCACGACGTGGATGAAATCGTGCAGATTGACGGTGGGATCGCAATGCGGCGTCACCAACTCGACCTGCGCACCCAACGCCAGCGTCTCGCCGTCGCGCGCGAAGGCAACGCGGCCATGCTCGTCGCCGAAATAGGTATAGGTTGCGCCGGCGGGCGCGCCGCTGTGGAGCTCGGGCAGCGGGCCGTCGGTGGCGAAGCACTTGAAACCGCCATCGATGGTGACGAAGCCGGCAGCGTTGTTGCTGACCACGCTGTTGCGCATCGTCAGCGCGGTGGCGAAGGGCGCGGCGTTCTGGCCCTCGACGATCTCGACGAGGTTGTACTCCACGTCCATGAAAACGAAGCTGCCCGCCTGGTGCTGATTGATGACGCGCCGCTGGGCATCAATGCCGATCGTTCCGGTGCCGCCGCCGGTGACAATTTCTGGCGCGATGCCCGCATCGGTCAGGGCCGCGGCCATTGCCGCCAGCCGGTCGAGATGGGCGCCGTAAGCGGCGTTTCTGCCGGCGTAATCCGCGATGTGCTGGACTTGTCCGGAATAACCCTGCACGCCGCGAAACTCGAGCCCGTCGGCGGCGGCGATCGTGGCGGCGAGTTCGACCACTGCCTCGCCGCTCGCCGCCCCGGTCCGCTGCATGCCGATGTCGATATCGACCAGAACCGTGAGGGTCTTGCCGGCGGCCCGTGCGGCGTTCGCCAAAGCCTCGGCATTGTCCCGGTTGTCGACGACCGCCATCAGCCCGTCCACCTCGCCGTTCAGCCGTGCGAGACGTTCGATCTTGGAGGCGCCGACCACCGGCGAGGTGATCAGGACACCGGCGATGCCGCCAGCGACCATCGCTTCGGCCTCGCGCAATGTGGCGGTCGAAACACCAAGCGCGCCGGCCTCGATCTGCCGCTGGGCGATCGCCGAGCATTTATGGGTCTTCGCATGGGGCCGGATCGAGAGCCCGCTCGAGGTCAGGAATGCCGCCATGCGCGCGAGGTTGCGCTCGAACAGGTCCAGCCGCAGGATGAGTGCCGGCGTGGTAATCCGTGTGAGCCCATCGTGCTGGCCGATCAGCTCGGCATTCGGCCCAAGGCCGCGGTCGCGCATCATGGTCGCCGCTCCGTCCCGGCGCTGGCTTATTCGCGCATCTTGCGGCGGAGGTAATTCAGCAGATCGATCGGCGTCACCAGGCCGCGATAGGTGCCGTCATCGACGACCAGCGGCACGTAGCCCTCGTTCATGATCGGCAGCAAATCTTCCGGCCTGGCGGAGGAGGGGACCGTCTTGAGGTTGGTCGCCATTGCTTCGCGCACCGGATGGGCGAAATTCTCCTCCCGGTCCAGCACCGCAAACAAGATGTCGGTCTCGTTGATCACGCCGACGATCTTGCCGTCCTCTATCACCGGAAGTTGCGAGATATCGTGGAGGCGCATTCGGGTGTAAGCCGTCATCAGAGCGTCTTCGGGTCCGGCGGTGATGTCGGCCTGGTCGGCATGGCGGCGCACGATGAGGTCGCGCAGATTGCCGTAGGTCTGACGCTCCAGGAAACCCTGATCGATCATCCAATAGTCGTTGTACATCTTGGAGAGATACTTCATGCCGCTGTCGCAAACGAAGGTAACGACGCGTTTTTCCTCCGTCTGCTCATGGCAATATTTGAGCGCGCCGGCAATCAGCGTGCCCGTCGACGAGCCGCCCATGATGCCTTCCTTTTTCAGCAGCGCGCGGGCGGCGTGCAGGCTGTCCTCGTCGGAGATCATGTAGGTTTTGCCGATCAGCGACAGGTCGCCCACCGGCGGCAGCTCATCCTCGCCGATGCCCTCGACCAGCCATTGGCCGGCTTCCTGGAGCTCGCCGGTCTGGACGTAAGGGCCGACCATCGAGCCGATCGGATCGGCGAGGATCATCTCGATGTGCGGGGCGACCGTCTTGAAGTAGCGCCCCACGCCCGTGATCGTGCCCGCCGTGCCGATACCGCAGACGATGGCGTCGAGGTCATGGTCCATCTGCTCCCAGATCTCGGGGGCCGTGGTCTCCTCATGGGCGTCGGGATTGTGGCGATTGCCGTGCTGATAGATGTAATAGGCGCCGGGGATTTCGCTGGCGATACGGCGTGCCATGTTCTGGTAGTTGTCGGGATGGCCGGGCGGCGCATCGGAGCGGGTCACCGTCACTTCCGCGCCCAGCGCCCGTAGGTGATAAATTTTCTCCGCGCTCATCTTGTCGGGGATCAGGATGATGACGCGGTAGCCCTTCTGGCGGCCGATCAGCGCCAGGCCGATGCCGGTATTGCCGCTGGTCGCCTCGACGATGGTGCCGCCGGGTTTGAGGTGCCCTTCCTTTTCGGCCATGTCGATCATCTTGAGCGCGATGCGGTCCTTGATCGAGCCGCCGGGATTAAGGTTTTCCAGCTTGGCGAAGAGGCGGCATTTGCCAGTATCGAGATGGCTAAGCTCGACCATCGGCGTGTTGCCGATCATCGCCAGCACGTCGTGATAGGTGCCTGCCGTCACCGCACTCTCACTCACTGTGGTCTCCCTCTCCGGGCCTTGCCTTGTTGGGTGATCGTCCATCGCCGCAGCATAGCAGGGTCTATCGCGCACCGTAGCGGGCGAGGGCGTCGCGCGGCATCCAGCCGGCCTCGCCGCGCCAGCTGCGCACCCGCGCCCAGCCGCCGGCGCGGCCCAGCGCCGTCACGACATTGCCCTTGCGGACGAGACCCGTCGCGGGCGTGCGGTCATTCGGCAGGCGATGCAGCGTCTCCGCACGCAGGACCGTCAGCCATTGCCGCCGCGCCGTAGGGCGCGGACAGCGCTGCCCCCGTCCTGCCGTCGCCGCGAGCGCTTTGCGCAGGCGCGCATAACCGCGCTCGAACTCCGCCGCCGGCAGGCAGCGATAGGTGTAGAAGATCCTGGCAGCGAGGCGGACCCGCTTGCCCTTGGCGACGACGTCGCGCAGCACCGACAGCAATTGCTTGTCGCTGGCCGCGCCGCGATAGGTCAGCATGACGATGTCGGGCTTTCCGCATTTGCCGCCGGCGAGCCATTCGAGCGCGCGCGCCTTGCTCATCGGGTTGCCATAGAGATACATCCGCGTCAGCAGCTCGACCGAGCCGCAAGCCGCCGCGGGTCGTCCGCCGAGCAGCGTCGCCAGCGCCGCCAGCATCATCACGGCAGGGAGCACCCGTTTCGCCATTGCATGGTCCCCATTTGCGCGGCTGCCAATCAGGCTGGATTAGAGCGCCGAGCTGGGCCGCGCCTTCACCGCCTCGTACCAGCGTTTGGCGTTCGTTTGCTCGTCGGTCAGGCCGAGCTTCAGCCATCCGGCGAACTCCACGGTCACGAAGGCGGTGATGTCGGCGACCGTGTAAACCTCGCCCGCGACATACGCGCTCTCGCCCAGAATACGGTCGAGATCCTCGAAGAAGCGCGGCACCCGCGCGCGGCCGCGCTCGGCAAGCTCGGGGATCTGGGCGTAGTTGTGCTTTCCGGTCAGCGCCCGGTCGGCCATTGGCTTGGCATAGTTGCGCAAGGCCTCGCCGACCGCCATGAAGCCCTCGACCTCCATGCGCCATTCGCGGTCGGCGACGAGCGCCTTCTCGCGCGCATTGCGGCCCATCAACGGTGGATCGGGATGGGTTTCCTCCAGGTATCGCCAGACCCCGTGCGTGGAGTTGAGCCGGGTGCCGTCGTCGAGCTCGAGCACCGGTACAGTGAGATACGGGTTGATCGCGGCGAATTCGGGCGTCATCTGCTCCTTCTCGCGCAGATTGACCTCGACGGTGGGAATGTCGACGCCCTTTTCGGCTATGAAAATGCGCGCGCGGCGCGGCGAGGGAGCGGTGCTGCAATCATAGAACTTCATGGGCGGTCGGGTCCGTTTCTGCCTGGGCATATGATGTATACGCCGATGGTTGCAGGATTAGCCGCGAACGTCCAGCCGCCCGGACTGCCTGTCCCATTGAATAGCAACGAGAAAAAGTCGCGTTCGACCTGATGCGGAGCGTGCTACTCCGTCAGCCCGACTTGGCGCATTTCTGGGCGGCTGAAATCGCGCCGCCGATCAGCTTGATCGCAACCTCGCTCGGCGGTTTCTTGCCGTCACGGCGGGCTGCGACAATACGGCGGGCCTCTTCCTCGGTCAGGTTGCCGGCGATGGCCTTACCCATGCATTCGCACTGGCTGGTGTTCTGCTTGCCGCGGTTCTGGCAGCTTGCCGTGAACATGCGCGCCAGCTCGGCCTTGGCGCCAGACCTGCCAATGCCGCTGCCCGCGCTGCTCGTACCGCCGCCGCCGCCATCGACCAGCGCGACGACCACTACCAGTACAACGATCAGCGCCAGCACGCCGCCGCCGCCAAAGAGCAAAATCTTCGTGTTCTTGGTCATGCCGCTTGAGCTGCTTCCCGAACCGCCGCCCGAGCCACCGGCACTGCCACCTGAGCCTGCTGAACCGCCGACCTGTCTCATTTCCTTCGATATCTCCATTGCGCCCTCTTCCGCGCGCTGGCCGAGGCCGCTTGCGGTGTTGGGTCTGATTGTTGCGGGATCGACGGAAATGATATCAGCGAGGTTGAACTCAGCCTCACCGAACCGGACTTCGGTTTCGGTTTCGATATCGGCGCTGGAGATCTGCGTCCACAGGCCGCCTTCTTTCACGAAGGTGCCGGCCGAGCTGCCGATATCGGTGAGGCGCCAAGCACCGCCGCCGAGATCTTCAAGCTCCGCATGCTTTCGCGAGATCGAAGTCTCGTCGAGAACGATGTCGTTGGTGTCGCTGCGCCCGATGCGAAGCTTCGCCATGATGCCCTCTTTGATAAAGCCCTGTCGGAGGTGCCCCAATTAAGCGCCGGCTTCTTGTGCCGCCCATGTCCCGAGCGCGGCAAGACCGGCCAATCCTCATTGCCGTCGGGCGCCATCGTGGCATGAAAGACGATGCGGCGCCATTGGCTTTGGCGGTGTTTGGGGATCAATACATGGGATTGATGCGGGGGTTCAGCGCGCCGCGTAACCGCCATCCATGGTCAGCGTCGTTCCGGTGGTGAAGGACGAGCGCGCCGAGGCCAGAAACACGATCGCCTCAGCCACCTCCTCGGGGCGGCCCATGCGTTTCATCGGCGCCTGCTTGGCCATGGCGTCGCGCACGTCGTAGCCGGCGGCCGCGGCGGTCTCCTCGGTCATGCCGGTATCGATATAGCCGGGGCAGACCGCGTTCACCCGGATCGCATAGCCGAGCTGGCTGCACTCCATCGCCGCCGAGCGCGTCAGGGAGACCACCGCGCCCTTGGCGGCGCCATAGCCGCCGATATTGGCCGCGCCGACGAGCGCATAGACCGAGGCCAGGTTGACGATCGACCCGCCGGCGTCGCGCATCGTCCTGATGCCGTGCTTGATGCCGAGAAAGACACCATCGAGATTGACCGCGGTCACCCGCCGCCACGAGCTTAGCGTGGTGTCCTCCAGCGGGATCGGCTCGGGCAGGACGCCGGCGTTGTTCACCAGCACACCGACCGTGCCGAAAGCGTCGGCTGCGGCCGCGAACGCCCATTCCCAGGCGGCCTCGTCGGTGACGTCGAGCGCCACGAAACGGGCTTGCCCGCCGCTCGCCTCGATCGCCGCCACGGTTTCTTGGCCGCGTGCCGCATCGATCTCGCTCACCATCACCCGCGCGCCCTCGCGGGCCAGCGCCAGCGCCGTCGCCCGCCCGATCCCCGAGCCCGCTCCGGTCACCAGCGCGCAGGCGCCGTTGAAAATTCCGCCTGCGAAGTCACCGCCTTGATCCGTCATCATTGCCTCTCCTTCACACTCTGCTGACCCGATAGCCCAGGCGCGGGAAATGCACCACCACCTCGCCCGCGCGCGGATCGCGCCGCCGAACCGCCACCTGGCCGTGCGTCAGCAGCGCCAGCCCGCCCGTCACCGGCGGCGATGCGCGGTCGACCGGCTGAACCGTCACGGCCTGTCCGGCAACAAAGTTCGGATCCGCGACCGCGCCATCGGGCGGTGCCGTGTTTGCGCCCGCGGCGACGTCGATTGCGGCGTGTGCGCTCATCTCGGCGCGGCGCCCATGCCCGGTGCCCGCGATCGCCTCCATCCAGCGGTGCACGGCGGGCGCCTCGACAAGCATGCCTTGCAGCTTGTTCGGCAGGGCATCGAGGAACCACAGGCAATGATAAAGCGCCAGATCGGCGATCCCGGGGGCATCGCCCAAGAGGTATTTGTTTCCGCCGTCCAGCATTCGCGCGATCCAGTCGAGCTGCGGGCGAAGCTGTTCGATGCCGCGTTGGCCTGTCGCGACGATCTGTTCGGGTTCAGGCGGCGGGCGGCCCCGCATCGCCGCGCGGTCGGCATGGAAATCCGCGGGAAGGGCGTCGGGATTGGCGCCGACTGCGGCCCAGGCCGCCGGCCAGAACACATTCGTCTCTGCCCAGAATGCCAGCGCCTTGTGGTGCCCGGCGCGGCCATCGGGATAGAGGCTCGGCTGAGGCCAGCGCCGTTCGATCTCATCGGCAATCAGCATTGTGTCGCAGAAAATCTCCGCGCCCATCTGCAGCGCCGGCGTGCGCCGGTAGCCCCCGGTGAGCGCCACATAGTCGGGCTTGGGCAGGATCATCGGGATATTGACGGCGCGCCAGGCAATGTCCTTCAGCCCGAAAATTAAGCGAATCTTCTCCGAGAAGGGCGACAAGTCGTATTGATGGAGGATTGGCTGATCGAGACTGTCCTCGGCCATGGCGCCCAAAGACCCTTCTTCCTGTTCCATTCTTTTCGGGCCACTCTTTTCGCGCCACTCTTTTCGCAAGTGCAATATAATCGGGGCGCCGAGCGAGGAGGCGCAAAAGCGATGAGCGATTTCCCCAAGAAGACCCGCGATGACTGGCATGGGCAAGCGCAAAAGGAGCTGAAGGGCGCCTCGCCCGACGGCCTCACCTGGGCGACGCCGGAGGGGATCGCCGTCAAGCCGCTCTATGACGCGGCCGATCTCGAAGCCATCGAGCATCTGAACACGATGCCCGGCTTCCCGCCTTACCCGCGCGGGCCTCGGGCGACGATGTATACGAACCGCCCCTGGACGATCCGCCAATATGCCGGCTTTTCCACGGCCGAGGCCTCGAACGCCTTCTACCGCCAGGCGCTGGCGGGCGGGCAAATGGGCTTGTCCGTGGCGTTCGACCTGGCCACGCACCGGGGCTATGACAGCGACCATCCGCGCGTCGAGGGCGATGTCGGCAAGGCCGGCGTCGCCATCGACAGCGTCGAGGACATGAAGATCCTCTTCGATGGCATTCCGCTCGACAAGATGTCAGTCTCGATGACCATGAACGGCGCCGTGCTGCCGGTGCTGGCGGGCTTCATCGTCGCCGGCGAGGAGCAGGGGGCCAAGCGTGCGGATTTGAGCGGCACCATTCAGAACGACATCCTGAAGGAGTTCATGGTCCGCAACACCTACATCTACCCGCCCGCGCCCTCGATGCGGATCGTCGCCGACATCATCGAATACACGGCAAAGGAAATGCCGCGCTTCAACTCGGTCTCGATCTCGGGCTACCACATGCAGGAGGCCGGGGCGACCTGCGTGCAGGAGCTCGCCTTCACCCTGGCCGACGGCATGGAATACGTTCGCGCCGCGCAATCCAAGGGCCTCGGCGTCGACGAATTCGCGCCGCGGCTTTCGTTCTTCTTCTGCCTCGGCATGAACTTCTTCATGGAGATCGCCAAGCTGCGCGCCGCGCGGCTCCTGTGGGCGCGCATCATGAAAGACTTCGGCGCCAAGGACCCGCGCTCGCTGGCGCTGCGCACCCATTGTCAAACGTCTGGGGTCTCGCTCACAGAACAGGACCCTTACAACAACATTATGCGCACCACCATCGAGGCGATGGCGGGCGTGCTTGGCGGGACGCAGTCGCTGCACACCAACTCCTTCGACGAAGCGCTGGCGCTGCCGTCGGAATTCGCCGCGCGCATCGCCCGCAACACGCAGCTCGTCATTGCCGAGGAGAGCGGCATCACCCGCACCGTCGACCCGCTCGGCGGCAGCTACTATGTCGAGAGCCTCACGGACTCGGTCGCCAAGGCCGCCTGGGAGCTCATCGAAGAGGTTGAGGCGCTGGGCGGTATGACCAAGGCGGTCGAGACCGGCCTGCCCAAGCTGCGCATCGAGGAATCGGCGGCCAAGAAACAGGCGCGCATCGACCGCGGCGAAGAGGTCATCGTCGGCGTCAACAAGCACCGGCCCGCCGCGCCCGACCATGTCGACATCCGCGACATCGACAACGCGCAAGTCCGCAAATCCCAGATCGCGCGCCTCAAGCAAATCAAGGGCAGCCGCGATCCCAAGGCCTTGGAGGCGACCCTTAAAGCGCTGACGCTGATCGCCGAGACGGGGGAAGGCAACCTGCTCGCCGGCGCCATCGAGGCCGCCCGCGCCCGCGCCACTGTGGGCGAGATCTCAACCGCGCTGGAAGCGGCCTGGGGCCGGCACCGCGCCGAGATCCGCGCCATATCAGGCGTCTACGGCGCCGCTTACGACGGAGACGCCATGTTCGAGAAGATCCGCGCCGAGATCGACGCCTTCGCGGCCGATGAGGGCCGCCGCCCGCGCCTGCTGGTGGCCAAGATGGGCCAGGACGGGCACGACCGCGGCTCCAAGGTGATCGCCACCGCCTTCGCCGATATGGGCTACGACGTCGATGTCGGACCCCTGTTCGCCACCCCCGCCGAGGCCGCCCGCCAGGCGATCGAGAACGACGTCCATGTGATCGGCATCTCCAGCCTGGCCGCCGGCCACAAGACGCTGGTGCCCCAGCTCGTCGACGAGCTGCGCAAGGCCGGCGGCGGCGACATCGTGGTGGTCTGCGGCGGCGTCATCCCGCCCCAGGACTACGACATGCTGAAGCAAGCCGGCGTCGCCGCGATCTACGGGCCGGGCACGAATATCGTCGAGGCGGCGGGGGAAGTAATCGGGATTATTCGCAGACAGCGGAAGGCGGCTTAGGTTGGAACACGCATTGAATTATCTTCGTCGCATTGTTGACGCAAATCTGCGACCCGATCATAGGATGCTAAATATTCGTGGATTTGCATCTGATTCACATTGGAAACCATTTGCTTTTGCTCAGGAACCTGCGGACGAAGGGCATACCAGTATATTAGTGGAGCACGGTACCGATTCAGCTGCCCTTCTGTCCTTCACGCATTCTCCGATCCAGCCGTCAGCACTTACCGAATTTCAAATTCGAAGCATGCTCGAGGTGTCTTACAACTCACTGGTCGATTGGCACTTATTTGCATCCGACACTGAAGTTCGTCTGTTGCATAATCGTACGATCCCACGTTTCGATAAAATCGAAAGGATTACGGCTTCAAACATTGGGTATTTGGATGGTGATGTTTTTCGCGATTTTGCTATTAATCATCCACTAGAAACAACAATATCCGCTTGTGATGACGAAATTATTGAAGTCGTAAGTAAGTGGAAGCGCGCGTTGTTCGCTGATTTCGGTCAAGAAATAAAAAATAAAAATATCTCTGCCTTATTCAATGCTCTCTTTCTTTTGCGCGCAATTGAGGATGAAGGAGCAGGTTTATCAAGAGGTAGTTATAAGGCTTATCCCGTTGTCCCAGGTAGTTAGGTTTCATCGGCCTCGGCGGGTTCGGCGCCGTCCTGACGCATGCCGCTGATGGTCTTGCGTCGGCGGGGTTTCCGCCGTGTTGGTGTCGCGTCCTTGCGGGGGTTCTG
>DATKZM010000042.1:0-105294 GCA_035527975.1 Alphaproteobacteria bacterium | reverse complement strand
TTCTTCATGGGATCGTTCCTTTCGAGAGCGGGTGATGGGGGCCTTGGTGTTCGTCCCCCGTTGTTGACCCCAATGTGACGCAACCCCGCGCGAGCCTCAGTGACCGTCGTCACTAAGGTTAAAATAAATCTGGAAATAATTTCCGGTGATCAAAACCCGGCCTGCGGCCGCCGTATTTGCCGATCGCGGCCTTCCGATCGGCGGGTCAGAGCCCTTCGGTCGTTTCCTCGATCAGCTGATCGACCACGCCCTTGAGCGCCTCGAGCTTGTCGACACCCTGTTCTCGCAAAGAATTGTAGAGCGCAAGCTGGCGATGGGCACTGGTGCCGCGCTTCAGGATCACGCGGCCGTGCTCGACCTCGGCGACGCAGCCGAAAAACTCGGCGTCCTCGCGGGTCAGTTCGATCAGCTCGTCCAGGAGATCGGCATACGGCACGATCTCGCCTTTACCGAGATCGATCATGCCCTCGTCGAAGCCGTAGCGCTGGGCGCGCCAACGGTTCTCGCTGATCAGCATATTGGCGTAGCGCCGCCAGCGCTGGTTCTCACGGCGCAGCCGGTAGAGCATGCGCAGCAGGCACCTGTATAAAGCCGCGAGGCATACCGAATCTTCCACCCGCGTCGGGACATCGGCGATCCGCATTTCCAGTGTCGGAAAGCGCGCGCTCGGCCTTATGTCCCACCACAGCTTGCTGGCATCCTCGATCAGCCCGGCATTGGTGAGCACGTGAATGTGGCGGTTGTATTCGCCCCAACTGTCGAATTGCGGCGGCAGGCCGGTACGCGGCAGCTCGTCGAACACGGCCAGGCGGTAGGACTTCAGGCCCGTATCCTTGCCGCGCCAGAAGGGCGATGAGGTCGAGAGCGCCAGGATGTGCGGCAGGAAATAGCTGATCTGGTTGAGCAGATCGATGCGCAATTCCTCGTCTTCGATGCCGACATGGACATGCATGCCCGATATCAAAAGACGCCGCGCCACCGCCTGCATGTCGCGGGCGAGGATGTTGTAGCGCTCCTTGTCGGTGTGCTGCTGGGTCGCCCAACTCGCGAAGGGATGCGTGGAGGCGGCGATGATCGCCATGCCTTCGTCGGCGGCTGCGTCGGAGACCGTCTTGCGCAGCCATTTCAGGTCCGCGGCCGCATCGGCGATCGACCCACAAACTTTTGTGCCGATTTCGATCTGCGAGTTCATGAACTCCGGGGTGACCTGCGTCTTCAGGCTCTTTTCCAGCTTGGCCATCATCGCGTCGGGACGCGCCTCGACCAGATCGCGCGTTTCCCGGTCGACGAGGTGATATTCCTCCTCGATGCCGACGGTGAATTTCGGTTCCTTGATCATCGGCGCGCGCGCTCCTTGGCCCCCGAAACATGGCTTTTCATCGCCTCAAAACTCCCTGGCCTCGTAGATTTCGAGATCATCGAACAGGGCGGGACCGAGGGTGCGGGCGATACGCTCCGACCAGGCCGCGGCCCCATGATGGGTGTCGATCAAGTCCTGACGGATCTCGACCAGTACGTGGGGAAATCCATGCGCCTCGGCGTGGTTGCTGATCGAGTAGCCGTACTCGTCCTGGCCCGAATAGGGTTCGTTGTCGCCGACCACGATGTCGGGATCGGTGGCGAGATTGGCAATGAAGGGCCGGGGAATGCGCGGGTCCTTGTTCCACAGCACGCCGATATGCCAGGGCCGCTCGTCGCCGCGGAATACCGGGGTGAAGCTGTGCATCGAGATGATGCCGGGCGCGTGGCCCCGATCCGCGAAGCGCTTGAGCGCCGCCCGCACCGCATTGTGGTAGGGCTGGAAAAGCTGGGCCTGGCGCGCCTCGATCGCGCGCGGATGGAGCGCCCGGTTGCCGGGAATGATGACACCGTCGCTGATCTCGGCGATCGAGGTCGGATCATCAAGCTCGCGGTTGCAGTCGATGACAAGGCGCGAATAGCCCGACAGCACCAGCGGCGCATCGAAGCGATGCGACAGCCGCCGCGCGACCTCGGCGGCGCCGATATCCCAGCCGATATGGCGCTGGATCACCGCCTCGTCGAGCCCGAGATGTTCGAGCGCGCTGGGCACCCGCACGCTGGCATGGTCGCACAGCAGCAGGAACGGCGCCGCCCCTTCGGGGTTGACCGCCTCGAAGGGTGCGGGCTCGTCCGCGGACAGCAAGGCCGGCCGCCCCGCCGTCATTCTGACCGCGCGTTCCGTCATGCGCTTCAATATAAGCCAAGAAACCGGGCGCGTAAGATAACCGTGACATTCCGTCCTTGCATCGGACCCGGCCGCTCCGCGACACTTCGGGCATCTGATATCTGGCCAGGGGTAGCCGGTTTGACCCGCCATACCTTCACCTGCATCGACGCGCATACCTGCGGCAATCCGGTTCGCCTGGTGACCTCGGGCGCGCCGCCGCCGGAGGGAGCGAGCGCAAGCGAGCGGCGGGCCAATTTCGTCGCGCATCATGACTGGATCCGCCGGGGCCTCATGTTCGAGCCGCGCGGCCACGACATGATGTCGGGCGCCATCCTTTATCCTTCGAGCCGCGAGGATTGCGACACCGGCATCCTCTTCATCGAGACCAGCGGCTGCCTGCCGATGTGCGGCCACGGCACCATCGGCGCCGTCACGGTGGCGATCGAGCATGATCTGGTGACGCCGGCGGCGGCGGGGATCGTGCGCCTTGACGCGCCGGCGGGTCCGGTCGAGGCGCGCTACGAGATGAAGGACGGCTTCGTGGGGTCCGTGCGCATCCGCAACGTTGCCTCTTACCTCGCGGCCGAGGGCGTGACGGTCGACTGCGAGGGCCTCGGCGCGGTCACCGTCGACATCGCCTATGGCGGCAATTTCTACGCCATCGTCGAGCCGCAGAAATCCTTTGCCGACATGGCCGATCTCTCCGCCCTCGACATCATGCGGCTTTCGCCCATTTTAAGACGTGCTCTCAACGACGCCGTGGAGATTGCTCATCCGGAAGACGAAACCATCCGCGGTATCTCGCACATAATGTGGACCGGCAAGCCAAAGGATCCCGCCGCGCACGCCCGCAACGCGGTCTTCTACGGCGAGAGGGCGATCGACCGCAGCCCCTGCGGCACCGGCACTTCGGCGCGCATGGCCCAGCTCGCCGCCAAGGGCAGGCTCGCCGTCGGCGACGACTTCGTCCATGAGAGCATCATCGGCAGCCTCTTTCACGGCCGGGTCGAGGCGGCGACGACGGTCGGCAACGCCCCGGCCATCCTGCCCTCGGTCGAGGGCTGGGCGCGGGTGACCGGCCTCAACACGATCACGATCGACGACCGCGATCCTTACGCGCACGGCTTTCAGGTGCTGTGAGGCTTTCTCAAGGAAGGAAAATGTCCTCATGAGCCAACAAGAGCGCTGGCAGCTCAGCGGCAGCGGCGCGGCGAGCTATGAGCGGTTTCAGGTGCCGAGCGTCTTCGAGCCGCTGGCGCGGATCTTTCTCGATCGTGTTCCGCTCGAGCCGGGTTCGCGCCTGCTCGACGTTGCCTGCGGCACCGGCATCGTGGCGCGCCTTGCTGCGCCCATGATCGGTGCGGCCGGCCGGGTGGTCGGGGTCGATCTGAATGCGGACATGATCGCGATCGCCGAGCAGCAAGCACCGTCCGATGCCGCGGCGATCGAATGGCGGCAGGGTGATGCGGCATCGCTGCCCTTCGGCGATGGGGAATTCGACCTTGTGCTTTGTCAGCAGGGCCTGCAATTCATTCCCGATAAGGAACAAGCGCTCGATGAAATGCATCGCGTGCTTGCCCCCGGCGGCCGGCTCGGAATTTGCGTCTGGCGCGCCATCGAGCACAGCCCCTATATGAAGGCGTCTGCCGACGCACTGGTGCCGCATGTGGGCGCAAAGTCGGCGTCGCGGCTACACGCGCCGTTTGCCTTGGGCGACGCCGAAATGCTGCGCGGATTGATCGCCGGGGCCGGGTTCGCGGAGATCACTTTTCACGAGGTCGACATCACGCGGCGCATGCTGCCGCCCGAAGAGGCGATCCCCGGACATCTTGCCAGCACCCCGGTGGGCGCGGATTTCGAGGCGCTCGACGATGCGGCGCGCGCGGCCGTGATTGCTGATATTACGGTCGCCGTGGCGCCTTACCGGGTGCCGGAAGGCCTGGCCATCCCGCAAGGCGCCTATATCGTCCTGGCGGTTCGGTAGCCCGTTCCTTTTAGCTACCGGCGCGTCGGTCGCGCTCGAAGCGCTGGAGATTGTGGGTCACCGACAGGATTTCGCTGCGGTGCAGCCCGATATCCCGAAGCGTGTAGTCGCTCATCAAGGCAAGCTCGCGCGCTGCCTTGCGTTGGCGGTCGCGTTTGCGTGCATGTACGCCGATGCGTACCAGGAACGCATCGAGCGTCTCGAAGAGCTCGCTCAAGCCGGTGGTCGCTCTCGCGCCCGGCCGGGTCGTGGCCTGCGCCACCATATGTCCGCGGCGGTTTTCCCGCTCCGTCATCGCTCGATACTCCGATGGGGCGTTGCCGCCCGCTCTCGATGTTGTCTCTTTATCCGACGGCCGCGTGACCACACTTGGACGTCCTTGCGGAAACTTCATGAAAATTGCCGGGAATCGAAATTCCCGTCAGGTTTGGTTCATCGCCGGCAGCTCCGTTGCTAGGAACGTCGCGGACAACGCGGCCAATCTGCCGATCTGGCCGCGCAATTGCAGTGATCGCGGTCACTCTTCGATGGCATTTATTTCAGAGCCTGCGGTGGGGCCGGGGCAATACGCGCGGCACCTTTCAAACCGATATATCGGGCAATGGCCGCGATGACTTATGCTGAGGACGTGGCGAGGCTTTGAGTGGAAGACGTGAATGACCCCGCGTTTGAAAGCAGGGATCTGGGCGCGCGCGCTGATCCGCCGGGCCGAGGTGGCGGGGGCGGCGGCCTTCGTGGCGCGCAAGGGCGATGAGACCGCCGGTATTGTGCTGATCAAGCTGAGTACGCTTGACGGCCAGGCCAGCGTGCTCTCGCCCTCGACCGCGCTCGATGGCGGGCGGCTATGGGTGCGCGCGACAGGCGCGGCGCCGGTCGAGGACGCCGACGCGGAAGCCTATATCACGCGCCAGCTCAGCTATGATCCCGATCTCTGGGTGATCGAGATCGAGGATCGTGACGGCCGGCATTTTCTCGATGAACCAATCGAATAGCGCCGATAGGTAAGTGATTGGATCAAACATGAAGTGTCGCGCGACTATTCCGCCGCCGCCTTGGCCGCCAATTCCGGTCGGGTTTCGATCGCGCGCGCGATCAACGCCTCGATCTCGGCGCGTTCGGCGCCCTCGAGCTTCAGCCGCGGCGCCCGCACGGTCTCCGAGCCCAGACCGGTCATTGCATTGGCGAGCTTGATCAACTGCACCAGCTTGGCGTCGGTGTCGAGATGCAGCAGCGGCATGAACCAGCGATAGAGCGCGCGTGCCTCGGCAAAATTGCCGGCGCGCGCCAGCTCGAACAGCCGCACCGATTCCGCCGGGAAGGCGTTGACCAGCCCCGCGACCCAGCCCACCGCACCGACGGCAACGCTCTCGACGATGATGTCGTCGACGCCGCAGAACAGTGTGTACCGCTGCCCGCAGGCATTGACGATATCGGTGAGCCGGCGCGGATCGTCGGAGGATTCCTTGATCGCAATAATATTCTCCGCGTCGGCCAGCTCGGCGAACATCGCCGGGCTGACATCGGTGCCGTACGAGACCGGGTTGTTGTAGATCATGACCGGCAAGGATGACGCGGCGGCAACACCCCGGAAATGCATGAGCGTCTCGCGCGGGTCGGTCTTGTAGACCATCGGCGGCAGCACCATCGCCCCGTTGGCGCCGAGCGCTTCGATGTCGCGGACGAAGGCGCAGGCGAGCGCGCTCGTGTATTCCGCCACCCCGGAGATCACCGGAACGCGGCCGGCCACGGCCGAAACCGCCATCTCGATCACCGCGCGCTTTTCGTTCGCCGACAATGAAGTGTTCTCACCCAGCGTGCCCAGCATCACCAATCCGCTGCACCCGGCCGCCAGCATCGCCTCGATGTGCCGTGCTGTTGCCTCCAGATCGAGGCTTTCATCGGGTTTGAATTCGGTCATCAGCGCCGGAAAGACGCCCTGCCAGTCGATGGTCATGGACTTTGCTTCCTTGCCCGCGGGGGGCCGCAGGGGCCGAGCCTGTCACCGCGCGGGTATCGGCGTCAATCCCGGGCATTGCGCGGATGCGCTGGAGGGCGCGCGCGGTTTGCGCTTGCGCGGGCTTGCCGGCCCCTGTAGGCCGCCGGTCATGGACCAGCCAGCCCAATCCGCCGACCCGGCAGGACCCGCCGCCGTCCCGCGCGCGGCGCTGATTGCGCTGTTCACCGGCGCGGTGGCAATCGGCGGCTCGGGCATCCTGGTGCGCCTGGCCGAAACCGGGCCGGTCGCGACCGGCTTCTACCGCGTCGCGCTGGCCGTGCCGATCTTCGTCCTCTGGGCCCAGCTCGGCCGACATCCTTCAGGCAAGCCGGCCAAAGGGTTTGCGGGGCTGCGCGCCAACATGGCGCTGATCTTTCTGAGCGGCGTTCTGTTCGCCGTCGATCTCGGCGCTTTTCATTGGTCGATCGCCTACACCACCGTTGCCAACGCCACGCTGCTGTCCAATCTGACGCCGATATGGGTCACGCTGGGCGCCTGGCTGATCCTGCGCGAGCGCATCGGCGGGCGCTTTCTCACAGGCCTTGCCATCGCGATCGCAGGCTGCGCCATCCTGATGGGCCGCTCCTTCGAACTCAGCAGCGAGCGTCTTTTCGGTGACGCCTTGGCGACCTCCGCTTCGTTGTTCTACGGCGGCTATCTGCTCGCCGTGACGCGTCTGCGGGCGCGGCTGTCCACCCCGGCATTGATGGCGGCGAGCGGCATCGTGACGGCGGCGGTGCTGCTGCCCGCCGCGCTCATCATTGGTGAGCGCATCGTGCCCATCACCCTTGCGGGCTGGCTGGTGCTCGTCGGGGTGGCGCTGATCAGCCAGGCCAGCGGGCAGGGGCTGATCGCCTTCGCGCTGGCCCATCTGCCGGCCTCGTTCAGCTCGGTCAGCCTGCTGGTCCAGCCCGTCTCCGCCGCGCTGCTCGCCTGGGCGATCCTCGGCGAGACGCTGGGTCCGATCGAAGCGGTAGGCGGCGCCGTCGTGCTTGCGGGCATCTGGATCGCCGCGCGGGCCAGCCTTGCCCGCCAGCCCGGGCGTTGACGCCGCTCACCGTGCTGCGGCCCGGTCGCCGGTGGCGCGTTGCGGAAAAATTGGTGGACCATTGGATGGCTGTACGGCAACGCGCGCATCATGCGCATGCGACAGGGCCGCCATGCGGTATCCGGTCCCGGGCTTTCAAACCGCCCGGTGCACCGCTATGTGACCTTTATGAACGATGCGCCGCACCCGACCCTCGCCGCCGCTACCGGTCACGGCTCTTCGGGTCATGGCTCCCCGGTTAATAGCTCAGTGGGCCCGGGCTTCTTTGGCTATGCCGGCTATGCCTTGGGGGCGGTGTTCTTTTTCTATGCCTGGATCCTGCGGGTGAGCCCGAGCGTCATGGTCGACGCGCTGATGCGCGATTTCGCGGTTTCCGGCGCCGTGCTTGGCAATCTTTCGGCGTTCTATTTCTACGCGTATGCGGCGCTGCAAATGCCGGTCGGGATGGCGCTCGACCGCTGGGGACCGCGCAAGGTGATGTCGTTGGGGGTCTTGGCTGCGGGCGGCGGCTGCCTCATATTCGCCAGCGCGCCGAGCGTGGAGGTCGCCTATCTCGGGCGCATGCTGATCGGCGCGGGGGCGGCGTTCGGGCTGCTCGGCGGCATGCTGCTCGCCGGCGCCTGGTTCAGCCCGCGCCGCTTTGCCATGCTCTCCGGCCTTTTAATGACCATGGGCCTGCTTGGCGGCATCGTCGGCCAGGCGCCGATGGCGTTGCTGGTCGAGGCCGAGGGCTGGCGCCGCAGCATCGTCTATCTGGGCCTCTTTGCGCTGCTGCTCGGTCTCTGCATGTGGCTGATGATCCGCGACCGGCCGCCGCACATATCCCGCGGCAAGACGGCCAGCGGCAAGGCGGCCGTGGATCATCCGGTCGAGCCATCGCCCGGCCGGCTGAGTGCCGCGGCGGAAACGGACGGCGTGCTCGCGGCGCTGTGGCGGGTCGCCCGGCATCCTCAGACCATCGCCATCGCACTCTTCAGCGGCCTTGTCGCCTCGCCCATGCTTGCCTTCGGCGCGCTCTGGGGCGTGCCGTATGCGCAGACCCGGTTCGGCGTCGACCGGCCGGCGGCCGCCTTCGCCACCTCGACCTTGCTGCTGGGCTTTGTCGTTGGCGGGCCGCTCTGCGGCTGGCTGTCCGATCGCATCGGGCGGCGCAAACTGCCGCTCGTGCTGGGCGCGTCCTTGGGTGGGATAGCGATGACCGCGGCGCTCTATCTGCCCGGCGTGTCCTTTGCGGTCTATCAAGTTCTTCTCTTCGTTACCGGCTTTGCCAGCACCGGCATGGTGGTCGCCTACGCGTTGACGCGCGAGCACAATGCCGGCGGCGGTACCGGCGCCGCGCTCGGTCTGGTCAACATGGCCGCCGTGATGGGCGGTGCCGTGTTTCAGCCGGTGGTCGGGCTGCTGCTCGACCTGCAATGGGCCGGGACGCTGAAGGGCGGGGCGCGGGTCTATGACCTAGCGGCCTACGACAATGCGTTCCTGACCCTGCCGGCGCTCTATCTGGCCGCGCTGTTCTTTGCGCTCATTATCCGCGAGACCTGGTGCCGGCCCGTCGCAACCCCGCCTGGCCCGGCGCCCGCCACCGCCTGAGCGGTTGGCCGGCCGGAGCCTGCGGCCAAATCACCGACCCATGGGCATTGAACTCAATTATGTATCGACTATCACGGCGCCCGCCACAAAAGACGCCGACCATAAATAGACGAAGGGGCGGATCGGAAGATCCGCCCCTTCTGGGATTGACGGCCGTGGATGACCGTCTTTCAGCCCCGCGTTTGGGAAGGATCGGCAGTCCTCCGCGAGAGCTGAAACTGATATAGGATGGTTGTGCGCTTGGCGCTGTTCCCCTTGCCCGAGCGTTTGTCCTGGTGGGACGCGGCCTTGCCCCGTCGCCATGCTGTGATGAGTATCACTCGCATGCGGGGCCGGCTGTGACGGCTGTCACAGGTGGGAAATTATTTTGGGGATCAGTCCTCGACCCAGGCGATGCGCAGCAAATTGGTCGCACCCGGCGTGCCGAAGGGCATGCCCGCGGTGATGACCAGCCGGTCGCCGGGGACTGCGAACCGTTCGGACAATGCTGCCTTGGCGGCGCGCTCCACCATCTGGGCGGAATTCTTGACGTCCTTGGTCTTCAGGCAATGCACTCCCCAGGCCAACGCCAGGCGTCGCGCGGTGGTGATTTCCGGGGTCAGGCAGAGGATTGGAACCTCCGGCCGCTCGCGTGCCGCGCGCAGCGTGGTCGATCCGGTCGATGTATAGGTCACGATGGCGGCGGCGTGGATGGTCGAGGCGACTTGCCGGGCGGCGGCGGTGATCGCATCGGCGGCGGTTGCATCGGTACTGGTGCGCACCGCATCGATGATGGCGCGGTAGTTGGGATCGCGCTCCACGCGGGCGATGATGCGGCTCATGATCGCCACCGCCTCGCTCGGATAGTCGCCGACTGCCGTCTCCGCCGACAGCATGACCGCATCGGCGCCTTCATAGACCGCGCCGGCAACGTCGGAGGCCTCGGCGCGCGTCGGTGTCGGTGAATTGACCATCGATTCGAGCATCTGCGTGGCCACCACGACCGGCTTGCCGACCTGGCGGCAGACCCGGACCATGCGCTTCTGCAGGCTCGGCACTTCCTCGGGCGGCACCTCGACGCCGAGATCGCCCCGCGCGACCATGACCGCATCGGAGAGGTCGACGATCTCGCCCAGCCGGTCCACGGCGGCGGGTTTCTCCAGCTTTGCCATCAGCCCGGCGCGGCCGGCGATCAGCTTCTTGGCCTCGGCCACGTCGTCCGGCCGCTGCACGAACGAAAGCGCGATCCAGTCGGCGCCGATTTCGAGCGCGAAGGCAAGATCGCGCCGGTCCTTTTCGGTCATGGCCGCGATCGGCAGGATGGCGCTCGGCAGGTTGACGCCCTTGCGGTCGCCGATGGGCCCGCCGGTTACAACGCTGGTTTGGGCGAAGTCGGCGCCTGCCTCTTCCACGCGCAGGCGCACGCGCCCATCGTTGATCAGCACATCCTGGCCCGGCGCGAGGGTCGCGAAGATCTCCGGATGGGGCAGCGGCGCGCGGGTGGCATCGCCGGGGCTCGCATCCATGTCGAGCCGGAAGCTTGCGCCCGTTTCCAGCTCGATCTCGCCGTCTTTGAAGGTGCCAACCCTGAGCTTGGGGCCTTGCAGATCGGCGATCACCCCGATCGGCCGCCCGAACTTTACCTCGGCGGCGCGGATCAGATCGTAGCGCGCCTTGTGCTCGGCGTGCTGGCCATGGCTGAAGTTGAGCCGAAACAGATCGGCGCCAGCCTCAAACAAAGCCTCAATGGCCCTCGCATCGGAGCTCGCGGGCCCCAATGTGGCGATAATCTTTGCGTTGCGGTGCCGTCGCATGGGGCCCGAACATAACCGGCTTCAATGACCGGCGCGAGACCGAACCTATTCGCTTTTTGAATTTCGCCCCAAGGCGCGTGTTACCAGCTTACATCGGCGAGATCGACGCCGTGCTCGCGGACCTGGTCGGGCCCCGGCAGCGAAATGCCGGCATTCTCGAAGGGCGGCTTGATCTCACCGATCCATTTGGCCATCTCCTCGTCGCTGTCGTGCAGCTTGAGGCCATAGTGGTGCGCGATGCGGTTGCCCTCGCTGCCCGGTTTGCCCAGAAGCTGCATACCGCGCGGGAACCAGTAGTCGACCCGCTCCTGCACGGCCTCGCGGTGGCCGGATTCGCACAGGCGGACCACCTCCTCGGCGCCGTCCTGGCCGTGGCGCGCCTCGTCACGCAGGATCGGCCCGATCACGTCGGCGTAAGGCCCAAAGCTGGAGTTGCGCATCGACCACAGCCAGACCCGGCCGCAGCGGTCGATCATGTGTTTGAAGACCGAGACCTCGATCCAGTCCTTGACGTCGTCCTCGCTGCCGAGGAAGTGGGTGCCGCCCGGCCGGCGGCGCGCCAGCCAGGCATCGACATCGAGGCCGACCTTGCGGGCCAGCTCGTCCATCATCTCGACGTGCTCGGCTTCCTCGTTTGCGGTGTGGACCAGGGCGGCCTTGCGGCCCGGGTCCGGCAGGTAATAGGCGGCGCGGGCGAACATCTCGCAAGCCGCGATCTCACCGACATACTGCTTGCCGATCAGCGTCCGCAGCATCCTGCGATAGTCCTCGGGCGTGTCGTCGAGCCCGTCGAAGTCGATCTCTCCGGGCTGATAGACCGGTTTTTCGGCCTTTGTCATATCTGGTCCTCCGTTGCGCCCGATTGTTGCGATTTTTATACTCATGTAAATAAAATTGACTGCCCGCGCGCGGCACGCGCCGCATAGGCGGCTTGCCTGGGGCGCCGATGGGTTGCGTTCCCTTGCCGGAACTACCGTGACAGGCTATGGCATCGGGCCGATGCGAGCCCGGCCCAGCGGGCCCGGCAGTGGACAGGGGATAGGTGGCATGGATTTCGGGGTATTCGACCAGCTCGACCGGCGCGCGCCGGCCGACCAGGAGCCGCTCGGCGACTATTACGAAAGCCGCCTCAAGCTCATCGAGCGCTACGACCGGCTCGGCTTCTCGCATTATTTCGTCTCCGAGCATCATTCGACCCCGCTCGGCATGGCTGCATCGCCGGGTATTTTCTTCTCGTCCGTCGCCCAGCGCACCAAGCGCCTGCGCTTCGGCCCGCTGGTCTACACGCTGCCGCTCTACGATCCCTATCGGCTGATCGAGGAAATCTGCATGCTCGATCACCTCAGCCGCGGCCGCTACCAGCTCGGCGTCGGCAAGGGGATCTCGCCGTTCGAGGTGGGCTATTTCGGCATCGATCACGCTGAGGCCCAGCCGCGCTATATCGAAGCGATGGAGGTCATCCTGAAGGGCCTGCGCGAGCCGGTGCTGAACCACGACGGGGCCTTCTACCATTATGACGACGTGCCGATGGAGTTCGCGCCGGCGCAGCGCCCGCACCCGCCGCTCTGGTACGGCATGGTCAACCCCGCGACCGTCGCCTGGGCCGCGCCCAACAACATCAACATCGTCAGCCACGTCCCGGCGTCGGTGATGGGAACCATCGTGCGCGACTACAACGAAGTGTGGGACAGGACGCATGGCGGTAGCGGGGCAGCCAAGCCCTACACCGCCTTCGGCCGCCACGTCGTCGTCGCCGAGAGCGATGACGAGGCCTTCGCGATCGCCAAGCCGGCCTATCAGCACTGGCATGCCAGCCTGCTGTATCTCTGGATCCGCCACGGCACGACCAGCAGCGCCTATCCCGATACTTTCGAGGAGGCGCATGCGCGCGGCCTCATCATCGTCGGCGGGCCCGAGCGGGTCTATGCCGAGGTGGCCGCGCAGATCGAGGAGAGCGGCACCGATCTCTTCATCTCGCGCCCCATGTTCGGAACGATCACCGACGAGCAGGCCGAACGCTCGATCGATCTTTATGCCGAGGCGGTGATGGCAAGGTTCAGCGGCGCGGCGGCGCGCGAACCAGCAGCGCTCGGAAGTCGTTGACGTTGGTGCCCGTAGGCCCCGTTACGACAAGATCGCCCAGCGCCTCGAAGAACCCGTAAGCATCGTTGTTGTCGAGGAATGCACGCGGGTCGAGCCCGGCCGCCGCCGCGCGCTCGAGTGTATCGGGCGTGACGACGGCGCCGGCATTGTCTTCGGAGCCGTCGATCCCGTCGGTGTCGCAGGCCAGCGCGTGGATCGCCCAAGGACCGCCGGGCGTTCCCTGAAAGGCCAGCGCCAGCGCCAGCAGGTATTCGGTGTTCGGTCCGCCGCGGCCCGAGCCCGTCAGCGTCACCGTCAGCTCGCCGCCGGAGAGAAACACCAGCGGCCAGCCGGGGTTCTCCGTCGCCGCGCTTGTCGCAATGGTGGCGTGTTCCCGCGCCACGTCGCGCGCCTCGCCGGTTGCAGCGTCGTCGAGGATGACGGGCTCGATCGCCAGGTTGCGCGCGGCCTCGGCGGCGGCGGCGATGGCGGCGGGGCCGCGCGCGACGATGCGGTAGTCCGCAGCGGCAAGGCGCGGATCGCCCGGCTTGGGTGATTCGCTTTCCGGCGAGGCCAAGTGCTCGCGCACCGCGCGCGGAGGCGCGATACCATATCGGTCCAACACTGCCGCCGCGTCCGCCCGCGTGGTCGGATCGGCCACAGTGGGCCCCGAGGCAATGGTCGCAGGATCATCGCCGACCACGTCGGAGACCGCCAGTGTCACCAGCTGCGCCGGATAGGCCGCTTCGGCCAGCCGCCCGGCCTTGATCGCCGAGAGGTGCTTGCGCACCGTGTTAATCTCGTCGATCGCTGCGCCCGAGCGTAGCAGCGCGTCGGTCACTGCTGCCTTGTCGGCCAGGGTGATGCCGGGCGCCGGCAGCGTCAGCAGCGCCGAGCCGCCGCCCGACATGAGCGCGATCACGAGATCGTCCTCGCCGAGACCGGAAACAGCGTCGAGTATGCGTGCCGCGGCCCGGACTCCCGCCGCATCGGGGACCGGATGCGCGGCCTCGACGACCTCAATCTGCGCGGTCGGTCGGGCAAAGCCGTAACGCGTCACCACCAGGCCGGAGAGTTTTTCGGCCGGTCCCATCCAGGCGTTTTCGAGCGCCCGCGCCATCGCCGCCGCGGCCTTGCCCGCGCCCACCACCACCGTGCGGCCGGCCGGTGGCTCGGGCAGGGCAGGCGGCAGGCAGACGGCCGGATCGCTCGCGGCGATGGCAGCGTCGAAGAGGTGTCGCAGCAGCTCGACATCGTTTGCGGCCATGGTCCCATTGTGGGTCGTGGAGGGCGCGTCATAGGGTCCGCGCCCTTGAGGAAGGCCGTCATAGTCTAGACAGGAATGCGCGGTGACTGAAATCACCGCCCGCCTGCATCGGCCGGGCTATGCGCCGAACCTTATTCCGCCCGCCGGTCCGGTGGTGCACATTGGCCGGCGATGACCGGGACAGATGCGGAAACCACGAAGGCAGGCAGATATGATCGATCTCTATTACTGGCCGACGCCCAACGGCTGGAAAATCTCCATCGCGCTGGAGGAGATGGAACTCGAATACCGCGTGATCCCGGTCAACATCGGTCGCGGCGGCCAGTTCGAGCCTGATTTCCTGGCGATCAGCCCCAACAACCGCATGCCGGCGATCGTCGACAACGACCCGCCCGGTGGCGGCGACCCGATCTCGGTGTTCGAAAGCGGCGCCATCCTGATCTACCTGGCGGAAAAATCGGGCCGCTTCCTGCCCACCGATCTGCGCCGCCGCATCGAGGTGCTGGAATGGCTGATGTGGCAGATGGGTGGGCAGGGGCCGATGTTCGGCCAGGCAGGCCATTTCCGTTTCTACGCGACCGAGCAGATCCCTTACGCCAAGGAGCGCTACGACAACGAAATGCACCGGCTCTACGGCGTACTCGACCGGCGGCTGGCGGGGCGCGATTTCATCGCCGGCGATTATTCCATCGCCGATATGGCCTGCTGGCCGTGGGTCATTACCTACAAGCGCCAGGAGGTGGACCTGGACGCCTATCCCAACGTCAAACGCTGGTACAAGGCGCTGCAGACGCGTCCGGCCTTGCGCCGCGGCTATGACGTCGGCCGCGAGCTCGGCCGGCCCACGGGGACATGGGACGAGGAAACCCGCAAGAATCTAACGGCTCACCCAAATCCGGCCGGCCGGTAACGGCCCCTGCGGGATATCGGGCGGCAAGCGTATCGGCGCCGCGGCATAGAAGGAGAACGCTTGCATGATCGACGTCAACGGAGCCGCCCATGTCATTCTGACGGTCAGCCAGTTCGACAAGGCGCGGGCGTTCTACTGCGAGCTGTTGCCGTTCCTGGGCCTGAAAAAAGTCTATGACGGCAACAACTTCGTCTATCACGTTGGCGGCCGCACCGCGCTCGGCATCCAGCGCTGCGCCGAGGAATACGCAAACGAGCGCTTCGTGCAGAACCGGGTCGGCCTGCACCATGTCTGCCTGCGCGCGCGCACCCGCGAGGATATCGACGCGGTCGCCGAAAAGCTGCGCGAGATGGGCGCCGTCATCGACCGCGGTCCCGTCGAGGGGGATTGGGCGCCCGGCTACTACTATGTCGTCTTCGAGGATCCCGACGGCATCCGGCTCGAGGTCAATCACGTCCCCGGAAAGGGCGTGCTCGCGGGCGAAACGCCGCTGACCCTCAGCGACGATCCCGACTGGGACCAGAACGCGTAAGCGTTCGGGACGAAACTAAACGCGGTCCCGGTAGGCGGCGAGAAAGGCCCGGCGCGATTCGGCCTGGGTGATTTCGTGATCGAGCCAGTCGGCGAGATAGCTCTGATTGGCGCAGTCTTGCGCACGCAGATCCTGCAACCGGCCAAGCTCCTGATCGCAGAGTTCGATCAGCGCCTCGATCTCGGCCAGACGTTCGGCCTGGTCGAGCATGTGCAGGAAACGCATCTTGAGCGCGATCACCAGCTTGTTCACGTCGTCGACCGGCGCGCGCACATTGGAGCGCAAAAGCTCGTGCAGGGCCGCGAGCCCCGCCTTGGTGATGCGCAGCTTGGGGTTGCCGCGCTCGGCCGACACAGGATCGGCCTTGACCAGCCCCTCGAGCGTCAGAAGCTCAAGCGACGGGCCCAGCACGTCGAGCGACGGCCCCATGATGCGGCTGGCGAAATTGCGCACCTCGCTTGCCAGATCGGCATAGAGCGTCGGCCGCCCAGCCAACAGGCCAAGCGCGCAGAGCCGGATCGCTTCGGTCGGTATGAGTGTCTTGTCGCGGTACATATGTCTGTTATCGGGCCTTTCCTGTTAATCGGGTCTTTATTTTCTGGCGTTCATTTGCCCGGTCTTCCTTCCGGCTGCATTCGTCTTTCTACGCGACTTGCGCAGAATTGGATGACAAATCGAGCGGCAGATCGAGTTTTTGCCAAACCTCGATCAGCGCCGCCAGCAGGCGGTCCATCTCCGCGTCGTCATGCAGCGGCGAAGGGGTGAAGCGCAGGCGCTCGGTGCCACGCGGCACGGTCGGATAGTTGATCGGCTGGACGTAGATCTGGTGCTCGTCGAGCAGCATGTCGGAAGCCGCCTTGCATTTGACCGGGTCGCCGACCACGACCGGCACGATGTGTGTGACCGACGGCAGTACCGGGAAGCCGGCCTCGCGCAGCAGCGCTTTCAAGCGCGCCGCGCGATCCTGTTGTCCGGCCCGTTCGACGTCGCTGGTTTTCAGGTGCCGCACGCTGGCCAGCGCGCCCGCGGCCACGGCCGGCGGCAGCGCGGTGGTGAAGATGAAGCCCGAGCCATAGCTGCGCACGGTGTCGCAGAGCGCGGCCGAGCCGGCGATATAGCCGCCCATCACGCCGAAGGCCTTGGCGAGCGTGCCGTTGATCACGTCGACACGGTCCATCACTCCGTCGCGCTCGGCGATGCCGCCGCCGCGAGGCCCGTACATGCCGACGGCGTGGACCTCATCGAGATAGGTCATCGCGCTGTACTTCTCCGCAAGGTCGCAGATGGCGCCGATCGGACCGATATCGCCGTCCATCGAGTACACAGACTCAAAGGCGATCAGCTTCGGGCGGTCGGGCGGGGCGTCCTTCAGCAGCGCCTCCAGATGTTCCATGTCGTTGTGGCGCCAGATGCGCTTTTCCGAGCGCGAGGACTTCATGCCGTGGATCATCGAGGCGTGGTTGAGCTCGTCGGAGAAGATGATGCAGCCGGGAAGCTGGCTGGCGATGACCGACAGGCTGGCCTCGTTGGCGTTGTAGCCGGAGGTGAACAGCAACGCGGCGTCCTTGCCGTGCAGCTCGGCGAGCTCGCGCTCGAGCAGCACATGGTAGTGGTTGGTGCCCGAGATGTTGCGGGTGCCGCCGGCGCCGGCGCCGCATTTCTCGATTGCCGCGTGCATGGCGGCGATCACTGCTTCGTGCTGGCCCATGCCGAGATAATCGTTCGAGCACCAGACGGTGACGTCATGGGCATCGTCGCCGGCATGGCGCGCGGCGCGCGGGAAGTCGCCCGCATGGCGCTCCAGATCGGCAAAGACCCGGTAGCGTCCTTCTTCGCGCAAGCGCTCGATGGCTTGCTCGAATACCTGCTCGTAATCCATTGCGCTGCTCATCGCGCCGGCCTCCCTCCAAACCACGCGGTCGCATCCCGTTGCATTGGCGACCCTGCCGCGCGGAAATCCCAATATAGCGCAATAAATCTGGGCGATGGCCAAGAACCGCGCATTAATCTATGTCAAATTGTCGCGAGGTGCGGCACATGTCCATAGGCCGCGAGACGGCCGCAGGGGTCATCAGGGGTCATATGGACCGCGCCGAAGCCAAAGCCTGGAGCGGACGCGCCCGGTTCGCGCCTAAGCCGGGCTCACTCAAAAGAAGGTCGGCGTCAGCTCCGGCCCCCATTGGGCGAGATTTTCCTGCGTCGCCGGATAGAGGCCGGGCTTGGACTGGGCGTTCAGCAGGTCGCCATCGGCATAGTGCTCGACCATATGCCCCCAGGGATCGCGCCAGTAGTCGAAGACCTGGCTGCCTAGAAGATGGCGCCCGACCCCCCACTCATGGTGCCACTTGTCCTTGTCGATGAGCCATTGATGGCCGATGAAGACGGCGTCGGGGTCTTGCGTTTCGAAGGACAGATGGTGGACCGTGTTCTGGGTCTCGTCAGACAAAGACAAAATTGTGTGGTGGTCCGCCCAGGCGTCCCCGCGATCGCAGCGCAGGAAGGTGCCCAGCCGCTTTGTCTCGTCGTCGGGCAGATGAAGTGCGTCCGATTCGAGCATGCCGAGCGTGTCCTTCAGCCAGGCCCGGTTGCGCGCCTCGTCGGTGAACTTGAAGACGCAGTGTCCGACCCGCAGAACCTGCGCCGGCTCGATTTTCGGGCGTTGCAGTACGCCGGTGCGGTTCTTCAGCCTGGCGAAGTTGATGGCGAGCGGATCGCGGACCGGCACCTCGTCCGCCGGCTCCATGCCGTGCACCACACGGATCGTGAGCCCGCCCGGCATGCGCAGGCTGACGCAGCGCCCGCCGCCCGGCCCGGCGAGATCCTCCACCCCCGAGATCGCATCGCCGTGCCCGGCAAGTTTGTCGAGGTCTTCGGCCGCGCCGGCGATCAACGCGAACGCGACGAAGCCCGGATCGCCCTTGTGGCTGACATGGAGATAGGGCTTGGCCCCCGCGCCGCGCATGTAAAGGCGGTCCTCGGTCCGCTCGGCCCTGAACAGGCCGAAATCGGTCAAAAACGCCTCCATCTTGTCGAGATCGGGAACGCTGTATTCGGCGAACGCCGTATCCTGAACCTTGATCACGCTCTCTCTCCCTGGGCCTCCGCGGGCTTCCCTGGCGGGCCAGGTTGTCGATCCTGCCCCTTGCTGCAATTTCGCCACGACCGGCCCCGAACATCAACAGTGAGATATCGCCTGGTCCAGCGGGGGGAGGCCACAATGCGGACATTGCCGGATTTTGGCTCTAAGATTCGCCCGCAGCATAGAGATTAAGGCAGGTGACCCCATGACCATACTTGGCGGCCAGCGCGTGATTGCGATCGAGGAGCACTATTACGATCCCGATCTGGTGGCCCATTTCCAGGGCCTTGACGCGAAATCAGGCGGCTATGTCCTGGAGCGGCTGCTCGAGGTGGGCGCCGGACGCATCGCCTCGATGGATGCGGCGGGGATCGACGTTCAGGTGCTCTCGCACGGCGCCCCGTCGACCCAGAAGCTCGATGCAGCGAGTGCGGCGGAATTCACCCGCGGCGTCAACGACCGGCTGCACGCGATCTGCCAGGCCAATCCGGGCCGTCTCGCCGGCTTCGCGGCCTTGCCTACGGCCGACCCCAAGGCGGCGGCCGACGAGCTTGAGCGCTGTGTTGAAAAGCTCGGTTTCGTCGGCGCCATGATCCACGGGCTGACGGGCGGCGAGCTGTTCTTCGACGACAAGCGGTTCTGGCCCATTTACGAGCGCGCCGAGGCGCTCGGGGTCCCGCTCTACATCCATCCGGGCGTCCCGCATCCGGCGGTGATCGATGCCTATCTCAAGGACTATGTCGCCCAGTATCCGGGGTTCCTGACCGCCGGCTGGGGCTTCACCATGGAGACCGCGACCGCCGGTATCCGCATCGTTCTGTCGGGCGTGCTCGACAAATATCCGGGCACGCAGATCATCCTCGGCCATCTGGGTGAGACGCTGCCGTTCCTGATGTGGCGCATCGATCTCGCGCTCAACCGGCCGGGCAATCAGGGGGTGGCCTTCCGTGACGTCTTCACGGCGCATTTCCATGTCACGACATCGGGGTTCTTCTCTGATCCGGCGCTCGGTCTGTGCATCCAGGAGATGGGCGCCGACCGCATCCTCTTCGCCGTCGACTATCCCTTCGTGCCCAACGAGCCGGGCCCGAAATGGATGGAGCGGCTGATGCTGAACGCCGCCGACAAGGCAAAGATCCTGCACGGCAATGCCGAGCGCATGCTGGGGATCTAGCCGAATTTGCGGCGTGGCTGTTCGGGCTTTAGACGTATGGCGCTCTTTTCGTCTCCCCTCGGCGCGCGCAAGAATGACCGGCTAGAGGAGGCGCCCCATGAAGCAAGCAGACATTCTTGCCGCCGCGCCCAAGGTGCTGACGCAGGACCAGCGCGCATTCTACTTCGAGACCGGCTATCTCATGCTGCCATCCTTCGTCTCCGATGAATGGCTGGCGCGGTTGGCGGCGGTTACCGACCGGTTTATCGAGCAAAGCTGCGGTCTTTCCGCCTCGGATAGCATCATCGACAACGTGCCGCTCTCCAACACCATCGTGCGCGGCGAGCCGGCGCGCTGGATCGAGTTCGATCCGCGGCCCTGCCTCATCCCGCCCGATTGGTCGAAAGGCTACACCTCGATCTTCGCACCCCAGCAGGAGGAGCGCGCCGGCGAAGCGGCGGAATGACGGCAGGCCGCCGGCCATTACAGTGTCATCGCATTGAAAATGGAGCGGCGATTTCCGCAATCTATTGCCTAAGAATATAGAAATAGCGCGTTGGTAAAAGGTAGTTTTTCGGCTTTCTCGCGCGCAGACTTGCGCCCATGCCGCACGCCTATTCGATCGTTGCGCGGTTCGGGGCGAAACTATGCATGATGCGGATGCGCCTATTATCTCGTATTCGCTTTTGATATAAATGTTATGGCATCGATTGTCTGGCCAATGCGTCGTTCATTGCGACGTCATCGGACGGCGGGTCTGTGGGCGCCCTTGGGTGCCGTTACGCTACCAGGGCAGCCAGCCGCTCGATGAGCAGCAACGCGTCCTGTGCGCCGCCATGCGCGCCTTTCTCGAAGTCGCCTTCGCTTACGGCCATGGTGTTGGTGACGTGGGCGAGGCAGATAACGGGCCGCTCGCGTGCTTGCGCGAAGGCATAGAGCGCGGCGCATTCCATCTCGATCGCGGCAAGGCCCATCTCGCGGCCGCGTTGCAGCACCGTCTCGGTCTCGCGGAACGGCGCATCGGTGGTCCAGGTGGCGCCGCGCCGGATCGGCGGCCCGGCCCCTGCGAGCGCCGCCTCCGCCGCATCGATCAGTTTGCCGTCGGCCTCGGCGAATTCCGCTGGGGGCAGATAGTGGTAGCTCGTCCCCTCGTCACGCAGCGCGCGTTCGACCAGCACGAAATAGGGTGTCGGCCCCAGGGGTGCGAGTTGGCCTGACGAGGTGATGCTGACCAGCAGCTCGCAGCCGCTGGCGAACGCCTGCTCGGCGATCAGCACGGCATAGGGCGCACCGACGGCGCAGCCGACAATGCCGATTTCCTGTCCGGCAAGCGCGAACAGGTCCATTTCGGAATGATAGCAAGCCCATTGCTCGGCGGGTTTTGCCGCGCCGCTCCGGCGGAGGTGGCGCACGATGTCGCCGTCGGGGTCAAGCACGCAGAGCGGCGGCACCTTCGCCGGCGCGATGCCCTTTTGCGCGCGCGCCTCGCGGATCAAATTCTCGGGCTGGAAGACCGACGCTGCTGTGTACTGCTTGTCGTTCAGGATCGGTGGCTTCTGCGTCTTCATGCGCCGGCACCTACGCTCGCTCATGGACCCACGCCGGCCAGTTTACACCAGCCCCGGTCAGTTCCCGACACGGCCTTGCGGACAGCCGGACAGCCGATAGCGGGCGCGGACCTCCTGGCGCTCGCGGCGGATGCGCGCGAGCTTGGCCGACGGGGTGGCGCTGGCGACAGGCCGGCTGCGGGCTCGCTGTTCGGCCATGCGCAGCCGGCTCTTGAGATCGAAACAGCGCCGCGCGCGTGGGTCGCTCGGGCTCATCGGCAGATCGCAGCCCGCCTGGCTCACCATGTTGCGGCGTAAGCGCAACTCGGCCTGGTCACGTTGATAGCCGCCGCGGTCGCGCGCCGCGGTATCGCGCGCATTGCTTTCCAGGATCGCAAGATTGCGCAAGCGCGCCGCAAGCCCCCGGCAGAGCGCGCTGTTTGAACGCTGGGCAATCGGCGCCACGGGAAGCACAGCCGGCAAGCCGGTAACGCAGATTGATCCGGCGGCGGCAAACACACTCCCGGCGCTCGTTGTCACGCCGACAATGACCGCCGCCGCCAGCCTGCCGCTCGTCACCCGGCCCACATCAACCAGCCCACATCAACCAGCCCCATCAACCAGTAAGCCCCTCGCGGGCGACCCAGTCGGCCGTGTCCTTGAGCGCCAGCGCGAAGCGGTCGAACATCTCGTCGATCTCGTTGACGGTGATGACCAGCGGCGGCGAGAAGGCGAGCGCATCGCCGATCGCGCGGGTGATGAGCCCGTGGCTCTGGGCGAATTTCGCGCATTGGGCGCCGACCTTGCCCGGCGGCGAGAAGCTCGCCTTGGTCTTCTTGTCCTGCACCAGCTCGATCGCGCCGATAAGCCCGGTGCCGCGCGCCTCGCCGACGAGGTCCTGCTCGGCAAAGCCTTTCAACCGCTCCTGGAAGCGGCCCATCACGCCGCGCACCTGGGCGACAATGTCGCGCTCTTCGTAGATTTTCAGCGTCTCCAGCGCGACCGCCGACGGCACCGGATGCCCCGAATAGGTAAAGCCGTGCGCGAATACGCCGACCTTTTCGCTCTCCTTCACCAGCGTGCGGTAGACCGGATCGCAGATCATCACCGCCGACATCGGCAGATAGGCGGAAGTCAGCGCCTTGGCGATGGTGATGATGTCGGGCTTGAGATCGAAGGTCTGGCTGCCCCACATATTGCCGGTGCGCCCGAAGCCGGTGATGACCTCGTCGACGATGAAGAGGATCTCGTACTCCTTCAGCACCGCCTGGATCTTCTGGAAGTAGCTCTTCGGCGGCACCATCACGCCGCCCGCGCCCATGACCGGCTCGGCGATGAAGGCGGCGACCGTCTCCGGGCCCTCATCCTCGATCATCGTGCGTAGGTTTTCGGCGCAGCGGGTCGCGAAGTCCTCCTCGCTCTCGCCGGCTTCGGCGAAGCGGTAATAATGCGGGCAGTCGGTATGGAGGATGCCGGCGATCGGCAGGTCGAAATCCTCGTGGTTTTTGGGCAGCCCGGTGAGGCTGGCCGAGGCCACGGTGACGCCGTGATAGGCCTTGATCCGGCTGATGATCTTCTTGCGCTCTGGGCGGCCCTCGGCGTTGCTCAGATACCAGACCAGCTTGACCGCGGTGTCGTTCGCCTCCGATCCCGAATTGGCGAAGAACACCTTCGACATCGGCACCGGCGCCATGCCGAGCAGGCGCTCGGCGAGGTCGATGCCGACATCGTGCGATTTGTGGGTGAAGTGGTGATAGAAGGGCAGCTTGCGCATTTCGGCCGCGGCGGCCTCGACCAGCCGCTCCTCGCCGAAGCCGAGCGCGGTGCACCACAAGCCCGCCATACCCTCGATATATTCCTTGTCCTCGTGGTCCCAGACCCGCACGCCCTCGCCGCGCGTCACCACCAGGGGGCCCTCGCTCTCATGGACCTTAAGATTGGTGTAGGGATGCAGGATGGTCGCGATGTCGCGGGCCTCAATCGAGTTGGGCCTGATCGGCTGTTCGTTCATTTGAGCGATACCTTGGGTCTGGGGAAACGTCTGGGCCGACTATAGCGCGCCGGCCGCAGAGGCGCACCGGCCAAGTCGCCGCGGACCTCGCCGCATAACCCAGGGCAGGGCGGTGCGAAGTCCGCGGACAGGCTCGCTCCTCGCGTCGATCTCGGTTCAAAGAAAAGGCCCGGATGCATTTCAGCGTCCGGGCCTTTGATATGAGCGGCTATTCAAGCTCGGTCAGGGTTTAGGCTGCCATTGGCGCAGCCAGGCTTCGGCGCTGGCGCGTTGGTCGGGCGACAGGCTCGGGCCTCGTCGGACCGAGGCAAGGGCATACGGTTGCCCCGCATTGCGGCGGCGTTCGGCCAGGCGGCCCCAGACATAGGCCTGCACGGCGTTGCGCTCCACGCCCGCAGCGCCAACCCGGTAAAGTTTAGCCAGCTGCGCTTGCGCCGTGACATGGCCGCGCTGGGCGGCCTTGCGGGTCAGGCGCAGTGCTGCGCGTTGGCCAAGTGCGCCGAAGATTTTCTTCGAATACCAGCCGGCAATCGCCCACTGGTCGTCGGGCGAGCCGTCGCGGGCCGCCCATTCGAGATACTCGATCGCCTGGCTCTCGTCGCGCCGCTCGCCGGTGCCGGTCATATGCCGGGCCGCCAGCATGATGCGCGCCTTGACCGAACCCTTGTCGGCGGCTTTCCGGTAAAGCGTGCGTGCGGCGGTTTCTGCGCGAGGCATGTCGACGCCCCACTCGTTATAGATCGCGAGCTGATAGAGCGCATGGGGGTGGCCATAATCCGCTGCCGCCCGCAGCATCCGCAGCGCCTGCACCCGATCGCGCTTCACGCCGAGACCCTTGCGGTAGAGGTCCGAAAGAATGAACTGCGCATCGGCGTGGCCGTTTCCGGCCGCCGGGATCAGTCCCACCGTGGCGCGGCGGTATAACAACAGCGCGCGGGCGCGGTCCTTGCGCACGCCCTTGCCGGCATCGAAAAGCCGCGCAAGCTCATATTGAGCGCGAGCATCGCCGCGTGCGGCCGCCGCTGAGAAAGAAATCGCCGCGCCGCGATAGTCGGCGCGATCAAGGTACTTTTTGCCCGCTTCGTAGCTGGCTGCGGCCGGCCCCGAGACGAGCAGCCCCGAGACGATCAAAAGCGCGACTAAAGACGCAGTAACTGTACGCATTGTGCGTGTTGGCATTGTTCAGACCCCATTGTGTTCTTGGCCCATTCGTTTCTGGCACTAGTTCCGTAAGTTCCCAGCTACGAATTTGTTAATCTTTTGGTTAACAAATGGTTAATACGGGCCAATCGAGCCGGCCGTGCCCAAGAAAATTCGCGGGACGAATTTCCGGGGCAGGACGCTAGTTCGCTGTGGCAACGCCGGCCAACGCCTGGTCGGATTTGGCGCCGAATGCCTTGGCGGCGGGTGTCCCCGCCGGCCGGCCTTCGAGACGGGCAATCAGCTTGTCCAGCTTGCCGCCGTTGCGGCGCAGCTCACCGATGAACGCTTCCCGCTGAAGCACGGCGACGCTCAACCCCTCGACGATGACGTCGACCAGCTTGGGCCCGGCCTTGGTCGGCCGCACGCGCCAGTCGACCCGCAGCGGCAAGCCGGTCTTGCCTGCGATCCGGCTCAACACCAGCACATCGCCCTGGGCCCCGCCGGGCGCGACGACCTCATTGATGGTGAGCGTGCGATCGGCGAAGGCGCCAAGCTCGCCGGCCAGCAGTCGGGCTAGGTAGTGGGGCAGCGCCTTTTCAAAGCGCACGCGTTCGGCTTCGCTGGCTTGCCGCATGTAAGGGCCCAGCACGAAGCGCGAGAGCGAGTGCGTCTCAACCCGCCGTGCGACCAGAGCGCTGACGCGTTCGCGGCGGCGCGCCGAGGCGCGTTTGTCCGGCTTGCCGGTTGTTTTCGCCGCGAGCTGGCTGGCGGTGCGAACCGTGCCCTTGACGAAGCGCGTGGCCTGGGCCTCGAAGCCAATGGCGACGAGCGGGCTGTCGCTGGCCTGCAGCGAAAACGCCGCGACCAGCGCTCCTGCGCAGACGACACAGAGACCGGCAGCGTGGCGGCCTTTCATGGCCTCACCCACGCCATGCACCCGGTTGCTTTGCCGCAGCCGTAATGCGCCGTCCCTGTTCCGTCGATCAACCCTATCATCAAGACACTCCTAGACGAAATCTTGTCGCTGGAATTTTTATGTATCTGCATCTGAGATACACAATATTCGTTGATCGAAAATGAATGTAATAAAAATAGTTACTCAAATTTTATTGTTTCTTAAAAACAATTAATGGTGAATATTTACTTACGATTGGTGCAAGCCGCGTGATTGGCCGCAGGCGACCGTTGAGACGACCGTTGGCGGGCGGCGTCGCGGGACGGTATGGTCGGCGGAAACGGAGCCAAGGGATACCTTTGATGATCGTGGTTAACGGCCTCAAATCCTGCGATACCTGCCGCAAGGCGCGAGCCTGGCTGACGGGCAAGGGGATCGCTCACCGTTTTCACGACCTGCGTGCCGATGGGCTTGCGGCCGATCAAGCGCGCCGATGGCTGAAGGCAGCCGGCGCCGAGCGCTTGGTGAACCGGCGCGGCACGACCTGGCGCGGGTTGGGCGAGGCCGAGCGCATCGGCAGCGGCGATGAGGAGATTGTGGTGCTGCTGGTCGCACATCCCGCCCTCATCAAGCGCCCGGTCTTCGAGCGTGGCGATGCGGTGTTTGTGGGCTTTGACGATGCTGCGCGCGCCGCGCTCACCGCAGCCAGCAACCGCTAGACCTTCGTCAAGGCCCGACGCCCAAGCCGTTCGACCCGGAATCAGGCCCGCCAAGGAGTGACCCATGCACACCAGATCCGCCGTCATCGCCGCCGCCCTTGCCCTGGGGCTCGCCGCCGGACCCGCCGGGGCGCAGTCGAACGCGGCTCTGTTGGCTAAATACCCGGTCAAGCAGGTCTATACGGGCAAACCCGCGCCCGTGAACCTGAAGAGCCACAAGAACGCGCGAAACTTCAGAACGCTCCTGCGTGCAGCGGCGCTCCGGGGCCCGAAATTCGCCGGCCGGTACGCCGTCGCCCAGTGGGGCTGCGGCACCTCGTGCCAGCAGCTCGCGCTGATCGACGCGCGGACCGGACGCGTCACCTTCGGGCCAAGCGCCTCGCACGGCGCGCGCTACCGGCTTCGCAGCCGTCTCCTGATCGTCAATGCCGAGGAGGACATCCGCGACGCCTGGGAGGCCCGCGGCCAGAAGCGGCCCGACTGGGCCAAGACCGAATACTATCTCTGGCGCGGCGGCAAGCTGGTGAAGATCGCCCGGCCGTAAGCGTCAGATCAAGATCGTCTCAGATCGCAGCGTCACACCAGATCACTGTGACCCGGTCGTACTCTAGCGCGTGCCGCCGAGCAGACGCGGCACATAAGCGGCGGCGGCATCCGACAGAAAGTCGCGCTCGAGCCGCGCCGGATCGCCGAAGAAAGACTTAGAGGCCGCGCGGTCGAGGATGATGGTGCCGAGCAGGCGCAGCGCGCCTTTCTCGTCGAAGATATTCTCGCCGGTGATCAGCCGCTGGCCGTCCGCCTTCGCACCAAGGAGGCGGCGCAGGTATGTATGCTGGAGATTACCGGGGCGCGCCTGGCGCGGCGCCAGGTTGACGACCCAGAGGCGGGCCCAGTCCGGCCCCAGGTCCCGCCGCCAGCGCGTCATCAGCGCGTGCAGGCCGTTGAGCTGGGCCTCGGCGGCGATGCGCCCGCCTTCCAGCAGGTAAGGCTGCATGGTGCGGGCAAATCCGGTGAGGGCCGGGCCGCTGACGCGCCCGGCTTTCAGTGCCCGCTCGACAAATTCCCGCGTGGCGCCAAGCATGGCGCGGTGCGTCGCGGTCACGCCGGCCGGCCAGCCGCGCCCGCCAAGGCTCGCTTGCGCCGGCCCGATCAAGCCGCGCAGCTCGGCAAGGCGCTGCCGCGTCGCGGGAGCGAGTGGCTGGCCGGTCTTGCCCGTCAGCGCCGCCACCGCGGCGAGCACCGTGTGCGAGACGGATTTGACCTCGTGATAGAGCTTGGGCGTGAAGTTCACCTCGCGCCGCGCGCCGCGATGGAAGAGCACGGCGGCATCGAACTTGACGACGATGATCGGCTCGGCGCGTTTCAGGATCTCCGCCCGGCGCGCCGCGTAGATCGTGCGGAAGGCTTTGTTGATGGCGACAAGGGGATCCTGCACGGGCGGTTTCTCGGCCGCGCCTGCCCGCGGCGCGTCGATCGCGGTTGCGATCGTGATGGCGATACAAATCCCGAGACAAGCGATCGTGTGAGGACGGCGGATTGACATTTGCGGGATCTCCTTGAATTGGCGCCTGCCGCCATAGTGGTTTTGGCCGGATGTGAGCGTCGCGCGGTCCGCACAACTTGTCCCCGGTTTGGTGGATAACGGTTATCCACAGCGTAAGTTGTTGCCGTCAGGAATATATTTTTCTGAATGCCACCGCTTTATCCACTGCGGCGCGGGTCATTTTCCACCGCTTTTTCCCCGCCGCCGGCACTACCGCGATCCGCGTTCAGGCGCGGCCGTATTCGTCGTCGAGCCGCACGATGTCGTCTTCGCCCAGATAGCCGCCCGACTGGACCTCGATCAGGTGGAGCGGCTCCGGGCCGATATTCTCAAGGCGGTGAACCGCGCCGAGGGGAATATACGCCGATTGGTCGACGGTAAGGTCGAACACCTCGTCGTCGCGCGTCACCCGTGCCTGCCCGCGTACCACGACCCAATGCTCGGCGCGCTGGGCGTGCTTTTGCAGCGAGAGCCGGGCGCCCGGCCTGACGATGATGCGCTTGACCTGAAAGCCCTCGCCCGCGTCGACGGTCTGGTAGCTGCCCCAGGGCCGCTCCACGGCCGGATGGCTTTCATGCTCGCTGCGCCCGGCTGCGGCCAGTCTGTCGGTCACCAGCTTGACGTCCTGGACCCGGTCGCGCGGGGCGACCAGCACCGCATCGCCCGCCGCCACGATGACAATGTCCTCGACGCCGATGGCCGCCACCAGCGGGCCGTCGCTGCGCAGGTAGGAGCGCTTGGCCTCCACCGCGATCACGTCGCCCACGATCACGTTGGAGGCTTTGTCCTTGTCGCCGATCTCCCACAAGGTCGACCAGGCGCCGACATCGCTCCAGCCGAGATCGGCGGGCACGACCGCTGTATCCGCCGTCTTTTCCATCACCGCATAGTCGATCGAATCGCTGGGCGAGGCTTCATAGGCGGCCGCATCGAGGCGATAGAAGTCTTGCTCCTGGCGGCCCTTGGCGACGGCCGCCTCGACGGCGGCGAGCATGGCCGGCGCATGGGCAGCCAGCTCGTCGAGATAGCGGCGGGCGCGGAACAGAAACATGCCGCTGTTCCAGAAGTACCCGCCTTGGGCGATCATTGCGGCGGCCGTCTTCGCGTTGGGTTTCTCCACGAAACGTGCCACCGAATAGGCGCCGTCGACGCCGTCCAGCGCGGCGCCGCGTTCGATATAGCCATACCCGGTCTGCGGCCCGTCGGGCGCGATCCCGAAGGTGACGAGCGCGCCGGCTTCTGCGGCGTCGGCGGCGGACACGACCGCGCTTTGGAAGGCTTGGGCGTCGCCGATGACATGATCGGACGGCAGCACCAGCATCAGGGCATCCGGTTCGACCGCCGCCAGGATAAGCGCGCCCGCGGCGACGGCCGGCGCTGTGTTGCGCGGCGCCGGCTCCAGCACGATCGCCGCGGCCTCGACGCCGGCTTCGCGGAGCTGTTCGGCGATCTGAAATCGATGGCGCTCATTGCACAACAGATGCGGCGGCGTGAAGTGGGCGGGGTCGGCGACCCGCGCGAGCGTTTCCTGCAGCAGGCTGCGTGTCCCCGTCAGCGCCAGCAACTGCTTGGGATGGAGCGCGCGCGAAAGCGGCCACAGCCGGGTGCCCGAGCCGCCGCACAGGATGACCGGATGGATCGTGCTCGTCATGCTCCGCCACCTAAACGCTCGACAACCAAGCCTTGCTAGTGTGATGGTTCCGAACTTCGTCGCATTAAGCGACGAAGTTCGGGGGCTGAATCACACTAGACTCAGATATTTAGCGGCCTGCTTGTCCCGGAAATTCGTAGGACGAATTTCCAGGGCAGAACGCTAGCGGAATTCGCCGCGAGCGCCAAGGGCGCTGGCGTCCGCCCGGGACAATAACCGCGGCACTGGTGATACGCCGCGCGCAGCCGCATGCGGGTCATGCGCCGCAATCTGGTGATCATTTGGCGGCCGTTGCTTTATGCTTGACCCAACGACGGGCGGACCCGCGCGGATGGCGGGGCGGGGCGATGAACAGGACCAGGGCGATGGGGCGCACGCGAGCTGTGAGCCGGGCCACGAGCGAGGCCACCGGCGTGGCAATGTATGAGGCCATTGGCGAGATGAGACGGTGACCGCACCTTCGCTCAGAATGGGCGGGGACGCGCGTGTGGTCGGGCTGGTCGGCGGCGCGCATTTCTTCAGCCATTTTTATCTTCTGGTGCTGCCGCCGCTGTTTCCGATCCTGAAGGCCGAGCTGGGGATCAGTTACATTGCGCTCGGCGGCATCATCACCGCCTTCAACATCGCTTCCGGGTCGACGCAATACCCCTTGGGCATGGCGGTTGACCGCTTCGGCGCGCGCTACATTCTGGTCGGCGGGCTCGCGCTGCTCTCGGTCTCGGTCGCCTCGATGAGCCTTGCATCGAGCTATTTGGCTTTCCTCGCGCTGGCCTTCGTCGCCGGCCTTGGCAACGGCGTTTTCCACCCCGCCAACTATTCGATCCTCGGGGCCTCGGTGAGCGAGCATCGCCTCGGTCGCGCCTATTCGATCCATACGTTCAGCGGTCATGTCGGCTGGTCGCTGGCGCCGCCGGTCATGATCTTCCTGACCGCGCTGTGGAACTGGCGCATGGCGCTTGCCGTGGTCGGCTGCTTCGGCCTGGCCGCCGCCGTCGTGCTGCTCCATCAAGGCCGGTTCCTGAAGAGCGATCACCGGCCGCACCTGTCGGACGAGGCGGCGGGCGAGGCGGCGGGCAAGGCGCCAGCACCGCAGCAGAGCGCAATCGCCATGCTGACGGCGCTGCCGATCCTGATGATGTTTCTGTTCTACACGGCAACCGCGGCGATTACCGTCGGCATGGGGAGTTTCACCCCCTCGGCCCTGGGCGCGTTGTTCGGCACGCCGCTGGTTTCCGCCAATGTGGCCCTGACCGCGCTGCTGGTCGGCGGCGCCGTGGGCGTGCTCTCGGGCGGCTATGTCGCCGACCGCCTGCGCCGGTTCGATCTCATCGCGGCGATCGGTTTCATCGCCGGGGCATTGGCGATGTGTCTTGTGGCGTTCGTCGCGCTGCCGGTGGTGGCGCTGGTCGCAGTGTTCGGCTTGGCCGGCTTCATGGTCGGCATCGTCTCGCCGTCACGCGATTTGATGGTGCGCGCGGTGACCCCGCCCGGCGCCAGCGGCAAGGTGTTCGGTTTCGTCTCGGTGGGGCTCGATATCGGCGGCGCCGGCGCTCCGCTGCTGTATGGCTGGATCCTCGATCAGGGCGCGCCGGCCGGCGTCTTCCTGGTCGCCGCCGCGATGATGCTGCTCTCGCTTCTGGCCGCGCTCGCCGCCGCCCGCAGCCGCGCCCGCGTGCCCCAGGCGAGCCCGGCGGAGTAAAGACACCCCGGACCAAGGCACGCGCTTGCCCCGGCCCCGCCGATCCGGCAAACAAGGCTGCTGATCGTCGGAGCGGGAAGGGTAGCGCGTGGCGGCAACCTCATCGAAAACTGTCATCTTTGCGGCGCTCGCCGGCAACTCGGCGATTGCTGTCACCAAGTTCGTGGCGGCGTCCTTCACCGGCAGTTCGGCAATGCTGGCCGAAGGCATCCACTCGCTCGTCGATACCGGCAACCAGGCGCTGATGCTGATCGGCCTCGCGCGCGCCAAGAAGCCGGCCGATGCCCGCCATCCGTTCGGCTACGGTGCCGAGGTTTATTTCTGGGCCTTCATCGTGGCGGTGCTGATCTTCGCCGTCGGCGCCGGCGTTTCGCTCTATGAGGGCGTGGTCAAGATCCGCAACCCGCATCCGATCGAACGGGCCTGGATCAACTACATCGTGCTCGTCGTTGCTTTCGTCTTCGAAGCCGGCGCCTGGTTGCTCGCATGGCGGGCCTTCGCCGAGCGCAAGGGAAAGCGTGGGCTGTTCCAGGCGATGCGTGTCTCCAAGGACCCAACGGTCTTCACCGTTCTTTTGGAGGACACGGCGGCCATGGCGGGCATCATCGTCGCCTTCGCCGGCATCCTGGCAGCCGATCTCACGGGCGCGCTATGGCTCGACGGCTTGGCGACGCTGCTGATCGGGGTGATCCTGGCACTGGTTGCAGTGTTCCTCGCCTATGAGACCAAGGGCCTGCTGATCGGCGAGGCGGCATCGCCCGCTACCGTTCAGGGCCTACGCAAGCTCATCAAGGAGAGCGACGGCGTACTCAAGCTGCACGAACTGCGCACGGTCCATTTCGGGCCCGACGACATCCTGGTCGCGGTCTCGGTCGACTTCGAGGACCGCCTCGACAGCCGCGCAGTGGAGATTGCCGTCACCCAAATGGAAGCGGCGATCCTGGAGAAGTATCCGCGCGTCGAGCGCGTCTTCATCGAGGCCCAATCGCCGCGCGACCGGGCGGCATTGAGAAAAGCGATGAAGGAGCAGGCAGAGTCGGAAAAGCTCGAGGGGAAAGGCTAGGCTGTAGCGTCATTCCCGCGGAAGCGGGAATCCATGGCGCCACTCGCACACTCCATCCCTGGACCCCCGCTTTCGCGAGGGTGACGAATGGGAGTGGGGCACGTTCAACGAGCAATTACCCAAATTCCTTGAGCCATCCGAGCCCGTCCGCCGTCTTGCCCGCCGGCACATACTCCGCGCCGACCCAGCCGTCATAGCCGCTGGCGTCGATGGCGGCGAAGATCGCCTTGAAGTCGGTCTTGCCCGTGCCGGGCTCGTGGCGGCCGGGATGGTCGGCGAACTGGATGTGGCCGAGTTTGGCGCCGACTTTCGCCAGCGCCGGCACGATATCCTCTCCCATCGTCGCCATGTGGAAGAGGTCGGCCTGGAGATAAAGGTTGGGATGCGCGGCCGCCTCGACCGCCTCCATCGCTTGGTCGGTCCGGTGGACGATATAGTCGGGCACCGCCTGGTCGTTGATCGGCTCGACCGTGACCCGGATATCATGCTCGCCCATCGCCTTTGCCGCGTAGGACAAGCTGTTGGCGAGCGAATACATCGCGTCCTTGCGGTCGGCGCCCTTGGGCAGCATTCCCGCCAACACATTCACTTGGCGGCAATCCAGCGCCTCGGCGTATTCGGCGGCCCAGACCACGCCCTTGCGGAATTCGGCCTCGCGCTCGGGCAGACAGGCGACGCCGCGCTCGCCTTCCTCGAGATTGCCCGCCGGCAGGTTGAACATCACCGCCGTGATCTTCGCCCGCGCCCGCGCTTCGCCGATCGCCTTGGGCGCGAAGGCATAAGGGAACTGCATCTCCACCGCCTCAAAGCCGGCATCGGCGGCGGCCTGAAAGCGGTCGAGGAAATCGCGCTCAGTGAACAGCGTCGAGATGTTGGCGGAAAACCGGGGCATGGGTGGCCTTGGATTTTGGTGCGGGGGGATTGGCGGAGTGACAATCAAGGTCGGGCGGCAGGTCGATGGTTGCAAGGGGTTTGCCGCGTCGCCAGCCGACCGAGTGGCCAGGGACTTGCGGGATGCGGTCAAAGACCCGATCATCGGCGCCGGCATGATCGGACCTGACCCCGCAATCGAAACCCTTGGCGCGCTCATCGAGGCGAGCAAGCGCATTGTTGTGTTCACCGGCGCCGGCATCTCCACCGAGTCGGGTATTCCCGATTTCCGCAGCCCCGGCGGCATCTGGACACAATACAAGCCGATCGACTTCCGCGATTTCATGGGCTCCGAAGAGGTGCGGCGGGAATCCTGGCGCCGCAAATTCGCCACCGAGCCGACCCTCGCCGCGGCCGAGCCCAATCGCGGCCACCGCGCGGTGGCGACCCTGGTCAATCGCGGCCCGGCAAGCGCCGTCGTCACCCAGAACATCGATGGGCTGCACCAGGCCGCCGGCGTGCCCGACACCCGGGTCATCGAGCTGCACGGCAACACCACCTATGCGGCCTGCCTCGACTGCCACGAGCGCCACGAGCTGGCGCCGATCCGCGAGGCTTTTCAGGCCGACGAGACGCTGCCCGTCTGCGCGGCCTGCGAGGGTATCGTCAAGACCGCGACGATTTCCTTCGGCCAGGCCATGCCCGAGGACAAGATGGCGCTCGCCAGGGCCGAGACGCTGGAGTGCGATCTCTTCATCACGGTGGGCTCCTCGCTGGTTGTCTATCCGGCCGCAGGATTTCCCGTGCTGGCCAAGGAGCACGGCGCCAAGCTGGTCATCCTGAACCGCGAGCCGACGGGGATCGACGCGATTGCCGACCTCGTCCTTCACCGCGAGATCGGCGACACGCTGGGCGCCGCGGTGGGGGTGAATTGAGGGGGATTGCCAATAGCAGGGCCGCCATCCATCTTTCGAGGCGCGCGAGCGCGCCCCTCAAGATGAGCATTCGGAATTGGATTAAGCAATACAGCGGCTCATCCTGAGGCGCCCGCGCGAGCGGGCCTCGAAGGGTGGGCCGCGGGCCACCACGAAGGACCACGCAAATGACCGCCACCAATACCACCGTCGACGAGATCGCCGACGGCATCTATCGGATCAGCACGCCGGTGCCGCCAAGCGAGTTTCCCGGCGGCTTCAGCTACAACCAGTATCTGATCGTCGACGAGGAGCCGCTGCTCTTCCACACCGGCCACCGCAAGCTCTTCGAGGTGACGTCGGAGGCGATCGGCCGCGTCCTGCCGGTGGACAGCCTGCGCTGGCTCTCCTTCTCGCATCTGGAAGCCGACGAGTGCGGCGCGCTCAACCAATATCTAGCGGCCTCGCCGAATGCCGAGCCGGTCTGCGGCCGGGTCGCCGCCCAGGTCTCGATCAGCGACTATGCCGACCGCGCGCCGCGGGCGCTCGCCGACGGCGAGGCGCTGCCGCTCGGGCGGCACACGGTGCGCTGGTTCGATGCGCCGCACCTGCCGCACAACTGGGAGTGCGGCTACATGATGGAGGACGCGACCGGCACGTTGCTCTGCGGTGATCTGTTCACCCAGCCGGGCGACCGGACCCCGGCCTTGACCGAAGACGACATTCTCGGGCCGGCCGAGGCGATGCGCCAGGCGCTCGACTACTACGCCCATGCGGCCAATAGCGGCGAAACGCTGGAGCGGCTTGCCGCGCTTGAGCCGAAGGTGCTCGCCTGCATGCATGGCAGTGCCTATGCCGGCGATGGCGGTGCGGTGTTGCGCGCGCTAGCCAAGACCATCGAGGCCTCGAATACGTCGATCGCCAACCAGGTGATGGGCGGCTAGGGTAGGGCCCCGGTCCAAGGTCGTCATTTTCTCCACAGCTCAATAAATTGATTTCCTTGACATATCGGGGATAGCCCCTATGTGTTCGCTATCCATTGTCTCGCGATTGCGCGAAGCGCCGCCCTTGGGGCGGCACAATATCCCGGGAACAATAATCAAGAATTTTGCCGTTCCGGCCGCGCCCGGAGCCGAGCAAAACGCCGGGGTACGGCCGCGTACAGGACGCGGATCCGCGCCGACAGGCGCATAAAGGAAACTACGTGACCATAAGTAAATTCTCGGAACTCGGCCTCGCCGAGCCGATCGAGCGTGCCTTGCACGACCGCAACCATACCATCCCCACACCCATTCAGGCGCAGGCCATCCCCAAGCTTCTGGAAGGCCGCGACATGCTGGGCATCGCCCAGACCGGCACCGGAAAGACGGCGGCCTTCGCGCTGCCCATTCTCCACCAGCTTTCGACAAAGCGCGCGAATACCGGCCCGCGCCGCCCGCGCGCGCTGATTCTGGCGCCAACCCGCGAGCTGGCGATCCAGATCGGCGAGGAATTCCGCGCCTACGCAAAACATCTGGGTTTGCGCCACACGGTGATCTTCGGCGGCGTCGGCCAGAGCCCGCAAGTCAAGGCGCTCGCGCGCGGCCTCGAGATTCTCGTCGCCACGCCCGGCCGCCTGCTCGACCTCATGAACCAGCGGCATCTGAAGCTCGACGCGGTCGAGTTCTTCGTCCTCGACGAGGCCGACCGGATGCTCGATATGGGCTTCGTGCGCGATGTTCGAAAGATCATCGCGGCCCTGCCGAATAGCCGCCAATCGCTGATGTTCTCGGCCACGATGCCGGGAGAGATTTCAAAGCTTTCAGGCGAAATCCTGAACGATCCCATCCGTGTCGAGGTGACGCCCCAGGCAACCCCGATCGAACGCGTCGAGCAAAGCATCTATCACGTCGACCAGACCGGCAAGCTGGACCTGCTCACCGATATTCTGGGCGACCCGGCGCTGTCGCGCGTCATCGTCTTTGCGCGCACCAAGCACCGCGCCAACCGCGTCGCCGAACGATTGGACCGGTGCGGTATTAAGTCCGATGCGATCCACGGCAACAAGTCGCAAGGCGCCCGCCAGACCGCGCTCAAGCGGTTCCGCGACGGCCAGGTGCGCGTGTTGGTGGCGACCGATATCGCGGCGCGCGGCATCGACGTCGACAGCATCAGCCATGTCATCAATTTCGAGCTTCCCAACGAGCCGGAGAGCTATGTCCACCGCATCGGGCGGACGGCGCGGGCCGGCAATGGCGGCGCCGCGATCTCGTTTTGCGATTCGAGCGAACGCGCCTTCCTGCGCGACATCGAACGCCTGATCAAACGCCGCCTCACCGTGATCGGAGCGGAACCGGCGGCCATGACGGCGCAAGAGGAGCGCAGCCGGGCCCACAAGCCCCAAGCCGGGCGGCCGCATGGCGGCCAGTCTCATGGAAAGCCGCATGCCAAACCATCCCAGGGCAAGCCCTGGCACAAGCGTGGCCGGCCCCAATCCAACGGCGCGCATGCCGGAGCCAGCAATGACGCTGGCAAAGGCGGCAACAACGGTGGCGCTCGCAACGCCTCACGGCGGCGTCGGCGCGCGGCCTGACCGACGCGGCGCGCGCCACGCTCGTCCTCACTTGATAGACGGGTAGGGACCCCTCACCCTCCCACCGCCCACTTTAATGTGGGCGGCGGGCTCCTCCCTTTCCCCCAAGGGGAGAGAGGTAGTCTCGACGCGTCTTACCCTCACCCCGCCATCGTCAGTCCACCCGACACGCTGATCGTCTGTCCGGTGATGTAGCTGGCATCGTCGGAGGCAAGGAAGGCGACCGCGCCCGGCATGTCCTCGGGCTGGCCGAGGCGCTTCAGGGGGATCGAGCGCTTGAGCGCCTCGTGGATTTTTTCTCCCTGCGGTCCCTCGCCGAGAAAGGACTGGAAGAGTGCCGTCTCGGTCGGCCCCGGGCAGACCGCATTGGCGCGCACGCCCGATCGCGCCATCTCGCGCGCGATGGTCTTGGTGAAGGCGATGAGCCCGCCCTTGCAGGCCGAGTAGACCGCCTCGCCCGACGAGCCGACACGCCCCGCATCGGAGGCCACGTTGACCACCGCGCCGGACCGGCGCTCGGCCATGCCCGGCAGCACCGCGTGATGCATGTGGATGGGACCTTTCAGGTTGATCGCTATCACCTGATCCCAGAAGCCGGGCTCGGTCTCCAGGAAATTGATGAAGCGGTCCCAGCCGGCATTGTTGACCAGAATGTCGAGCGGCCCGGCATCGGCCTCGAAGGCGGCGACCGCCGCTTTGACCGCATCATAATCGGTGACGTCGCAGGCGACGCCGCGCGCGCCGCCGCCGGCTGTCTCGGCGGTCTTGGCCGCCGCCGCTTCGTCGATGTCGAAGACGCCGACCGTGCAGCCTTCTTCCGCCAGGCGCGTCGAGATCGCGGTGCCGATACCGCCCCCGCCGCCCGTCACCAGCGCCACCTTGCCCTTGAGACCACGCATCAACTCGCTCCTCGATCACCGTTTCGCCGCGTGTCCCGTTTCCGGAATTCGCGCTATCGAATTTCGGATTGGGGATGCCAACTGTTTGAAACACGTTAGGGGCTGACGATAGCCGCGTGCCCGCGCCCTGTCATCCTTGCCCCCCAATCTCCAGGACCATCTTGCCGAACTGCTCGCCGCGGTCGAGCCGCGCCAGCGCGTCCAGCGCGCCGTCCATCGCATAGCTTTCTTCGATCACCGGTGCGAACAGCCCGCGATCCAGCGCGCTCAGCATGTCGGCGAACTCCTGCTGGTTGCCGATCGACACGCCGACTACGTGGATCTGGCGGAAGAAAAGGTGCTGCAGATGCGCCCCCGGCATCGGCCCCGTCGTTGCCCCGCAGCAGACGATGCGGCCGCCCCGGATGACGCAGCGCATCGATGTGGCCCAGGTGGCCTCGCCGACATTGTCGATCACGACGTCGCAGCCGCGCCGGTCGGTCAGCGCCATGACGCGCTTATAGACGTCCTCGTGGCGGTAGTTGATCCCAGCCTCCGCCCCCATCTCGATGGCCTTCTCAAGCTTCGCATCGCTTGAGGAGGTGACGATGACGCGCGCGCCGTGGATGCGCGCAAACTGCAACGCGGCGAGCGAAGCGCCGCCGCCGACGCCGTGGATCAGCACGGTGTCGCTTGAGCGCACCGAGCCCGCGGTCATCACCATCGCCCAGGCGGTGATATAGGCGGTGCCCATGACGCAGCCGTCCCGCAGCGGGACATGGTCCGGCAGCCTGTGCGCCTGATTGGCCTTCACGGTGATGGCCTCGGCCATGGTGCCGTCGATATTCTCGCCGATACATTTGAAATCGAGACACAGCATCTGGTCGCCGCGCAGACAGAACTCGCAAACCTCGCAGTAGCGCGCCGGATAGAGCGCTACCCGGTCGCCCGCCGCGACGGTTTCCACCCCATCGCCGACCGCCTCCACGATGCCCGCCCCATCGACGCCCAGAACCATCGGTAGCTCGTGTGGGAAGCCGCGCCCGTCGGCGCGCATGTAAAGGTCGACATGGTTGAAACCTGCATAGGCGATCCGGACCCGCATCTCGCCGGGCCCGGGCGCCGGCGCGTCCGGGCGCTCGCCCAGGATAGCGGAATCGCTTTCACCATGACTTTGGATATAGACCGCGCGCACGCCTCGCCCCCCGCTCGTTGTCTTGCCCCACTGGGGCTCAGAATGAACAACCGAACAATTGTTCGGTCAAGCTTTTACACAGATAACGGCCTGCAGCCGCATAGGTTTCCGTCACGCGCCCAGAAAGGCCGCCGTCAGGGACGAGTCGCCGCGCAAGTCGCCGCTCATGCCCTCCTTGACGATCGCGCCGGTGCGCATGACGTAGGCGCGTTCGGCAAAGCCGAGCCCGAAGGCGATCGACTGTTCGGCGAGCAGCACGGCGGTTCCCGCCTCGGCGATGCTCGCCAGCCGCACCCCCAACTCGGCGCGCAGTCCGGCAGCCAGCCCCAGGGTCGGCTCATCGAGCAATAGCAGCTTGGGTGCGCCCATCAGCGCGCGGGCGATCGCCAGCATCTGTTGCTCGCCGCCGGACAGCCGCCAAGCATTGGCCCGGGCGCGCGTGGCAAGGCGCGGGAAGAGCGCGAAGGCCTCGTCGATCCGCCGCCGCCGCTCGGGCGCGCCGGCCGGGCAGGCGACCTCCAGATTTTCGCGCACGCTCATGCCGGCGAAAACGCGCCGCCCCTCCGGCGCATAGCCGATGCCGAGCGCCGCCCGCCGCTCCACGGACAGACCCGACATCGGCGCGCCCGCGAATTCGATGCACCCGTCCGCCGCCGGCAGCAATCCCATGATGGCTTTCAGCAGCGTCGACTTGCCGGCGCCGTTCGCGCCGATCAGCGCAACCCGCTCGCCGGCATCGATCTGCATGGAGACCTCGCGCAGCGCGCTGATCGCACCGTACCGGACGCCGAGATCGGACACCGCAAGGAGCGTCATCGACCCGCCTCGCTGGTCATTCCAAAGTCCGGCCCGAGATAGGCCTCGATCACCGCCGGGTCGGCGCGCACGTCCCCGGCGGGGCCGGAGGCGATGAGGCGGCCTTCGTGCAAGCAGGCGAGGCGGCCGGCGAGCGGCAGCAAGAAATCCATGTCGTGGTCGATGACCAGAAAGCCGATGCCGGTCCCGGCTAGGTCACGCAAGGTTGCGGCGAGGCTTGCGACGTCTTCGGCCGTGAGACCCGCCGCCGGCTCGTCGAGGATGATGAAACTCGGCGCCAGCGCCAGCGCGCGCGCAAGCTCGACCCGCCGCCGCAGTGCATGGGGCAGGGCGCCGACCGCCGCCGTCTCGTATTCGGCGGCGCCCACACGCGCCAAACAGGCGGCGGCGATGTCATGCGCCCGCCGGAGCCGGGCGTCCGGACCGCCGCCGTCGCGGTCGGTGCCGGCGGCCGCCACGTTGTCGAGCGCGGAAAGCCCAGCCGCGAGCGCGGGGGTCTGAAAGGTTCGCGTCACGCCGACCCGCGCGATCCGGAAAGCCGGCAGGCCGGTGAGCGGTTGCCCGTTCAGCAAGACCTGTCCGCTATCGGCGGCGTATTGTCCGGTGATGATGTTGGCCAGCGTCGTCTTGCCGGCGCCGTTCGGCCCGATCAGGCCGACGATCTCGCCGGCCTCGATCCGCAGCGAGAACCCGTCCAGCGCGGTGAGCCCGCCGAAGCGTTTGGTGACGCCGCGCATTTCCAGCTCCGCGCCGTTGGGCGGCCGGGCGGATATCGCGCCGAAATCGCCGGCCGGGATTTGTCTCGAACTGGGAGTGGGCGATCCCGGAGTGGGCGATGGGGCTGTCGGCGATCGGGGCGCAGGCAGGACGCGCGCGGCCAGCCCGGCAATCCCATCGGGCGCCAGCAACACCGCCGCGAGCAGCACCCCGCCATAGGCGATGAGGTAGTGATCCTCCAGGAAGCGGAACCATTCGGGCATCGGATAGAGCACGAGCGCGCCCACGAATGCACCGGCGATGATTGTGCGCCCGCCCACCACGGTCATGGCAAGGCAGGCGACCATGACCTTGAACTCGGCGACTTCCGGCGAGATCACGCGGACGACGGGCACCGCGAGCGCGCCGGCAATCGCACCGTAGCCAGCGCTCCAAAGAAACGCGTTGAAGCGCAGCCGGCCGGTGTCGATCCCCGCCGCTGCCGCCGCGATCGGATCTTCGCGGGCCAGCGCATGGAGCCGCGCCGGCAGGCCGCGCTGCAGCCGCCAGGCCAACAAGGCCAACAGGACGGCGGCGCTCCATACAACGGCGAATTCGCCCCAGCCGCGCGGTATGGCAATTCCGAAGAGCGCCATGCCGGGCACCTGCGCATAGCCGTCGCCGCCGCCGGTGAGCGTTTGCCAGTTGCGCACACCGATCAGCACGACTTCGGCGACGCCCAGCGTGGCGAGCGCGAAATAGTGCGATTGCAGCCGCCGCACCGGGACCGCGATCAGCGCGGCAAGCGTCACGGCGACGATAACCGCTGCCGCGACATTCAACAGGTACGGGGTGCCGAGCTTGAGCCCGAGCAGGGCGGCGGTGTAGGCGCCGATCCCGAAGAACGCTCCCTGCGCCAGCGACAGCACGCCCAGCTGTCCAAAGACGAACTGATAACCCATCACCAGGATCGCGTAGGTCCCGGCCAGCGTCAGCACGCGCAGCACGTAACTGTCCGCGAAAACGAAGGCGTAGGTGGCCAAAGCGGCTGCCGCACAGATCCAGGCCAGGGATCGGGCCAATCGGGGTTGGGCTTTGGTGGGAAGAGCGCGGGCGGCCATCACGCGCTCACACGCGCCGGCCGGCGGGCTCGCCGAACAGCCCCTGCGGGCGCAACACCAATGTCAGCAGCAACGCGCCGTAGAGCGCCGCCTCGGCGACCGGGTTGGAGAGCCAGGCGGCGACGCCGACCTCGAAGAAAGCAATCATCAGCGCGCCCGCGAGCGCGCCCGGCACGCTGCCCCAGCCGCCGATGGTGACGGCGATATAGGCCTTGATCATCAAGTTCCCGCCCGATCCGGGCGACACGAAATAGCTGTTGGCGAAGAGCAGCCCGGCGGCGCCCGCGAGCGCCGTGCCGAGGGCGAAGCTTGCCGCGATCATCACCGGCACGCGCACGCCGATCGCGCGCGCCATCTCCGGGTCCTGCGCGCTGGCGCGCAAGCGCCGGCCGAATTGGGTGCGCGCAAGCAGCAGCGCCGTGCCGCCGATCAGCAGCGCGGCCACGACCAGCGTCGCCAGCGCCTGGCGGCTGGCCACCAGGCCGGCGAATTCAAGGCGCGGTCCGGCAAGCAGCGGCGGGGCGACCCGCTCGGCCGGGCCCATCAGCGCCTTGATGCCGTGCTGCAGGATGATCCCGACCGCAATGGTCGAGATGAAAACGGATACCGGCGGGCCGCGCCGCAGCGGAAAATAGGCCGCCAGCGAGAAGAGCAGCCCCGCGCCCGCCATTGCCAAGAGAACCAGCGGCAGCAACACCAATCCCGGCAAGCCCGTATTCAGCGGCAGCACGGCGCTCAGCGCCACGGCCAGCATGCCGCCCGCCATCACCAGCTCGCCATGGGCGAAGTTGACCGCCGCCGTGGCGTTCAGCACCAGGACGAAGCCCAGCGCCACCAGCGCATAGGACGCCCCCAGCACCAGCGCGTTCAAGAAGAGCTGGCCGATCTCCATCGGATCAATGGTCCGGCGCGCCGCTCATCTGCGTGTCCGCGCCCTAGAGCGCCCCATCGACATTGTGGTAGCGCTTGACGATGGCGGGCAGGCGCGTCTTGCCGTCATAGCAAACGATCACCGCGTCATGGGCCATGTTGCCCTTGCCGTCCGATTTGTAAGTCATGGCGATGCCGTCGTGGCGGCCGCCGGCCAGCGCCTTGCGCACCGCCGCCGGCGTCCGCGCGCCGTTCGCGACGGCCTGCAGCACCATCGTGACGCCGTCATACTGGGCGGCGGCGAAGGCGTCGGGTGCGCGCCCGAACTGCGTGCGGAAGGCTTTGGCGAACCCGCGCATGCGCGCGCCTCCCCCGGAGACCGGCGAGGAGCCGCTTTCGGCGCAGACGCCCTTGAGCGCGGCCGGCTCGAGCAGGGCGGCGGTCGAGGGCTGGTGCATCGCCGAGCCCGCGACGATGGGAAGGCCGAGCTTCAATCCTGCCGCCTGCTTGACGATCAGCGCGGTCGGCCCCGAATGAAGCTGCAGCACCAGAACGTCGGCGCCCGCGCGGCGCAGCTTCAACAGCACCGATGTCATGTCCTTCACGCGCGGCGAAAGCCCTTCGTCAAGCACGATTTTGGCACCGAGCTTGGCGAAGTTCGCGCGCAGATGCCGGCGCCCGCTCTGGCCGTATGCGGTGGTCTGGTAGACCAGCGCTACCCTGCGGCGCTTCAGCTCCTCGACCGTGTAGCGTGCCTGCGCGGTCTTGACGACGGCGTCTCCGGGAAAGAAGCGAAAGACGTAGGGATTGCCGAGCTCGGTGATCTTGGCGGTGCCCGATATCGTGACCAGCGGCACCTTGCGCTCCTTGGCCAGCGGCATGATCGCCAGCATCTCAGGCCCGAAGATCGGCGCGGAGATCGCCACCGGCAGCGATCCGCGCATCGCCTTCTCGAAGGCCTGCACCGCGCGTTGGGGCGAGGAGCCGGTGTCGAGCACCAGACGTTCCACGGCGATGCCATTCGGTGCATGCTTGAGCGCCAGCAGCGCGCCGTCGCGCTGGCTCGCCCCTTCGAGCGCCAGAATGCCCGAGGTCGGCGCCAGGATCGGCAGGCGCACCGCCTCGGCGCGCGTGCCGGCGGGCCAGACAGCCATGGCAGCGACCGTTGCGATCAACGCAATGCAAATGCGGCCGGCACGGGTTTGGCAAAAGATAGTCCTGGCTCCGGGATCGGCGGCGTGGCCTTCGGCAGGCTTGGCGGCGGACACCATGATCGTTTGCTCCCTGTTTCCAGGAGCGGTTCCCGCGCGATCGCCGATTGCTCTTGCGGCGTATCCCGCATGATGCTCCCTACGCTGGTATGAACCAGGTCAGGTTCTATGGGTTTACTCTCAGTCTCCTTATCGGAGACACCCCAGCCTCACGCTGTGGGCGCGAGCATCGCCCGCGCGCTTGCAGAATGTCAAGTCGGGCGCGATTGCATTGCGCGTCGCATACGCGATTGCTCAATAATGCCGCGTCCCATTCTTGAACGAGACGCGCTCAGTTCAAGCGCCGGCGTGGCACGTAGAGACCATCCGTCATGCCTTCGAAATAGCTGTCGACCAGCGCGTGTTGGATGGGCGCGCCGCTCGCGTCGGGCGCCAGGTTCCGCTCTGCGACATAGGTCGTAATCGGGGTGGTATGCGCCGCGCCGTGAACCAGCACATGATACCAGGGCGCGTCCTTTGGCGGCCGCGAACGCGCCATTGTGTCGTACCAGTCATCGGACCCGCGAAAAGCGCCGTCAACGTCGAACACCACACCGCGATAGTCGAACAGGCGATGATGCACGAGCGCGCCGACCTGGAACTTCGCTTCCGCGGGCATTGTCCCTCCTTTACCCAGATGTTGCCGCAATTACCCAGAAATTGCCGCAATGTGACACTTGATTTTGTTACTTAGATTTGCGATCAAATTCATTAACAAGGCAGATCGTTTTAATGCGGTCCAAAAGAGTTTTCGTGGCGCGCGCCCGTAGTCAAAGAAAAAAGTGATACGAAATGGACCGTGAATACTTCGACCCCGAACTCGATGAAGCCGGCGCGGCGTCCCCTGACGGACTTCCCGAAGCCGGGACGAGCGGACCGAAGGCAGAGGCGATCCTGAAGCGGGGGCGTCTCGAACACAAGGACCAGATGGAGCTGTTCGGCGGCATTGCCCCCATCGAGCATGGCGGGGCCGCAACCATCCGTCCGGTGGCCGGTGGCCCGCATCAGGGCGAGCTGCGCCTCGTGCGCGTGGTACAGCCGGGCCATGGCATGGTCTCGCGCAACGCCGACCAGACGCTGACCTACCGGCCGGAGCCGGGTTTTGCCGGGACCGATCAGTTTGACTACACGCTGACCGACAGTGCCGGCGCGCTTTTTTCGGCAACGGTGACGGTTTCGGTCACGATCGAATCGCGCCGTCCGCGCTCGGTGCTTCCCGCCAGCTTCGAGAGCGAGCCGCCCGAGGCGCCGATGGCCAGTGCCGGCGTGCAGGGCGACACCGCAAATCCGTTCGATCGGCCCTTTGCCCGGCCCATGCCCGACCGCGCCGTCGCGCAAATTATGGGCAAATAGCCCCCCCCCCGAGTGTTTCACGGCGCCTAACCGTCATCAAAGATCATCTCGTTCGCTGTTCTGCGGCTTTGCGCTCGCTGGATGCCAGAGCGCCGTCTCATCCGCTTATACCAAGTCTCAGTGATATTGCCCCATTTGATGGCGGCGGATTGGCCCTCCGGTTAGGCACGCGGCGCGGCGCGATGCAGCGCATCGGGCAAGCCGCGTAACGCGGCCGGAGGGCCAATCGGCCCCACCGAAGGCCGCCAAGATTTTGTCCGCCGGCGTCGTTGCGCGCCGCTTGTGGTGCGTCGCACCACGGCGCAACCCGCGCCTAACCGGCGGACAAAATCTTGGCGGTCAAATAGCTCAATATCACTGAGATTTGGTATAAGTTCGGGGTGTCGAAGCTCAGACGCTCTGCCCGCCGCGCGCCGTTAGCGCCGCCAGGGCATCCGGCGAATCGACGTCGATCAGCACGCCGTCTTCCGCGATGGAGACTTCCTGCACCGCATCGGCGTGCCGTCCAATCAAGTATTTCGCGCCAACATCACCGGCAATCTCGCGCATATCGGTGAAAAAGCGTTTGCCCCACAGAACGGGATTACCGCGTTTACCCTGGTGCACCGGCACGCAGATATCCTTGCCCTTCTCGGGCTCGAATGCACCGATCAGCATGTCCAGCATCGCCGCGTCGACCCGCGGCATGTCGCCCAGACACACCAGCGCGCCGTCGCAGTCCGGGGGCAGCGCCGCAAGGCCGTGACGCAGCGAGGCGCTGATGCCTTCCTCGAAGTCCAGATTGTCGACAAAGGTGACTGCGAGGCCCGCCATGGCGTCGCGAACGCGGTCAGTCTCGTATCCGGTTATCACCAACACCGGCTCGGCGCGCGATGCGATAACAGCCTCGACCACCCGGCGCACCATCGCGACCCCGTCGATCTCGGCAAGCAATTTGTTCCGCGCGCCCATGCGGCGCGATTGCCCGGCCGCCAGAACAAGGGCTGCGACTTTGGGTGGGGCGGCTGGCTTGCGGGCGGGGTCGGTGATGCGGCGCGGCATCGGTCGCTCCGGGATTTCCTTCAACAGACCGCCGACGCCCAGGCGCGAGATGGCTTCGTCGTCCACCTCGAGGCCGGCGAAGAGGCACTGCAATATCCAATCGAAGCCCTGCCGCCGCTGCGAGCGCGAGGATCCAGGAACCCCGAGCACGGTCATCGCACCTAATTCGGCGAGCAAAGTGAGGTGACCGGGATCGACCGGCATACCGAAACGCAGGATGCGTCCACCGGCCTGTTCGATCGCTGCCGGCACCACGTCGCGCCGATCGGCGATTGCTGAAGCACCGAGCACGAGCGCAATGTCGCATCTGTGCGCGACCAGTCGGCCAAGCGCTTCGGCGACCGCGTGTTCGTCGTGACCGCAAGTGCCGATGTCGATCAGCACGCCACCCAGGCGCTCAACCCGCTTCCGGCTGGCTTCCGCCATTTTTTCGACCAGTGATTGCTTAGCGCTGGGCATCACCGTTTGCAACAGGCCAACACGCTTGGGAGTGAAATTGGCCACGGCCACAACCGGCGCGGGATCGCCCGCGGCGGCAACGCAACGCTCAACCGTCGTTTTCGACACGGCAAAAGGAACGATCTTGATCGTCGCGAGCAGCTCACCCGGCTGGACGAGGCGCAAGGGTTCGATCGTCGCGATGCTCGCTCCTTCGTTGATGCCGTTCAGCGCGTCGATGCGTGCGCGGTCGAGGATGGCAAGGCCCGATGTTTTAGCAATCAGATTGCAGCGCCCATTGGCGGCGGCGCTGTGGGAGGCGTGCCCGCCTGTCGCCGCCGCGGCGATCGCGCCGGCGGCGTCGTTTTCGCCCACATCCTCAGGTTCGAGCCGCGCCACCATGACGGTCTCGAACCCTCCGGCTCGCAATACCGCCAGGTCCGAAGCACCGAGCCGGGTGCCCTTTCTTATGGTCGCGCGGCCGGCTTTGAGCGTGTGAACGAGGATCGCCCCGTCGGCATCATCGAGCGGAACGCGCCCGAATTTCACGTCGCCGACCTCGCACGTGGATCGGATTGGTGGAGAACCTGCGTCGCCTGAGCGAGTGTGGCGATGGCGATCTCGGCCGGCGAGCGGCCGCCCAGTGCCAGGCCGATGGGCCCATGGATGCGCGCGAGCGCTCCCTCGTCGAAGCCTTCGGCCCGCAACCGGTCCTCGCGCAAGGCATGCGTTTTCCGGCTGCCCAGCGCGCCGATATAGAACGCCTGTGAGCGCAACGCGGCAATGAGGGCGGGGTCGTCGAGCTTGGGGTCGTGGGTCAGGGTAATGACCGCCGTGCGGCTGTCGGGCGGCGCTCGGCCGATTGCCTCGTCCGGCCAGTCGGTCGAAAGTGCGATACCAGGAAAACGTTCCGGTGTGGCGAAGGAGCCGCGCGGATCGATTACCGTGACCACGTAGCCCGCGAGCGCGGCCATCGGAGCCAACGCCTGGGCGATATGAACCGCGCCGACGATATACATTCGCAAGGCCGGATTGAACGGCTGCACAAAGATCGGTCCGTTCGGCCCGTCGACGGTCATGGGCCGGTTATCACGCAGCGCGTCTGCCGCGGCGCTCTCGATCAAGTCTGACACTGCAAGATCGCCGGCGCTTGTGCCGTCTGGGCTCAGCGCGTGCTGTAGCCCGGTCTTTAGTTCAGTGGCAAGGGCAAGCGGGAATGCGTCCGCACGCGCCTTCAGAACCTTGTCAAGAACCGCCCGTTTCATTCCATCTTCTCGACATAGACCTGTACTTTGCCGCCGCAAGCAAGCCCCACCTCCCAGGCCTGCTCGTCGCTGACGCCGAAGTCGAGCAAGCGCGGCTCGCCGTCCTTGATTGCGCTGATGGCCTCGGTCACCACGGCGCCCTCGATACATCCCCCCGAGACCGATCCCACCATCGCACCCGCCTCGTCGACGGCAAGCTGACTGCCGGCCGGACGCGGCGAGGATCCCCATGTCGTCACGACCGTGGCCAGCGCCACGCCCTTGCCGTCGGCCAGCCAGGCCGCTGCGGTTTCCAACACGTCGTCATGCGCGCCACTCATTGCATTTTCTCCAGCCAACTGCTCACGCCTTCCTCCCGCCGTGTCCCCGGACGCCCGAGCGCCTCGGCGAGATCGCTCAGGCTCTCCAGATTGTGGATCGTCCGGAACTCGTCCACATGCGGAAGGATAGCCTTGATGCCCTGTGATTTTGGTTCGAACCCCGCATAACGCAACAGCGGGTTTAGCCAAATCAGCCGTCGGCATGACTTGTGCAGTCGTTCCATGGCGTTCGCAAGCAGCTCGCCGCCCTCGCGGTCGAGGCCATCGGTGATCAACAGGACCACCGCGCCCTGCGCCAGCACGCGCCGCGACCAGATGCGGTTGAATTCGGCCAGGCACGAGCCGATACGCGTGCCGCCCGACCAATCATCGACGGTCCCGCCGATCTTATCGAGCGCGACGTCGACGTCGCGGTAGCGCAGGTACCGCGTGATGTTCGAGAGCCGCGTGCCGAAGAGGAACGTATGCACCCGGTCGCGGTCGTTCGTCAGCGCGTGCATGAAGTGCAACAGCATGCGCGAATAGCGGCTCATCGAACCGGAAATATCGCAGAGGATCACCAGCGGCGGATGTCGCCGCCGACGGCTGCGCCGGGCCAGCGGAATGTCGCGGCCACCGGAGCGCAGCGCCTTGCGCAAGGTCGCGCGCATGTCGATACGGGCGCCGCGCGGATTGGGCCGATGACGCCTGGTTGGCACATCCATGATCGGCAGGCGCATTCGAGAAATGATGGCGCGCGCTTTGCGAATTTCTTCGGCGCTCATCGCCTCGAAGTCCTGCTTCTGCAGGAGTTCGCGGTCCGAAAAGGTCATCGCCGCATCGAAGACGATCTCCTCGGGCTCGTCCTCTTCACCTCGGCCTTGAGCCGGATCGTTGCCCATGTTCATGGCGTCGGCGATGCGCCGGGACAGCTCCTTGTCTTCCTCCATGGGGACGTCGATCGAGGGCAGCACGGTCGCCAGCATGCGTTCCAGCAGCTTGGGATTACGCCAGAAGACGTGGAAGGCTTGATCGAAGAGATCGCGTTGATCGCGCCGGTTCACGAATACCGCGTGGAGTGTCCAATAGAAATCCGCGCGGTCGCCAATACCAACCGCCCGGACCGCTTCGATCGCATCCAAGACGCGCCCAGGCCCAATCGGCAGTCCCGCCGCGCGCAGGACCCGGGCAAAATGCATGATGTTTTCGGCAAGCCGCCCACCGCTCTCGTCGGGGACGTTCGGGACGGGCGGTTGCTCGGTCATCGCAGCCGGCCTCAGGACGCACCGGCTGCCGCGAGCTCGTTGCGGATCTGGTCGAGGATGCCGGCCGCCTCGCTGCCCTGAATACGCGAGATGTCGTCCTGGTATTTCAGGAGTGCGCCAAGCGTCGAATCGATGCTCTGGGGATCCAGCGAGATAACGTTGAGCTGGGTGAGGGCGGCGGTCCAGTCGATCGTCTCCGACACCCCGGGCAGTTTGAAGAGATCCATCTTGCGCAGCTTTTGGACGAAGGCCACCACCTCGCGCGCGAGCGCCTCGCCGGCACCTGGCGCTTTGATCGTCAGGATCTCAAGTTCCCGTTTTGCATCGGGATAATCGACCCAGTAGTAAAAACATCGGCGCTTCAGCGCGTCATGGATCTCGCGCGTGCGATTCGAGGTCACCACCACGATCGGCGGCTCCTTTGCCTTCATCGCGCCGATCTCCGGGATCGTAATCTGGAAGTCGGAGAGCACCTCCAGCAGATAGGCCTCGAAGGGCTCGTCGGTGCGGTCAAGCTCGTCGATCAGCAGTACCGGGGGGCCGCCGGAATGCGGCTCGAGCGCTTGGAGCAGGGGACGTTTCACCAGGAAGCGCTCGGAGAATATGTCGTCGCGTAGGCGGTCGCGGTCGCTGACCCCTTCGGCCTCGGCCAGGCGGATCTCGATCATCTGGCCCGAGTAGTTCCATTCGTAGACCGCGCTCGACACGTCAAGGCCCTCGTAACACTGAAGGCGGATCAGATCGCGCCCCAGCGTCTCAGCCAGCACCTTGGCGATCTCGGTCTTGCCGACGCCCGCCTCGCCCTCCAGGAAGAGCGGTCGATTGAGCTTCAGGCCAAGGAAGATGGCGGTTGCGAGGCTCTTATCCGCCACGTAGTGGCCTTTAGCCAGCAGGTCGAGCGTGTCCTCGACGGTTGTTGGGATTTCGCTCAATCCGGTCTCTTTCTGCTTGGGTTCGGACGCGGCCGCTTTTCTAAGCCTACCCTCAATATCTAGTGCCTCGCGGCTTGGCTGTCACGGGCGGGCCGAAAAAGGGCAGGGGCGGACCAAAATCCGCCCCTGCCCCGAATTCAGTGGCCCCGGTGAGGGGCAGGATTCCTTACGAGGCTGCCACGGCCCGCTTGGCCATCACGGTTACCAGATGCGCCCGATATTCGGCGCTGGCATGGATGTCCTCGTTGAGGCCATCGGCTGAGACCGAAATGCCGGCCACGGCATCGGCCGACCAGTTGTCGTCGAGCGCGCTTTCCATCTCGCCGACCCGGTAGACGCAAGGTCCCGCGCCGGTCACTGCGACCCGCGTGCCGTTGCCGGTCTTGGCTGTGAAGACGCCGACGATCGCGTAGCGCGAAGCCGGGTTGGGGAATTTGGAATACCCAGCCTTCTCCGGCACCGGGAATGAGACCGAAGTCACGATTTCGCCCTCGTCGAGCGCCGTCTCAAACAGGCCGGTGAAGAAATCATCGCCGGCAATCTCGCGTTTGTTGGTCTTGACGGTGGCGCCAAGCCCGACCACGGCGGCGGGATAGTCGGCCGCCGGATCGTTATTGGCGATCGAGCCGCCGATCGTGCCGCGATTGCGCACGGCCGGATCGCCGATCATCTCGGCAAGTGCGGCCAGCGCCGGGATGGCGTTCGCCACCTCTTTGCTGGACGCGACTTCGGCGTGGGTCGTCATGGCGCCGATGGTCACGGTGTCGCCGGAGACACTGATCCCTGATAGCTCGGCAATCGCGCCCAGATCGATGAGTTGATCCGGGCTCGCCAGGCGCTGTTTCAGCGTCGGGATGAGTGTCATGCCACCGGCGAGCAGAACCGCTTCCTCGCCGACTGCGCTCTCGACCTCCCCAAGGGAGGCGGGTTTGGAATATTCGAAGCTGTACATGGGTCGTTGCCTCCCTTACTCGGCTGCCGCTTTTGCGGACTGAATGGCCCGCCAGACCCTCGCGGACGTGGCGGGCATGTCGACATTGGTGACGCCAAGCGGCGACAGCGCGTCGACGATGGCGTTGATCAGCGCCGGCGGCGACGCGATTGCCCCTGCTTCGCCACATCCCTTCACGCCGAGCGGGTTCAATGGCGACTCGGTCTTGGTGTAGTCGACGTTGAAGTTCGGCACGTTGTCGGCGCGCGGCATGGTGTAGTCCATGTACGAGCCCGAGGCGAGCTGGCCTTCGTCGTCATAGACCGTGTTTTCGAGCAACGCCTGGCCGACGCCGTGGACGATGCCGCCATGCACCTGGCCCTCGACAATCATCGGGTTGATCAGCGTGCCGAAATCGTCTACCGCCACGTAGTTGGCGATATCGACCACTCCGGTCTCGGGATCGACCTCGACTTCACAGATATGCGTGCCCGCCGGGAACGAGAAGTTGAGGGGATCGTAGAATGCATTCTCATCGAGCCCCGGCTCCACGCCTTCGGGATAGTTGAACGGCACATAGGCGGTGAAGGCAACCTCGGCAATGTTGACCGACCTGTCAGTGCCGGCGACCGTGTAGTTGCCGCCATCGAACTCGATGTCGGCTTCCGAGGCCTCCATCAGGTGGGCCGCAATCTTCTTGCCCTTCGCGATGATTTTCTCCGTGGCCTTGACGATCGCCGAGCCGCCGACGGCCAGCGAGCGCGAACCGTATGTGCCCATGCCGAACTGGTGGCGCTGGGTGTCGCCGTGGATGACCTCCACGTTCTCGATCGGCACGCCCAATTTGTCCGAGGCGATTTGGGCGAAGGTCGTATCATGTCCCTGGCCGTGGGAGTGAGATCCGGTGAAAACCTCGACGCTGCCAGTGGGATTGAAGCGGACTTGCGCTGATTCCCAGCCGCCGACGCCGCCGCCGATCGCGCCTGCCGCCGCCGAAGGGGCAATCCCGCAGGCCTCGATGTAGGATGAGAACCCGATGCCCCTCAGTTTGCCGGCCTTCTCCGACGCGTCCCGGCGGGCTGCGAGGCCGCCGAGATCTGCAATCCCCACCGCCTTGTCCAGTGATGCACCGTAGTCGCCAGAATCATACTGATGAACCACCGGCGTCTGATAAGGATAGGCGTCATTGGCGATCATATTGCGTTTGCGAAGCTCGGCCTGGTCGACGCCCAACTCGCGCGCCGCCTTGTCGACGAGGCGTTCGAGCAGATAGGTCGCCTCCGGCCGCCCCGCCCCGCGCACCGCATCGGTCGGCGCGGTGTTGGTAAAGACGCCCTTGACGTTGCAATAGACCGCCGGGGTGATGTAGGGCCCGGCCAAGAGCGGCGCATAGAGCCAGGTCGGAATCGCGGTGCCGAGCAGAGACAGATAAGCGCCCAGATCGGCAACGGTTTCCACCCGCAAGGCAAGAAACTTGCCATTGTCATCAAGCGCCAGCTCCGCCGTACTGACGTGGTCGCGCCCGTGCCGGTCGGTGATGAACGATTCGGAGCGTTCGGCGGTCCACTTGACCGGACGGCCGGTTGCGCGCGCAGCCCAAGCGACGGCCACTTCGTCGGCATAGACAAAGACCTTCGAGCCAAAGCCGCCGCCCACGTCCGGCGCGACAACCCGCAGCTTGTGCTCGGGAGCGAGTTGGAAGAACGCGGTCAGCAACAGCCGCGCAAGGTGCGGGTTCTGGCTGGTCGTGTAGAGCGTGAGTTCCTGGGTTCCGGGATTGTAGTCGGCAACCGCCGCGCGCGGCTCCATGGCGTTCGGGATCACGCGGTTGTTGACGACCTCGATCCTGGCGACGCTACTGGCCTTGGTGAAGGCGTCATCGGTGGCGGCCTTATCGCCGAGCTCCCAGTCGAAGCTGAGATTGCCGGGTGCGTCGTCGTGCAACAAAACGTCGGAACTGAGTGCCGCTGTTGCCGAGGTCACGGCCGGCAAGGACTTGTAGCCCACCTCGACCGCTTCCGCCGCACTCTTGGCCTGGGCTTGCGTATCGGCGATGACTAGCGCCACATTTTCGCCGACATAACGCACGCGGCCCTCCGCCATCAGCGGGAAGTTCGGCGCCTTGTGCGGATCGCCATTCTTGCTGCTGACCGCCCAGCCACAAGGTTGCGGGCCGAGCCCGCCAGCCGTCAGATCGGTCTGGGTGAACACCGCCACCACTCCATCGGCGGCCTTGGCCGTGTCGGTATTGATGGAGGTGATTTCGGCGTGCGCATGGGGCGAACGCACGAACGTGGCATAGGCCTGCCCGCGCAATTGGATATCGTCCACATACCGGCCTGCGCCGGTGATAAAGCGATAATCTTCCTTACGGCGAACGCTGGCGCCGATTCCTGTCTCGGTCATCGCTCTACCCTTTCATCGCTTCGGCGCCGGCCCGGATCGACTTGACGATATTGTGATATCCGGTGCAGCGGCACAGATTGCCCTCAAGCCACTCGCGAACGTCGCCGTCGCTTGGGGTCGGGTTTTGGCTGACGAGGTCGAGCGCGCTCATGATCATGCCCGGTGTACAAAAGCCGCATTGCAAACCATGATTCTCGCGGAACGCCGCCTGCATCGGGTGCAGTTCGCCATTGGTCGCGAGCCCCTCGATGGTGATCACGTTGGCGCCCTCGGCCTGGACGGCGAGCAAGGTACAAGATTTCACCGACTTTCCGCCGACATGCACGACGCAGGCGCCGCACTGGCTGGTGTCGCAGCCGACATGCGTCCCGGTAAGGCCGATATATTCGCGAATATATTGAACGAGCAATGTGCGCGGCTCGACATCGGCCGAGACCTGCTTTCCGTTCAGCGTCATGGACACGGTGACTGACATCCGTCCTCCCTCCCAGAGACTTGGCGTGTTCCGCCGCGTTATCATTCGTTCGTTTGGTTGCGCTGGCGCGGCCTGGTCCGCGAGCCGAAGCGCTTCGAACCCGTATTGGGCTAGTGTCTTTGCCGCGCCGCCACGCGTCAAGTTTGGAATAGTAAATACACAGCACGCCGGTCGGCGCTAGCGCAGGTAGATCACGAACAGATAGAGGATACTGGCGAGCGCGACGATCAGGGCGAGTGCCCATGCCGGCCAGGGCAGGCCGCGGCGCACCACGGCTTCGCTCTGTCGCTCCGACCGGGCGTCAGGCATCGGCGGCATCGGCTTCCGCGGTGCTCCCGGGCGCCACGGTCTCGGCGAAGGCGCTGAAGAACTTGTCGGCCAATTTGCGCGCCGTGCCCGCGATCAGCCGCGAGCCGATCTGCGCGAGCTTGCCGCCGACCTTGGCCTCGGCCTCGTAGCGCAGCACGGTTACGCCCGCATCGTCTTCCAGCATGACCTTCGCGCCGCCTTTGGCGAAGCCGGCGGCACCACCCTTGCCCTCGCCGACGATCGAGTAGCTTTCAGGTGGTTTGAGGTCTTCCAGCGTTACCGCACCGGTGAACCGCGCGCTGACCGGGCCGACTTTCAACTTCACCTTGGCGGTGAATTCGGTATCGGAGATCTTCTCCAATTCCTCGCAACCGGGAATGCATTCCTTGAGCACGTCCGGATCGTTGAGCGCGCGCCACACTTCCTCGCGCGGCGCCGGGATCCGGTATTCTCCGGTCATTTCCATGATTTGAACTCCACGAAGATCTCGAAAATAGGATGCGCCAATCTATCTGTTGCCCTCTGTAGCGGCAAGCAAGCCGGCGCGAGCGTTGATATGGGTTCCAAGGCCAAATCGGCCTTCGATCTTGCGAAACCCAAAGGTCAGGGTATTGTTGGCCATGAACACCGTTATCGAGCAAATCACCGATCACAAGCGGCGGAGATTCAGTAACAAACGACGGTGATATGACCGGAAACAGGGAGAAAGCGTGATGGCGATACTGAGGATGACTGCCGCGGCGCTGGCATCGGTCGGTTTGATCGGGGTGATTGCCACGCCGGCAGGCGCCAAGGTCGAAGGCGACACAATTGTGCTGGGCGCGGCCGTATCCAAGTCGGGCAAGTACTCGACCAACGGCAAGCACACGATCAATGGCTACAATCTTGCCGTCGAGCGCCTGAACGCGATGGGCGGGGTCAGCGTCGGCGGCAAGAAGTACAAGCTGAAGATCATCTACTACGATGACGAGTCGCGCGGCGCACGCGGCGCGCAATTGGCCGAGCGCCTGATCAATCAGGACAAGGTCAAATATATGCTCGGGCCATACAGTTCCGGTCTCACCAAGGCCATCGTGCCCGTCACCGAGAAGTACAAGATCCCGATGGTCGAGGCGAACGGCGCCTCGCGGTCGCTCTTCACCAAAGGCTACAAGTATCTCTTCGCGGTGTTGTCGACCTCGGAGCAGTATCTCGCCAGCGCGATCGCTCTGGCAGCAGAGAAAGCCAAGGAGCAGGGCCGCAAGCCAAGCTCGCTCCGTGTTGCGCTCGCCTTCGAGAACGATCCGTTCTCGCAGGACGTGCGAGCCGGCGTCATTGATGACGCTAAGCGCTACGGGATGAAGATTGTGGTGGACGGTCGCCTACCGCGCGATCTTTCCGATATGAAGGGCATCCTCCAGAAAGTGAAGTTGGTGAAGCCCGATATTCTAGTGGTCTCAGGGCATTCCAAGGGTGCCGCGCTCGCTATCCGGCAGATCGCTGCGCTTAGGGTCAATGTGCCGATGCTCGCGATGACCCACTGCGATTCAGCCCAGATCATCAAAAAGTACGGCAAGAAGGCTGAATACACGCTGTGCGCCTCGCAATGGGCGCCGACGCTGTCATACAAGGACAAGGTGTTCGGCAGTGCGGCTGACTTCGCCAAGACCTTCGAAGACAAATACGGCTATGCGCCGCCATACCAGGCTGCCGAATCGGCCGCGGCGGTGCTCGTTTATGCCGACGCCTTCCAGCGGGCCAACGCGTTCGACACCGGTAAGGTCCGCGCGGCTTTGGCGGCAACGCAAATGCAGACCTTCTATGGCAACGTCAAGTTCGATCCGAGCGGCAAGAACATTGTCAAGCCGATGGTGCTCTTTCAAATCCAGGACGGGCAGTACAAAGTCGTGGCGCCCACGAAATGGGCGTCCTCAAAGATCCGTCACCCGATGCCTGGCTGGGACAAGCGTTAAGGGCTGAAAAGGGCCATGAACTCCCCCGCGCCCGCGAACCGAAGCGCGGGGGATTTCGTTTGATGCCGGCGGGCGCCGACGATGTTTGAGAATATCCAGCTTCTGGCCGAGAACCCTGTCGGCCTGCTCAACTTGATCTTCGACGGCATCATGATCGGTGCGGTGTTTGCACTGATCGCCTATGGCATGGCGCTGGTCTGGGGCGTCATGAACATCATCAACCTGACCCAGGGTGAGTACGTCATCTTCGGCGGGTTCATCGCTTTTTATACGGCCGGCCAATGGACCTTTCGGATTGACGCGATCGGGCTATCGCTGACCTGGCCCGGCGTGCACGCACTGTGGGCGTTGCTGCTGGCGCCGGCGGTTCTCTACGTCATAGGCTGGGTCGTCTACCGGCTGGTGATCTTTCGGATCGTCGACCGGGACATGTTTACCTCGATCCTGGCGACCTTCGGCATATCGATCCTGCTGCAGCAGTTCATGAACAGCGTCTTCACCGCCGACGATGTCATCGCGCCGCACAATATGGGAACCTGGTCGGCTTGGCGGACCGACATGGGGGAGCTTGCCATCGAGCGGGTGCGCGTTGTGGCCCTCGCCTTTGCTCTGGTCGTCGGCGGCTTCCTCGCCTTTTATTTGAAATACACCCGTGACGGCCAATCGATCCGCGCCGTGGCCCAGAACGCACGCGCGGCGCGGCTGATGGGCATCGACGCCAACCGCGTCTATGCCCGCACCTATGCTCTCAACGCGGCGTTGTGCGGCGTCGCGGGCGTGCTGGTCTCGATGACGCTGACCATCCACGCCTTCACCGGGCTCATCTACACGGTCCGCGCCTTCATGATCGTGATCATCGCCGGCCTCGGCAACGTCACCGGGGTGATCGTGGCCGGCCTGGGTCTGGGGGCGGCGGAAAAAGTCGCCGAATTCGTGATCGGCACGAGCTACCAGGTCGCCTTCGTGACCGGGCTTTTATTGGTAGTGCTCCTCTATCGCAGTGTGCGCCTGGCGATGCAGCGAAAGTATCTTGCGTGACCGGCACCTCGCCCATGGCCGGCGACGGCTCGTCCCGGCGCTTTTTCATACTTTGTTTGGCGATTGGCGCGGTCTCGATCGTCGCACCATTTGTGTTTCCCGCGATCGTCAAGCAACTCTCGATCTTCTGGGTTATGGTGATCGTCGCCTACACTTGGGATACGATGGGCGGCCAGCTTGGTTACAACTCCTTCGGCAATATCGTCTTCTTTGGTGCCGGACTTTATGTTTCGGCGATTATCCAGATCGCGCCTTTTACCAACATGCGTGCCTATACGGCGGCCGGCGAGCAAGGCTCTGCCCTGGCGCTCAGCATGGGACAATACCTGGGGGGCCTTGCGCCCGGCTTGATCGCGGCGGCGCTGGTGGGATTTGCGCTGGCAATTGTGTTCGGCTTCGTAATCCTCGGTCTGCGCGGCCATTATTTCGCCATCGGCACGCTGGCACTCGGCATATTCATCGCGCAGATCTTCGCCAATTGGGAATATGTCGGCGCCGGTTCGGGCATCATTATGCCCGATCTGCCCGGCCGCGGGCGTGCGAGCGATCAGGACAAGTCGCTGTTGTTTTACTTCCTCTGCTTCGCGCTCGCCGCGGCCACGATCGTCTTCCTGCGCTGGCTCTATGCGACCCGTTTCGGCCTCGCAATCAATGCCATCCGCGACGATGAGGACAAGGCCGAGGCGATGGGCATCGCGACCACGCTCTACAAGGTCGTTGCCTGGTCGGTCAGCGGTTTCTTCCTTGGTGTTTGTGGCGCGCTCTATGGCAACATTGTGCGTTTCGTCGACCCCGAAGAGACGGCGTTCGACGGGCCGGGTCTCGGCGTCTGGATGGTGCTGATGGCGGTGCTCGGCGGCAAGGGCAGTCTGTGGGGGCCATTGATCGGAGCTGTGCTCTTCCACGCCACGAAAGAGCTACTCTGGACCTATCTGCTCGGCTTCCAGAACATCGCGCTTGGGCTTCTCGTCATCATCATTGTCGTCTTCTTCCCCGAGGGCATCATGGGCTGGATCCACAGCCGCTGGCCGCAGCTTTTCGGCGAGCGGGTCGAAATCTCCGCGCAATCGGCGGCGGCCCGATGACGCCGCTCCTCGCTGTCGAAGGCGTTTCCAAGAGTTTCGGCGGTGTCGTTGCCAATCGCGCCGTCAGCGTGGCGGTAGATGAGGGAGAAATTGTCGGGCTGATCGGCCCGAACGGATCAGGCAAGACGACGCTCTTCAATACGATCGTTGGCTACCATCCGGTCGATGCCGGCTCGATCACCTTCGCCGGCAAAGAGATCACCAGGCTGCGGGTTCCGCGCATCGCCCGGCTCGGCCTGCTGCGGACGTTCCAGCAGACCCGCATTTACCCCAAGATGACCTGCATGGAGAATATGGGCGCCAGCGTGCCGAACAGGGGCGTGCGGCTTGCCGCGATGCTGTCGCGGCACCCGCCTGAGGTCGCAGAAAAATCGGAAGCGCTGCTCGAATTCGTGGGTCTTTTCTCCAAGCGTTTCCTGCGCGCCGGCGATCTCTCGTTTGGCCAGCAGAAGCTGCTCGAATTCGCCATGGCGCTGATGAATGAGCCGCGCATGCTGCTGCTCGACGAGCCAACCGCCGGTATCAATCCCACACTCATCAACGGCCTGATCGACCGCTTGCAGCGTGCCAATGCCGATCTCGGCATCACGCTGTTTGTCATCGAGCACAACATGCGCGTGATCATGAACCTCGCGACGCGCATCTACTGTCTCGCCCACGGCGAATTGCTGGCGGAGGGGCCGCCCGAGGCGATCCAAAGCGATCCGCGTGTCGTCGACGCTTATCTCGGAGCTAGCTGAATGGGCCAGGAAGGCGCGTCTTCGGGTGGGGGCAAGGCGGCGGGCTACGGGCTCGGCGCGGTTGATACCGTCATTTCGGTCGACGACGTGGTGCGCGAGGCGCAAGCGTTGACGCTGGAAAGCCCCGATCCATCGGCACTCGATGCGCTCCTCACCGGCGCGCCGGCGCTGACCATCGATGCGCTCGATGCCGGCTACGGCCAGATGCAGATCCTGCACGGGTTCAATTTGCGCGTCGGCGCCGGCCAGTCGCTTTGTCTCATAGGCCCGAACGGTGCGGGTAAGTCGACGGTGCTCCATTCGATCTACGGCTTCACGCGCATATTCGGCGGCACAATCCGCGCCGGCGGCAATGACGTCACCCGCATGAGCGCAAACGAGAAACTCAAGCGTGCCGGCATCGCATACATCCTGCAGGACAATTCCGTCTTTCCTGACATGACGGTGGAGGAAAACCTGTGGATGGGTGGTTATCTGATGGAGCGCACCGCGCGAGCCCGGGAAGCGGCCGAAAACGTCTTTCAGAAGTATCCCCGGCTGGCCGAACGCCGCAGCCAGCCCGCCCGCGTGCTCTCTGGTGGCGAACGTCGGCTGCTTGAGATATCCCGGGCGCTGGTGATGGAGCCCGGGATATTATTGGTCGATGAACCCTCGATTGGCTTGGAGCCCCGCTTCATTGATCAGGTGTTCGAAATCCTCGCCGATCTGCAGAATACCGAGGGCAAGACCATCATCATGGTCGAGCAGAACGCCAAGAAGGGCCTCGAATTCGCCGATCTGGGATATGTGCTGGTTTCGGGCCAACTCGCCAAGGCGGGCAGGGGAGACGATCTGCTCGAAGATCCTGAAGTCGGCCGCCTGTTCCTGGGCGGCTAGAGGAAGTAGATCATCAGATAAGCCGCCAGCAGTCCGACGATGACCAGCGTCGTGGTGCCGGTATCCCAGGTGCGCGCCAGAATTCCCCTGGGCCCGTGGAAGTGGAAGACAGTCTCCAGCGCTTTGCTCAGACGGTTCTGCAGGCGTTCGGCGGTGAAGCCGCGGGCGCGGTTGCTGTGGGTTGTGAACTCGCGCGCGAGCATGGCGCCTAAACGCCGCCAGAACCAATCGACGTCGAGGCTGATCGTCAGCGTCCGCTTCATGAAGGGCAATAGCACGAAGAAGGCGAGCCCGGAGAATAGCAGAAGCTGCAGCATCTCCACGACGTGATAGCCGGTGTAGGGCTTGTAGGTCACCGGCTGCAGCGGCAACAGAGCGTAGAGCGGCTCGGGCCAAACACCGAGCCCGATGCAGAGGGCGGCAAAGAGGATCATCGCCAGGCGCATGTTCCAGGGCGGGTCCGGCGGCCGCATCCCTGAATCCTTCTGGAAGAATACGAACCACGGAAACTTGATCCCGGCGTGCAGGAAAACGCCAGCCGAGGCCGCGGCAAGCAGGAACCAGACGAGCGCCAGATGCTGGTCGGCCGCGCCTTGAGAGATCATCGACTTGCTGATGAAGCCCGATGTCAGCGGGAACGACGAGATCGCAAGCGCGCCGATTATGCCGCAGATGCAGGTCAGCGGCATGCTCTGAAATAGCCCACCCAGATCGGTGCATTTGCGCTTGCCGGTCATAAAGAGCACCGAACCGGCCGACATCAACAGCAGCGCCTTGTAGATGATATGCGTGAAGGCGTGCGCCGCCGCCCCGTTGAGCGCTAAGTCGGTGCCGATGCCAATGCCGCACACCATGAAGCCGACCTGATTGATGATGCTGTAGGCGAGAATGCGCCGCATGTCGTTTTCCAGCAGCGCATAGATGATGCCGTAGAACACCATGAAGAGCCCGATCCAGATCAGCACGTCGAAGCCCTGGAAGCCGCGCCAGAGGACGTAAACTGCCGTTTTGGTCGTGAAGGCCGAGAGGAAGACCATGCCGGTCGGCGAGCTTTCGGGATAAGCGTCGGGCAGCCATGCCGAGAGCGGCGGCGCACCGGCATTGATCAGGAAGCCCGCGAGGATCAGCCAGGTGCCGGGCCGGTTGACTGTCAACACTTCCTGGATCGGCCCCACCCCGAAGGCGATCGTGTTCTTGGCCGCCACGAAGTCGACGATGCCCGCCATCAGCAGCACGCCGCCCAAAAGGTGGATCATCACGTAGCGCAGGCCGGCCCGCCGCGACGCCTCGGTGTCGGCCGACCAGATCACGACCGTGGAGCCGAGCGCCATCAGCTCCCAAAACACGAAAACAGTGATCAAATCGCCTGCAAACGCCACCCCGATCGCGCTGCCCGCATAGAACAATGCTGCCGTCAGCTCGATTGTCCGGGCCTGCCGCAGGGCGAAAAGCCCACCCGCAAAGGCCATGATGCAGAATATTGTCCCGAAAAGCCGGCTCAGCCGATCGCCTTTGACGACGATCATCTCCATGCCCATGAAGGCCGTTGTGAGCGTGGCGCCGTCGGGGATTTGCCAGACCAGCCAAAGCGCCACAAGCGGCGCCAGCAGGATGAGCGCGGCGCGCCATCGGCCGCGCAGGAATGGCAGCAGCAATGCGCTTACGATGAGGATCAGGCCCGGTGGGATTTGCTCGACCGTCATGGCTCAATCGTCATAGTAATTGTCCGGCCGCTTCAGAATGAAACCAAGCGCCTTGGCCCCGAACACCATGACGGCGCAGGTGGCAAAGCCGTAGGCCCCGAAGAACCAGAACTCGCCGTCCCATTTGAAGTGACCGGGCAGGGAGACGAACAGGCCCGCGATCACCGTCGCCGCGAGCACCGCTGCAAAAATGAACCAGAGGCGCCGGATCGTTTGCGGGCGGACCAGCCAATGCAGGTCGCCCGATGTGTTCTTGTCGTCCTTCATGCCAAGTATCCTATCCGCCGAGGCCAACCATCGACCGCGCCAGGGCTACTGGCAGGCCGGGCAGGAAAAAGAGGACAATCGTGCCGCCCGCCGTGATTGTCAGTGCGATGACAATCGCCAGCGGCGCTTCGCCGTGATTGTGCGCCTCGTCCACCGGCGGCTTCCTGAAGAAGGCGGCATAGACCACGGGCAGGAAATAAGCGGCATTGAGGATTGTGCTGAGAACAATAACCACAATCGCCGCAGTCGCCTTGGCGTCCAGCGCACCCAGCAAAATGTACCATTTACTGATGAAGCCGACGGTGGGCGGGACGCCGATCATCGAAAGGGCGCCAATCGCGAAGGCTCCCATGGTCCAGGGCATGCGCCGGCCGATCCCGTCGAGCTGGCTGACCTCGGTTTTGTGCGCGGCCGTGTAGATCGAGCCGGCGGCAAAAAACAGCGTGATCTTTCCGAACGCATGCGCGGCGATATGGATCGCCGCCCCCATCGCCGAGATCGGCACCAGGATCGCCGCCGCCATGATGACGTAGGAGAGCTGGCTCACCGTCGAATAGGCAAGCCTTCGCTTCAGATTGTCGGACCGCAGCGCGATGACGGAGGCGATCAGGATCGTCGCTCCGGCAACGTAAAGGAGCCATTCGGCATTGGTGAGCTTGGAGAGGTAGCCGATGCCGAAGGTGTAGACGATCAGCTTGACCACGATGAATACACCGGCCTTGACGACTGCCACGGCGTGCAAAAGCGCGCTCACCGGCGTTGGCGCCACCATCGCCGCGGGCAGCCAGCGGTGGATCGGCATTAGCGCGGCCTTGCCGGTTCCGTACATGAACAAGAAGAGCAAAAGCCCGCCGATCTCATCCGACACCTTGCCCGCGAGAATACCACCTGTCTTGAAATCGAGCGTGCCCACTAGATAGGCGGTGAGGATGATCGCCGGCAGCATGACGCCGATCGATGTGGTCAGCAGGATGCCCAGGTAGGTGCGCCCGCCGCGCACGGCCTTCTCGTCGCCGTGATGGGTGACGAGCGGGTAGGTCGAGATCGTCAACAGCTCGTAGAACACGAAGAGCGAAAGCAGATTGGCGGAGAAGGCAACGCCCATGGTCGCCCACAGCGCCACCGCGAAACACACGTAAAAACGCGTCTGATGCTTTTCGTTGTTCCCGCGCATATAGCCGATCGAATAGATCGAGTTCACGATCCACAGGAACGATGCGACAAGCGCGAACATCATGCCGAGCGGCTCGATGCGGAAAGCGAGCGCAAAGCCGGGCAGGATGTCGAGCAGTTCAAGATAAGGCCGTTCGCCCGCCAGGACCCTCGTCGTCAAGGCAACAACAATCGAGAACAGCGCCACCGCCGTTACCAGCGTCATAGTCTCGCGCTGGTTTGGCTTGCGGTCGGACATGGCGATCAGCACCGCGCCGGCCAGCGGCACGGTCAGGGCGAGCGAGAGGAGCAGCGTCACGCTCATGACCCGGCCCCCAGAAGCATCGCTGCCGCCCGCCGCGCCACGCCAAGGCTGCCCGACGTCTCAATGCCGAAATAGATATTGGCGCCGATCAGCACCCACATGGGCACCAGCATGCCGAGGGGCGCCTCGCGCGCGTTCCTGGCCGCGTCGGTATTCGGTACCGGCCGGAAATAGACCGCCTCGATCACGCGCCACATGTAGATAACGGCGAGCAGCGAGCTCAGCACGATCAGTACCGCAAAATACCATTGACCCTTTTCGAGCGCTGCCAGCACGAGATACCACTTGCTGATGAAGCCCGCGGTCAGCGGAATGCCGATCAGACTGAGGGCGCCGACCACGAATGCCGCCATCGTCACGGGCATTCTTTTGCCGAGCCCGCGCATATCCTCGATCTGCACCGAGCCAAGGCGCAGCATCACGCAGCCCAGCGCCAGGAACAGCCCACCCTTCATCAGGGCGTGATTGAAAATATGCAACAGCCCCGCGGCGACGCCGGTCACGGAGGCGAAGCTGATGCCGAGGATCATGTAGCCGATCTGCGCGATGCTCGAATAAGCGAGCATGCGTTTGATGTCCTGCTGGAAGATCGCGACGGTCGAGGCGACGAACATCGCCAGCACGGCGAGCACCGGAAGCACGATGTCGAGCGGCAGTGTGCCAAAGGCAAAGCTCGCCCCGAACACCGTGAAGATGAAGCGGATCAGGATGTAGAGCGAGACTTTGGTTGCCGTGCCGGCCAGAAAGGCGCTGACGGTCGATGGCGCGTAGGCGTAGGCGTTGGGCAGCCACTGATGCAAAGGGAAGAGCGCCAGCTTGAGGCTGGTCCCAACGGTGATGAAGCCGAAAGCGGCCAAAACCGTGCGGCTCTCGGCGATCGGCGGCACCCGCTTGGCAAGGTCGGCCAGATTGAGCGTGCCGGTCATCATGTAGAGCAGACCGATCCCGATCAGGATGAAGGTGGCGCCGATGGTGCCCATGATCAGATACTGGTAGGCCGCCGTCATCGCCCGTCGGTCCCGGCCCAAACTGACCAGCACGTAAGTCGAAAGTGAGGAAATCTCGAGAAAAACGAAAATGTTGAAGGCATCGCCGGTGATCACGATGCCGAGCAGTCCTGTCAGCGTGAGTAGATACATGCAGTAGAAGAGATAGATCCGCTCTTCTTCGATTTCCGCCTTGACGCTGGCATAGGCGTACGGAACGACGATGGCGGCGATCGCGGAGACGACAACGAGAATGAACGCGTTGACGCCGTCGATCCGGAACTCGATGCCCCAGGGCGCCAGCCAGTTGCCCAACTCGTAGGTAATGGGCCCGGTCGCTAGCACCTGCACCAACAGCATGATTGCGATCGCCAGCGCCGCCCAGGAGATAAGCAGCGTCAAGGCCCAGGCCGCGCGCGCGTCGCGCAGTACCACGCAAAGCGGCGCTGCGACCAGCGGCAGCACGATCTGCAGCGCCGGGAGGTGCGCGTCAATCACCCGGCTCATCCTGTTTGTGGATTTCGTCTTCCTCGATGGTTCCGTAGGCCTCCTTAATGCGGACGACGAATGCCAGGCCGAGCGCAACCGTGGCCACGCCGACAACGATGGCGGTCAGGATGAGGACGTGGGGCAGGGGATTCGAGTAGGTCTCGATCGATTTGTCGATAATCGGTGCGCTGCCGCCACGCACCTTGCCGATGCTGATGTAGAGAAGAAAGACCGAGGTCTGGAAGATCGTCAGGCCCACGATCTTCTTGATAAGATTCCGGCTCGCCATGACCACGTAAAACCCGACCATCATCAACAGGATGGCAATCCAGTAGTTGTAGAGCCCGAACACCCGCTCAGCGAAATCCATGGGCGGCCGTTACCTTTCCGGCGGCCTTCGCCCGGCAAAGGCGAAGAATACTGAAATCATGACCGAGGCAACGGTGACACCGACCCCGAACTCAACGATCAGGATGCCCAGATGCTGACCATGCGCGGCGTCATGAGCGAGCACCGAATAGTCGAGGAAATTTCCGCCGAGCAGTATTCCGGCAACGCCGGTACCCGCATAGATCAGCACGCCTAGCGCAATACCCAAGCGAACGACCCCGGGAGGGGCGGCGTGCCGCGCTTTGTCCAATCCAAAGATGAGCGCATAGAGGATAAAGGCGGCGGCGAAGATAACACCGGCTTGAAATCCGCCGCCAGGGCCGAAATCGCCGTGGAACTGCACATAGAGCGCGTAGAGCAGGATAAACGGGATCGCGAACTTTGCGACGACACGCAGCACGAAATGATGCTTCATGCCTCGCCCTCCGGTCGTTCGGAGGAGGGGGCCGGAGATTTGCGGCGCCGCGGGAACTGCAGGCGCGGCGCTGGCGCCTCGCCGGGCGCCGGTTGTCCATGACGGGCGGATGCGCCCAGAAGCAGCAATACGCCGATGCCGGCGGTGAAGATGACCGTCACCTCGCCCAGCGTGTCATAGCCGCGGTAGCTCGCCAGGATCGTGGTGACAATGTTGGGAATGCCCACCCTGACCGGGTCGCCTGACGGGTTCTGTGGCACCTTGTCGGACAGATACTCGGGCGCGACATGCTTGTTCGCAGGAGCGTTCGGATCGCCAAAGCCGGGCATGTCGAGCGTTCCGAACACAAGCGCAGCGCCAGTGATCAGCACCACCGCCAGGGGCCAGGGGCTAAACTTTGTGGCTTGTTTCTCTTCGCGATCCGTCAACACCAGCGTGCCCAGTAGCAGCACCGTGGTGATGCCGGCACCAACGGCCGCCTCGGTAAAGGCCACGTCGACGGCGTCCAGGACGACGAATATCGCTGCGGACAAGAGGCTGTAGAGACCCGACAGCATTACCACGGCGAAGAGATTGCGCAGCCGGACAATCGCGATCGCGGTGGCCGCCAGGAAGGCGAGCAAAAGGATATCGATCAGCGCTTGGATTTTTCGCCCTCCAGATCCTCTGCAAGCAATGGCTTCACATTTCCGGTTAGCGCAGCCTTGGCCAAAGCGTGGGTTGCCGTCGGCGAGGTCACGAACAGCAGGATCAGAACGAAAACCAGCTTCACCGTAACCAGGCTGAAGCCGCTCTGAAACATGAGTCCGGCCAGAATAAGCCCAGCGCCCAGCGTGTCGCCGATGCCAGCGGCATGCATCCGCGTGAAGACGTCTGGCAGGCGCAATATTCCTACACCGGCGATCAGCAGGAACAGCGCGCCCGCGCCCATAAGGGTCCAGCTGACGATGTCCGCGGCCAGCGCCATCAGATATCGCCCTCTTCTTCGGAGGCCTTGCCAAGATCGCCGTAACGCAGAAACTTCAATACCGCGATCGTGCCGATGAAGTTGATCAGTGCATAAAGCAGCGCAATGTCGAGGAAGTCCGGGCGGCCGTCGAGATATCCGACCAGGGCGATGAGCACCACTGTCTTGGTGCCGATCATATTGACCGCAAGGACGCGGTCGTAAACCGTTGGTCCGATGATGGCCCGCGCAAGTGCCATCGCGAGCACGATGATGACCGCGATCGTCACAGCGGCGATGACGGCGGTATTGTAAGTCATTGCGCGTTGGCGGTGTTCATTGCGTCCCCTCGATCCAGGTCACGCGGCGGTCCATCTCGCCCCTGGCCAAATCGTCGGCAGCCTCCTGCGAAAGCGCATGCACCTCGATCTCATCGCGGTTCACCTGCAGCGTCACCGTGCCGGGGGTGAGGGTGATCGAATTGGCGTAGATCACGTGCCCAAGTTCCGTCGGCTGGCTCGTTTCCAGGGTGAACACGGTCGGGCTGATCGGCAGACGCGGGTTGATGATGCGTTTGGCGACATCGATATTTGCCTTCACGATTTCCCAGAGCAGCCAACACAAATAGACCGGCAGCCGCCATCCCAGATGGACGGGATGCCCCTCATAATCCACCACGCCCATTCGATAGGAGATCAGCGCTACGATCACGCAGGAAACCGCGCCAAAGGCGAGGATAAGCGGCTCGTAATGTCCGGAAAGCAGCAGCCATGTTGCGACCAGAGACGCCACCAAGCTGACGCCGCGCAAGAACGCTCCCCCCATCCAGCTTCTCCTGCGCTACGACGATCAAGCACCCGCAAGCCAACGGTGGCGAGCGCCATCACTCCCTTGAAAAACTTAGTATGGCGGGGTCGTCGATTCCAGCAAAACCGGGAGAATCCGGGGCGAATGCCCGCGCCCTACCGATCTGTGTGTCTATTTCAGCGCTTACTTGAGCTCAATGGCATAGCTGCCAACCGGCGGTATGGATTTGATCAATCCCTGCGCCTTCATGAAGGCCGAAAAACGCCTGTATCGTTCCACATTGAGTGCGGCCGGGTTGTCGGCGAAATAGGGCAGCGTGTCCCGCCAGGCACGGCGGTTGAGCTCGTCATTGAGTTTCTTCCGCCCCTTGATAAAAAAATTCCAGCTGCCTTGCGGGTCGCTGCGTAAGGCTGCGACGCCGCGCGCAACTGCCTTCAGGAACTTCGGCAGGCGCGGATCGCTTGCCGCATTGCGGTTGGCAACGAAGATCAGCTCGTCGTATGGCGGCACGCCTTCGTTTTCGGGAAAGAAGGCCCGCCCGGGCCGGCCCTCGATATCCATTTGGTTGAGCTCGAAGTTGCGGAAGGCGCCGATCACGGCGTCGACCTTGCCGGCCATCAGCGCCGGGGAGAGCGAGAAATTGACATTGATCAGCGTCACATCCGCCATCTTGAGCCCGTATTTGCCGAGCATCGCGCGCAACAGAGCCTCTTCAAATCCGCCGACCGAATAGCCGATCTTGCGCCCTTTAAGATCGCGGATCGACTTGATCGGCCCGCTCTTCAGAACCACCAGCGAGTTCAGCGGCGCGCTCACGAGTGTGCCAATGCGCACCAACGGCAGCCCCCTGTCGATTTGCATGTGGAGTTGCGGCTGGTAGGAGATCGCCAGATCGTAGCGGCCGGCGGCCACCAGGCGCGGCGGCGAGTTCGGGTCGCCCGGCTCGATCAGCGTCACGTCGAGCCCGGCCTCGCGGAAGAAGCCCTTCTCCTTTGCAACATAGAGCGGCGCATGATCGGGGTTGATCGACCAGTCGAGCACCAGAGTGAGCTTGTCGCGCGCCGATGCGGGTGCGCTGCTCAGTGCGAGCAGCAGCGTGGCAAGAGCGAAAAGCGGCCGGATTGTCTTCATCATCATTTTCGGGCTTTCGTTGAGGTGTCGCCGCGTTCAACGATCATCGGCGGGATTGCTTTCCGGTTGCCAGGCAAGCGCCCGCCGCAGGACGGCGTCGACGGTGTAGTAGAGCGTCAGCGACAGCAGGATGAGGGTGAAGAGCGCGGCGAACATGAGGGGCACCTGCACGCGTGCATTCGAATGCAGCATCAGATGGCCCAGGCCGACGCTGGAGCCGACCCATTCGCCCACCACGGCGCCAATCGGAGCGACCGCCGCGGCGACGCGCAGGCCCGATGCCAGCGCCGGCAGCGCCGCCGGAATGCGGATCGTCGTCAGCATTGCCCAGCGCGAGCCGCCCATCACGTGGGCGAGATCGAGCCATCCGGGGTCAGTGCGTCTGAGCCCGTCGAAGAAGGCGGCCGTGACCGGGAAGTAGATAATCAGCATCGCCATTGCGATCTTCGAAGCCATGCCGTAGCCCAGCCACAGCACCAGGATTGGCGCCAATGCGAAGACCGGGACCGCCTGGCTTGCCACGAGAACCGGAAGGAGCCAGCGCCGGGCGCCGCCAAAATAGGCCATCGTCAGTGCCGTCACGGTACCGAGGCTGGCACCCAGCGCCAGACCGCCGATAATTTCGATCGCCGTGAATTGGGCGTGATAGAGCACATGCCAGAAATTCTCCCACCAGGCTTCCAGCACCAAAAGCGGTCCGGGCAGAATGAAACGCGGGATCGCCAGGACCCACACTAGCGCGGCCCAGATCAGACCCAAGCCTGCGATGATGATGATGGGGCGTGCAATCCGCATCGCGCTCATGCCTCGCCCGCCGCCGCCAGCCGCTCCAGCAACTCGGCATGCAGTCGCAGCAGATTTGTATCGGTCATGTCGCGCGGCGGCTCGCCCGGCGGCGTCAGAGGCTCGTCGAGATTGGCCGGCCGGCCCGACATCACGTGGATCCTGTGGCCCAAGCGCAGGGCCTCCATGGGATCATGGGTGACGAGCAGCACCGAACGGCCCTTGAGCAGGGCGGCCGCGAGCCCCTGAATGCGATGCCGGGTGACGGCGTCGAGCGCGGAGAACGGCTCGTCCATCAGCACGATCGGACGGTCTTCCATCAGCGTACGGGCAAGCGCGGCGCGCTGGCGTTGTCCGCCCGACAGTGTGCGCGGCAGCGCGTCGGCCTTGTCGCTCAGCCCGACCATCTCCAGCAGCTCTTGTACCCGCCCCGGGGCTTTATCGGCGATGGCGGTTTTGCCGCGCAGTTTGAGGCCGAGCCCTACATTTCGGCGGACCGACAGCCAGGGCAGCAGCAAATCCTGCTGGGCCATATAAGCCGTGCGCCCGGCGACCGGGCCGCCGTCCGAACAGAGGACGCGGCTGCCGCTCCAGGGTGCGACCAGCCCGGCGATCAAGCGCAGCAGGCTCGTCTTGCCGACGCCGCTCGCACCGAGCACGCAGGTCCATAGGCCAGGCGCGACCGCGAAGTCGAGATCAGCGAAGAGAGGGCGATCTTCATAGTCGAGCCGCGCCGCGTGAACGGAAACACCAGGAGGGGCACTATTTTGCGGTGTGGCCATGCGGTCACGCGTCCCTTCGCCGGCATTATCCGGATCAGGTTCGAGGGGTCGTCCCGCATGCGGGACCTCTCAGCCGACCGTCGGCTCCCCCTGGTGATGGCGTGCACTATGGGCAGATCGCCGAACTTTGGCAAGGGCTGCGCTTGCCGGGCGCAGAGGAGGCGCGTCTGAAAGCCTCGGCTCGCGAGGGACGTTGATTTCATTGGCCGGCTTCCGTATCACGGGTGCCGTCCCACCTTCCTCCGGCGGACGGACGCATTTTGGCGAAGGCGAAATCAACCAGTACGGCAAAGCCCACGGCGGCCGAGCCGGCAATTGCGGATGGATTGGCACGGCCGCTGCTGTTCGGTATCGCCTTCATCGGCGGCTGGACCATCATGATGCTGGAAATCCTCGGCGGGCGGGTCCTGGCGCCCTATTTCGGCTATTCGGTCTATCAGTGGGGCGGTTTGATCGGCGTCGTGATGGCGGCGCTCGCGGTTGGCTATTTCATCGGCGGGCGCATCGGCGACCGACCCGGCGCCCAGCGGTTTCTGTTGTCCGCGCTCATCATCTCGACCGCCTTCGTGCTTGTCGTGCCGCGTTTCGCCAATGATTTCATGCCGATGATGCGGGTGGCTGGCCCGGCCTGGGGCGCCGTGTTTGGCACGCTCATTCTGCTCGGGGTGCCATCGGTGCTGCTGGCGACGATCTCGCCCATCGTCATCAAACTCACAGCGACCGATCGGATCGCCAACAGCGCCGGGCTGGTTTACGCTGTCTCCACGATCGGCAGCATTGGCGGCACTTTTTTCGCCTCCTTCTATGCGATCCCTCAACTCGGCACACGACTCAGCCACTTTGTTGCCGCAGCCCTGTTGGTATTTGCGGTGCTGGCGATGGCTTATGCGTCACGCCGCCTCGCCGCCGCCGCCGTGGCGGCGGTTATCCTGGCGCTCGGCTTTCCTTTCGCGATTGATCGCCAGCCCGGCGAGATCTACCGCGCGGAATCGATCCACAACATCATTCGTGTCTTCGACTCGCCGACCCAGCGCGACCTTTATCTGAACTACACGCTCGGAGCCCAGACGACGATGTCGAAAACTGGCCTGCTAACCGGGGGTTACTACGACACATTCCTGATCGGCCCGCACTTCAACGGTGGCGACAAGGTTCTCTTCCTCGGCGTTGCCGGCGGCACCTCGCTGAAGCAGCTCGTCACGGCCTACCCGAAGCTCACGGTGACCGGGGTTGATCTAGATCCAGCGGTGCTTAAGGTGGCGCGCGAATACTTTGGGCTCAAGGGCGAGCGGCGGGTCACGCTGGTTGCCGAGGATGCGCGCTGGTTCGTGTCGAACGCGAAAGAGACCTACGATGTTATCGCCATCGACCTTTATGTCACCGGCCATATTCCGTTTTTCACCACGACCAAGGAATTCTTCGCCCTGGTGAGCAAACGGCTCAGCGCGAACGGCATCGTGATCATGAACGTGCTCTCGACGACCGGGACTGGCGAGCTGTTGAACCCGATGATCCGCACGGTGCGCAGCGTGTTCCCGAGCACCTTCCTCATTGGCCATGGCAACTACATGCTGATTGCAACCAAGCGTCCGACCAGCCTGGAGCGCATGCGTGCGGTTCTGGCCCGTCAGGCGGCAAGGGCCGAAACGACACAGGTTCTCGCCCGCGCCCGCGAAACCCTGCGGGCGGCCTCGGCCGGCCGGCAATGGCCGATCTTCACCGACGATCTCAACGATGTGGAGTTTCGGACGTTCCGCTCGTTCTTTGGAACGCGTTAGTAGTTACTTTGTTTCGGCGCCTGCCCGCCCCCTCACCTGGCCGCCCATGAAAATACGATCCCGTGGGCGGCCAGGTGAGGGGGCGGGCAGGAACCGCAGCAAATAACCTAAAGCGCCCTGCCGTAAACAGCCAACGGCAGTTCTTCCCAATCCTTGCCGGCGGCGATCAGGCAGGTTGGCCCGTTCGGCAAAGTGATGACGATCGTCCAGGTCTTTCCGTCCTTCGCGGTGAACAGCTCGACGACGCCGCCATTGTTGGCGACACCGAGGGCCATCGACTTCTCCTTGTAATTCTTGGAGAGGTGCTGCTTGACGGTGCCCCGATTGTGACAGGCCATCCCGGCGCTAAGCGCGGGGGACGCGATCACGATGGCCGCGAGTGCGGTGAGGATCATGCGCATTTCGGCCTCCTTCGGGCGGCTCGGCTGAACGTGTTTCCTACCAGCAACGGTAGCTAGCGAGGGCTAACAGATGGTTAACGCCGCGGCGCCCGCCGCATTCGGGTGTTGTTGCCTGCACACCGGAAACCCCATTTGGGCCGAAGGTCGGTCTGATCCGGCACGCTCATTTCATCGTACCGGGCAGCCACAGCACAAGCGCCGGGATTGCGAGAAACAGGAGCAACCTTAGTATATCGGCCAGCAGGAACGGCATGATACCGCGGAACACGGTGGTGAGCGGCGTGCCGCCGGAAATGCTCTTGATGACGAAGACGTTGAGGCCAAGCGGCGGGGTGATCATGCCGATCTCGATCACCATCACTGTCATGATGCCCCACCAGAGCAGATCATAGTTAAAGCCGTTGATGAGCGGCAGCACCACGGGAACCGTGATCAGCAGCATAGTGATCGGGTCCATGAAGGCGCCCAGAAAGATATAAAGCAGCAGGATTGCAAGCACGACCACGACCGGCGCCAGATCAAGGCTGGTGGTCCAGGCGACAAGGTCGTTGGGAAGCTGCGTCACCCCGATGAAAAAGGCAAACGCCATCGCTCCGATCACGATCATGTAGAGCATGCCCGTGCTGGAGGCGGTTTCCTCCAGCACCCGCCACAAGGCGCCCGCGGACAGGCCCTTCCTGATCCAGGCGAACAGGAAGGCAGCGCCGGCGCCCACAGCCGCGGCTTCGGTCGCCGTGAATATGCCGCCATAAATACCGCCGACGACGATGCCGAAGAGCACGAGCACCGACCAACTGCCGAAAAGCGCGCCCAGGAGTTCGGAGGCGGGCGCCGCTTCACCGCGCGGCGCCAGATCAGGCGACAAACGGATGCGGATGAGCACCACCGCCATATAGAACAGCGTCGCGACGATGGCCGGTACGATCGCGGCGACAAACATCTTGCTGATCGATGTATCGGCGAGCACGGCATAGATCACCATAATCGCCGAGGGCGGGATCAACATGCCGAGCGTGCCGCCCGCCGCAACGCAGCCGGTTGCGAGCCGATCCTCGTAGCCGCGCGCCCGCATCTCGGGCAGCGCCACCCGGCCCATGGTTGCCGCAGTGGCGACGGACGAGCCGGTGACCGCGCCGAATCCCGCGCAGGCGCCGATTGTGGCCAGCGCCAATCCGCCGCGAAACCGACCAAGCACAGCATTCGCCAGGCGGTAGACGTCGGAAGACACGCCCGCCGCGCTCGCGAACCCGCCCATCAGAATGAACAGTGGCACCGCCGCCAGGTCGAGCTTGATCAATAATTCGCCGGCATCGGTGGCCAGCTTGAAAAGACCCGCGGAAAAGCCGCCGGTCACGGCGGCAACACTGATGAGGCCGATCAGCCCCATTGCGGCCGCGAGCGGGATTTGCAGCATGATCAGCGACAGCATGGCCACGAACGTTGCAACGGTAAGGCCACTGCCTTCAACCGGTCCGGCGCCCGGCCTTGAGACAAGCAACAAAATGATAGCGCCAGCGGCCAGCAACCCGGCCGCCGCAGTTGTCGCCAGCCAGGCGCGGCCGCCTCTGGCCGGCGCCGCGCTGCTCGCACGAAGCTGATCCCCAAGCCTTCGGACCGAACCCGCGAAAGCCACGCCCTGCACCAGCGCCGCGAACCCACAGACGGCGGTCACGGCCCACCAGAAAGGCGCCACTGGCAACAGCAAGGTCACCGTTTCCGCGTTTCTGGATTCCAAACCCTCGGTATAAAGCACGAATCGCCAGGTCAGCAGGAGCATGAACACCAGCAACAGCAACGCGCCGGTCGCCTCGAAGAGCGCGCGCAGCCGAGCCGATAGCTTCTCGCCCAGGAAATCGACCGTCAGGCTGCTGCGCGTCGCCAGCACCGCGGGAAAGCAGCAGGCGATGACGATCGCCATGACGAGCTCACTGAGTTCATAAAAGCCGGGGATTGGCGTATTCAGCGCGGCCCGCATCGAGACATCGATGATCGTCAGGATCGACAGCAGCAACATGCCGCCGACGGCCATCAGGGCGATGCCTCGGCTGGACGCTCTCAGCGAACGGTCGACCCGGTCCAAAAGACCGGCAGGCCTTTCCGGCCCGGTGCCTGTGCCGAACGCCTCCATCCCCGTTTTTGCATCCCTGTCTTGTCCGCAGGCTAGATTGCGCGCGCACTATGCCGCGTATACCATTCCAGCCGCAATTTCGGAAAATCCTGCCACGGAGTGCGAAGATGAATATCGCCGACAAGCCAGCAGCCGCACGGGCGCAAAGCATTCCGGCCGTGCGCGGTTTCCACCACTATGCCTACAAATGCAAGGATCCCGAGGCGACCCGGGCTTTTTACGAGGATCTGCTGGGATTGCCCTTGGTCCATGTCGTGGAAGAGCACGACATGAAAACAACCACCGGCGATGTCGTGTCGTTCGCGCATTTCTTCTTTGGCCTGCGCGACGGCTCGATGATCGCCTTCTTCGATCTGGGCGACGGCCGGGCCAGCCAGCCCGATCCGGACACCCCCGCCTTCGTCAATCATCTGGCGCTGACCGTCGATGGCGAGGACGAGCTACTGGATCTGAAGCTCCGTCTCGAAGGCGCCGGCCATGACGTTGTCGGGCCGATGGGCCATGACGATTTCGTGCGCTCGATCTATTTCTGGGATCCCAACGGTATCCGCATGGAGTTCGCCTATTCGCTCGAAACGGAGGAAAGTAAGGCGAAGGCTGTGGCGGAGGCGCATCACCGCTTCGAGCGCTGGCATAAAGAGACCTCGCCGGCGGTTGCGAAATAACCGCATGGGTTTGGACCCCCGCTCGCGCGCGGCGCAGGGACCGTCCGGACATTAGAATTGGGGACACCAGAATTGGAGACAAAGGAATTGGCGGCCATGAAGACGATCGAAGCACCGAAGATCGATCGGCAGATCGAAGTTCATCTGATGGGCGACTGGGGGTGGGCCAATCTGCACCGGGTCTGCGGCTGGCTCGGCTCCCAGCTCATGGAATTCAGCGCCAAGGGCTCGAAATACGCGATTTGGCACACACCCTATGCGGCGGCGGAGACTGTGTTTTCCGTTTCCAATGGCGATGTCGACATGGCGATGTCGACGCCGGCCCATATGGTGCAAAACGCGCTCGACGGCATCGGTCTTTATGAAGGCAGGCAATGCGACAACTTGATGTCTCTTGGCACGATGCCCCAGACCGACAGCCTGCTTTTCGCCGTCGATGCCGAGCTCGGCATCAGGAGCTTCGACGACATCCGCGAAAAGAAACCGGCGCTGCACATATCCACCGCGCCCAATGACGGCGACAACAATATCGGCTTCGTCGTTGAGAAGCTCCTGGAAGTGGCCGAAATCCCGAAGGAGAAGATCTTCGAATGGGGCGGCTCCTTCGTGCTGGCGAACCCGCCGGATCAATGTGCCCTGGCGGTCCGTGAAGGCCGCGCCAACGTGCTGTTCTACGAAGCCATCATGACGCCCTATTGGCGGAACCTGGCCCGCGACAAGCCGCTGTCATTTCTGCGCTATGACGACGAGGTGCTGAAGCAGCTGAACGATACTTACAACTGGCAGACCAACATCGTCCCGGCCGGGTACCATGTCGGGCAGGATCAGGAAATCGAGGCGATCGACTGGTCTGACTGGCTGATGATGGTGCGCCCCGAATTCGACGATGATGTGGCCTATCTCATGGCTTGGGCCGGGTGCAACACGATGGAGATCATCGAGCGGCAGTACCGCCATCTCGATCCCGCGATCAGCCCGCTGACCTATCCGCTGGACCCGGCCAAGATCTGCCAGAGCGCGATCCGGCTGCATCCGGGCGCCGCGCGCTATTACCGCGATGCCGGACTGATCGACTAAGGAGCATTTCTATGAGCGGAGATCTGACGATACCCCCGCCCGACCCTGGCCACGAGCCGCTCAAGATCAACATCTACGAGCATGCGCGCGGACTGACATGCACCCTGGCGCCGCTTTTCCCGTACCTGCATGCCGGCGCCATCGTGCCGACGATCGCCCTGTTTTGGGGCCGGCCGGCGGGCGACTATGGCTATTTCGAGCACTACAACACTGTCGACGAGGTCGTGATCGTCTTCGGCGCCGACGGAGCGGCGGGCCGTGCCCGCACGGGGCTGGTCCGGGTAAATGCCAACACCCACGGCGTCGGCAAGTTTCTGCCCGATCCAAACGATCCGGAGGTTTTTTCGCTGATCTGCATCACCCAGCGCCAGGCCGAGACCGACCGACAGGAGGAGGCCGTTTGGTTCAAATGCGAGGAGTGCCAAACCGATTTCGCTCGGCTCGACTTTGACTGGGAGCCGGCCGGGACCGATGAGATCAAGGATCGGCACGGGAGTTATGCGCCGCTGGAGACCGTCGTCAAATCCGCCCAGGCAGCGCAGGCGTTCAACGCCAGCGACGCCTCGCGCACCTGCCCGAAATGCGGCCACGTCAACCCGCAGTTCCCGCTCGACCGTTGGGGCTGGGACCGCTACGCCGCCCAGACCATCGCGGTCAATCGTGCGCAGGCGGCACTGCAAGCGGTTGCCGCACCCGGCGCGGCTGAGGAGTGATCGCCCATGCCGCCGCGCGGGAAGCAGATGTTTCACACCTTCAAGGAGGCGGCCAACGCAGGCCCTTTTGATGAGTACCCAATGCTGCCGCCCGGCGTCGACCCGCAGCTTCATCTCAGCCGCAATGACCGCCCGCAACCGTTCCATCTGATTTGCGGCAAGGACTGCGTGCTGGTGCAGATGTCGGGGCGTGCCAAGGTTCATTTCGCCGAGGGGCCGGTGCGGTACCATTCCGTCCAGCCCGGCGACTTTGTCTATGTACCGGCGGGCATGCCCCACCGCGTCCTGCCGGAGGACGAAGGCGTGCAGTATCGCTACAAGGCAGCCGAAGCGGGGCTGGAAGGCGCAGCCTGGTACTGCGGTACTTGCGAGGCCGAACTCCACCGTCATGTCTGGGACACGGCGGAAACCGTCATTCAGCGCGGCTATATCGAAGCCTGTGCCGCCTTCAATGCTTCGGATGACGCGCGGACCTGCGGCTCATGCGGCGCGACGCACGACAAAGTGGCGTTCGACACCGCACGCTGGCAAAGCATAGCCGATGAGTTCGCCGGCGCCTGATCCCGGCGCCGGCGTCGTTTGATTTCGAGCGGGCGCGGCTACTTTTTCATCGCTCGAATCTTGGCCAGCTCCTGGTTCATCGCGCCGAGGATCTTGGCGCCATCGGGGGTCGACTTCACCCATGCCGCTTCGATGGGCTTGAACCGCGCCTGCATCGTCTGGATTTCCGCTTTCGAGAAATTGAGGATCTTGTGGCCCTTCAGGCCGGCGACCTTGCCGCGGTTGAAAGCGACGTCCTTGTCGCAGATCTCGCCGTAGTCCCGCGACAACTTCGCGAAGGAGACCTTGGTGAAGGCCGCCTTGGCCTTCGCCGGCAACCGAGCCCAGGTCTGATTGTTCATGGCCGTCATGCCGGCAATCGCGCCCATCGGCACGTCCACATGATGGGTCGTCACCTCTTGATGCTTGAACGCCGTGAAGCCGAGCCAGGGGCTGATGCTGCCATTGATGACGCCCTTGCTCATCGCCTGGTAGACGCCGGTGATCGCCATCTGGACACCGGTCGCCTTGAGGGTGCTGATCATCTGCGCATTCACCCTGCCGGCGATGCGGAATTTCATGCCCTGGACATCGGCCAGGCGCGCGATCGGCTTGCGGCTGTGGATGATCGACGGCGGAAGCGCGGCAATGCCGAGCGGCTTCACCTGATCGTACTCGCCCGCGATCAGTCCTTTGGAATAGAGGTTCCAGAGCGCCACTGAGCCTTCGGACGAGTTGCGCACCAAGAATGGCAGCGCCACCACGCTGGTCTTGCGGAACTTGCCGCGGACCAGCGGCTGCAGGATCCAGCCGATATCGGCGACGCCGGTGCGGACGACGTCATAGACGGTGCGGGCGTTGGCGATCGAGTTCCAGAAGAACTGGATCTTGACCGTCCCGCCCGAGGCCGCCTCGACCTCCTTGGCCCAGCGTTGGCTGACGATATTCACATTGATTTGCGGCGGCGCCCAGCCGGCGAATTTGAGCACGATCGGCTTGTCCTGGGCCGAGGCCGCGGTGGTCACCATGGCAAGGCACGCCGCAACGGCGAGCGCTGGATATTTGATCATTGGGTTTCTCCGGTCCATGCGCGACGCCGCTTTCGCGGGCTTGGCGCAATTATCTCGAATTATCGATCGTACACTGACTATTCGAACACAAACCATTCTAGGTCGGTTTTGCCGGTGCGCCAATGGTCTCGCGGTTGCGGGCTTCATACCGGCCGATCGCCTCACTCCGGGCCGGGAATGGCCCAGATATCGATATCGGCGGCGCCGAGCCGCAGCTCCCGGGCCGCCTGATATTCCGGTGAGTTCCAAAATGCCTTTAGCCGCGCCATGTCGGGAAATTCGATGACCACCACGCGGCGGCCGTCGTGGGCGCCGTCCAGGCATTCCACCGCATCGGATCGCGCAACGTAGCGGGCGCCGTGGGCTTCGGCGACCGGGATTGAGGCTTCGCGGTAGCGCTCAAAGCGTTCGGGATCGGTGACCCGGATCTGCGAAATGATATAGGCAGGCATTTGTCCCCCTCTCCAAAGACCGTTGGCTTGGGCAATGGCGCAACCCGTTGCACTCACGGTGCCGGGCCGGCATGAGCGTGGCTCATGGCTTTCCGTCTCGACAGCTTACACCTCCGATGGCAGGCTTGGGCCGATCAAACCGCCGGCCGGAAGCCATTCCCCCATGCATATCGGTGTATTCGACCATCTCGACCGCGGAGCGGCGGATCTCGACAGCTTCTTCGAGGATCGCCTTCGCCTGATCGAATGCTACGATGCGGCCGGCGTCTATGCATACCATTTGGCCGAGCACCACGGAACGCCACTGGGAATGGCGCCTTCGCCCAGCGTGTTCCTGGCCGCCGTGGCGCAGCGCACGCGCCGCCTGCGGTTTGGGCCGATGGTCTATTGCCTGCCGATGTACAACCCCCTCCGCCTGCTGGAGGAAATTTGCATGCTCGACCAGCTGAGTGGCGGGCGGTTGGAGCTCGGCGTCGGGCGCGGCATTTCCCCCGTCGAGGCCGGGTTCTATGGGCTCGATCCATCCGAGACGCCGGCGATGTATCAGGAGGCACTCGACTTCGTACTTCAGGGGCTTGCCGGAGGTGATTTTTCCTTTGAGGGCACCTTTTATCGGGTGAGCGACATTCCGATGATTCTTCACCCGGTCCAGCGGCCCCATCCACCGCTTTGGTACGGCACCGCAAATCCAGAAGCGGCGACCTGGACCGCGTCTAACGCCATCAACATCATCAGCAACCAGCCGCCCGACACGGTGCGCGCCATCACCGACCGTTATCGCGCCACCTGGGCGACGTCCGGGCATTCGCATAAGGCCCTGCCGATGATGGGGCTTAGCTGCCACGTCGTCGTCGCTGAAACCGAACACGAGGCGCTGGAAAGCGCGCGCCGTGGCTACCGTGCCTGGCGCTCGAGCTTCATGTATCTATGGGACCGGGCCGGCCGCGCTCCGGTGACCGTGTCCTATCCCGAGGCGTTCGATGATCTGGCCGCGATTGGACTTGGTGTCGCCGGCACGCCGGAGCAGGTAACCGAAGCGATCGAGCGCCTTGCCGGGCAGGCCGGGATCAACTATTTCGTCTGCCGTCTTGCCTTCGGCGATTTGTCCTTCGACGAATCGGCCCGTTCGCTGGCACTGCTGGCGGACCGGGTCATGCCCGAGTTGGGCGCCGTCACGGTCGCCGGGTAAGTCGCGGCAAAGAGATCCAGGTGAGATTTCCATGAAACTTGAAACCAAAACGATCCGACTGTCGCAAGGTGAGGTCCGATACCACACAGCCGGGGATGGGCCGCCGCTGCTCTATCTGCATCCAGCGGCAGGCTTCAGGCTGTCCGGCCCGATCGAGCGTCTTGCCAACCGCTTTCGCCTGATTGCGCCGATTGTTCCTGGCTTCGATGGGACCGAACGTCTGCCCGGGCTCGATACGATCCCGGGTATCGCCAATCTCTACGCCGAACTCATCGCCGAGTTGGCCGATGGCGCGTGCGATGTAGTCGGACAATCGCTCGGCGCCTGGATCGGTGCGTGGCTCGCCATCGATCACCCCGAGACGGTCGAGCCGCTCGTACTGGCTTCGCCGGCGGGCTTTCGGCCGCCGGACGCGCCGCCGCTCAGCTTCGAGCCGGAGGTGATGCTGAAGCAGCTTTACGCCTATCCCGACAAACGCCCGCCTGAGACCAAATCGGCCGAACAGCTCGCCGGCAACCGGGACGCGGTCAAGCATTATCGGATCGGCGCCGCCTGGGACGGAGAGCTCAACCGGCGCATTGGCGAAATCCGCTGCCTGACGCTGATCGTGCACGGCACAAAGGATGTCCGCGTTCCCGTCGAGGCTGTCCGCAAGCTGCGCCACGACATCCCGCACGCACATCTCGTTTTCGTTTACGACGCCGCCCACAGCATCGAGATCGACCAACCCGAGCGCGTCGGCGCGCTTTACGAGGACTTCCTGCTGCGCGGCGAGGCGTTTATCGTCAATCCGGGCAGCGGAACGGAGGCATCCTGATGCGATTCTCCCAGTCTCACCACATGCCCTATACCGGCATCGACGAAGCCGGGCTCGGCTGGCCGATCTCCAACAGCCGCTTCGATGCGCAAACCGCAACCGATCTTTTCCGCACTTATATCGACGCCAAGATCTATGCCGAGGAATGCGGCTTCGATGAGATCGGCTGCAACGAGCATCATATGAGCCCGTTCGGGATGATGCCCAACCCGAACCTGATCGCCGCCTCGATCACCGAGCGCACGAGCACGGCGGGCATTTTCCAATGCGGCAACCTGTTGCCGCTCATCAACCCGCTGCGCATCGCCGAGGAATACGCCATGCTCGACGTGATGAGCGGCGGACGCCTCATCGCCGGCCTGATGCGCGGCATTCCGCACGAATACGTCGCTTACAACATCGCGCCCGACGAGTCCTGGGGCCGCATGCGCGAAGCGGTCGAATTGATCCTGAAGGCGTGGACCGAGCCCGAGCCCTTCGGCTGGGAGGGCGAATTCTACCAGTTCCGGGCCGTCTCGATCTGGCCCAAGCCGGTGCAAACGCCGCATCCGCCGTTGGTGATGTCAGGCGGCAGCCCGACTTCGGCCAAGTTCGCGGCCGAGCATCGGGCGGTTATGGGCATCCTGCGCGTGACCGATCTCGGCCAGGCCAGGCAGCTTATCGACATCTACAAAGAACAGGCGCGCGCCGATGGCTGGGAGGCCGGGCCCGACCGCTTCATGATAGGCTTGCCGACCGCCGTCGCCGAGACCTTCGATGAGGCCAAGCAGGTCCTGCACGGCGGCACCCAGTACTTCTTCGATGTGCTCCAGGGCGGCATCAACCGCGCCCTCCAGCTCGTCGTGCAAACCACGAAATACAATGCCGACGACCGCAACATCCGCCCGCTCGACAAGGACGAGCAGATGAAGCTGATGCCGGTGGAGGAAAGGATCGAGCACGGTCAGGTGCTGTGCGGCACGCCGGATATGGTCGTCGACCAGATCAGGCATCTCTATGCGGAGCTCGGCCACGGCCACATGAACCTGATCATCAAGGTCGGCAACATGCCCGACGATTTCGTGCGCCGGAGCATGGAGCTGCTTCGCGACGGAGTGTTCGGCGAGGTGAGATCGCTGGGCGCTGCATCCGCGAGCAGCGCCCCCGAACCTGCCGAACCCACCGCTATCTGAACTCGGGCTTGACCAAGCTCACCGCGCGGAACCGACCAAATCGGCCCTGGCAATCCCCGAAGGATCCATGAGGCGGACTGGCACGGCCACTTTGCCCGCTCCTAGGCCGCCGCGTCATATCAATCAATTCGGGCGTCGAGATCACGACGCTGGCCACACGGGGGGTGTCTTATTGCGCGGCGGCGCCGACGCCCGACGATCTCGAGAGATTGTCGATGACTTGGTCGGTTGTCTGCACGTCGCCGAAATACAGGGTGAAGGTTGTGAGGCTGGCGGCGTGTTCCTCCTGCGAGTTCGCGGCATTTGCGTCCGACACCATCACGGTTCGAAATCCCCGCATCATCGCGTCGCGCGCTGTCGATTCGCAGCAGACATTGGTAGCAACACCGGCAACGAGCACGGTGTCGACCGCCCGCGCGCGCAGCTGCGGTTCAAGATCTGAAGAGCCCTCGATGAAGGCGCTGTATCGCGTCTTGGTCACCGTGAGGTCGGCTTCCATTCGTGCCATTGTCGGCCAGAGCGCGTAGCCCTCCGAGCCCGCCGCGAGCTGCTCGATGCGCGCTTGGCGCACATGATCGTCGCCAAGCTCATAAAGATTCAGCCAGTCCTGCGCCGCAGCAGGCAGCGCCTCGGTCACGATCCAGACGACAGTGCCGCCCGCTCCGCGAACCGCGCCGGCCAGGCGGTTGACGTTCGGCACGATATCGCGCGCCGCATCGCAGCAGGCAGGCATTCCCGGCTGCATGAAGTAATTTTGCATGTCGACCACGACGAGCGCGCTCGTCGCGGGGTCAATCCGCTCATAGGCATGGAGGCGCGCCCGGCGCCGCCGGACCTGCTCGCGAACGGTTTCCGGCAATTCGAATGTCTGCATTTTCCGTCCTTTCTTCAGCTGCCCCTATCGGGTTGCCAGAGCGACGTAGCGCGACGTGGCGCGGCGAGGCTGAGGCCTCGCCGCGCGGAGTCGCTCGCTGGCTGACCGTGCCGGCCGCCGTTTCCTACTTATTGCAAGGAAGCGGCTTGTGTTCCTCAAGCAGTTCCCACTGACCGTTCTTCATCGTGATTACATACCCCGGTAGCTGAGCATCGCCGTTCTTCTCAAAGCAGATGTCTCCAATCACGCCCGGCACGGTGATCTTCGCGAGCGTATCGCGGATCGCTGTCCGCTCCGCCTTGAGCTTGGCAGGATCGCCCGTCACCTTGGCCTGTCTCATTGCCGCCGCGAGGATGTAGACGGTGTCATAGGCCGACGCATCGACATGGTGCGGGAAGGGCTTGTCGATGCCCATCTTCTTCACCTCGGCGACGAACTTGCGCGAGAACGCGAGCGAGCGGGCATTGCGCTTGTACCAGAACGAGACGATGAACACCGACCCGTCGGCGGCCTTGCCCATGCGCTTGATGATCTCGGGATCGGCCCAAATCTGGCCGCCGATCATCGGTGTATTCACGCCCTGGCGGCGCATCTCCTTGAGGACGCGGATGGCGATCGGTGTGATGCCGGCGACACCCACATAGTCGAGCTTGAGCCCCTTCAGCTGCGAAACTTGCGGCGACAGATCGAAGGCCTCGGTCCGGAACCCAATGGGCTTGGTTGCCAGTTTGACGCCAAACTGTTTGAAGATGGGCTGCATAATGAACAGGCCCACGGCCTTGGACACGACATCGTCCGGCGCGTAGAGGATGGCAACGTTCTTCTTCAACATGCCCTTTTTCTTGAGCGTCGTGACAACACGAATGAACTGCAGATATTCGGATTCGGTGGCCCGGTAAGCGTAAGAGAACTTGTCCGCCAGCTTGGGCGCGGAGCTCGCATTGGGGATTTGCACGATGCCAAGCCGCTCGCCGGCCGGGAAGGCGACCCGCGCCTCTGACGACGAGAACGGACCGATCACCGCTATCGCCTTGTCGTCCTGCGCGAACTTGCGCACCGCGACCACCGCCTGGCGTGGATCGCCAGCCGTGTCGAACTTGACCAGCTTGATCTTCATGCCGTTGACGCCGCCCTTGGCGTTGATCTCACGCACGGCGATATCGACGGCGGCCTCGGTGGTCTTGCCGATCGACGAGTAGCGCCCGGTCTTGCCATAGCTGAGGCCGATGACGAGCTCGCGTGCGCTCGCCTCCAGCGTCATCATTGCAGCCGCCACGAAGACAGCAGTGGTCATAATCAGTCGTGGTCTCATGGTTCAACTCCCTTGGTTTGTTGTTCTTCGATGCTTCGCTTCATCAGGCGGTCGCAGATCTGCGGCTGCGAACGGCTTGGTTGGCGCGCCGGCTAAGAAGCGCCGAGATAAACTTCCTCCAGCTTTCGTTCCTGGTCCTTCAATTCGGTGGGCGTGCCGTTCATCACCATAGTGCCCAGTTCCAATACATAGCCGCGATGCGCGCTGTGCAGCGCCATATGCGTGTTCTGCTCGACGAGCAGGATCGACAGCCCATCGTCGTTCAGCTGTTCGATCAGGTTGAAGAGCTCTACGACGAGGAGCGGCGACAAACCCAATGACGGCTCGTCAAGCATCACGAGCTTCGGTTTGGCTAGCAGGGCGCGGCCGATCGCCAGCATCTGCTGCTCGCCGCCGGACAGCACCGACGCGGGCATGTCGCGCCGCTCGCCGAGGTTGGGAAAGCGCTGATAGATATCGTCGATCTCCTTGTCGTAGGAGTCGCGGCGGGTATAGGCGCCCATCTGAAGGTTCTCGTGAACCGTCAGACTGACGAAAATCTGCCGGCCCTCGGGAACCAGAACCAGGCCATTGGAGACCCGCTTGGGCGCGCTCCAGCCGCTGATCGGCTTGCCGGCAAAGCGCAGTTTTCCGGCGGCGGACCGAACCGTGCCCTGGATGGCCTTCAAGAGCGAGCTCTTGCCGGCGCCGTTGGCGCCGAGCACTGTGACGATCTCACCCTCCGCGACGGTGAGGTCCATTGCCTTGACCGCATGGTTGCGGCCGTAGCGCACGTCGAGCCCTTCGACCTCAAGCAGCACCGCGCGTGCTCCCCATCGCTTGATCGCCGAGATAGGCGGTCAGCACCTGCCGGTCCTGGTGGACCTCCTCGGGCGTGCCCTCGAATATCTTACATCCGAAATTGAGCACCACGACATACTCGCAAAGGGTGCGGACGAAATGCATATCGTGCTCGACCACGAGCAGGGTGATGCCGCGATCGGAAACGCTCCTCAGCAAGGCCTGCAGCTCGCTAGTCTCGCGTATGTTCAGCCCAGCCGCCGGCTCGTCGAGCAGCAGCACCTTGGGCTCGGAGATCAGCGCGCGCACGACCTCGATGCGCTTCTGGATGCCGTAGGGCAGATCGGCAACCACCTGGCCGGGATAGGTCTCCAGGCCGGCCACATCCAGCGCCGCCTCGGCCTCGGCGACCCAGCGATTTCCCCGCGTCAAACCGATCGGGAAAAGTTGAGCTCCAATCCGCCGCGCCCGGGCGTGCTGGCCCAGCATCACATTCTCGATCGTCGAGAGATGGGGCATCAGCCGGATGTTCTGAAAGCTGCGCGACATGCCCTGGGTGACGCGGTCCATGGCAGGTACTGCCGTGATGTTGGCGCCGTCGAGGGCGATCGCCCCTTTGTCGACCGGATAGACGCCCGTCATCAAATTGAAGAGCGTCGTCTTGCCGGCGCCGTTGGGTCCGATGAGGGCCGTGCGACTGCCCCGCTTGACGCTGAACGAAACGTTGTCGATTACCTTGAGGCCGCCGAAGCTCTTGTCGAGATGATGGACCGCCAGCATCGCGTCGGGATCGGGCGCGAACGGCAACGCGGCCGTCGCCGGGTCTGACGCTCGCTGCATGACGTAGAGGCCGATGCACAAGATCACCGCGCCCGACGCGGTCGTAGCGAATGCGGCCACGCGCCAACCAATAGCCGCTCCCTCCTCCAGGAAGGTGACGCCCAGCGCGGAGGAGCCTAGGACCACAAGCAACAAGCCGTTGGCCACGAATTGCAGGCCCGGCCTATGCATGGCCGGTCTCCCTGGCGCGCGGGCCGCCATGGGCGCGCCGGCGGCCGAAGACCCGCTCCAACAGGGTGCGCGTCAACACGCCTTCGGGGCGAAACACCATCATGAGGACAATCAGGGCGCCGAAGGCGACGAAACGGCCATCCTCGATCCACTTTACCTCGACGAGCTTGCCGAACTGGCGGATCAGCTCGGGAACCGCGGTGAAGAACAGCGCGCCCACCAACGGACCCCAGGCGGTCTGCGTGCCGCCAAGCAGCACGTAGAGCAGGATGTAGATGCTGAGCAGCACGTTGAACTGCTGCGCTTCGATATAGTTGAAGTAGTGACCGTAAAGCGCGCCGCCGAAGCCCATGATCGCACCGCCGACGGTGAAGGCGGCGACCCGTGTCATCAGTGCATTGACGCCAAACAGCGTGGCGACGCTCTCATCGTCGTGGATCGACCGCATCGCCAGTCCAAACCGCGTCGCCATCAGCAGGTAGCAAAAGATCGCCACACCGAGCGCCGCGGGCAGCAAGACGCTGAGATTGGCGTGGGCGTCGACCGGCGTTCCGGCGGCGCCGCCAACGAATTCAAGATTGAGCATCACGCCGCCGACGACCTCCGCGAAAGCGAATGTGGCGAGCACCATGTAGACGCCACGCGTGCGCAGGATCGGAAACGAAATCACGAAGCCGATCAACGCTGTATAAAGTACCGCGATCGGCACCGAGACGAGCGCCGGCAGGCCCACCCCCGCGCTGCTGTTGAGCCAGGCGCCGGCGTAAGCGCCGATCATGATGAACCCGGCCGCGCCGAGATTGAGCTGGCCCGATGCCGCGGGCAGGTAGACGCCGTAGGCATAGATCACGTTGATGCAAAAGATCGCCAGGATCGCGGAAAGCTCGCCCATCTTAGAACTTGCCCTTGCCGATGGCGGTGTGGCCGAACAGCCCGGTCGGCCTGATGATCAGGATCAGCAAAAGCAGCCCCCAGATCGGCACTTTCTCCACCGACGAGCCAAACAGATAGATCGACAGAACCTCCAGCACGCCGACAAAGAGCCCGCCGACGATCGCCCCCCAAACATTGCCGAGCCCGCCGAGCACCATGCCGGCAATTGCGACGGTGGCAACCTTGTCGCCGACATACGCATCGACGGTGGTGTAATTGATGGTGAACAGAACCCCCGCCAATGCGCAGAGCAGCCCGGTGATGACATAGACCACCGGCACGATGCGGCGTACTTCCACGCCCATCAGTGCGGCGGTGTCTGGTGCCTCGGCGATACTGCGCAAGGCCCGTCCGAGACGCGTCCGCTTGAGCATGATGCTGAGCGCGAAGACGATCGCCAGTGACAGCACCAGGCTGGTCAATTGCGGAACGCTTATCTGGATATTGCCGATGTGAAGACTCGCATTGCCGAAAGGCGAGGTGATAGTCAGTGAATCCGAGCCCCAGCGGCCGATCACCAGATGCTCGAAGACGATCAGAAAGCCGAGCGAGCTCACCAGCGGGATCGCGTGCTCGGTGGCGTCTCCGTATTTCGCCTTCATGTAGCGGTAGGTGAAGCGCTCGATCACGAGCGACAGCAAGGCCGCGACCACAAGGGCCATGACAATGCCGGCGATCAATTTTCCGTTGACCCCCACCAGGCTGGTCAGCGCGCGGTCGAACGCCTTGCCGAATCCGCCCTGCATGGTGGCCCACATCATCATGGTCGAAACCATGAAGAGCGGTGGGATCGTGAAGTTGAGAAAATTGAGCATCCCGATGATGAGCGTGAACGCGACTGCGACCATCACGTAGATGCCGCCCAACATCAGGCCGTTGACGATCTGCTGCAGAAGAATGTCGACGTTCATCGTATGGCCGTTCCGCTCGTCTCAGGCCGAGGTGCTCGGAATATGGCTTTCGTGGTTCTCCAGGTACCACGACGCGATCTCTTCCCTGGTCGTCCACCACACTTCGTCATGTGACTTTGCGTATTGCAGGAATTCGCGCAGCGCACGGATGCGATACGGGTGGCCCGCGACATGCGGGTGAAGGCCCAGGTTCATCAGCCGGCCGCTCGTACCACCCTCGTCATAGAGCACGTCGAACTGCTCTTTGACGGCCTCCAGAACCGCGGTTGTCGTCATGCCGCGGCGGTGAAACAAAGTGAAGTCGTTCATCTCGATCGTGTAGGGCGTCGAGACGATCGGTCCTGCATCCGTTCGGATCAGGTAGGGCTGGTCGTCGTTCATGTAGTCGCAGAAAAAGATCAGGCCTTCCTCGGCGCAGATCCCGGGGGTGTTCGGCGTGCTGCGGAGCGAGCAGGACAGCCAGCCCCTGGCCTTGCGGCCGACCGTATCCTCATAAACCTGCAGCGAGCTGCGGATCAGCGCGCGTTCCTTGTCCGGCGCGAAGGTATAGTTGGTCAGCAGATCGCCTTGCTCGTAATTATGGGCGACCAGCTCCCAGCCGCGCTCATTGACCGCGTCGATGACGGCGCGTCGCTCAAGGCCCATCTTTGCGTTCATCGTGCAGCTGGCCGGAACGCCGGCCGCATCGAAGGTGTCGATCATGCGCCAGATGCCGACACGCTGGCCGTATTCGCGCCAGGTGAAATTGGGGAAGTCGGCAACATTGCCGGGCAGCGGATCGGGCAGCACCGGCGGGCCGCCGGCGTAATACGGCCCCTCGGTATCCTTGACGAGGTCCCAATATTCCAGATTGAGTGTGACGATCAGTGCCAGCCGGGCGCCATTTGGCCATTTGAGCGGCTTCCGATGCGAAATCGGAACAAAATCATAGGCCACCGGCCCCTCCCATCCTCACAAACTCCCTGAAATCAATACTCTATAGAGCCCCTGGCAATGTCAACGCGTCGTCGGTTGCATTGCAAATCGGCGCTTCGCATGCCCTCATCACCAAAGCGCCGGAGATTTGCCACAGCTTCGCAACGGGCCGACGGGCCGCTAACATCTCGGCCGGCGATACGAGGCGGCCTGGGGACAACGGACAACGCAATGGCAGAGACGGATCGTGTATTGATCGCCGGCGGGGGGCCGGTGGGGCTGATCGCCGCGCTGCTTCTGGCGCGCGCTGACATACCGGTTGTCGTCTGCGAGGCCGAGGCCGAGCCAATCGAGGATTTGCGCGCCTCGACCTTCCATCCGCCGACCCTCGACATGCTGGATGGGCTCGGCATCACGCAACGTTTGATCGACGAGGGGCTGATCGCGCCCAGTTGGCAGATCAGAGATCGGAAAACCGGTCCCGTCGTAACCCTCGACATGGCGGCGCTTCGCAATGACACGGCGCATCCTTATCGGGTGCAATGCGAGCAATGGCGACTGGTGCGGTTCGCGTTGGCTGATCTGGCGGCCTACGACCATGCGGAGGTGCTCTTCGGACACCGGGCCACCGGCCTGCGCCAGGATGGGTCGGGCGTCACCCTCGAGGTTGCGGGCCCGGAGGGCGCCGTGTGCCTCGCCGGCCGCTATCTGATCGGCGCCGACGGGGCCGCCAGCGCGGTGCGTACCGCGCTCGGCGTCGAGTTCGAGGGATTTACCTTCGAGGAGCTCTTTCTCTCCGTCTCGACGCAATACGAGCTCGCCGATCATTTTCCCCAGCTGACCTACATCAACTACATCTCCGATCCCGAGGAATGGCTGGTGCTGCTGCGGGTCAAGTCGCTGTGGCGGGTGCTGTTTCCGGTTGCCCCCGATCTGGCCAAGGAGGTGGCGCTATCGGATGCGTTCATCGAGGCGCGGATGCAGAGCCTGCTGGCGCGGCCCGAGCCATACGAGATCGCCCATCGCACGCTCTACCGCATCCATCAGCGGGTCGCCCAGAAATACCGGGCCGGCCGCGTCTTCCTCGCCGGGGACGCCGCGCACATCAACAACCCATTGGGCGGCATGGGGCTCAATGGCGGATTGCACGATGCCTTCAATCTTGGCGAACGGCTGGTGAAGGTCTGGAACGGCGGCGACCGCGACCTGCTCGACCAGTATGAGCGCCAACGGCGGCCGGTTGCGATCGAATACGTCAAGGAAGCGACGATGCGCAACCAGCGGCTGATGAGCGAGCGCGACCCGGATAAACGCGCCGCCGCGCTGGACGAGTTGCGCCAGGCCGCCGAGGATCCGGACGCCACCTACGCGATGATGCTACGCGCCTCGATGATCGATGCCGTGCGCCGGGCCGCGGCGATCCCCTGACGGTCAGCAGGCGCCGTTGTAGTCAAGTCTCCGGGATATCTGCCCTGCGCTTGCGGCACGCTGCGCATGACGGCGGCTCACCAAGGAAGTGCATGTCCCGGCGGAAAATTGTGTACGATCCGGGTAGGACACGTTGATCTGGCGATGGCCGCCGGGCTCGACAAAGGAGGCGTTGCGATGAGTGAGCTCGATATCTATGCACGCCAGGGATTGGGGCACAGCTCGGGTTTCGGCGACCGACCGGCGCTGCTGATCGTCGATTTCGTCAACGGCTTTAACGATCCCGACCAGTTCGGCGGCGGCAATATCGGGCCGGCGATCGAAAAGACCCGTGCGCTGTTGGCCGCGTGCCGGGCGAACAAGATCCCCGTGGCCTTCACCCGCGTGGTCTATGCAGACGACGGTTCCGATGCGGGGGTATTCACCCTGAAGGCGCCGAGCCTCAAAACCCTGACCGAAACCGCCGAAGTCTCACAGATCGTCGCTGAGCTGGCGCCCGTTCCAGGCGAGTTCATCATCCGCAAGCGCCAGGCCTCGGCGTTCTTCGGCACCGAACTATTGGGTTGGCTTATCAATCGAGGCGTAGACACGCTCTTGGTAACCGGCTGCACGACCAGCGGCTGCGTGCGTGCCAGCGTCGTCGATGCGCTGAGCTACAACTTCCTTACCATCGTCGTGACCGACTGCGTGGGCGATCGCGCGATCGGCCCGCACGAGGCGAACCTCTTCGATATGGGCCAGAAATATGCCGACCTGATGACCTGCGAGGAGGTCGTTGGCAGACTTGATCGCATCGCATCGGCGGCCTGACGCGACTGATTTTGTTAGATCCAGTAGGGGGAATTCAATGACCGACTCGCTCGGCTACCGCATGAAATTCGGCGTCATCGCGCCCTCGACCAACACCTCGGTACAACCCGAATTCGACAGCATGCGGCCCTTCGGCGTCACCAACCACTTCTCGCGCATCCACATTCCCGACAATGAGATCGGCGGTGACGAGGATTTCGATCAGCTGATGCACGACATTCGCGCCACGCTGATGGAAGCAATCGACCGCGTTGTGACCTGCTCTCCGGCACGCGTCATCATGGGCATGTCGGCGGAGACTTTCTGGGATGGCCTCGAGGGCTCGAAGATTTTCCAGAAAAACTGCGAGGAGCGGGCGGGTGTGCCGGTCTCGATGGGCTCGGATGCTTGTCAGGAAGCGCTCCGGCGCTATGGCGACATCAAGCGCATCTCGGTCGTCACTCCGTACATGCCGATTGGCGACGAGCAAGTGCACAAATTCTTCACCGATTGCGGCTTCGAGGTGGTGAACCTCAAGGGCTTCAAATGCGCCAGCCCCCAGCTCATCGCCCATGTCTCGGAGAAGGAGCTGCGCGACGCTCTAATTGAGGTGAATGATGACTCCGTCGAGGCAATCGTGCAGGTCGGCACCAATCTCGCCATGGCGCGCGTCGCCGGGATCGCGGAATTCTGGCTCGACAAGCCGGTGATCGCGATCAACACCGCGACCTATTGGTGGTCGCTCCGCCAGGCCGGCATCGACGATAAGGTTCCCGGGTATGGCTCGCTGCTGATGGAGCATTGAGGCGGCTGGTCGATTTCGCCGCTCACATGATCCCGGGTTTGTCGTGATGAACATCGCGCGCTCGGGCCGCCGCCTCGGCGGGCGGAAGGCTGTCGTCCCAGAGGCGCGCGATATAGCGCTCGCCGGAATGTTCATTGGACGCATCTGAACAGAGCCACAGGATCGGAGCCCGCATGATGCCGGGCTCGAGCAGATTGCCATCGGCGCCGCGTTTGTTCTCCATATCGGGCAGGATCGCGGTATCGGTCGCGCCGCCCGGCAGATAGACGTTTACCGTCACGCCGGTACCAGCAAGGTCCTGCGCCCAGACCCGCGACATCGCTTCGACCGCCGCCTTGGTCGGCCCGTAAGGCGAGTAGCCTTTGCGGATCATCGTGATGTCGCTGGTGGAGATATTGATGATCCGCCCGAACCCTTGCGCCACCATGCCCGGCGCGGCCGCGCGGGCCATGTGGAAAGGGCCAAGCAGGTTCGTGGTGATGATCTCGTGCCAGCCCGCCACAGGGTGCTCGAAGAAACGCGTTGGGTTGAGTACGTAGTCGGGATTGACCGATTTGAGTCCGCGCGCGGCATTGTTCACCAGGCAATGGACCGCGCCGAAGCGCTCCTTGGTTTCGCGCACGACCCGCTCACAGGCGTCGTAGTCGCAGACATCGGCCTGGGTTGCGGCCAATTCGCCGTCGCCGTTGATGGCCTTCGCTTCGGCAGCAACCCTGTCGAGCTCGCCCGTTTCGCGCGCACTCGTGATCATCACCTTTGCGCCGGCTTCCATCAGTGCCATCGCCATCTCGTAGCCGAGCCCCCGGCCGCCCCCGGTGACGATCGCGACCCGGTCTTTCAATGACGGATACCCGCCGTTCCCCTCTACCACGTCCTCGCGCTCCCTATTTTTGTGCCCGATTGCATGCGACGTCTTGTTGCGTCCGCCGGATCCGTCAGTGCGCGCGCAGCAGCCGGCCAGCCCCGTCCACGCGATCGGCGATGCCGGCAGCGCGCGCGGCGGCCCAAAAGGTTGCCTGGTTGCTGGTCACCACCGGCTTGTCCAGCGTTCGTTCTAGGCGCTCGATGATCGGAAGCGTTGCGAAATCCGTGCAGCTGATCACGATCGCCTCGGCGTCGGCGCGATCGACCGATATAGCGAGATCGAACGCATCGGAGGCGGGGCGGCAGGCGATCTGGGTGTATTCATGGGCACCGCCTGCGCCGATGCCGAGGCCGGCGATGGCCAGCGTCTCGATCCCGTTCGCGGCCAGAAAAGCCTTCTCATGCTGGTTGAGTGCTTCGTGATAGGGCGTGGCGACCGAGACCTTGGCAACGCCCAGTGCCTGCAATGCCCCAACGATGGCGGGTGCGGTGGCGACCGTTGGCCGTTTGCACAGCCCAGTCATGTAGTCGGTAAGACGTGTCAGGGGCTCCACCATCGAGCCCGCGGTGCAGCCATAGGCGATGACGCTCATGCCGGCGGCGCTCAGATCGGTCACCGCGTGTTCGAGGTCGGCATAGAGGGCACGCTCGCCCTCTTCAGTGTCGGTGTCCGTGTGGAGCGGCATGCGCGTGGCATGCACGCTCACGCCCTGCGGTGCCAGGCGCTGCCACTCGGCTTCGTTGACCGTATTGGTCGGCGGCACGATGACGCCCAGACGAGCGCGCCAGCCGTACTCATGCTTTCGGTCGCTGTTGTCGGTCATCGTCAGACGGCTGGAAGGAGTTGCTTTTTGGTATCGTATCGGTGGTCAGCTTAGGGTAGTCCGGGCGCTTGCGGAAGCGATCGTCGACCTTGGCTTCACGCGAATTTGCCGCCTCGCCATACAAATTCATGCCGAACCGCGACCAGCGACATTACAAAATCGGCCTATGACTGGTATGCATTCGGCCCGGAAATAAAGGGGTGCGGCTTGGAACTTGGACTTTTCCTGATGCCCGCGGCACAAGCGGAGCGGCCGCTTGCCGAGACCATCGCCTGGAATTTGGAGATGATCGGCCGTGCCGACACGCTTGGTTACAGCGAGGCCTGGATCGGCCAGCACATCACCAGCCCGTGGGAGCCGCTGGTCTCGCCGCAGCAGATCATCGCGGGCGCGCTCGGCCAGACCGAACGCATTCGCCTGGGCACCGGCGTCGAAGTGCTCTACCAGCAGCATCCGGTCAGGCTCGCCGCCGAACTGGCCCAACTCGATCACATGGCGAAGGGCCGCCTGATGTTCGGCTTCGGCGCTGGCGGCACGCTGACCGACGGGCAGCTTTACGGGCTCGACCTGCGCTCGGGAGAGAGCCAGAAGATGTCGCAAGAGGCGCTACGCATCATCCTCGATTGCTGGAAAGAGGGTGGCCCGGACGATTTCGACGGCGAGTACTGGACCGTGCGCCGTCCGGCAAATTACAGTGAAAACTACTATTGGCACCTCACGCCCTTTGCGCCGGCAGAGCCGCGCATCGGCTTTGCGGGGTTCATGCCGAATTCCGGCTCGCTGAAGACCGCCGGCGAGCACGGTTATATCCCGCTCAGTTTCAACGTGGCGCCCGAGCACGTCGCGGTGCACTGGTCGTCGGTCGAGGAGGGGGCCGCGATATCAGGCCGCACCCCAAGCCGCGCGAACTGGCGCCACATCCGCGAGATCTATGTCGCGGACACCAAGGCCGAGGCGCGGCAGGCCGTGGTAGACGGCTTCATGGGCAGGTTCTGGAACCGCTACTTCAGCGTCATCGCGCAGCGCCTCGGCATCGAGGACATGTTCCGCCGCGCCGGTGCCCCTGGCGATGCGCCGGTCGATGCCGGTTATCTGGTTGATCACGGCACCTGGTTTGTGGGCGATCCCGATCAGGTGGTCGAGCAGATCGTCGAGCAATACGAGGTCACCGGCGGGTTCGGCGTCCTGCTGCAAATCGGCTTTGACTATTCCGACGCCGGCGCCCGCGGCGGCTGGCTTCGCTCCATGGATCTCCTCGCAAGGGAGGTGATGCCGCGGGTGCGCGCCCGGTTGGGTCCCGCTGCGGTCCGTGCCGTCTCGTGAACACGCTGTCGCCGCGCGGCAAGATCGGCGTTCTGGTCCCGGCCCGCAACACCACCGTCGAGCCCGAGCTGAACGACATGCGTCCGCCCGGCGTTACCAATCATGCCGCGCGGATGGAATTCAAGCATCGGCCCGCCGGCTACGATCCCGCCACGGCCAAGATCGGCTCGCTCGATTTCGATATTGCCGGCGCGATCAACCGGATCATGCAGGTCGCTCCCGATATCATTTTGCTCGGCCACTCACACGATTCGTTCGCGGGCGGCCTTGCCGGCGCGGAACGATTTCAAACCGATCTGTCCGAACAAGCCGGCGTCCCGGTGGTCGTGCCGTCGCTTGCGTTTACCGCGGCGCTCGCTGTACTGGCGGCCACGGATATCGCGATCCTTTCGCCTTATCTCAGCGCTGACGATGCGCTGGTCCGGGATTTCTTCGAGGATGCGGGCTGCCGGGTGCATATGGTCGTGGCGCTGCAATACGACACCGCTTATGCGATTGCCGCAACCGAGCCGGCGGTCATACGCGAGACATTCGGGAAACTTAGCGGTGAGCGCATTGACGCCGTTCTGCAGGTTGGCACCAACCTGCCTGCAGCACGGATCGCCGCTGAGGCAGAGGCCGAACTCGGCAAGCCGGTATTGTCGGTCAATACCGTTGGCTACTGGCATACTTTGAGGCGACTAGGCATCCGGGATCGCTTGTCAGGGTTTGGCTGCCTCTTTTCCGGGCATTGAACCGGGCCGAAAGGCCGCGGTTTTACAGAGCCCCTCGGCGTCAATCTGGTTCGAGACCGGACCTGTTCAGAGCAGCTTTCTGTCTGTTTGGTCCCGTTTTTGGCCAGCGAGCGTCGTTGCGAAATTGCGCCAGACGGCTTATATGCCGAGACGCGGGGCGTAGCGCAGGCTGGTAGCGCGCCTGCTTTGGGAGCAGGAGGTCCCCGGTTCGAATCCGGGCGCCCCGACCAGTCGGCGACCGCGGCAGCTAGCCAACGAGGACTGTTATGGCCCAGCCACGCGTCAGGATTTACCGGCCCGCCAAGACCGCGATGCAGTCGGGGCGGGGCAACACGAAGCGCTGGGTGCTCGAATTCGAGCCCGCCGCAGCTAAGGCGCACGACCCGTTGATGGGCTGGGTCAGCTCAGGCGATACGCGCGGCCAGATCCGGCTGGGCTTTGCCTCCAAGCAGGACGCGCTGGCTTACGCAAAAAGACGCGGCCTTGCCGCCGAGGTCGATGAGCCGCGCGAGCAGCGTGTCCGGCCCAAAAACTATGCGGACAATTTCCGCTGGCAGCCGCCGGGCTGATGGGTTTTGTGGTCCTCCTCTGCTATGACGTCAGGCGCATTGGCGCCCGTAGCTCAACCGGATAGAGCACCGGCCTTCTAAGCCGACGGTTGCAGGTTCGAGTCCTGCCGGGCGCGCCACCGCGCTTCTGCCTTTCGCACATGCCGATGACAAAGTGCCGTCACGGGTGAAAGAATGCGAACCGGCTGATTGGTAATAGTAGGGCGGAGGGCATTTATGGCGGACCCAGTCACGATCCAGCCCGATGACGTTTTCATCGTCGTCGATGTGCAGAACGATTTCTGTCCCGGTGGAAGCCTTGCCGTGCCAGATGGCGATGCAGTGGTGCCGGTCATCAACCGCGTCGCCAGGTCCTTTGCCCATGTGGTCCTGACCCAGGACTGGCACCCGGCAGGTCATGGCTCCTTCGCCAGCTCGCATCCCGGCAGGGCGCCCTTCGAGACGATCACGATGCCTTACGGCGAACAGGTTACGTGGCCGGATCATTGTGTTCAGGCCACCAACGGCGCGGCTTTCCACCCCGATCTGGACATCGCCCATGCCGAACTCGTGATCCGCAAGGGCTACCGCGGCGCGATCGACTCCTACTCTGCCTTTTTCGAGAACGATCACACAACGCCGACGGGCCTGGCGGGATATCTCCGCGAGCGCGGGTTGAACCGCATTTTCGTGGCCGGGCTCGCGCTGGACTTCTGCGTCCGCTATTCGGCCGAAGACGCGCTTGCCTGTGGTTTCGAGACGGTGCTGATCGACGACGCCTGCCGCGCCATCGACAATGAGGGCAGCCTCGAGGCGGCACGCGCCAGCTTCGCGGCGAAGGGGGTCTCGGTGATCGAAAGCGCGCAGATCCGATCGTGATCGGCGAGCTTACTTCTGTTCATTGATCCGCCAATCGTACGCGTGGCGATCGATCTTCGTTACGCCCTTGAGCTTCCCTTTGAGCTTGGGCGCAGCGTAGCGCCGGAGGTGAGCGATGACATTGGCATCGCTGCCGCCGAAATCGCCCTTGAACCAGATATAGATGCTTGAAACCACGAGCGCGGTCCCGTCAAACAATACGCCGCGCGGGCTGTTCACGTAGTCGCGCGCGCCGGCATTCAGAAGCCGCCCAGCGTTCTTGCCGGTAAAGGCTGTCCGACGGAGATTGGGGCATCCGATCGAGGCGCAATTGAGCGCGTAGTGAATGCGCGCATCGCGCCAGATCGGCCGCAGGATCCGGTGTTCGATATCGTTGAGGCTGATCGGCGTACCCTCGATCGCCAGCAGCTTCTTGTCCCACGGGCCATTGGCGAAGAGGCCCGGTGAAATATCGATATCGCGGATCGAGGCGACCGGATAGCGGCCGAGCACCACCTGCACGGTCAGCGCGTTATACAGATTTATCCAGTAGGCCAGCTGCTCGCCCCGCGCGTATCGGCGCACGTGCGCGGCCACCAGCCTTCGGATGTAGGCGCCGAGCTCTTTGCGATCCTGCGGCGACACGCGGCCATAGGCGAACCGGTTGAGGCCAGCTTCGTCGCGGATGAGATAGCGCTTCAAAATGCGGTCCCAGGCGCCGTGATCGATACGGGACGCGGCGTGCGGATCGTGGGCGGTCCAGCGCTCCCAGAGCCGAGATTTTGGCGCGAGGAGCGCATCGAACGCCGCCGTCGCGGGCCCGGTATAGGGCACGAGCAACAGGATCGCGACCAACGCGGCGCGGATCGGCCGGATCGCTTTGTTGTGGCCCGGAATTATCATGCGTAACGATATTGGCCGCGCCGTGCGGCGGTGAAATTCAACTCCCCGTGAAATCCGATTGAGGACTGGCGCTCCTTGAAATCGAGCGCCAATTCACCAAATTCTATGAAGTGCAGGACGCCAATCCCTGGGTCCACGGCACGCTGTAGAAGACGGGTTCGGCCATTCGGCGGACCCAATCGAACCGCACCTTGCTTAGCAAAGGAGGATGTGTGCTATGCGAAGCTTTGATATCGATCTTTCCCCGCTGTTCCGTTCCACCATCGGTTTCGACAGGCTCGGCAGGTTGCTTGAGAGCACCTTGCAGGCCGAGAGCACGGCCCCCGCCTATCCGCCCTACAACATCGAAAAGCTCGGCGACGATGCCTATCGCATCGTGATGGCAGTGGCCGGCTTCGGCGAAGGCGACCTCGATGTGACGGTCAAGGAGGGCACGCTCACAGTCAGCGGCAAGGGCGCCGAGGACGAGGGCGAAACCAAATATCTCTATCGCGGCATCGCCGGCCGCGCATTTGAGCGGCGTTTCCAGCTCGCCGACCATATCCGCGTCGATGGCGCGGCGCTTGAGAACGGCCAGCTCACCATCGCGCTGGTGCGCGAGGTGCCCGAGGCATTGAAGCCGCGCCAGATCGCGATCGAGAATGGCGGGACGCGCAAGCCCAAGGCCAAGACGATCGAGCACGAGGCGGCCTGACCGCTACGCTCGTCGCGAACTCAATCAGTAACGGCAATCGGCCGGTCGTCTTCGGGCGGCCGGCCGTTTTTTTGTGCCTGAAATCTGTGGGCAGCCGGGGTCAGCTTGCCGCCGTCATGCGGGCGAAGCCGGCCTCGAGATCAGCGATCAGATCCTCTGGGTCTTCGAGGCCCACATGGAAGCGCACCGCCGGTCCGCCCGGATCCCATTTCGTCGCCGTGCGAATGGCATCGACCCGAACCGGCAGGACGAGACTCTCATAGCCGCCGAAACTGCCGCCGAGCTTGAAGTGTTCGTAGTGGTCGATCATCGCCGCCACGGCATCCTTCGGACAATCATTGAGAACGACTGTGAGCAGGCCGGCCGCACCCTCGAAGTCGCGCTTCCAGAGGGTGTGCCCGGGATCCTGGGGCAGCGCCGGATATCGCACCTGTTTCACCTCGGGGCGGCCCAGCAGCCAATCGGCCACGGTGCGGGCATTTATCTGGTGCTGCTTCATCCGCACTCCCAGCGTGCGCAGGCCCCTGAGTCCGAGATAGCAATCTTCGGGAGCCGGACAATTGCCGAGGATGTTCGTTGTGGTCTTGAGCTGGTGGTAGCGCTCCTTTGCCACCGTGACGGTGCCGAGCATCGCATCGGAATGACCAACGATATATTTCGTCGCCGCCATGATGGAGATGTCGATGCCATGCTCGAAGGGGCGGAAGAAGTAGGGGCTCGCCCAGGTGTTGTCGAAGGCCGTCAGAATGCTGCGTTTGCGCGCTGCCGCGACGATCGCCGCGATATCCGGCATCTCCATCGTCAGCGAGCCCGGCGCCTCGATATAGATCAGCGCCGTGTTGGGGCGAATGTGCTGCTCGATTTCCGCGCCGATCGCCGGATCGTAGTGCTCCATCTCCACACCGAAGCGTTCCAGGTAGAGTTCGCCCAGGTTTCGCGTCGGGCCGTAAACATTGTCGGGGGCCAACACATGGTCGCCGGATTTGACGAAGGCGAGGATGGCCATGGCGATGGCCGCCATGCCGGAAGTAACCGCGACGGTGCGATATTTGTCCGTGCCGCCCTCGATTTCGGCGATCGCCTCTTCGAAGGCTTTCGATGTCGGCGTTCCGAAGCGACCATAGATCAGCGCATCGAACTTGTTTTGCGCGGCGTGCTCGAATTCAGCCAGAGTGCTGTGGACCACCGTCGATCCGCGCACGATCGGCGGATTGACAAAGCCAAAGCCCTGTTCGGGGTGGCGTCCTGCGTCGACGATGCGTGTGTCTTTTTTCATGGAGCTCCGCTGGCTGGGTGAGTGCGTGCTTGCGATAGCCGAGTGTGGCGGGCCAAGAGGTGCGGATATGCGCGCCGCCGGCGGGGCCGTCACTAAATCAGGCCGGGATGGGTGCGGCAAGCCCGATCGCGCGTCAGGCTTTCGCGCCTAGGTTCGGAAGCGGAAGCTCCGCCGGCAAGACGCCGGTCAGGCGCGGATCGTCGATCTGGGTGGTTTCCTGCCTGTAGGGCGTGAAGCCAGCCTGCTGATAGATCGCGATGGCTTTGGGATGATCGAAGTTGCAAGTATGGAGCCAGACCCGTCCCGGCTCGCGCCGCCAGGCTTCGTCGAGTGCCCAGCCGAGCAGATAAGCACCGAGGCCGCGGCCGACAAACTCGGGGACCAGACCGAAATAGGCGATCTCGACCTCTTTGGCGACACGCAGGTCGAGTTCGGCATAACCAGCCGGCACACCGTCATAGTAGAGCACGTAGATTTCAACCTGCGGGTCGTGGATGATCGACGCCAGCGCTTCGTCGTCGAGCGCCCGGCGTTCCCACCAGAGCCAGGCTTCGCCGATTGCGCTGTAGAGATAGCGGTAAAAGGAAACGGTCGGCTTTGCCGCTCGCATGAGCGCCATCTGGTGGCGGCCAGATAGGATATTGGGATGCCGGGGCGGCGCGCGCATCTCCAGGTAAGTCACGACGCAGTTGAGCTTACCACCCGGATTACCCGTGTCGCTGGTATTGTCATTCGCGTCTGTGGCCATCGCGCCGGTCTCCGGATTGGCGGCGTCTCGTGGCGGCTTCATCTCAGCCGTTGGCGGTCTCTATCGGGGCGTCGTCGCGGCCGCCCCATTCGGTCCACGAACCGTCATAGATGGCGACATCCGGGCGGCCAAGCAAGTAGAGCCCCAATGTAAGCGCCGATGCGGTCACGCCGGACCCGCAGGTGGTGACGACGGGGCGGCGCATATCGATGCCCGCCGCCTCATATTTCCGGCGCAACGCGTCGGCCGGCAACATTGTCCCCGTATCCGGATCGACCAGCTCGCCGAAAGGCAGATTGAAGCTGCCCGGGACGTGCCCGCCGCGCAGCTCCGTCCGCGGTTCCGGTTCGGTGCCGGCGAAGCGTCCAGCCGAGCGCGCATCCAGCACCTGCTCGCGGCCGCTGTCGATGTTCGCCTTTACCTGATCGAAGTCGCGCACCAGCAACCCGTTGACCCGTGCGGTGAAGTGGCGGTCGCGCGGTACGGGCGTGCCGCTCTCCAGCGGGCGGTTCTCGGCCCGCCATTTGGGCAGTCCGCCGTCGAGCACGGCCACATCCTCGTGGCCGAAATAGCGGAACATCCACCAGATCCGCGCCGCGCTGAAGAGGCCCAAGCCGTCATAGACGACGATGCGTACGCCGTCGCCGAGGCCGAGCCGGCGCACCCGCGAGGAGAACTTCTCCGGGCTCGGCAGCATGTGGGGCAGGGGGTTGTTCGTATCGGCGATCTCGTCGATGTCGAAATACACCGCACCTGGAATATGCGCCTCGGCGTATTCGGCCCTTGGGTCGCGCTGCATCGCCGGCAAATACCACGATCCATCGACCACATGAACGTCGGGCGCGGCAAGATGCTCCGCAAGCCATTCAGTGCTTACCAGCGCGTCGGGATTGGCATAGCTCACCGGTCGGCATCCTCTTTGTTTCGTCTCAACCGCCGAACGCGTTCTCTAGCCACGCGGGAACGGCGAACTCTTTTTCCTTGAGGAACGCAGGATTGAAGAGCTTGCTCTGATAGCGCGTGCCGAAATCGCACAGTACGGTGACGATCGTGTGTCCGGGCCCCATCTCCTTTGCCATCTGGACAGCGCCCGCCACGTTGATCCCGCTCGAGCCGCCCAGACACAACCCCTCGTCTTTAAGCAAATCTAAGATGACCGCCACCGCGTCGGCATCTGAGACCTGGAGCGGCAGGTCGACCGGTGTCCCGTCGACATTTCCGGTGACCCGGCCCTGGCCGATGCCCTCGGTGATCGAGCTGCCATCCGAGGCCTTGACCTCACCATGGGCGAAGTAGTTGTACATCGCCGCGCCGGCCGGATCGGCTAGGCCGATCTTGATGTCCTTGTTGCGTTCCTTCAGCGACATGGAAACGCCGGAGAGCGTCCCGCCCGTGCCGATGGCACAGATGAAGGCATCGAGTTTGCCGTCGGTCTGCTTCCAGATCTCGGGGCCGGTCGATTTCATGTGGTAGCCGCGATTGGCGAGATTGTCCCACTGGTTGGCGTAGAACGCGCCCTTCGGCTCACTCTTGGCCAGCTCCTCTCCGAGCCGGGCCGCCACATGGACGTAATTGTTCGGATCCTTGAACGGTGCGGCCGGGACCTCGCGCAGCTCCGCGCCGCAGAGCCGCAGCATGTCTTTCTTCTCTTGGCTCTGGGTTTCCGGGATGACGATCACCGTGCGATATCCGCGCGCGTTGCCAACCAGGGCCAGGCCGATGCCGGTATTGCCGGCGGTCCCTTCGACGATGACGCCGCCCTTTTCGATCACGCCGCGCGCCTCGGCATCCTCAATGATTCCCAGTGCTGCCCGGTCCTTCACCGAACCGCCGGGATTGAGGAACTCGGCCTTTCCATAGATCTCGCAGCCGGTCTCCTCGGAGGCTCGCCTGAGGCGGATCAGGGGAGTGTTGCCGACCGTGCCGGCAAAGCCGTCGCAAACGTCCATCATTTGGTGCTTCGAATTATCGAGTGGGGACGCGCATGCTATCGAGGCGAAACCACGCGATCAATAGCAACCGGTCTTGGCTGTCGCCGGCCTACTGCCAGCGCTTTCGCAAATCGTCGCGGTGGAGCATCAACCACTGCAAGGCGATCAAGAGCGTTGCATTGTGGGTGCGCCTCTCGGCGAGCAGATCGGCGATCGCGTTGAACGGCAGTGTGGTGACACGGATATCCTCGCCTTCCGCCGCCAGCCCGTGGATCCCTCCGGCGTTGCCGGCATCGACGCGGCCGCAATACAGCGTCACGGTTTCCGACGTGCCTCCCGGACTCGCCAGATAATCGGCGATCCTGACCATTTCGCCGATATCGAGCCCAGCTTCCTCGATGGCTTCACGCCGCGCCACCGCGTCCGCGGTTTCCCCCGGATCGATGATCCCGGCGATGATCTCGATCAGCCATGGATCGCACTCCGCCGCATAGGCGCCGATCCGGAATTGCTCGACCAGGACCACCAGATCGCGCACCGGGTCGTAGGGCAGGACCGCGACGGCGTGGCCGCGCTCGAAGAGCTCACGGGCAACCTCCGTGCCCCAGCCGCCGGCGAACAGTTTATGTCGCAGCCGGTAGCGGTCCACTCGGAAATAGCCGTCGTACGCTGTGCTCTTCTCGATGATCTCAACGTCGCTTCGCTTCATCGCGTGATCCACTTCGTGACGGTTATTTGCGCGATCGGACCCTACCGAAGCCGGCATCGCGAGGAAAGTTGCAGGCACCGGCGACATTGCCGCAGACAATGATTGCTAGAGAATGCCGATCAGGTCAGGATTTGAATGGGCGTAACGGAGCCCCCGATGGATCGAGCGACGCGATCCTGGCAACAAATCATGCAGAGGTCAGTGAACATGAAGCGTTTCTATATCGTGCTTGCAGCGTTGTTTGTTTGGACCGCCGCGCCGCTTCCGGCCGAGGCCGGGTGCTATATCTGCACGAGCGGCAGTTCGTGCGGCCAGTATTGCCGCTATGGTGGGAGCGATACGGGCGCCAAACGAAAAGGTTGCCGCAAGGCCGGCTGCAAGATCGGCGGCACCGCGTCGTGCCCCAGCGGCTCCAACATCCGGATCTGTTCAGGCCTTGGTTTCCGCATCGACGATCGCAAGCGTTATGCCGCCATCGACGATGTGCTGGCCCGTGCGCGCCCCGTCACCGCCCCCCAGTCCAGCGCCGCCCGGTAGAACTCGTTCACACTTGGCGGGTCCGGCGCGCCGCATCCAATGTGCCGGACCCGCCAAAGCTGTTCCATCCTCGCGATGACCCGCTGACGCGCCCGACATTGTGCTGCGGCCTTGCGGCGTCATCATCGGCGTGGTCCGATGCCGGCCGGTTTCACCGTCCGCCATGGGGACGACGATGGATGTAAAGAGCGAGAAGATCACGTTCACGGGCGCTTTGAGCGAGCCGCTGGCCGCGCGCTTGGATGCACCGCCCGGGACGATCCGCGCCTACGCGCTTTTCGCCCACTGTTTTACCTGCTCCAGACACGCGAGGATAAATCCTTGAGCCAACTACGTTTTGTGATATATTATAAGCCAGTATGGGGGTTCGCGTTTCCGCCGATTTCACCGAACCCCTGCGACACTTCTGCGACACTCGCCCAGAGGCGATAACCCCCAAGAATAGCCCGATGGCATATGCCAAAGATAAAGCCCCAATATCAGGCTACCCGATTGACCTGTATCACCGTCCGCGTAGCTCGCTTTGGTGGGCGAAGTTCAAGGTCAAGGGATACGACCGAGTAGAGCTATCTACTGGCTCACGAGAGTTTGAGACTGCGAAGGCGTGGGCGATTAACGAGCTTCCCGAAATCGTCGCCAACCTGAAACGCTACGGGACTGCCAAGGCTCGCACATTCAAACAGGTCGCAACCGAATATCTCCGCGAGTGCAAGACGAAGGAAGAAACGGGGCAGATGGCCCCCGAACGCTACCGCCGTGCCAAACGGATAACCGAGGGTTTGTTCCTCCCATACTTCAAGCAAAAGCCCGTCAACGCTTTCACCGACCGCGACATAAACAATTGGCTCGCGTGGCGTATGACCAAGGGACTTGGAAAACGCGGCACGGCTTCACGGGCAACCCAAAAACCTGCGAAGGGCACGTTGCGAACGGAATTATCATTCCTGCGAGGCATTTTTTATTTAGGGGTCCGCGAGGGCTACCTACACCACACCCAAGCTCCTCGAATTAAGGGCGACTATTCCACGCTCTACACAGACCGGCGGGACCATTTCTCGCAAGAGGAATGGCACAAGTTAGAGGCCTGATTGAACTGGTATGCGGATGGGAAGCCCACGAACGAGCTTTGGAGCTACTACCGCAAGCTCGCTCGCGACTACATTGTCTTTCTTGCCTACACGGGTTTGCGACCGGGCAGAGAGGTAAGCGAAATCCGTTGGCGGGATGTGGAGCAACTGACTGAATACAGCCGCGAGGATGGGGAGACGGTAGCCGAGGGTGTTGTGCGAATTACCCGAAGCAAAACAGGCGACCGAGACCCCATAGTTGTCAATCCACAAGCGGCAATGGCGTTAGTCCGCAGAAAGCAGGAAAGCCAATTTCTGGATGGGGCCGACTATGTGTTTTGCCATCCCGACCCGAGCAATTGTGCGGAGCCGGGCAGCTACTACGATGGACCCGACAGCGTTTGGAAACAGGCTATGAGAGAGACCGGGCTATATCTGGACCCGATTACCGGCAAGCCGAGACCCCGCTATTCATTGCGGCACACATATATTACTGCCTCTCAAAAGGCGGGAGTGCCAATGCCAGCCATCATCAAGCAAGTCGGTCATACGGACGCGACGATGATAATGCGTTTCTACGGGCATACGGACGCGACAGATTTTAAGGATGATTTGCGGATTGACCCCTACAGGGCGAAGCCCGAGCAACCGGCGGGGCGACCGATTGCCAGCACTCGCCATATAACCAAAGATAGCCCCAAAGAGTAGGGGTGCGTAGTGTCCCGTAGGAGGTCCGTAGGGGTCCGTTGAGGGTTGATGGGGGAACCGCAGCCCCATCGATAGCGAACCACGGGGGGCTATTTTTTGCCTATGGAGAAGCGATACCCGCTCTCTGGCAAGCACAGCGGAAAGCTATCAGGCG
>DATKZM010000041.1:0-2108 GCA_035527975.1 Alphaproteobacteria bacterium | reverse complement strand
CGGGCGACCGCGCCTCGCGTGTGCACCGCCTCGCCGACGGCAGGCGCATCGGCTACGCGGAGTACGGCGATCCGGATGGGCTGCCCGCGATCGCGCTGCACGGCACGCCCGGGTCGCGCTTCATGTTCGCGCTCACGGACGAGGCGGCGCGGGCCCGCGGCTTGCGGATCATCGCGCCGGAACGCCCGGGCTATGGGCTGTCCGAGGCACACCATTTCGACACGCTGGCCGAGACGGCCCATGACGTGAAGGCGCTGGCCGACGCGCTCGGGCTCGACCGCTTCGCGCTGATCGGCGTGTCGGGCGGGGGACCGCATGCGGTGGCCGCCGCCGCCCTGCTGAAAGACAGGGTGCTGCGGCTTGCGCTGATCGGGCCCGTGGGCCCCATCGCCGATTGCGATCACATCCGCATGTCGCATCTGCACGGGCTGATCTTCACGCACATGGCGCCGTCCCATCACGCGGCGGGCGCCTTCTTCTTAGGTTTGAAGACGCTGATCGAATGGGCGCCGGGCGCGGCCTATCAGCTCTTGATACAGCGCGTGACGGTGACGGACCGCGAGGTGCTCCACCGGCCCGAGGTCAGGGCCAATCTTCAGGCGACGCTGCGCGAGGGCTTGCGGACTGGCGTCGGGGGGCCGCTCCAGGACTTGCGGCTCTATTGCGGGAAATGGGACTTGCCGCTCGGCGAGATCGTTGTGCCCACCATCATGTGGCAAGGCAGCGAGGACACGATCGTGCCGCCTGACGCCGCCTATTATCTCGCGGGCGCGCTGCCCCATTGCCGGCTCGAGATCGTCCATGACGTGGGCCATTATTGGATTTTCGGGCAGTTCGACCGCGTGCTCGACGCGGTGCGGGTCGCGTGGCGGGAGCCATGACGCCCGCCTTTACCCACTGTGCGATGCACGTGGCGGACCTCGACCGGTCCATCGCCTTCTACGATCGCTATTGCGGGATGACCATCGTCAAGGAGCACGGCGAGGGCGACAGCCGTGTCGTGTGGCTTGCGAGCCCCGGCGCCGAGCAAAGCTTCGTGCTGGTGCTGCTCGGCGGCGGGCCCAAACGCACGCAAGATGAAGACGACATGACCCATTACGGGTTCGGCGTGCCTGCGCGCGAAGATATCGACAGGATCGCCGAACGCGCCAAGCAGGATGGACTGCTGCATTGGACCCCGCGCGATTACGCGCCGCCTACGGGGTATCTGTGCGGCGTGACGGACCCGACCGGCTACATCATCGAGTTTTCCTACGGCCAGCCGCTCGGCCCCCACGCAAAGGACGCCTAGCCGCGCGCCCTTAGAACTTGCTGCCTTAGAACTTGCTGTAAGTCCGGCAGCAGCAATCCTTCAGACCGTCCGCGCGAAAGGTGCAGAGCTGCTTCTCTTCCGCGCCCTGACACGGTTGCGGGTTGGCGTTGGCGGCAAGCCCTGCGCGGCAACTCTGGGTGTAGGGAATGCAATGCCCGCCCAGGAGCTCTGAATTCACCGGACAGCTTGTGGGCGCGGCCGCCGGCGCCTGATAGGCGCCTGGAGCACCGCCCGAGGCCGGCGGGAGCGCATCCGGATCGCCGCCTTCGGTCAAGCCCTCTGAGGGTTCGTCCGAGGCTCCAGGGATTTTCCGCATCTTGCCGTGACGGACGGCGCCGGGCTCGTTCCGGCATTTGTAACCCTGACCGGTGTCGCCGCAGACGATCTTGGCGTCGTGGAGGAGGGCCTGAGCGGACGACGTCGCCGGGACCGGGATCAGCGCTGAGGCGCTGCCAGCCACGGACACCGACATGCCGAGGAGAGCCGCGAGAAGGAAGGCGTAGACGAGACGCATGGAACCCCCGTTCGTGAGGGCGCCACCATAACGGAAGTCCGCGCCGATCAGAACAGCCAGGCCCGCTTGTCCGCCGAATCGCGGCTCTTGCCAGAGGGCGCGTCCCTTGACACGATGGTGTCATCGAGGCTCGCGTTGAGGGATAAGGGCCGAAAACGGCCAGCCTCCGCGCGGCGTTCCGCCAAGGGAGGAGATCATGGGCCAAGCGCAGGGCCAGCCAGCCCGCAGCGCCCGCTGCATCGCACTGGTTGGCCCCTATCTCAGCGGTAAGACGACACTTCT
>DATKZM010000040.1:0-17508 GCA_035527975.1 Alphaproteobacteria bacterium | reverse complement strand
ACGGCGCTTTTGCATGGACCCGTTCGCCGTCGCTTGTTTTTGAACGTCGACGGACCATACCGATATACCGCGCAGCATATAATCAACTGTTAAGCAAAGGAACCGTTTAATACAAAATTTAGCAAGTATTCCGCCAGATTCACCGCCAATTTCGGCCGCGAATCAGGTCTTTGGGAAGTCATTCGCAAACGCCCGCGCTGACGTTCCCGCGGGAAAATAAATTGCCTGCAAGGGCGATCCGGCGGCGAGCGCTGCGCCCCGTTCAGCGGTTCATGCGGTTGTCGACCAATTCGTCGACCACGGCGGGATCGGCCAGGGTGGATGTGTCGCCGAGATTGGAGAATTCGTTCTCGGCGATCTTGCGCAGAATGCGGCGCATGATCTTGCCCGAACGCGTCTTGGGCAGGCCCGGCGCCCACTGGATGAGATCGGGCGAGGCGATCGGGCCGATCTCCTTGCGCACCCACTGAACCAGCGCCTTGCGCAGCTCCTCGGTCGGCTCCTGGCCGACATTCAGCGTCACATAGGCGTAGATGCCCTGGCCCTTGATGTCGTGGGGATAGCCGACCACGGCGGCCTCGGCGACGGCGTCATGGGCGACCAGCGCGCTTTCGACCTCGGCGGTGCCCATGCGGTGACCCGATACGTTGATCACGTCGTCGACGCGGCCGGTGATCCAGTAGTAGCCGTCCTCGTCGCGGCGGCAGCCATCGCCGGTGAAGTACTTGCCGGCGTAGGTGGTGAAGTAGGTCTCAACAAAGCGCTCATGATTGTTGTAGAGCGAGCGCATCTGGCCCGGCCAGCTATCGGCTATGCACAGATTGCCCGACGCCGCTCCCTCGAGCTTCTTGCCGTCGCCATCCACGAGCTCGGGCATGATGCCGAAGAAGGGCCGCGTCGCCGAGCCGGGCTTGAGCTTGGTCGCCCCCGGCAACGGCGTGATCAAAATGCCGCCGGTCTCGGTCTGCCACCAGGTATCGACGATCGGGCAGCGCCCCTCGCCGACGACATGGTAGTACCACTCCCAGGCCTCCGGGTTGATCGGCTCGCCGACAGTGCCGAGCAGCCGGATCGAGCTGCGGCTGGTCTTGGTGACCGGATCGTTGCCCTCGCGCATCAGCGCGCGGATCGCCGTCGGTGCGGTGTAGTAGATATTGACCTGATGCTTGTCGCAGACCTGCCAGTGCCGCGAGGCGTCGGGGTAATTGGGCACGCCCTCGAACATCAGCGTGGTCGCGCCGTTGGCGAGCGGTCCGTAGACGATGTAGCTGTGCCCGGTCACCCAGCCGACATCGGCGGTGCACCAGTAGATGTCGCCGTCGTGATAGTCGAAGACGTATTGGTGGGTCAGCGAGGTGTAGACCATGTAGCCGCCGGTCGTGTGCAGCACGCCCTTGGGCTGGCCGGTCGACCCGGAGGTGTAGAGAATGAACAGCGGATCCTCCGCGTTCATCTCCTCGGCCGGACAGTCGTCGGACTGCTCGGCGACCAGATCGTGCCACCAGACATCGCGGCCTTCGCTCCAGCCGATATCGCCGCCGGTCCGCTTGTAGACGATGCAATGCGTGATGGTCGGGCAGGAGGCGAGCGCCGCGTCGGTATTCGCCTTCAACGGAACCGAACGGCCGCCGCGCAACCCTTCATCGGCGGTGATGACCAGGTTCGAATCGCAGTCCTGGATGCGGTTGGCGAGCGAATCGGGTGAGAAGCCGCCGAACACCACCGAGTGGACCGCGCCGATGCGCGCGCAGGCCAGCATCGAGACCGCCGCCTCGGGGATCATCGGCATGTAGATCGTCACCCGGTCGCCTTTCTTGACACCCAGGGACTTCATGCCGTTGGCGAGCTTGCACACCTCGGCGTGCAGCTCCTTGTAGGTCAGCGTCGCGCTGTCCTTGGGATCGTCGCCTTCCCAGATGATCGCGGTCTGGTCGCCGCGCGTGTCGAGATGGCGGTCGAGGCAGTTATGCGCGGCGTTGAGCACGCCGTCCTCGTACCATTTGATGTGGACGTCGCCCGGCCCGAAGCTCACATCCTTGATCTTGGTGGGCGGGGCGAACCAATCGAGACGCTTGGCCTGATCGCCCCAGAACCCTTCGGGGTCAATAATCGAGCGCTCGTACTCCTTGAGGTAGGTCGCATTGTCGACCCAGGCCTTCTTCGCCCAGCTGTCGGGTACCGGATAAAGATTGTGCTGCTCGAACATGGACGTGACCCCTCCCGCAGCGCGCAAGCCGGACATCGCCGTGCCCATTATCTACGCGCGTCCGTTTGCGTTTTTGTTTCGGCGGGATTATCGGCAAACAGACGCGGCGAAACAAGCGCGCGCGGGCGCGGCCAAGCGTCCCAGCCGGGATAAAACTCAGGGATCGATGCCCGCCATGCCGCAGAGGACACGCCATTCGTCGTCGCCCACCGGCACGACGGAAAGGCGGCTCTGGCGTACCAGCGCCAGATTTTGGAGCCGCGGCTCGGCCTTGACCTCGGCAAGGGTGACGGTGTGCCTGACCGGGAACAGCGCCTTGAAATCGACCATGCCGAAACGGCCGCTATCGTCAGTGTGGTCGGGGTAGTGCTCCCTGACGACTTCGACCACGCCGACGATCCGCTTCTCGTCGACGGAGTGATAAAAGAAGGCGCGGTCGCCGACCTTCATCGCCTTCATGTTGTTGTTGGCCTGGTAGTTGCGGATGCCGTCCCAGTGCTCGACGCCCTTTTTCACATGGTCGTCCCACGACCACGCGCCCGGCTCCGATTTCACCAGCCAATACGCCATCGCCGCCTCCGCTTGTGGACCGAGCTTCGTTGTCTCGTTGTTTATCACCACAGAGGCGCAGAGACACAGAGAGGAAGTTTTCTTTCATCGTCATTCCCGCTTTCGCGGGAATGACGACAAAGAGGTCCGTTCGGCGCCAAAACCGTCTGTGGCTCTGTGCCTCTGTGCCTCTGTGGTCGCCTTTCTTCGGCCCTCAGCTCTCGACGCCCTCCGTCTTGAACGGCCGGGCCAGTAATCCCGCGACCGCCTCATCGATGGCGGCGCCCTCATGCAGGATGGCGTTGACGGCGCTGGCGATCGGCATCTCCACGCCGAGCCGGCCGGCGAGTGCGGTGACCGATGCCGCCGTGGTGACGCCTTCCGCCACGGTGTTGCGCTTGCCAAGGATCGCCTCCAGCGTCTCGCCGGCGCCGAGCGCCATGCCGAGCGACATGTTGCGCGACTGGAGCCCCGTGCAGGTGAGCGCGAGATCCCCCAGGCCCGAGAGGCCGAACAGCGTCTCGGTGCGCGCGCCCTTGGCGAGGCCCAGCCGGACGATCTCGGCAAGCCCGCGCGTGATCAGCGCGGCACGTGCATTGTCGCCCAGCTTGCGGCCTTCGACGATGCCGCAGGCGATCGCCAGCACGTTCTTGACCGCACCGCCGATCTGGGCGCCGATCACGTCGGGCGACCAGTAGGGCCGGAAGGTTGCGCTGCCCAGCGCCTTGACCAGCGTGCGGCCCAACCCTTCGGCATCGCTCGCAAGCGTGATCGCGGTCGGCAAGCCGCGCGCCACTTCGCCGGCGAAGGTGGGGCCGGAAAGCACGCCCACGGCGCGGCCGGGCGCGAGCTCGGCCAGCACCTCGCTCATCAGCTTGCCGGTGCCCTCCTCGATGCCCTTGGAACAAATGAGCGTAGGCACGCTCGGCGGCACATGCGCCGCCAACTCCACCGCCACGGCGCGGCTGTGCTGGGCCGGCGTCACCAGCAGGACAGCCTCGGCATCCGCGGCCGCTTCCTCCAGTTCAGCGGTGGCGACGATGGCAGGATCGAGGGCGATGCCGGCGAGATAGACCGGGTTCTCATGGCGCTGGTTGATCGAGGCGACGACCTCGGGCTCGCGCGCCCAAAGCCGCACCTCACGGCCGGCGCGCCGGGCCACGGCGGCCAGCGCGGTCCCCCAGGCACCCGCGCCTATGATGGCAATCCGGTTCATCGGCGCAGTCTATCAAATTCGCGTGAAGCACAAGCCTCCAACCTTGAAGCCGCGCAAGCGGCGCTGGATGATGGGGATCATGCGCGCGCTCATGCCAGTTCAGATGTTGGTCGCTGGCCTGCTGATCCTCGCCGGCCCGGTTCTGGCGGCAGAAAAGCTCGACACGCCGATGGTTCCGATCCCCGGCGGCAGCTTCATCATGGGCGACGCCAACGGCCATCCGAACGAAAAACCAAAACGCGTCACCGTCAGACCCTTCGCCATGATGAAGTTCGAGGTGACGAACAGGCAATTCGCCGGCTTCGTCAAAGCGACGCGCTATGTCAGCGACGTGGAGCGCAATGGCGAGGGCCATGTCTGGACCGACAAGTGGCGGCAGGTGCGCAGCGCAACCTGGAAACGCCCGCACGGACCCGGCAGCTCGCGCGCCGGCAAGGACGACCATCCGGTGCTGCAAACCTCAAAGCAGGATGCCGAAAAATTCTGCCGCTATTACGGCATGCGCCTGCCGAGCGAAGCCGAGTGGGAGTTTGCCGCGCGAGGCACGGACGGCCGCCGTTTTCCCTGGGGCAACGAACGACCCAGGCAGAGCAACTTCACCAAGGGCAACTTCGGGCGCATGCGCTGCTGCGCGCTCGACGCTTCGGACGGCTACGCGCAAACCTCGCCGGTGGGCAAATTTCCCGAGGGCGCCTCGCCGTTCGGCGTGATGGACATGGCCGGCAATGTCTGGGAGTGGACCTCGAGCGCATTTCCCGGACGGCCCAATGACATCTCGATCCGCGGCGGCGGCTGGGGCAACCGCGCCTGGTGCCTGCGCGTCAGCTACCGCCACTGGAACCCGCCTTATATCGGTCTCGACATGGTCGGCTTCCGTTGCGTGAAAGATAAAATTTAGCTCGGCGCTACCCCATCGCCGCTTCGAACAGGGCCTCGAAATCGGCCGCGCCTGCGGGCCGTGGGTTGGACGGGGTGGAGTGATCGGCGAGCGCGCCTTCGACCATCGCCGGCAGCACCTCCTCGGTGACGCCCATCTCTCGCAGGTTGGCCGGCAGGCCAAGCCGCGCGTTCAGCTTCTCCACTTCCTGCGCGAGATCGGCATCGGCGGGCAAGCCGAACGCGGCGCGCAGGCGCTCGTACTTGTCGCCGACATGGCCCTCGTTGAAGCGAAGCACGGCGGGCAGGATTACCGCGTTCAATGTGCCGTGATGAAGCGTCACATCCTCCAGCCCGCCCAGCGGATGCGACATCGAGTGGACCGCGCCGAGGCCCTTCTGGAAAGCCATCGCGCCTTCCATGCTGGCCATCATCATGTGCCAGCGCGCCTCTTTGTTCGAGCCGTCGGCGACAGCGCGCTCGATCCAACTCCAGGCGCGGGTGGCACCGTCGAGGCCGATCGCCTCGGCGGGCGGGTTGATCTTGGGAGACAAGAACGTCTCCACGCCGTGGGTGAAGGCGTCCATGCCCGTCGCGGCGGTCAGCCCCGCCGGCAGGCCGAGCGTCAGATCGGGATCGCAGATCGCGCGCTTGGGGATGAGATGCGGGCTCAAGAGCCCCATCTTGCGGCGGTCGGCGAAGGTGATCATCGAGCCGCGGCCGACCTCGCTGCCCGTCCCCGATGTGGTCGGCACGGCGATGACCGGCGCCACATTGGCCGTGATGCGCCCGGCCCCGCCCTCGATCGCGGCGTATTGCACGAGCGGGCCGTCATGGGTGGCGAGCACGCCGACCGCCTTGGCGAGATCCATCGACGAGCCGCCGCCGAGCGCGACGAGGCCGTCGCAGCCCTCCGCGCGGTAGACCTCGAGCGCATCTTCGACCGCGCTCTCGGTCGGGTTGGTGGGCGTTTCGTCATAGACTGCCACTGGCAGTGAGTTAGGAAGGGTCGCGCGGACCTGCCCCAGAATACCCGCCGCGGCGATGCCCTTGTCGGTGACGATGAGCGGCCGCTCGATTCCAACCGCTTTGAGTTCATCGGCGAGGGTCGCGATCGCGCCGTGATCGAAATTGATCGTCGTCAAATAGCTGATGACCGTCATGCGAATTTATCTCCCTCACCGCGACCATTGCAGCGGCAACGATGTTATCCCAACGAAATCACCTCAGCGTCTGGCGCACCAGCGCGGCGCCCGCGGCGAGCGCGGTGAGTTTGCCGGCGGCGACGTCGCGCGCCAAGGGCGCCATGCCGCAATTGGTGCAGGGCTGGATGCGCGCGAGGTCGGCATGTTTGGCGGCCTCGGCGATGACGCCGGCCACCGCCTCGGGGCTTTCGATCTCGTCGGTCGCGACATCGATGGCGCCGACCAGGATGTCCTTGTCGGGCAACAGGCGAATGAGCTCCATCGGTACATGCGAGTTGGCACATTCGAGCGAGACCTGGCCAACCTTGCCCCGGTTGATGGCGGGAAAGATCTCCTCGTATTGGCGCCATTCGGCGCCGAGGCCCTGCTTCCAGTCGATATTCGCCTTGATGCCGTAGCCGTAACAGATGTGCACGGCGGTCTTGGCGCTGAGCCCTTCGACAGCCCGGTCGAGTGCGGCGACGCCCCAGTCGCGCACGTCGTCGAAGAAGACGTTGAAGGCGGGCTCGTCGAACTGGATCACATCGACGCCGGCAGCCTCGAGTTCGCGTGCCTCCTGGTTCAGCAATTCGGCGAAGGCCATCGCCATGTCGGCGCGCTTGCCGTAATGGCCGTCGGCGATGGTGTCGCAGATCGTCATCGGCCCGGGCAGCGTCCATTTGAGCGCCCTGTCGGTATGCGCGCGCAGGAACCGGGCCTCGTCGACATGCACCGGCCTGGGCCGGGTCACGGCCTGCGTCACCGTCGGCACCTCGACCGTGTAGCGGTTGTCGCGGATGCCCATGGGTGTCTTTAGGTCCCAGTCGATGCCGGCGATGTGCTCCAGGAAGCCGTGCACGAAATGGACGCGGAACTGTTCGCCGTCGCTGACGATGTCGATGCCGGCGGCCTCCTGCTCCTTCAGCCAGACCAGCGCCGCATCCTGCTTGCCGCGGACAAGCTCGTCGCCCTCCAGCCGCCACGGCGCCCACAGCGTTTCGGGCTCAGCAAGCCAGGACGGCTTCGGCAGCGAGCCGGCAATCGTCGTTTCGAGCATGGCACCCGTCTCCGCCCAGTTGGCCGGCTTCGGTGTCTTAGGTCGTGAGCCGGATAGGAAACGCTAGCAGAGGCGGCCGGATGCGCCAACGCGCAGAAATCGGCAGCATGACGCGCTCGTTACTTCGCCGCCTCCGCGGCACTGTCGCCGCCGTCGTCTTTCGTGCCGGTCAACTCCAGGAACAGATCTTCCAGATCGCTCTCATGCGTCGTGAGATCGGCGATGGTGATGCCGGCGCCGCGCACGGCATCGAGGATGTCGCGCATGCGGGTCTGGCTCGGCTTGTAGCGCACGACGATGTTGCGCGTGCCCTGGAGAGTGGCATCGAAGGGGTCGAGTTCTGGGGGCAATGCGGTCAAGGCTTCCGTTGAGATGATCGAGAGTTCCTTGCGGTCGACCCGCGCGATCAGATCCCAGGTCGCATCGGCAGCGATCACCGCGCCATGATGGATAATGGCGATGCGGTCGCAAAGCTGTTCGGCTTCTTCCAGGTAATGCGTGGTCAGCACGATCGTCGTGCCGGCGCGGTTGAGCTCGCGGACATGGCTCCATAGCTGTTGCCGCAATTCGACATCGACGCCGGCGGTCGGCTCGTCGAGCACGAGAACCGGCGGGCGATGCACCATCGCCTTGGCGACCATGAGCCGCCGGCGCATGCCGCCGGAGAGCGAGCGCGCATAAGATTCCGCCTTGTCCGCGAGCCCCACGGTCTCAAGGATTTCCATCGTGCGGCGCTCGGACTTCGGCACCGCATAGAGCCCGGCCTGCAGATCGAGCAGCTCGCGCGGGGTGAAGAAGGCATCGAGGTTGAGCTCTTGCGGCACGACGCCGATGGCGCTGCGCGCCGCGCGGGTCTCGCGGTCGATATCGTGGCCCCAGACCGCAGCCGTGCCCGAGGTCTTGTTCACCAGGCCGGCGAGGATGTTGATGAAGGTCGACTTGCCGGCGCCGTTGGGTCCCAGCAGGCCGAAAAGACTGCCGCGCGGAATGTCGAGATCGACGGCTTTCAGCGCCTCCTTGGCGGGCGTGTTGCGGCCGGCCTTGTAGACCTTGGTCAGCGCGCGCACGGATATCGCATTTTCCGGCAGCGTATCGGTGCGGCTATCAGGCCTCGTCATATCGTTCGTCGCTTGGCGATTGTCGTCCGGCATCGGCGGTGCGGTCGATCAGGCTTTGGACCAGTATGCAGCGACCGCCATTCGGGCATGTGCATCGCGAATGTTGATCGGCGGGAGGCTTTGGGTATCATCCGCTCCTCCCGGCGGTCAACGCGAACGCACATGCCCAGGTAAATGCGCACATAAGATACATCCGCAGATATATGTGATGCGACTTATGTGATGTGATTATGTGATGCGATCTAACTCAAGCATGTGACGTGACCAGCCAGCACCATAGCAGGGCAGCGGAAATGGCGGACGAACAAGGCGCGGCGGCGAACGCCGCTGGCGATGAGATCGTGACCGACCAGACCACCGTGGCCTGCGACGGCGGCGGCGGCGCGCTCGGTCATCCGCGCGTCTTCCTGCATATGGAAGGCGGCCGGGTCGAATGTCCTTACTGCGGACGCCAGTACGTGCTGACGGGCGGGCCAGGATCAGCGTAAGGTTCAGCTCACTGACGGTGGGCCAGCAAATAGGGGGCGGCCGACCGGGCGCCTCTTCGGCGAAGAACGCCACATCACCGGCGATGCCGGGACAATAGAAGGGAAACAGGCATGAAGTTGACGAGTTTCGCGCGCGGCGGCGCGCCGAGTTGGGGTGCGGTCGTCGATGGCGGCATTGTCGATCTGGGCAAGGCGATGGGGGGCAAATACCCGACCCTGCGCTCGGCGATCGAAGGCAATGCGCTGAAGGAGGCGGCTGCGGCCGCCGACGGCGCCAGTCCTGACGCATCGCTTGACGAGGTTACCTTGCTGCCGGTGATCCCCGATCCCGACAAAATCCTCTGCGTCGGTCTCAACTACAAAAGCCATATCGAAGAGACCGGCCGCAGCGACAGCGATTATCCCACGATCTTCACCCGCTTCACCAACACCCAGGTCGGCCATGGGCAGCCGATGATCCGCCCCAAGGACTCCGACAATTACGACTATGAAGGCGAGCTGGCGCTGATCATCGGAACCGGCGGGCGGCACATTTCCGAGGCCGATGCGCTCAAACACATTGCCGGCTATTCCTGTTACAACGACGGCAGTATCCGCGACTGGCAGCGCCACACCAGCCAGTTCACCCCCGGCAAGAACTTCCCCGGGACCGGCGGCTTCGGGCCGTGGATGGTGACCGCCGACGAGATCCCCGATCCGGCCTCGATGCATCTGATGACGCGCCTCAACGGCGAGGTCATGCAGGATGCAACCACCGATCTCCTGGTCTTCACCGTGCCGGTGCTGATCCACTACATCTCGACCTTCACTGAGCTCGTGCCCGGCGATGTGATCGTGACCGGCACGCCGGGCGGCGTCGGCTTCAAGCGCAACCCGCCCGTCTTCATGAAAGACGGCGACACGGTCGAAATCGAGATCGACAAGATCGGCATCCTCAGCAACCCGATCGCCGACGAGTGACGGACAAAACGTGACCGCGTGAGCGTGCGATGACACCCCCGCGCACGCGCTGGGGTGTCGTGGCGCTGCTCATGCTGGCCGGCGTCTTCGGATCGTTTCAGCTCGGCAAGCTGCCGGCAGCGATCCCCTCGATGCGGGTCGAGCTTGGCCTGACCCTGGTCGCGGCTGCCTGGATCCTATCGCTGCTGAACCTGATGGGCGCGGCGGCCGGCGTCGGTGTCGGCGCGCTTTCCGACTGGCTCGGCCATCGCCGGGCGGTGGTCGGTGGATTGCTGCTTGCCGGTATCTCGGGCGCCGCGGGCGGGTTTGCGACTGGCGAGACAGGTATTCTGGTCTCGCGGTTTTTCGAGGGGCTCGGCGTCGTCTTCGTCTTCATCGCCGTGCCGACATTGATTATCCGCGCGGTCGAGCCACGCCATCAACGTCTGACGCTCGGCATCTGGGGCGGCTACATGCCGGTCGGCATGGCGATCATGGTGGTGGCCACGCCCCATCTGATCGGGCCTTTCGGCTGGCGCGGGCTGTGGCTCGTCAATGCAGGACTGCTCGCCGGGTTCGCCTTCATCCTGATGCGGGCCCTGCGCGGGCTGGCCCCGCCCCCCGGCATCCGCCGCAGCGCAGACCGCCTGAAACGCCTCGGCCGCGACATCGGCGCGACCTTCAGCGCCGGCGGCCCGCTGCTGGTCGGCCTGGCTTTCGCCATGCACTCGGCGAATTTCATCGCAGTGTTCGCCTTTCTGCCGACGATCCTGATCGAGGATCTGAAGGTGAGCGTCGTCGCAGCCGCCACGCTGACCGCCCTCGCCATCTCCCTCAACGCCTGCGGCAACGTCGTGGCGGGCGTGCTGCTGCAACGCGGTGCGCCGCGTTGGCTGCTGATGGTGATCTCGAATGCTTCGACGGGGCTCTGCAGCATCGGCATCTACTCCCACGCCGTGCCGCCAGAGGGACGCTACGCGCTTTGCCTTGTGCTCTCTTTCGTCAGCGGCATCCTGCCGGCCTCTGCCTTTTCCGCCGCGCCGGTCCACGCGCCGCGGCCGGACCTCGTCGCGACCACGACCGGGCTGATCTCGCAAGGCGCCAATATCGGCAATCTGCTGGGACCGCCCGCCGCCGCCATGGTCGCCGTGTGGGCCAGGGGCTGGCACGCCACGCCGTGGTTGATCGGCACCATGGCCGCGATCGGGGTTGGGCTGTCGGTGATGCTAGGTTTGCTGGAAAGGCGGCGCGTCGCTGCCTGAAGCTCGCTTTAGAACACCACCAGCGCGCCACTGACCATACCAAGCAGCCAGCGGCCGCCGGCGTAGAGCCGGCGCTTGATCTCGAAGGGATGATCGGCGGCCAGGCCAGCCAAACGGAGCGCCATCACCTGCTCCGCGGTCTCGCCGGCCGCGCCCGCGGCGACGCGGATCACCGCCTGCTCGGCAAGCCCGGCGCGCGCGGCGGCAAGGGCAGCCGCGCCCATGACGATATCGGAGACGCCGTGAACCGATTCGTTGAGCGCGCTCACGAAGGCCGGTGACTTGGCGACCGGTCCAAGCGCGGCCAGGGTCGCCTCATGCAGCCGCGCTTCGGCCGCCCACCAATCCGCGCCGGCCGGATCGCGGACGACGCGCTCGGCCTCTGCCCAATCGGCAACCCAGCGAAGGGCGCCGGGAGCACCCGCATCGACCCCGGTCAGATAAGCGCGCGCCTCGGCGGCTTCCGCGTCGGTCGGCGGCTGACCGACGCTGGAAAACCAGGACAGTGCCGCAAGCTCGGCGCGCGTGCGCGCAAGCACCGCGCGCAGACCTGCGGCATCGTCACCCTCCGTAAACCTGGACGCACGACTAGCTATGGTATTCGGAGACCGGGTCGTTGCCGCGCTGCTCGCGCCACAGGCCGAGCTTGGTCTGCACCGGCCGGTCGGAGAAACTGAACAGGACCGCCTCGTGGTCCGCCTCGTGGCGATGCTCCATCCAGGACGGGATCACGAAGACATCGCGCTTCTTCCATTCCAGAACCTGGTCGCCGACGTAAGTGCGGCCGGTGCCCTCGACCGGCGAGAAGATCGTCCCGTCGGTCGACTTGTAGGGCGAGCCCTTGAAGCCCTTGGGCAGGAGCTGCATGAAGGTGCCGATGGTCGGCATTGCATAGTCGCCGTTCGACGGGTTCACATACTGCACCTTGAGCCCGTGACAGGCATCCCACTCCTCGGTCTTGCGCATGCTCTCCAGCGCCTCGCGGGTGCGATCGTAAGGATAGTTGAAGATCGGCGAGGTCTTGGTGCGGTTCTCGTAGCCGAGCGGCACCACGCCCTCGCCATAGCGCGCCAGCGCGTCGCCGACGGGGCGGGTGAGCGGCTGTTCAGGTTCGGGATAATGCTCAAGGAAGCTGGTCTCCAGGAAGTTGACCAGCGGCACGTCGAGCCCGTCCATCCAGACCATCGGCTCGTCGCTGTCATTGCCGTGGTCGTGCCAAGTCCAGGACGGCGTGATGACGAAATCGCCCTCGTGCATGATGGTCTTTTCGCCATCGACCGCGGTATAAGCGCCGTCGCCCTCGATGATGAAGCGCAGCGCCGAGGCGGCGTGCCGGTGCGAGCGCGCGATTTCGCCCGGCAGGATAAGCTGAAGCCCGGCATACATCGACTGGGTGATCCTCTGCTCGCCCCTCAAACCCGGATTTTCCAGGATGATGACGCGGCGTTCGGCCTCCTCGGCGGTGATCAGATCGCCCGCTTCCATGACCGAGGCGCGGACCTCGTCATATTTCCAGATCGCGACCTCGGCCTGGCTGACGGGTTCCTTCGTCACCATGCCGGCGAGATACTCCCACAAGGGCGCCATGTTGCCGCCGGAAAGGCGCTCATAATAGGCTTCGCGCTCGGGGGTATGATCCGGGTTGGGCCCAGCTTGATCGTTCATCACGTCTCCCTCTCCGCCGCTTGGTGTCGTTCGTCTTTACTTAGTGTCGCCAAGCCTAGGCCGCCATTGCCTCGGGCTCGGGCAGTCTAAGCCCTAGCTTGCCTTCGACCAAGGCCCGGGCGCGCGCAACATAGTCGGCCCGCATATCCTCGTTGGTGCGCTTCTTGATGCCCCATTTGCGATAGATCGCGTTGTTCTTCGAATTGGCGCGGCCGAAGAAATGGGTCATCGGCGGGAAGATCCGGTCGAGCGCCTCCTGCACCACCGCCTTGCCTTCGGGCGTCTGGATGAGATCGGTGCAGAAATCCTCGCCAAATTGCGCGTGGAAACGTTCCTCCGGCATGGTCATGCGGGCAAGATTGCGCAAGGGATGGAAGGAGCACTGGACCAGATCCTCGACCTGGATGATCTCGGCCAGATCGCCGACCAGCTTGATCGCGCAGAATTCCTCCCAGCGTGTCATCTCGAAGCTGAAGATGCTGAGCGGCTGCTTTTCGGTCTCCTCGGGAAGCATGCGCGCCTCGGGAATGCCCATCTCGCGGCCGAGCTCGAAAAATCGGTAGTGGTGGCCGTACTCCTCCATCACCACGCGGCAGGTCAGCCACTTGGCATAGGGCGTCGGCGCCAACGCGATCGCCGGCTCGTCATAGACGCGCGAGCCATAAAGCTCGTTGATCGCGTGGCTGATGACGATCTTCTTACACGACTCGCGGAATTCTTCGGGCGCATCGCGGAACTCGTCGATGCTGGTGACTTGAATATCTATTGTGTCGGTGGTTTCGTCGGTCATGGACGTCTTCCCTTAAACGATTGGTTCGGTGTTGAAGGCCTCCAGATCGGTCGCGAGTTCTGTTAGCCCGCCGGTGAAAGCCTCCGCAACAGCGCCGGCGAGGGTCCCGGTCGTCCAATCGGTTGTTTCGCTGACGATACGCACGGCCGGACGCGGCTGCGAAAACAGAAAGACCTCGCGGCCGCGCACGCCGAAAAGCTGGCCCGAAAGGTTTCCCGCTTCGGCTGCGCAGAGAAAGGCGACGAAGCGCGCGACGTGGTCGGGCGAGACCTTAATCGCGCGCTCCTTGTAGACGGCCTGCTCGTCATTGGCGGGCTGGATGATGTCGGTGACGCGGGTATGCGCGAAGGGCGCGACCGCGTTGCAGGTGACGTTCGAGCGCGCCATCTCCAGCGCCGTGATCCGGCTCAGCGCGAACAGCCCCGCCTTGGCCGCACCGTAGCTCGCCTGGCCATAGTTGCCATAGAGCCCGGCGGTGGAAATCACATTGACGATGCGGCCCCAATCGTAAGCCTCGCCGGGCCCGCGGCCGGATTTGAACTGCTCGCGCATGACCTGGCTCGCCGCGTGGGTGAGGTAGTAGGCGGCCGACAGATTGTTATGGATGACCGCATCCCAGTCGCCGGGGTCGCCCTTGAAGACAAGCGCGTCGCGCAGGATGGCGGCATTGTTCACCAGAATGTCGAGCCCGCCGAACGTGGTGGCGGCGAAGTCGACCGCCGCCGCCGCGGCCGACGGCGAGGCGATGCTTTCGGTGAAGGCGGCGGCGCCCCCGCCCGACTTGCCGATCGACCTGGCGCAGGCCTGGGCGATGCTGGGATCGGCGCCGATGCCATCGATGCCGGTGCCGCTGTCGGCGATAACGACCGACGCGCCCGCCCCGGCCAGTATGCGCGCGATCGCCTCGCCAATGCCGCGCGCGCCGCCGGTGACGAGCGCGACGCGCCCCTCCAGTTCATTGCCGCTCATGCCCCGGCCTCCAGTTTCGATTTTTCCGCCTCGGTGTAGAACGCATCGGCGTGCACGTCCTGGCGCCGGACACCGAGCGTGCGCAAGGTGTCCGTACAGGTTTCGACCATGATGGGCGGCCCCGCGAGATAAGCCTTGGCGCCATCGAGGTCGGTGAAATCCTCGGCCAGCGCGTCGGCAAGGAAGCCCGTGCGTCTTTTGGTCGGGCCGTCGGGCTCGGAGAGCACGGGCACGAATTTGAGGTTCGTGTACCTTTCGGCGAGCGCCATGAAGTGGCCCTCCAGATAAAGATCGCGCTCGGCACGGGCACCATAATAGAGCGTGATCGGCTGACCCAAGCCTAGTTCCAGTGCCTCCTCAACGATCGCCTTGATCGGCGCCAGCCCCGAGCCGCCCGCCAGCGCCACGATCGGCCCGCGATGCGCCCCGCGAAGATGCGCCGCGCCATAGGGGCCTTCGACCCGAACCGTCTCGCCAAGCGAAAGCTGCCCGGCAACGTAAGGGCTGACCGCGCCGCCGGGGGTGGTGCGGATGTGGAATTCGATCTCGGCCTCGTCCGGCCTGCTCGCCATCGAGAAATCGCGCGGCGGCAGATCGGCGAAGGTCACTTGCGCATACTGGCCTGCCGAGAAATCGAACGGCCCGCCGCTCTGGATCGTCAGACGCACGACGCGGATGTCATGGGTGGCTTGCTCAAGCCCGGCAACGGTGCAGCTCATGTGGCGGATCGGATGCGCCGCGGTCTCGTTCGGATCGAGCCAGCGCACGGCGGCGTCCGACCATGGCACCGCGCGGCAGGCCAGGATGAAACCCTGGGCGCGCTCGGCCGCGCTCAACGCATAGTCCGAGTAGGGCGCGAGCTCGACATCACCGTCGATCAGCTCGGACTTGCAGGCCCCGCAATTGCCCGAGCGGCAGCCATGCGGGTAGGGGATGCCGGCGGCGAGCGCCGCTTCCAGGATCGTCTGTCCGATCTCGACCGCGACCCGATCGGGCCGGTCGGCGAACTGCACGGTATGGCTCATCGCAATGTCCTGGGCCGTCCCCCGGGCGTGTCATCGGCGAAATATGGGCTGCCCCGGTCGCTTAGCCAGTATTCGCGAGTGTTCCGCAGAATAGTTCAAGAGTCAAATAATCTGTATTACAAACAATTTGATTCGGGCGCATCCTTCCCCTACCCTTGGCCGGCAAGCGACACCACAAGAAACCGGACGGATCATGGCGATCAGCCCAAGCAAAGCCGCCGCCGTTGCCACCGTGGACACCGACCGTGACGGCCGCGGCAGGGGAATCGAATACGGCGCGCTCGGCGACCTGATGGGCTACCATCTGCGCCGGGCGCAGGTGGCGACCTTTCAGAATTTCGCCCGGGTGCTCGATGGCTGGAACATCAGCCCCGGCCAGGTCGGTGTGCTGGCGCTGGTGCAAGCCAATTCGGGGATCAACCAAACGCGGATCGGCAACGCGCTCGGTATCGACCGCTCCACGCTGGTGGCGGTGATCGACCGGCTGGAGGAGCGCGACCTGATCGCGCGCACGCCCTCGCCGTCCGACCGCCGCTCGCACGCGCTGGTACTGACCCAAGCGGGCGAAACCTATCTGGCGGAACTGCTGCCGCAGGTGCACGATCACGAGCGGCAGATCGCAACCGAATTGAGCGACGACGAACGGGCGACATTGATCGCGTTGCTAAGCCGCGTGGGGGCGGCTTGATAGGTGTAATGCGCGCGGTTGGCTTGTAGGTTGGGAGCGGCGGCCGCCGTTTAAGCGGTGAAGTGGCTGCCAGCGAATGTGGCGGGACGGATGACGGACATTGAGACAATCGGCGACGTGTTGCGCGTGAGCGCGCAGCGGGTCCCGGACCGGGTCGCGGTGATCGAGGGAGAGACGCGGCTGACATATGGCGGCCTCGATCGTGCGGCCGACCGATTTGCGAATGCACTCCTCGCGCACGGGCTCGGGTCGGGCAGCACGGTTGCCATCCTGTCGCCCAACCGGGCCGACTATCCGGCGTTCTTTTTCGGCGCCGCGCGCGCGGGCTGCCTGCAGGCGCATCTGTCGACGCGCTACACGGTCGGCGAGATCCGCGAGGTCTCAACGCGCACGAGCATCGATGCGGTCTTCGTCGACGCCGGCCTCCTGAAGCCCCTCCTGGAAGCGCGCGCCGAACTGCCCGATCTGAAAACCGTGGTCTGCTTTGAGCAGACCGACGCCAACGGCGTGATCGCGCTCAGCGACTTCGTGGCGGACGCCGCCGAGAGCCCGCCCCAGGTCACGATCGATCCGGACGCGCCCTTTTGCCTCACCTATACGGGCGGCACCACCGGCTTTCCCAAAGGTGTGATGGTGACGCAGACCGCGCGCGTCCTCTCGACCAAGATCGCCTGGGAGCCCTTCCAGTTTCGCGGCGACGACGTCATCTATCTGGGCACGCCGCTGTTTCACGTGGCCGGGCTCTTCTCCTGGTTCACCACGGCGATCTATGGCGGCTGCACGGTCGTGCTGACGCGCGAATGGGAGCCGGCCGCGCTGGTCCGCATCGCCGAGCGCGAAGCTGTAAGCGTGCTCTGCCTGGTGCCAACCCAGATCAGCAGCTTTGTCGCCGAACCGAGCCTCGACCCGGCGCGCCTGCCCGCCTTTCGCTACATCAACTACGGCGGCTCGCCGATGCCCGAGGCGCTGCTGCGCCGCATCTTCGCGCTATTCCCCGACCTGATCGTGATGGAGCATTACGGCCAGTCGGAGATCGGTCCCGCCTGCTACCGCCCGCCGGAACAGGCGCTCGCCAAATGGGCCAGCGTCGGCCGGCCCTTCGATGCGTTGTCGCTCGAGATCCGCGACAGCGAGGAGCGCGCCCTGCCGCAGGGCGAGGTCGGCGAGGTTACGGTCAAATCCGACTACATCTTCAGCGCCTATTACAACGACCCCGAGCAGACCGCCGAAGTGCTGAACGCCAGCGGCTGGCTGAAGACCGGCGATCTCGGCTTCCTGGACGAGGAGGGCTACCTCTTCCTGGTCGACCGCTCCAAGGACATGATCATCTCCGGCGGCGAGAACATCTATCCGGCGGAAATCGAGAACGCGCTGTACGATCACGCCGCCGTCGCCGAGGCCGCCGTCTTCGGCGTGCCCGACGACGAATGGGGCGAGCTGCCCGCCGCGCATGTCGTGCTCAAGCCCGGCGCCAGC
>DATKZM010000039.1:0-31466 GCA_035527975.1 Alphaproteobacteria bacterium | reverse complement strand
CGCCTCGACAACCCGCCGGCGCAGATCCAAACCGTACGCACGTGCCATATCTGCCTCCCGATAAACCTCGGGTCACAGAATCATATCTCGAACCAATTGGGAATCCCCCGCGATTCCTATTTCCTTGAAGACGCTCTAGGTGAGCCCGAAATCCTTGTCCTCGCGAAAGCGGGGTTCGGGGATTTCGGCTGCGAGGCTTGCGATCCGGGATCCATCGGACGGTAAATGCAATGCGGTGGCTTCGCTCAACAGGCCGCCCACGCCTCCCCGGCCCTGCCCGCATCTCGGACGGGATGGACCCCGGCTCTCCGGCCGGGGTGACAACAGGTGTAGGATTGATGGAGCGAGGAACACGACCCCGACGACGGAGCGCACGCCCATGAGCTTCCAGCCCGAGACCCAGACCACCAGCATCGCAACGCACACCAACGACGACATTTTCATCCGCGACGAAAGCCTGTGCCGCGCGCTGATCGGCAAGCTCAGCTTCACCGAGATGATCTATTTCCAGATGCTGGGGCGCAAGCCGAGCGCGCCCCAGACGGCGGTGCTCGACGCTTGCCTGGTGACGCTGATGGAGCATGGGCAGACGCCGAGCGCGCTGGCGACGCGGCTCATCTATTCGAGCGCGCCCGAGGCCATGCAGAGCGCGGTCGCGGCCGGGCTCATGGGCGTCGGCAGCGTCTTCGTCGGCACCATGGACGGGGCGGCAACGCTGATCGCGCGCATGCTGGGCGCGCAAGACGGCATCGAGGCGGAAGCGCAAACCATCGCGCGCGAGCACCGCGCCGCGAAAACGCCGCTGCCTGGCTTCGGCCACAACCTCCACAAGCCCGACGACCCGCGCACCCCGGTCTTGTTCGTGTTGGCCGAGGCGGAAGGGATCGCGGGCGCGCATATAAGGGCGATCCGCACGCTCGCGGCGGCGGTCGACGAGGTTTACGGCCGGCACATCACGATCAACGCGACGGGCGCGATCGCGGCGGCGCTCGGCGATTGCGGCGTGCCGCCAGAGATCATGCGCGGCTTTGCGCTGATCGCGCGCTGCGCCGGGCTGGTCGGCCATGTCCACGAGGAGCAGGCCAAGCCCGCCATGCGGGCGATCTGGGAAGCGGCGGACGCGGCGGTGCCCTATGACGGCGAGGCGGGGAAAGATGGGTAAGTCGGGCGGCCCAATATCACGCATACGGCCGCCCTTGGAGGCTCCGCCGCTCACGCGGCTGCGCACCTCAGAGTCTGGCCGGAAATGAATGCAGTGATTGCGACCGGTTACGTTGAGCTGGATACTCACTTCGCGTCATTCCCGCGAAAGCGGGAATCCAGAAGGCCCCAAGAAGTCTGGACTCCCGCTTGCGCGGGAGTGACGGGCGGGTTTCGTCGGCAGGCCGTGACTAGTTGATATGCCAGCATTCATTCCCGGCAAGGCTCTCAAGACAAGCATCAGGGCATTGCGTCAAGCAGGAAGCTCATCCTGAGGTGCTCGCGTGAGCGGGCCTCGAAGGATGGATGACGGTAAGAAGCCCGCCGTTTGAGCCTACTCCGCTGCCTGGCTCTGGCCGGCCGGCTTGTCCGCCTGCCATTGATCGAGCTTGGCGCGGGCGCCGTTGGTCGCGGGGTTCATCTCGGCGTCGTGGTTGGCGCGCCTGGCCGTGAGCTCGACGACATAGCCGTTGGGGTCGCGGAAATAGATCGAATCGATGAAGTGGTGATCGGCGACGCCGCGCGTCTCGATGCCGGCGGCTTTGCCCTTCTCCAGCATCGGCTTCAGTGTAGCGGCCTCGACTTCGAGGGCAATGTGGAGGTCGAAATCGTGCTGCTCCTTGAATTCGAACTCCGCCTCGGGCACCTCGAAAAAAGCAAGGTATGAGCCGTTATCCATCTCGTAGAAGGTGTGCAGCGTGTCGGTCTCGCGATCGGTCTTGGTGACTTGGAGGCGGAGCGTGCCGGCGAGCGGCAGGCCAAGGAAATCCTCGTAGAACTTCCGGGTTTCCTCCGAATCGCGGCAACGATAAGCGTTGTGGTGCAAGCCCTTGATCATGGGGGCGGCTCCTTATTGAGGCGTGGCTGGCGCGCGGCGCCGTCTGGTCAAAGAAATGGCATCGCCCGGCGTCCGGGGCAAGCGGAGATCCCTTCCCTCTCCCGCTTGCGGGAGAGGGTGGCCCGTCCGCAAGGGCGGGTCGGGTGAGGGCTGCGGCGGGAAAAGCGATCGACGGCCCGCGTAGCCAGCCCGGACAGTTGCCCTCACCCTCCCACCGCCTGACGGCGGCGGGCCCCTCCCTCTCCCGCGCGCGGGAGAGGGGAGCTTAGTGCCTAGCCTCCAACCTCCGCGCGGACGATGGCGGCGCCTTCGATCATCGCCTTGAGCTTGCCGCGCGCGACCTCGGCGGGCAGGTACTTAAGACCGCAATCGGGGGCGGCGACGACGCGCTCGGGCGGCAGCACCTTAAGGGCTGCGCGCAGGCGCTCGGCGACCAGCTCGGGCGTCTCGACCTGGTGGCTGCCGAGTTCGATGACCCCGACCATGATCGTCTTGGAGGGCAGGCGCTCAAGGATCTTCAGGTCGACACGCGGCTCGGCCGCCTCGATCGAGATCTGGTCGGCGGTGCAGGCCTCAAGCTCCGGCAAGAATGAGTAGCCCTCGCTCGGCTTGTTCTTCACCGCATAGCCGTAGCCGAAGCAGAGATGAACCGCGGTGGTGCCGGTGGCGCTTTCGAGCGCGCGGTTGATCGCCTTGATCGCATATTGCCGCGCCTCTTCCGGTCGCGCCTGCATCCAGGGCTCGTCGAGCTGGACGATGTCGGCGCCGGCGGCAAACAGCTCGCCGACCTCCTGGCGCACGATCTCGGCATAGGCCATGGCGAGGGCTTCGTTATCGCCGTAATGCTCGTCGTGGGAGACGTGGGTGAGGGTGAAGGGGCCCGGCATGGTGATCTTGATCGGCTTGTCGGTGGCCGCGCGCATGAATTCGACGTCGCGCACCTGCACCGGCTCGCGGCGGGAAACCGGGCCGACCACGCGGGGCACCGTGATGGTGCCGCCCGAGCGGCCCTTCACCGCTGCCGGGTTGTCGAGATCGATGCCGTCGAGGGCGGCGTGGAAGCGGTTCGAATAGCTTTCGCGGCGCACCTCGCCGTCGGTCAGGATGTCGAGGCCCGCCGCCTCGAGCTCCTTCATCGCTTCGAGGGTCGCCTTGTCCTGCGCGGCTTCGAGCTCGGCTTCGTCGATGCGCCAGACGTCGCGCGCGCGCACCCGGGGCGGAGCCATCTTGACCAGTTTCTCGCGGTCGATCAGCCAGTCGGGCTGGATATAGCTGCCGACCAGCGTCGTGGGGATGAGGTGCATGGCGCTCACGCCGAGGCGGCGGCGGGCATGGCTTCCTCGCCGACATCGCGCAGCGACGGCATGACGTTGCGGGCGAAACGTTCGGCATTGGCCGCGGTAAGATCGGCGGGCAAGGTCCCGAACTGTAAGAGCGTCAGTAGGTTCCGGAAACCCAGATCCTTCTGGTACTCGACCAGCTGGTCGCGCACCGTCGCGGCGCTGCCGCAAATCATCATGCCGTGCTCCATGGCGGCTTCCAGGGTCAGATCGGCGAACATGCTTTGCTTGGCCGCGATCACGCGTTTCATCGACTCGCGCGAGGTGTAGCCGGGCGGCAGCAGGTATTCGAGCGGCATTTTGGCGAAGATATTGCGGAAGTTCTCAAAATGCAGCTTGGCTTCCGAGACCGCCTTGGCGTCGGTGTCGCCGACATAGATGGGCACCGCCCAGCCGAGCTGGTCGGGGCTGGCGGTGTAGCCGTATTCCTCGGCCCGCTCGCGGTACATGTTCATGTACTTGGCCACCGCGACGGTCGGGCTGAAGGTATGGAGGTAGGTGTATTTGCGATCGGGATGCGCGGCGAAATCGATGGTCTCCTGGCTGCCCTGGCTGGGGATCCAGATCGGCGGATGGGGCTGCTGGTAGGGCCGCGGCCAGACATTGACGTAGCGGTGGCGGTAGTGCTTGCCGAAGAACTCGAAGGGACCCGGCTCGGTCCAGGCGCGGATGATGAGCTCGTGCGCCTCATGGAAGCGCTCGTGGCTCTGGGTCGGGTCGACGCCGAAGGTGTGATATTCAGCGCCAATGCCGCGCACGAAGCCGGTGATGAGCCGGCCTTCGGTGATATTGTCGATCATCGCATGCTCTTCGGCGACGGTCAGCGGATGGGTGCGCAGCGGCAGCGCGCTGCCAAGGATACATATCTTGACGCGCTTGGTGCGCCGCGCCAGCGCCGAGGCGGTGACAATCGGTGAGGGCATCATGCCGTAGGCGGTCTGGTGGTGCTCGTTGACCCCGACCCCGTCGAAGCCGAGCTCTTCGGCCCGCTCCATCTCGTCGAGATAGCGGTTGTAGAGCTTGGCGCCCTTGACCGGATCGTAGTTGGCGTTGGACAGCTGCACCCACGAGGTGCCGGCCGCCTTGACCGCCTCCAGATCGACATCGGCATAGGGCATCAGATGGAAGTAGAAGAACTTCATGACGCGCTTACCTCTGTTTGGTTGGCCTCGACATGGTTGTTGATCGCCGAGACGAACTCGGCCGGCTTTTCGACATGCAGCAGGTGGCCGCATTGCGCGATTATGGCGACATCCGCGCCAGGAATTCGGTTGGCGAATTCCTGTGCGTAGTCGGCGGAAAAGAACTTGTCGTTCTGGCCCCAGATAATCCGCGTCGGCAGATCGATCCGGTGCAGCCATTTCTTCAGATGCGGGTCGTGCAGCCGCGGGTCCCAGCCCAGCTTTGCGAAGGTCGAGCGGTTCTTGAGGAACGTGTCGTCGGCCTCGACATTCTCGGGAAAAGCAGCGATGGCGGCCTCGGCGATCTTGGGATCGTGGAAAGCCTGGCGCATCGTCTCTTCGGGCGACCAGACGTAAGGATCACCCGTCGCCAGCCCGCTCACATGGAGGCCCGCCGGCCCCGCCAGGGTCAGCGTCTTCAGGCGCGCCGTGCTGCGTACCGCAAGCTCGAGCGCGATCCAGCCGCCCAGCGACATGCCGACGAGATGGACGCCCGTAAGGTCCATCGTCTCCAGGAAATCGAGATAGAAATAGGCGACGTCGTGAATGTTATCGAGCCAGTCCGGCTCGTCGGAGCCGCCGAACCCCGGATGCTCGGGCACCATCACGTCGTAGCGCTCGGCCAAAGCCTCCATGAAGGGCAGCGTGCGCCCCGCCCCATTGGCGCCGTGCAAATAGAGCAGCGGCTCGCCCGCCCCGCCGCGCAGCATCGTCACCGTGCAATCGCGCACCGTAACGGTCGATTGCTTGAACGTATCTGAACCCGCCATGTTCCGCCTGTCACTCCCTGGAGGTCGGGCGCCGCTCTGGCCTATGGGCCTATGTGGCCCATGTGGCTAATGTGCCGGCGTCCCGGAATTCGTGATTTCGTACCGATTATAGCGGTTCCAGCCCGGCCTAGGCCATGCGCAAATCCCGTGTACCCGTTATGCGCAAGGAGGCCGAAAAGGCCCGGCGCGGTTCGCGTGATCGCCCGGCGCGCCTCGCGCAAATGTGAGACAGGATCAATTCCCGGCCGGGCCGGCAGGCGTTATTCTTCGCCGGGCGGCTCGAGCGCTGCGATGGCGTTCTCAACGCCCTTATTGTCCAGATTATCCAGACATACCGGGAGATGGCCGATGCCGAACAATTCCCCCAAATCCAAAGCGCGCCGCCAATTCCTCCTGGGCGCCGGCGGCGCCGCGGCGGGGCTGGTCCTGGCGACCGCCCCCGGCCGGGCGGAAACGCCGAAGACAACAAGACCCATGAAAATCGGCGTGATCGGATCGGGCCGGATCGGCGGCACGGTGGGCGCGCTCTGGGTCAAGGCGGGGCACGAGGTGCTGTTCTCCTCGCGCCACCCGGACCGATTGAAATCGCTGGTGGGGCCGCTGGGGCCGCGCGCACGCGCCGGCTGGCCCAAAGAGGCGGCGGCCTTCGGCGAGGTCGTGCTGGTCTCGGTCCCCTATAAGGCGGTGCCGCAGATCGGCAGCGATTTCGGCCCGCTGCTCGCCGGCAAGGTGGTGCTGGAGACGGGCAACCCCTACCCCTTGCGCGACGGCGAGATGGCGATGGCGGCGCGCTCGCGCGGCACCGGGCTGTCCTCTAAAAGCTTCCTGCCCGGCGTGCGTCTGGTGCGCGCCTTCAATTCGATCGGGCATTATTCGCTGCAAAGCGAGGCGCACCGCACCGGCCCCAAAGTCGGCGTGCCGCTCGCAAGCGACGACAAGGGCGCGCTCGCGATCGCGGCCCAACTGGTGCGCGATGCCGGCTTTGAGCCGGTGATCGTGGGCGGGCTCGATCGCGCCAAGGAGTTCGATGTCGGAACGTCGGTCTACGGCCAGGCGCTGCCCGCACGCACGATAAAAGCGCGGCTGGGACTTAAGTAGCCGGCACGCGTCACTTGGTCTCCGCCTCGTAGACGCCGTCCCTGTCCTTGACTGGTGAGATGCTTGTCTGCTGGCGGACGCTTGCCTGTGGGCGGACGCTTGCCTGTGGGCGGGCTGGGGCCGAAAATGGGCGCGGGCGAATGCCAGGGCAGCGAAAGGGCGAGACGTGGATCCCTCATCGAAGACGATCACGTCCAAGTCCATTACTTTGGCGCTGCAGGGCGGGGCCGCGCATGGCGCCTTCGTCTGGGGCGTGCTCGACCGGCTGCTGGAGGAAGAGCGCCTCGTCATCGAAGGGGTGTCGGGCACCAGCTCCGGTGCGATCAATGCGGTGTTGCTCGCTTACGGGCTGATCGAAGACGACCGGCAAACGGCGCGCGCGCTACTCGGGCAGTTCTGGAAACGCGTCAGCGAAGCCTGCGAGGATCGGCGCTGGACCGCCAACATGCTGTTCCGCCTGGCGCGCTCGCGGATCATGCAGATTTCGCGGAAAGACGCGCTGTTCGATCTGATGTCGCGCATTCTGCTGCCCTACGATTTCGACCCGCAGACCATGGATCCGCTGCGTTCGGCGATCGACGAGGCGGTCGATTTCGAACGCCTGCGCCGCGCTGATACGATGCCGCTGTTCATCAATGCGACGAATGTTTCGACCAACGCCAACCGCATCTTCGACGGCAACGATGTCAGTCTCGACGCGGTCTGCGCCTCGTGCTGCCTGCCCTATCTCTTCGACGCCGTCGAGGTCGAGGGCGAGCGCTATTGGGATGGCGGCTATATGGGCAACCCGACCATCTATCCGCTGATCTATCACTGCGCCACCTCCGATGTGGTGATGGTGCTGACCACGCCGCTGGGCCCCAAGGAGCTGCCACAGACCTCCGCCGACATCCTGACCCGGGTCAGTCAGGTGAGCTTTACCTCCGCCTTCATACGCGAGATGCGGGCGATCGCCTTTGTCACCGATCTGATCGAGCGCGATCTGGTCTCGCCCGAGGCGGGCTTGCGCAAGATCCACATGCACGCGGTCGCGCCATTGGCGGGCGATCCAGGCTTCGACGTCGCCCAGCGCTTCAATGCCGAATGGAGCTTCTTCGAGGATTTGCGCGACAAGGGCCGCGCCGCCGCCGAAACCTGGCTGACCGACGCCTTCCCCAAGCTGGGAGAAAGCTCCAGCATCGACGTGGAAACGCTGTTCAGCTGAGCGGCGGGGGCGATAGTTCCACGCGCCCGCGTCAGCCGCCACCGGCTAACACTGTTGTTGCGCCGGAGGGGCGGCAACCGCAGGCCCGGGAATTTCAATCATTCATCAAACGCCGATGTTGCTGCCGGCTTGGCCTGCCATTCAATTACGGCCTATGATCTGCATTCGGCGCGAGCACGTTCGCTTTCGCGGCGCCAACAACCGGCGAATTGGGCACGATCATGAGCACAAAACAGATCTGCAGCGCAGTGTTTGCTCTCGCCGCCGGGTCGATGACGCTTGCGGCATCCGGCACAACCTTCGGTGCGGAGAAATTTCCGAGCAAACCGATCGAGGTGGTCATTCATGCCAAATACGGCGGCGGCAGTGACACCACGGCGCGCATGATGATGGTGGGGACCCAGCGCATCCTTGGCGTTCCGATGCGTGTCGTGATCAAGCGCGGCGGCTCGGGCGCGAAAGCGCAAGCATACGTGAACAGCAAGCCGCGTGACGGACATACCGTACTGGCGCTCACACCCACCCATCTCTACACGATGGCGCGCGGCCGATCTCAGCTCAAGATCGACGACTTGATCGGCATCGCGCGGGCGATCAGCGATCCGACGTTTATCGTCGTATCGGCCAAAAGCCCCTTCAGGTCGCTCGAGGACCTTGTCGCGGCCGGCCGCAAGAAGGCGCTGACCTGGAGCATCGCAAATATCGGCGGTACCGAGCATATCGGTCTGGCGCGCCTGGCCGAATTGTCCGGTGTGAAATACCGCGCGGTGCCTTTCGGCGGCGGTGCGGCAATGGTGCGCGAGGTGATGTCGGGCGCGATCGACGCCTCGCTGCCCAATGTCAGCGAGGCGCTGACCCAGATCGGCGATGGCCGGCTGCGGGCGTTGGCGCTCCTGTCGGACAAGCGGCTCAAGGATTTTCCAAACGTCCCGACGGCCCGCGAGCGCGGCTATGACGTCAGCCTGTTCACGGTGCGCGGCTATGCCGTGCTCAAGGGCACGCCGCCCGAACGCGTCAGGATTCTGTCCGAAGCCTTCGTCAAGGGAATGCACAGCAAGCGTTTTGCGGCATTCCTCGGGCAATACGGATTGGCGGTTGACGACAACGTTGCCGGCCAGAAAGCCTGGACCGCCCAGCTCAGGAAGGAATATCGCGAGGCGGCCGCGGCGCTCAAGAAACTGGGACTGGCAAAGTAGAGCAAGCACCGGCAGCAAGGCGGCGTTAGGCGCCATGCGCTCGCCACAGAACGGAACGGACGACGAGCCGGGCCCGCTATTCGACCCCGCCGATACGGGTATCGCCGCTGTCATAATTGCCGTCTCGGCAGGCCTTTTTTACGTCACGAGTACGTTCGATCAGGTGGCCAAAGGGCTCTCCCAGAACATCGGCCCGGAATATTTTCCGCAGATCGTTTTGGTGACGATCGTCCTGCTGGCCCTGGTGCTGCCGTTCGAATGCAGGCTCAGCGGCCGGACGCGCGCGCGGCTCGCCGGTGAGCGGCGCGGGCGCATCGAGCTTCGCACCTGGTTGACGGCGGCGCTGCTCGTTCTGATCGTGTCGCTGATTGAGATCGCCGGCACGCTGATAACGCTGGCCCTCGTCTGCGCGCTGCTGCCGCCGTTATGGGGCAATCGCCGTCTGCGGGTGGTATTGCCGTTCGCCCTGGTGTTTCCGGCCGCGATCAAGCTGCTCTTCGAGAATGTCCTGAAGGTGCGGTTCGAGCCGGGACTGCTCATCCCGTTGTTGGGCTAGGGGTCTCGCCATGGATGCCATGCTCCAGGGCTTTGCCATCCTCGCAGATCCGTTCAATATCGCCCTGATCCTGGCGGGGGTGGTCGTCGGCGTGCTGGTCGGCGCACTGCCGGGGCTGAGCTCCCCGATGGCGGTCGCGCTGTTGCTCCCGGTAACGATATCGCTTGAGCCCATCCCGGCGATCGCGATGCTGTCCGCGCTTTATTGCGCCGGCACCTTCGGCGGCTCGATAACCGCGATCCTGATCAACGCGCCGGGCGCGCCGCCGGCGGTTGCCACCGCGTTCGATGGCTATCCGATGGCCAAGCGCGGCGAGGCCGGACGCGCCCTCGGGATTGCGACGGTGAGCAGCGTCGTCGGCGGCGTATTGAGCCTTTTCGTGCTCGTTCTGGCGGCGCCCGCCTTCGCCCATGTTGCGCTGGAGTTCCGCCCGCCCGAGTATTTCGCACTGGCGCTGTTCGCCCTGTCGATGCTCGCCACGATCAGCGGCAAATCGAACCTGCGGAACCTGATTTCCGGGGCGGTCGGCGTGCTGCTGGGAACGGTCGGCATCCACCTGACCACCGGCGTCGAGCGCTTCACCTTCGGCTTCGATGCGCTGACCGACGGGATCCACTTCATCCCGGTGCTGATCGGTCTGTTCGCAGTCGGCGAGCTCCTGGCGCAATCGAAAACCGTGACCGTTCACTTCGAGCGGATCACGGCAACGGTCGTCCGGTTGCCGAGCAAAGCCGACTTCAAGCGGGTTTGGCCGACTATCCTGCGCTCCACCGGTATCGGAACTATTATTGGCGTTCTGCCGGCCGAGGGCACCACCGTCGCCGCGATCATGGGCTACAACGAGGCGCGGCGCTGGTCCAAGCACAAGGACGAGTTCGGCACCGGCGTGCCCGAGGGCATTGCCGGACCCGAGGCGGCCAACAATGCCGCAACCGGCGGCGCGATGGTGCCGACCCTGGCGCTGGGGATCCCCGGCAGCGGAACCACAGCCATCATCCTGGCGGCGCTGATCATGCACGGCATCCGGCCGGGCCCGCATCTGTTGCAGAAGACGCCGGAGTTTCTCTACGCAATATTCGGCGCCATGCTGATCGCCAATTTCGCGTTTCTGGGCATCGGGCTTGCCGGCGCCAAGCTCTTCTCGCGCATCACCTTGATCCCGCGCACCCTGCTCTGGCCGGCCGTCTTCGTTTTTGCCCTGGTCGGCTCTTACGCCTTCGCCGCTTCGGTGTTCGACGTCTGGATCATGCTGGCGTCGGGCCTTCTGGGATTTTTGATGATCCGCCACGGTTTCGGACCGGCGCCCCTGGTGATGGGCCTGATCCTGGGCCGGCTGGTCGAGGAATCCTTCTCGCAGACCATGATCATCTATGACAATCAGTGGTGGCGTATCGCCGAGCGGCCGATAGCCGATGTGCTTCTCGCGCTTACGTTGACGGGTCTCTGCTGGCCGCTCTTGCGCAGATTGCCGAGGCTATGGCGCGGCAGGAAGGAGGCGCCATGATCGAGACCCAGCCGCTTGCCGGCCGGGCGGCAATGGTGCGGTTTCTGTGTTTGCCGGAGGCGGCCTACATCACCGGCCAGACCAGCCATGTGAATGGCGGCGGTTACCTGCCGTGAACGGATAGGCGCGGCATGGCGATCGCGGACAGGAGCCTCGCCGAAGAACTGGCCGAATGGGCGACGCAGGTCCGCCCTGACGATATTCCGCAAGCGGTGCGCGCGGTCGCGCGGCGCTCGCTTCTCGACGTCGCCGGGCTTTGCGTGGCGGCACGCGGCACCGACTATGTCCAGGCGGTTCTGGGCGCCAGCGATGGGCGCGGCGACTGCACCGCCTTTGGACATGCGCCCACTCTCGACGTGGCAGGGGCTGCGCTCGTCAACGGCACGGCAGCGCATGGCGAGGATTTCGACGATACCTACGAAGGCACCCCGGTCCATCCCGGCGCGGTGGCCGTGCCGGCGGTCCTTGCCGCTTGCGAAGCACATGGTTTGTCGGGGGCCGCGTTGCTAACAGGCGTGGCGGTTGCAGCAGAGATCATGTGCCGGCTCGCAACTGTCGCCCCGACCGCGCATCATCGCGCGGGTTTCCATCCCACCGCCGTCCTCGGCACGTTCGGCGCGGCGGCCGGGGTCGCCGCGGCGCTCGACTTGACGCCGGCGCAGACCACCGACGCCCTCGGCATTGCCGGCAGCATGACCTCGGGCCTGATCGAATACCTCGCCGAAGGGGCCTGGACCAAGCGGCTGCACCCTGGATGGGCGGCGGGGTCGGGATACCGTGCGGCCCGTCTGGCCGCGCAGGGATTTCGCGGCCCCCGCACGGTCTTTGAAGGAACCCACGGGTTTTTCTTTGCTTTCGGTGCTGCCAATGTGGCGCCGGATTTCGCCTCGCTTACCGACGCGCTGGGACGCGACTGGCGCTCCAGCAGCGTCGCCTACAAACCCTATGCCTGCGGAACGATCTGCCAGCCTTTCATCGACGCCGCCATCGCGCTGACCGACAAGGGGGTCGATCCGGCACGCATCCGCGATATCCGCTGCAAGGTCGCCGAGGGGACGGTGCACCGTCTCTGGGAGCCGCGGGAAGAGAAACTGCGACCGACCACGGCCTATTCGGCCAAGTTCAGCGTGCCCTACTGCATCGCTGTCGCCTTCCACGACAAGGCCGCCGGCCTGGAACAATTTACAGCCGAACGGATCGGCGACCCGGCGCTCGCAACGCTCGCCGAATTGGTGCACTACGAAATCGACCCCGCCGATCCTTATCCGCGGGATTATGTGGCCCGGATACGGGTGACGCTGGCGGACGGCAGCGAGATCACCGCCGAGCAGCCGCATCTGCGCGGCGGCCGCCACCAACCCTTGAGCGAGGAAGAGTTGACCCGGAAATACTTCAGCAACACCCGCCACGGGGGCTGGCCGCGCGATCGCGCCCAGCGTCTGTTTGACTGCCTTTCGTCGCTGTTCGAGCAGCACGATATGAAGGCGCTGAGAGCGTTTCGCGGCTGACCGGGACCCGGCGGCGGCATAGTCACGGTATCGTCAGGATAAAATTCGCACGCGGCGATTGATCGGTCCGGGAAGGTGGGTCAAAGTCGTGATCGCCCATTCCACACCAGAAACGCAACTGAATCCGGGCAGACAGATACCAAGGGAGGACTCCTTATGAAACGCCTGATGCAATCGTTTGTAGGCTTGACCCTGCTGGCCGTACTGACGGTGCTGGCCGCACCCGGCGCCGTTCTCGCCCAAGGCAAGGTCGAGGTGCTTTGGCTCGGCCAGGCCGCGGTGCGCATCACCAGCCCCGGCGGCAAGGTGATCATGATCGATCCGTTCCTGAAGAAGAACCCAAAGACGCCCGCCAAATGGAAAGATCTGAAGGCGCTCGGCAAGGTCGACGTGATCCTGGTCACGCACGGCCATTTCGACCACATCGCCGATGCCGGCGCGCTGGCCAAGCTGACCGGCGCCAAGATCGCCGGCGGCGCCGAGCTGGTCCGCAACATGGCGGCCTATGGGATGGTGCCGGCCAAGCAGGTCATCGCCATGAACAAGGGCGGCACGATCACGCCGATCGGCCCCGGCATCAAGCTGACCCTGGTGCCGGCCGACCACAGCTCGTCGCTGGGCGTGCCGCATCCCTCGGGCAAGGGCCAGCACTATGTCTTCGGCGGCCCCGCCACGGGCTGGGTGATACAGCTTGAGAACGGCTTCACGATCTATCATTCGGGCGACACCAACGTGTTCACCGATATGAGCCTGATCGCCAAGCTCTATCCGCTCGACCTCGCCATGATCTCCATCGGCGGCCATTTCACCATGGATCCGCGCGGGGCCGCCCATGCGGTCGGCCAGCTTCTGCGGCCGAAGATGGCGCTGCCGATCCACTACGGCACTTTCCCGCCGCTCAAGGGCACGCCGGCGCAGTTCAAGGCGGCGCTCGGCAATGCCAAGGTCAGGGTGCTCGACCTGCAGCCGGGCGGATCGCTGAAGTTCTAGAGCACGATCGCGTCACCGTAATCTGATGTGACGCGTGACCCGTGCTCTAAATATATGAGATAGATCAAGAGTCACGTCTCAGATCGTTGCGATCTGAGACGATCTTGATCTAAAGCGCGATGCCGTGCCCGCCATCGAGGTAGATCGTCTCGCCGGTCAGGAAGTCGATACGTTCGGAAAAGATCGCCGCGACCAGGCGGGCGACGTCTCCCGGCTGACCGAGTTTACCCACCGGCACCGCCTGCTTGACGTATTCCATGAACCGCTCGTCGTCGCGGAAATCCCGGTTCAAGTCGGTCGCGATGAAGCCCGGGGCTACGCTGAGAACGCGGATGCCGTCGCGCGCCCATTCAACGGCAAGACAGCGCGTGATGGCGCCGATCGCGGCCTTCGATGCCGCGTAAACGGCGCTGTCGCGGACCCCAAGCCGATCGTAGTAGGAGCCGATATTGACGATGATCCCACCATCCTTCTTGAGATATTGATGGGCTTCGCGGCAGGCGAGGAAGGTGCCGAGTGCGTTCACGCTCATCATCTCCTGGAACTCCGCCGCCGAAACCTGGGTCGCCGGTTTGATCCAGTGGATGCCGGCATTGTTGACCAGGCCGAGCAGGCCGTCGGCGGACGCCGCCACCCGCAATGCCTCACGGATTGAGCCTTCGTCGGTGGCCTCATAAGCGATCGCGATCATCCGTTCCCGCGTGGCGGGATCGATTTCGGCGTCCTCCACGCCCTTGGCGTTGCGGGTGAGGCAGGCGACCCGAAAGCCGCGCGCCGCCAACTCGCGCGCAATCGCGCTGCCGATACCCCGGCTGGCGCCCGTGACGGCGATGGTGTTGGACTGACCCATGCCTGCGTTCCCTTTTTCTAGCGCCGCATATACACGCCATCGTGGGGACGCCATTGCCGCCGCCCTGCGGGTTTCCGGCAAACCGCGCAATCCACGACCATCTCCCGATCATAGCCGACGCGATCTGGCGAGCCTATCGGCGCCGCCCTATGGGTGGCATGATCGCCCGCAGGGCGGCGCCGGCGGGTGCGCATCGAGGAGACGATCGATGGAGTTCGAGTTCACCGACGAACAGCGCATGATCCTCGGCTATGGATCCAAGCTGTCCCAGAGCTTCGACCACGCCGAGTGGCTCAAATATGCGGAGCGGCGCGAGTTCCCGCGCCACGTCTGGGAGCAGATGGGGGCGGACGGCTTCCTCGGCATGATGGTGCCCGAGGAGTATGGCGGCGCCGGCCTCGGCATGACCGAGATGGCGCTGCTGATGGAGGGCCTCGCCAACCAGGGTATCCCGATCCAGCACCTGATCGTGGGGCCAACCATGTGCCTCTCGCACATCGCCAAGCACGGCACCGAGGAGCAGAAGCGCCGCTACTTGCCGGAGTCCTGCGCCGGCACCAAGATATTCTGCTTCGCCATCACCGAGCCCACGGCCGGCTCGAACTCGATGAAGATCACGTCGCTCGCCAAGCCGACGAGCAACCGGCGCTATGCGCTGAGCGGCCAAAAGGTATTCATCACCGGCTCCGACGTCGCCGACCATGCCATCGTGGTCGCCCGCACGACACCGTTCGACAAGGTCAAGAAGAAGTCCGACGGTTTCACGCTCTTTGTCGTCGACCTCGACGCCAAGGGGGTCGAGCTGCGGCCGATGGAAATGAGCATTCCGATGACCGAGCGGCAGTGCGAGATCTTCTTCGACGAGGTCGATCTGGGCCCGGAAAACGTGATCGGCGAGGTCGATCGCGGCTTTTCAATCCTGTTCGATACGCTCAACCCCGAGCGCATCATCATCGCCGCCATGCTGGTTGGGCTTGGACGGTTCTCGCTCGGCCGCGCGGTCAAATATGCGTCGGAACGGGAAGTTTTCGACGGCCCGATCGGCGCCTATCAGGGCCTGCAACACCCCCTCGCCGCCGCCAGGACCGAGATCGAGATGGCAACGCTGATGACCTACAAGGCCGCCTGGGCCTTCGACAATGACAAGCCCGCCGGCGAATATTCCAACATGGCGAAATATGCCGCAGCGGAGGCGGCGATCCACGCGGTGGACGCGGCCACGCAATGCTTCGGCGGCAGCGCCTTCACCAAGGAAGTCGGGGTCTTCGACCTCTATCCGCTGGTCCGGATGCTGCGTACCGCCCCGCTCAACCGCGAGATGCTGCTCAATTATATCGGCGAGAAGGTGATGGGCCTGCCACGATCGTACTGAGCGATGCGCGGTCGCCCGCGATCGATGATGGACCGCCGCTCTCGCGGGGGTTGCCCACTTTGTTGATGACCTAGAGCACGATCGCGTCACAGTAATCTAATGTGACGCGTGAATCGTGCTCTAAATATATGAGATAGAGTGCGGTTCACGTCCCAGATCGCCGCGGTCTGGGACGATCTTGATCCAATCACCGTGCATTTCTTATCAACAATAATATACTGTGAAATAGTTTATTTTCACAGAAACACTTGATTACGGAGTCATTATACGCAATCTTATCGTGGAATCTTTAAATACACATGAATATCATGTGAAAAGGAAATCCACGATGCCCGGATCGATCGCGCCGCCGACCACACCCCGCCCGGCCTGGACGCCGAAAGCCGAGCCGCTGGTGCGCATGGAAGATGCCGACGAGCTGCGCGACGCGCTCGCCAAGTTCCGCGCCGGCGAATGGGACGAGGAGGCCTGGACGGCCTTCCGTCTGCGCCGTGGCATCTATGGCCAGCTGCAACCCGGCGTTCAGATGGTGCGGATCAAGGTGCCGGGCGGCGTGCTCCCCTATCAGTGGGCGCGCACCGTGGCGGCGGCGGCCCGCAAATGGGCCAAGGGCGACATCCACGTCACCACCCGCCAAGCCTTCCAGATCTATCACGTGCCGACCGACGACACGCCCGATCTGCTGGCCGATCTGGCGGCGGGCGCGATGACGTCGCGCGAGGCCTGCGGCAACACGCTGCGCAACTTCACCGCCTGCGCCTTTTCCGGCGTCTGCCCCAAGGAGCACACTGATGCGGGCAAGGTTGCGGCCCAGTTGGCCGAGTCGTGGATCCGCCACCCCGTGGTTCAGAACATGCCACGCAAGTTCAAGTCGACGGTCTCGGGATGCGCCGTCGATTGCGGGGCCGGCGGTATCCACGACCTCGGCCTGATCGCCACCGAGAAGGATGGTAAAAAGGGCTTCCGGGTGCTTGCCGGCGGCGGCACCGGCGGCCAGCCCGTGGCGGCGGTCGAGGTCACCGATTTCGTGACCGAGGAGCAGCTTCCGGCCGTGGTCGAGGCGCTGGTGCGCCTGCACCAGAAATACTCCGACCGGGTGAACCGCAACAAGGCGCGGCTGAAATTCGTTCTCAAGCGCTTTGGCGAGGACACCTTCCGCAAGCTCTTCGCCGAGGAATTCGAGCGCGCGCTGGCGATGCCGCAACGCCCGTGGGCGCCTGTCGACTGGCGGACGCCGGACGAAGCCGAGGCGCCGACGACACCGGCCGGCGTCTTCACCCAGCATGACGGCAAGACCACCATCGTGGTGAGCCCGGTGCTGGGCCTGCTTTCGGCCGACCAGCTCGATGGCCTGGCGACCATCGGCGAGCTTTACGGCGCCGACCATATGCGCACGACCCGCGACCAGAACCTCGCCTTCGTCGGCATCGACCCTGAGAATGCCGAAGAAGCGGTCGGCGCGATCCGCGCGATCGGCCTGCCGGTGCAGGACGCGGTTGGCGATGAGCCCGATCTGGTTTCCTGCCCGGGCACGACGACCTGCCGCATCGGCATCACCAACAGCCAGGATTTTGGCCGTGAGCTGACCGAGATCGCGCGCAACTTCGCGCCCAAGCCCAATCTGACGGTGCGCATCTCCGGCTGCCAGAACGGCTGCGGGCTCCATCACGTGGCCGATTTCGGCTTCCGCGGCATGGGCAAAAAGATCGACGGCCAGAACGCGCCGCACTATCAGATCTATGTCGGCGGCAACGACCGCGAGGTCGGCGCCATCGGCGTCAGCGGTCCGGTCGTCCCGGCCCGCCAGGCGCGCCGCGCCTTCGAGCTGCTGCTGGAGGCCTATACCCCCTTGGGCTATGCCGGCACTTCGGTGCGCGATTGGGCGACCACCATCGGCAAGGAGGGCCTGCGCGAAATCCTGGCCCCACTTGGCGACGAGGTCGTCGACCGCGAGAGCGATGTCGGCGGGCTCTATGTCGATTGGGGCAAGGCCGAAGCCTTCACCACGCCGGTGGCGGTCCAGGCCGAATGCGCGGCCGGCTTCCCCCTCGACACGCTTTACCAGAACCTCGCCGATGACGGGCTGATCAATGTCGACCGCGCGCTCCATGCGGGCTTGAAGGACCGGGTGCTCGATGACGGGCGGTCGGCCGCCGCGCATGGCGGCCAGCGCCTGCTCGGCCGGCTCGGCCAGGAGGTCAAGGACGGCGAGCTGGCGGAAGTGACCTTCGCGCGGGTCACCACCGCCTATGCCACCGACCACCCGCTGCTGGCGACCCTCGACGGCGTTCGCCAAAGCGAGCAGTCGGCGCGGGTCGCCAATGGCGGCGCCGATCTCGACGGTTTCCGCGAGGCGCTGGCGCTGTGGCTCGATACCGTCGAGGAACTGGTCGGCCGGCCGCTCCCACTGGACCAATTGGAGCCGATTGGCCGGCTCGCCGACAGCGACGGCGCGGTCAGCGCGCTGATCGGCGCCGCGGCGGAATAGCCATGGCCGATGGCACGCGCTTCGCCCCGGTCGCCCCGGTCGCCGCGGGCGCGGCCGAGACGGGGAACGGGGACGCGGCCGAGGCCGGGAACGGGGACGCGGCGGCGCACGCGGCCGAGCTGCTGGCGCGCTACCGCGACTATGACGGGCTAATGATCGTGCGCGCCATGATCGAGCGCGAGTTCGCCGGCCGCATCGCGCTGGTCTCCTCCTTCGGCGCCGAGGCGGCGGTGCTGCTCGATCTGATTGCGCGGATCGAGCCCGCGACCCCGGTGCTGTTCCTGGAGACCGGCAAGCATTTCGGCGCCAGCCTGGCCTACCGCCACGCGCTGGCCGAGCATATCGGGCTTACAAATGTGCGCGACATCCGCCCCGATCCCGGCGACCTCGCCGCGCATGATCCCGACGGCACGCTGCACGGCCGCGACCCCGATGCCTGCTGCGCCATCCGCAAGGTCTGGCCGCTGGAAACCGCGCTGGACGGCTATGACGCTTGGTTCACCGGCCGCAAGCGCTTTCAGACCGCCACGCGCGGGGCGCTCCCCGCGGTCGAGGCGGCCGACGGGCGGATCAAGGTCAACCCGCTCGCGCGCTGGGGCGCCGACGATGTGGCGCGCTACTACGAGGCGAGGGGCCTGCCGCGCCATCCGCTGCACGAGCAGGGCTATCTCTCGATCGGCTGCGAGCCCTGCACGCGGGCCGTCGCACCGGGCGAGGATCCCCGGGCCGGCCGCTGGGCGGCGCGCGACAAGACCGAATGCGGCATTCATTCGTCAACGCGCGGAGGCTGAGGCAGATTCGATCGCGAGGACCGCGTCGACCGGCAAAAGGACCGTATCCGCGAGTTGGCCAGCTACTATCCCGATATCGATTTCAGCCCCGTGGGGCTGTGATGGTTCGCCGCGCCAAAACTGACCGCGCGTACCGCGTGGGGCCACTCCGTCTCAGCTCCAGAGCTCCAGCCAGATAAAATTGCCGCTGAACGCATCCAGGTGATGGTGTCCAGCCATCACCGCCAAGCCGGCCAGGATCAATTGCTCATCGACGGCCCCGAACGTGTTGTGCTTTTCCACAGTGACGCTGGAGAGGGTCGTATCAGGCAGGCAGTGCTGCGGGTCGTGATCGGCAGGGCGCAGGCTCATCCCCGGCCGGCCGTCGACGTCGATCGTGTAGTGCGGATGCGTCCGCGAGCCGGACGACCCAAAGGCGGGCCTGAGCTCCATGAACGGCAGCAGCCCCAGCGCGCGCTTCCAGACGCCCTGGGCAGTCAGACGGCCGCATTCCTCGCCGTCCGGGCGATAGAAATGGAGTTGCGGGCGCGCTTCGGGGCGAAAGGAGGAGACCAGTCCGCCGATCACCGGACCGTCAGGCGGCGAGACCGAGTAGCCGATCAGCCGACCCAGCTCGACCACGCGCAGCCGCAGCAGAACCGTGCTGTCGTCGGCGCCGTCAAGCAGTGCCGTGGGCTCGCCGCCGCGCAGCGCCGCCATGTCGAAGCGCCCCCGCAGGAGGGGCTCACCGGCGGCATCGTCGAGCTCGAATGTGGTCGCGAACTCAAAACGGTGCGCGAAGCGGTGGAGCGTGAGCGGAAATGCGATCCGCTCATTCTCCCACTCCTGCTGGCTGATCCGCCGTCGCATCACGCAATCAATCACTCGTAGAACGATGGACGATCCGGCAGGCTATCGGCTTGAAACCGCCGGGGAAAACGGCGGCGCGCCCTTGCCCTGTCATATTTAATGTAACGATCAAGTCACCTTGTTCAATCCGCGGTCATGCGCCGCGTCGAACCGTGGCCGTTCGCTACCGCCCTCGCGCGGAACATCGACAGGCCGGCCAGCGCGAAAAGACATCGCGAAGGGCCGGCCGCTCCCCTAGACTGAAGCCGTTCCAGGCAAACGACGTGGAGGCGACGCATGGACGCGCCCGCCTGGACCGAGCTGTCCGCTTGGCTGGAACTCATCTGGCTGACCATCAAAACCGACGTGTTGACCTGGGCCGCCGCGGCCCAACTCGGTGCAGCCCTGGTGGCGCTCGTCGTCGCCTGCCTGATCGGCATTCCGCTGCGCCGCAAGCTGCTGGCCTGGCGCTCCGACGAGGCGCTCCATGCCGGGCTGCGGCGCCTCGCACGGGTGACGCGCGCGGTTTCGATTCCACTGCTCTGGCTCGTCCTGCAATGGCTGGCGGTGGCGGCTGCGGCCGGGCTCGACCAGCCGCGCCGGGTGCTCACCATCGTGGTCAGCCTGCTCACCGCCTGGGTGATCATCCGTTTTGCCTCGGGCCTGCTGACCAACCCCGTCGTCGCGCGGCTGATCGCGCTGGTCGCCTGGACCATTGCCGCGCTCAGCATCCTCGGCCTGCTGGGCCCGATCTCGTCAGCGCTCGATCAAGCGGCCTTCACGCTCGGCCTGCTCCGGATTTCCGCGCTCACGATCACCAAGGGCCTGATCACGCTCGGGCTCCTGCTTTGGGCCGCGATCGCGCTCGGCAAGCTGCTCGAGGGCCAGGTCCGCAGCATCGAATCGCTGACCCCCTCGGTGCAGGTGCTGATCGTCAAGCTCGTGAAGATCCTGCTCGTCACCATCGCGATCGTGGCGGGGTTGAGCGCGGTCGGCATCGATCTTACCGCCTTTGCTGTGTTTTCCGGCGCCATCGGCGTGGGCATCGGCTTCGGGCTGCAAAAGGTCGTCTCGAACTTCGTCTCGGGGATCATCCTGCTGCTCGACCGCTCGATAAAGCCGGGCGACGTGATCGCGATCGGCGAGACTTATGGTTCGATCAATTCGCTGAACGCGCGGTTCGCCTCTGTGATCACCCGCGACGGCACCGAACACCTGATCCCCAACGAGACGCTGATCACCGAGCCGGTCGAGAACTGGACCTTCACCGATCGGCAGGTGCGTATCAGCCTGCCCTTCGGCGTCAGCTACAACGCCGATCCGCGGGCCGCGATCGCGATCGCGGAGGCCGCCGGCGACAGCAATGAGCGCATCCTCGCCGCCCCGCCGCCGCGCTGCCTCTTAAAGGGTTTCGGCGACAGCGCGGTCGATCTGGAGCTCAGGGCCTGGATCCGCGATCCGCAGAACGGCGTCTCCAACGTGAAGAGCGAGCTCTTGCTGGCGATCTGGGACGGCCTGAAGGAAGCGGGCATCGAGATCCCGTTCCCCCAACGCGATCTGCACATCCGCTCGGCGGTGCCGGTGCCCGTCGCCGGCAGTCAGGCGGAGAAGAAAAGCTGAGAGGGAGGCCGATATTCCCCCTCCCGCGAAGGGGAGAGGGAATTGTCGGGGACCTTATGGCGGATGGCTAACTCATGTGCCCCGCCACCGCTGTAGCATGCAAAGGGGACGCCGGCCGCTCTCGCCAGCTAAAGCGAATTCAGCGCCACGAATTGTTACGGATATGGCCAGCCCAGCTGCGGGCCGACTGGTGCCAGGACCGGCTGCGGACATGGCTGCCGCCGCGTCCCGTCGCCCAGGTCTTGCCCGTGACATGACCGCGCCAGCTCCGGCCCGCGCGATGCCCGGTCCCGCTGTTCGGCCCGGCCTTCCACGAGCGGCCGGAGATATGTCCAATCCTGCCCTTGCCGGTGCCTGGCTTCGCCCCGTTGCCGCCCTGGCCTCCGGCCGGACCGGCCTTCCACGAGCGGCTCCGGATATGGCCCGCCCAGCTACGGTTGGCCTGGTGCCAGGACCGGCCGCGGACGTGGCTGCCACCCCGCCCGGTCGCCCAGGTCTTGCCCGAGACGTGACCGCGCCAGCTCCGGCCGGCGCGATGCCCCGCTCCGCTGTTCGGGCCGGCCTTCCACGACCGATTGCGAATATGCGCCGATCGGCCTGGGGTCCCGGCCTTCCACGACCGGTTGAGAATATGGCCCGTCCAACTTCGGCTGGACTGGTGCCAGGACCGGGCGCGGATGTGACCGGCTTGCGCAAGCTGTTGCGGACGCTTTACGTCCGCCTTGCCCGCCGATGGTTCACTGGCCAAGACCGGCGATGCAACCAGCCCCGTTGCAATCGCGAGGGCGATGATTCTGACCCGCATGCGCGCATCTCCCGTTTGTCTATTCGAGCTCTAAGTCTAATCGGACTCTATTGGGTGAAATTGGCGGAATTCAGGTTGCGCCGCCCGTTGATTCTTACGAGGGCAGATGCTCCGCCGGCGCAGGTACGGCAAAAGACGCACAGGTGTGAGAGCATTCTCAAGGCTGCCGGGAATACCTGGCGCGCGGCTTAGTTCACCGTCCAGGTATGGCCGGCGCGCAGCAGCGCGTCGATGCTGGGCTTCTCACCCTCGAGGCGGCCCTTGGCCTGTTCGATCTGGGCCAGCACCGCGCCCTCATATGACGGGCGCGGATCGCAGTAGATCACGCCGACCGCGATCGGGAAGGCCGGCGGGTCCATCGCCGCCAGCATGACGCCGAGGGTGCGGTTGGTCTCGTCATGGACCTGGATGTCGTCTTCGGTGATGCCGTCGACGCCGATGGTGACAACTTCGAGCGAGAAGGATTTGGGATCGAAACGCAGGCCCTTCTCGTTCTCCTTGCCGAAACGCAAAGGCGCCCCGTGCTCGCACCAGACCTGGTTGTCGGCAGCGACGTCCTTCTCGGTGAAGTGCTCGAAGACGGCGTCGTTGTAGACGATGCAGTTCTGGATCACCTCGACGAAGGAGCAACCCGAGTGGTCGTTGGCGCGCGCGAAGAGACCGGGCAGGCGCTTCAAGTCGCGGTCGATGCCGCGGGCGATGAAACGCGCCGAGGCCCCCATCGCAAAGGACAGCGCGGAGATCGGGTTGTCGACCGAGCCCAGCGGCGTGGAGGGCGAGCGCGTGCCGAGCTTTGAGGTCGGCGAGTACTGGCCCTTGGTCAGCCCATAAATCTCGTTGTTGAAGAGCAGATAATTGACGTTCACGTTGCGCCGGATGGCGTGCATCGTGTGGTTGCCGCCGATCGAAAGCCCATCGCCGTCGCCGCCGACGACCCAGACGTTGAGCTCGGGATTGGCCAGCTTGACGCCGGTCGCGATCGCCGGCGCGCGGCCGTGGATCGTGTGAAAGCCGTAGGTCGACATGTAATACGGAAAGCGCGCGGCGCAGCCGATGCCGGAGATGAACACGGTGTCGGCGCGCGAGGCCTGGATATCGGCCAGCGTCTTCTGCACGGCCTTCAGGATGGCGTAGTCGCCGCAACCCGGGCACCAGCGCACCTCCTGGTCGGAGGCGTAGTCCTTGGGCAGCAGGGCGGCGGGCGGTGTCTGGACATTCATGGGATCGGCCCTCCTTCAGCGGCCGAAGCGTTCGACGATCGCCGTCTCGATCTCGGAGATCTTGAACGGCTTGCCGGAGACCTTGTTGAGCCCCTCGGCGTCGACGAGATACTGCGCGCGCAACAGCGTCCTCAGCTGCCCGGTATTCATCTCGGGCACGAGCACCCGGTCATAGGCGCCGAGGATCTGCCCCAGATTGCGCGGCAAGGGCCAGATGTAGCGGAGATGCACATGCGCCACATCCATGCCGTCGTCGCGGCAATGGGCGACGGCGCGGTTGATCGGCCCGTAGGTCGAGCCCCAGCCGACGACCAGGAGCGGGCCCTTGTCCGGGCCCTGGTCTACCACCTGCTCGGGAATGTCATTGGCGATGCCATTGATCTTGGCGGCGCGCGTGTCGGTCATGAGCTGGTGGTTGTCCGCCTCGTAGGAGATGTTGCCGGAGTTGTAATCCTTCTCGATGCCGCCGATCCGATGCTCCAGCCCCGGCGTGCCCGGCTTGACCCAAGGCCGCGCCAGCGTCGCCTCGTCGCGCAGATAGGGCTGGAAGCCGTCGGGATCGGTGCGGTGGCTGACCGGGAAGGGCGTGAAGTCGGCAAAGTCGGGAATGCGCCAGGGCTCAGCCGCGTTGGCGATATAGCCGTCGGACAGCAAGATCACCGGCGTCATGTACTTGGTTGCCAGACGCACCGCCTCGATCGCGGTCGGGAAACAGTCGCCCGGCGAGCTCGCCGAGATCACGGCAAGCGGCGAATCGGCGTTGCGGCCCCAGACCGCCTGGAACAGATCGGACTGCTCGGTCTTGGTCGGCAATCCGGTCGAGGGCCCGCCGCGCTGGACATTGACGAGGACCAGCGGCAACTCGGTCGCGATGGCAAGGCCCAGCGCTTCGGTCTTCAGCGCCACACCAGGCCCGGAGCTTGCCGTGACACCGAGCGAGCCCGCGTAAGCGGCGCCCAAGGCGGCGCAGACGGCGGCGATCTCGTCCTCGGCCTGGAACGTTGTCACGTCATAGGCCTTCAAGGGCGCCAAGGTGTGCAGAAGCGCCGAAGCCGGGGTGATCGGATAGCCGCAGAACACCATCGGCAGCTCGGCCAGATGGGCGCCGGCGACGAGGCCCCAGGCAATCCCCTCGGTGCCGGTCAGCGTGCGATAGGTGCCCGGTTCGATCTCGGCCGCCGGGATCATGACCGCGCCGACCTCACTGGGAAGCTCGGCCGTCTCGCCGAAGGCATGGCCGGCATTGAGCGCCGCGATGTTCGACTCTGCTATCTCCGGCCGCTTGGCGAATTTGGACTTCAGCCAATCCACGGTCGCGCTCCTGGACCGCCCGAACAGCCAGTAGACGAGGCCGAGCGACCACAGATTCTTGGAGCGCAGCGCCTCCTTGTTCGACAGACCGAACGCCTTAACCGATTCCACCGTGAGCCGCGACATGTCGACCTTGAAGACGCGGTAGTTGGAGAGGCTGTCGTCGTCCAGCGGGCTCGTCTCGTAGCCGGCCTTGCGCAGGTTCTTGTCGCTGAAGGCGCCGGTGTCGACAATGACCAGGCCGCCGGCTTTCACGTCCTGGAGGTTCACCTTGAGCGCGGCCGGGTTCATCGCCACCAGCACGTCGAGCTCGTCACCGGAGGTCCGGATGTCGCGCGCGCCGAAATTGATCTGGAAGGCGGACACGCCGTAGGTGGTGCCCGCGGGCGCACGGATCTCGGCGGGGAAATCCGGGAAGGTCGCCAAATCGTTGCCGGCAAGCGCGGTCGCGGCGGTAAACTGGCTGCCGGTAAGCTGCATGCCGTCGCCGGAATCGCCGGCAAAGCGAATGACCGCCGAGTCACGTTCTTGGCGAGGCGGCGCTTCCTGCACCACCGCGGTTGCCGTCGACATATCGCGAATTCCTTCCTGTCAGGCGTCTGCGTATTGGATCGTTTGCCGCCGTTTTTTTCGCAGGGTCTTGCCGTTATTAGGAAATATGGACCCGGCGATCCCCAAAGTCACCACCCAATCACATCGAATTGAGCGCTCCGAGCCGCCTTTGCCGGGTCCGCGGCAGGAAGCCCGGAACGCGCCGAAGCGGTCACCCAAGGGGGTATATATTAAAGGCTTAAACTATCAGCAAGCCCAATGAATTCCGCCGCCCTGGTCTGCACCCACCGGGAGGCCTGCCCGGCCGGACGACGCGGCGCGCCACGAGCGGGGCACCAACAGACCAGGAGCAGGCCAGGACGAGGCAAGTGCGGCGGCGCTTGACCTGGCACGGCGGCAATGGGCAAATTGATTTGGTGGATAACGGAATTCGGTCCTATTCAACCAGGGAGCAGACGCAGGAAATGCGCGGATCCCTTGGCATTTTGGCGCTCAGGGCCCTGTCGGCCGCGATTTTGACAATCGCCATGACGGCAACCGCGGCGCGTGCCGATCTGACGGTCGATCTGCGCGACTGCTCCCGGCACGGCGTCGCCGAAGCGGGTATCGCCGCCTGCACGCGCCTGCTCGCCTCGGGCGACCTCAACCTGGACGCCGAGGCGGTCGCCCTCAGCAATCGCGGAACCCGCTATCACCGGCTGCGGCGCCACCGCCAGGCGCTCGCCGATTATGACCGCGCCATCGCGCTCAAGCCCGAGTTCCTGGCGGTCTACGTCAAGCGCGGCGATGTGCGGATGGCGCTCGGCCAGCCCAAGGCTGCGGTGGCGGACTACTCAAAAGCGATCGACAAGCGGCCCAAGCCCCGCGACAAGAACGCCAAGGCGCTGGTGACGCCGGTAGTGATCGATCTCTACATCCGCCGGTCCGTGGCCTATCAGCGACTCGGCCGGCGCGGGCCCGCCATCAACGACGTCAACCGCGCCCTTGCGCTCGATCCGAAGCGGGCCCGCACCTACATCGAGCGCGGCGTCATGATCGCCCGCTGGGGCTGGCGCAAGCAGGCGATGCGAGATTTCGACCGGGCGATCAAGATCGAGCCCAAAGCCTACTTTGCCTATGCGAACCGCGGGCTGATCTTTATGGAGCGCGGCCAGACCAAGCGCGCGATCAAGGATTTCGACCGGGCCATCGCGCTGCAGCCAGGCCATGCTCATGCCTATTTCAACCGCGGCACGGCCCGCGCCAAGCTGAAGCAGTACAAATGGGCGGTGATGGACATCTCGCACGCGATCGCGCTGGTGCCGGGCAATGCCCGCTATTTCTTCCAGCGCGCCGGCGTCTACCGGTCGATCGACAAGCTGGGTCTGGCGCTCCACGACTACGACCGGGCGATCGCCCTCAATCCCCAGGACGCGGCCTACTATAACGATCGCGGCACTGCGCTTGGCGGGCTGCTGCGCCACCGCCGCGCCATCGCCGATTTCAGCCGCGCCATCGAACTCAACGCCAAGCTGGCCGACGCCTACATCAATCGCGGCCTGGCCCGCGAGGTGCTGGAAGAACATGACGGCGCGCAAAAAGACTTCCGCACGGCCCTGAAGCTCAAGCCCGGCGACAAGCGGGCCCTGGCCGGGCTGCAGCGGCTCAGGCGACTGCGGCGGCGGCGGTAGGGTCGATTTTGCGGCCGGCGCCGCGAGCGCCGGGAAATTCGGGTCGCATCTCGGTTTGGGTCTTGCCGAAGCAATACACTGAGCCTCAGATTGCTGGCGATTAATGACCGCTCAAGGCCTGACAGCAGACACTGGCGCCGTATCATTGCCACGACGGCTGTTGACCCCAATCGGACATTGGCAATGTTGCTGTCCGTCGGACTACGCTCAAGAGGAAAGACGGTTCACCCCATATTCGGGCGGACCATTTCGCGATGCGTGCAGGGGCCTAGGGCGAATGAAAAATTCGCTCGATCTGCCGTCCGCGCCGCAGAGGTGTAACGGCCGCCCTTTACGAAGGGACGGCCGTTACGCTTCGAGTGTTGGTGCGGGACAAAGCGAACCGAAACAGACTGCTGACATAACTGTTCTGACGGATGGCTTGGTGCGACTGGCACTTAACTGCGCGGAGCCAACTTTCCCGGGCCCGGGCAAACCTTGCGCTCAACGATCACCCAGCGACCGTTGGGAAGCCGCACACGCTGGCGCTTGATATAGCAGCCAAAGATGGCGCGCCGTTGAATTCGGAATCTCCTGACTGTCCTGGATGCGGCGAGCTGCGTGGCAGCCGCAACGACAGTTTGCGCGGCCTTCGCTTCATGCGCAGCCGCAGGCGTCATCATGCTGGTGACTGAGGCGAGAGCTACCAATCCAAGGTAGGTAAGTTTGGTCGTAATTGCGTTCGTCATGACAGACCTCGTGGGGTTCAATGGGGCGATGGAACGCGGGTTATGACACCGCGCACTTGAACCAAATCTGAGCAGCCAGTTCATCTGCCGTTCATCCAGTGCGTATTCATCGCCCTCATACGGAGTCCTTCCCGCGCCGGCGATCGAGCGGAGCAGTGGGCGCCCTATCATGTTTCGGCGATCAGATCCCTGCCCCATGATTGCGCGGCAGCCTGGACCTTCGTCGTCACGGCCTCTGTGATCGATGATTTACGACGAAGACCCGTTCCGACGTAGGCCGGGGAAATCGACGGCAAGGTGAAAACGACGGGAGAGGCGGGTCTGGATGGTGGAATGCTTTGCCAAATGGCCTTCCAAACGTGGTCAGCTCGCCAAAGTCAGTTCATCGGAGGAACGCGGAATGGATGCAGTTCCCTTGGTGGTGGTCTGATGGTACGATTTTCCCGAATTTGGATGTCATCTGGGGCCTGTCGATCTAACCTGTCGCCATATTTACGACCTAGCAATATTAAACGAGCCCGCGCCCCCGGGGGGGAGCGGGCCAAAATTCGGCCGCCAGCAATCGCGCGCCGGAAATGCGGGCCCCGAAGCCGCAATGTATCAGGTGCCTGCCTGCCGAAAGGGCTGAAATGCAGCGAAGCGCGGCTCCTCCCCCCCTAAAGCGCCTCCTGTTGGCGATATTCATCCTCGCCGCGCTGCTGACCTCGCCGTCCCTGCTGGCGCCGGCTTCGGCCAAGGTCTTCGAGCCGGAGACTTTCACACTGAAGAACGGCATGCAGGTCGTCGTCATCCGCAACCCGCGCGCCCCGGTTGTCACCCACATGGTGTGGTACAAGGTCGGCGCCGCCGATGAGCCGCCGGGCCAGTCCGGCATCGCCCACCTGCTCGAACATTTGATGTTCACGCGAACCAAGAAGCTCAAATCGGGCGAATTTGTTAAGATCGTCTCCCGCAACGGCGGACGCCAGAACGCCATCACCGGTCAGGACTTTACCTACTACTTCCAGACCGTCGCCGCCGACCGGTTGGAGACCATGATGCGCCACGAGGCCGACCGCATGACCGGCCTGGTGCTCACCGAAGCGACTATCGCGCCCGTGCGCCGAGTAGTCCTGCGGGAACGGAACTCGCGCACCGATTCGCGGCCCCAGATGATCCTCTGGGAGCAGGCCTACGCGGCGATGTACCTGAACCATCCCTACCGCATCCCGATCTTCGGCTGGGCGCACGAGATCGAGGCGCTGACCAAGGACCAGATCATCGCCTTCTACCGCCGTTACTACGCACCCAACAACGCCATTCTAGTGGTTACCGGCGACATCACGACGGCCCGGCTGAGGCCGTTGGCGGAAAAATATTACGGCGTCATCCCGGCCATGGCGACACCCAAGCGAGCCCGCCCCCTGGAGCCGCCGCACAAAGCAGTACGCCGGGTAATCCGCCGGGATGCGCGCGTGCGCCAACCCACGGTCGGCCGCCTCTATCTCGCCCCCGGCTACAACTCACCCGGCAAAAAACACGCCTACGCGCTGCAAATCCTGCGCGAGATCCTCGACGGCGGGGCGACCAGCCGACTCACCCGGGCTTTGATTGTCGAGCAGAAGCTGGCCGCCGACATCGGTACCGGATACGATCCAACGGTGGTCGACTACGTCACGTTCTTGTTCTACGCCGCGCCTCGGCCTGGGGTCCCGATCGACAAGCTCGAAGCCGCCCTCGACGCCGTGCTGGCGAAGCTGCTGAAGGACGGCATTACCGAGGAAGAACTGCGCCGAGCCAAGCAGCGGCTGACCAACACCGCCATCTTCGCCCGCGATTCTCTGTCGACGGGCGCCCGCACCTTGGGCCGGGCCCTGGCCGTCGGGCTCAAGATCGAGGATGTTGAGAAGTGGCCCGAACGCATCGGCGCGGTGACAAAGGCCGAGGTCGAGGCCGCCGCGCGCGCGGTGTTCAAAGCCAACTCCTCGGTACCCGCCATTCTGCTGCCGGCGAAGGCCAAGTAAGGGCCCGCGCAAGCCGGCGGCGCCAAGCGCGCCAAGGCGGGCGGCACCAAAAACCCGGCCAAGACAAAAAAATCGGCCAAGGGCGGAGGCAAGGAATGAGCGCGCACATGAAAGTCCAATGGACCGGCCGCGGTTAGCGAATGCCCGTTTGTGGCTATTGGCGGACACAGCATCCCCTGTCTGATTGCGCCCGCATTCAGGCAGCGAGCAGACATGAGGATCGGTTCTGCGCAGTCCGGGCATCGCAATTCAAACCGAGACTCTGCCGAGAATCCCTACCCGTCCAGCGCCTTCAGCATGTCCTCGACGCGGGTCAGCTTGGCGCGCGGAGCGCGCCCGGTGGCGGCGGTTCCCGCCGCGCCGATCTTTTTCCAGGCCGCGAAGTCGACGATGCGCGCCCTGCGCTCGGCAAACAGCTTGGCGAACGCTTCGCGGCCGCCTCGACGAGCGCACGGCACGGTTTTCGAAAAATGACAAGCGCGCGCCCGGTGCGTCAGCTTTGCGGGTCCAACTTGTCCTGCGTCCGCGTTTCAAAATCGCCGGCGTCATGGCGTTCGTGCAGCTGGCTGTGGGGCTCGCCCCAAGTGCGGTTCACCATGCGTCCACGCTTGACGGCCGGCCGTTTGGCGATCGTATCCGCCCATCGATTGACGTGAGCGTAGTCCTGAACCTGAAGGAACTCGCCCGCCTCGTAGAGGACGCCTTTCGCCAGCCCGCCATACCAGGGCCAGATCGCCATGTCTGCGATCGAATATTCATCGCCGGCCATGTATTCATGCTCGGCCAGGTGCCGGTCGAGCACGTCGAGCTGGCGTTTGGCTTCCATGGCAAACCGATCGACCGCGTACTCGATCTTGGTGGGAGCATAGGCATAGAAATGGCCAAACCCACCACCGAGATAGGGAGCGCTTCCCATCTGCCAGAACAGCCAGTTGAGCGCCTCGGTGCGTTTGTCCGGATCGGTGGGCAGAAAGGCCCCAAATTTCTCGGCCAGATAAAGCAGGATCGCACCGGATTCGAAAACCCGCCTTGGCGTGCCGGTGCTGTGATCCATCAACACCGGGATCTTTGAGTTGGGGTTCGCCGCCACGTAGCCGCTGCCGAACTGGTCGCCGTCGTTGATCGCGATCAGCCAGGCATCATATTCGGCGCCCTCATGGCCGAGCGCCAGCAGCTCTTCCAGCATCACCGTCACCTTCACGCCGTTCGGTGTTGCACGCGAATAGAGCTGCAGGGGATGCTTGCCGACGGACAGATCCTTGTCATGGGTCGGTCCGGCGACCGGGCGGTTGATGTTCGCGAACTTCCCGCCGCTCTCTTTGTCCCATTTCCATATTTTCGGCGGGGTGTACTCGGTCGAATTGGTCATTGGCGGTTCCATTCTGGGTGGAGCTGTTACGCATATGGCGGTTAGGCTTGGCGGTTATGCCGGGTGGTTATGCCTGGTGGTTATGCCTGGTGGCTATGCTTGGCGCTTATGCTTGGCGGTTATGTATGTCTTCGGTTGCCCGGAGAGAAGCCGACCACGCGCTCTTTCTTGACGATGGCCGCTGATGGCGGTCTACGACGTTGTGCGCCTGTACACGTGGTCTTCGGCTTTCTGGTAGTCGACGCCTTTCAGATAAAGTGTTGCGCCGACCAATTGAGAGCACCGTCCAAGAGTGGACATGCCAAAGTGCATTGCCAATGTCCACACATGACCGAGGCTGTTGAAAAACTCCCGGCTACAAGCCTTCGGCGCAACAATCGAACCAAGGGGCGGGTTAGTGCGAATCATTCGTGCGCCGGGCGTTCATAATGCAAACCAATCTTGCGTCTCGGGTGCCTCAAAATAGTTTTTCAA
>DATKZM010000038.1:0-9107 GCA_035527975.1 Alphaproteobacteria bacterium | reverse complement strand
TGCTCGGCCACGGCGCTGAACACCGAGAGATCGCCGGAATGGAGCCGCGCCACATCCTTTCCGGCTTCGTGCGCGGCGACGTATTCCGCCTCGATCTCGTCGAGGGAGAGCGGCGCGGTATCGACGATGCGCGCGTCCTTGGGGCAGTAGGCAAGCAAGTCCGGCGACACGATGGAACCGGCATAGAGGCAGACCGGGCAGCGCGCGATGAGATCGCGCCCCCGGACCGTGATGAGGTCGGGCGCGCCGGGCCCCGCGCCGATGAAATGGACGCTCACGCCCCGCTATCCGTGGCGGCGATGGCGCAGGTCGCCGGCCCCACCACGATGCGCGGTACAACAAGCGCCGCATTGGGTCCTGCTGCCGACAGCGCCGCGGCCTCGGCCACGGAGGCCACGCCGAAGAGTTCTTTCACCCGCGGCGAGGACGATTGCGTGCGGGGGCCCGCCGCCTCCAGCTCCGCTGGCTTCACCAGCACGAGCTGCAAGCCGCGCCCCGCCGTCGCCTCGATGATGCCGGCCTCCGCCCCCTTGCCGTCGGAGGTGGCGATGCAGGACAGCGCCTCGCGCGGTTGACCGGCTTCCGCCAGCGCCGCGTCAATGGCGGCGTCGATTTCATGCGCGGTCGTCCCTTTGCGGCAACCAATCCCTGCGACAATCATGACTTCTTCCAACTCCATTGCGTGACCGGCATGGCGGAACGCCAGCCGGTCTTGTTACCCACGCGGTCCGCGCGCGACACGGCGATACGGGTGAGGTCCCCGCCCAGCGCGGTGTGCCGGGCGATAAGCTCTGATTCTGTCTCCAATGTCACCGCGTTGGCCACGAGCCGCCCGCCTGGTTTGAGGGCCGCGATGCACGTCTCCAACACACCGGGCACGGTCGCCCCACCGCCGATGAAGATCGCATCCGGTGTCTGAAGCCCCGCGAGCACAGCCGGCGCTTCCCCTTCGATCAGCTCGAGGTCCGGCACGCCAAACGCCGCAGCATTGCGGCTGATGCGCGCGGCGCGGTCCGCACGCGACTCGACGGCGATGGCGCGCAAGGAAGGATCGGCCAGCATCCATTCGATCGAGACGGAGCCGGAGCCCGCGCCAACATCCCAGAGAAGCTCGCCGCGCGTCGGGGCGAGCGCGGAGAGTGTCATGGCGCGAATCTCACGCTTGGTGATCTGCCCGTCATGCTCGAAGAGGTCGTCGGCAAGCCCTGGCGTGTAAGCGAGGATGCGCGCTCCCGGACCTGCGGTCACTTCGATGGCGACGGTATTGAGCGCAGCCAAGTCGCTCAGGTCGAAGCCATCGGCGCACGCGGCACGCATCCGCTCGCGATCGCCGCCAAGCGCTTCGAGCACCGTGAGGCGCGATGGTCCGAATCCCGTCTCGGTGAGCAGCCGCGCCAGCGCCGAGGGACCGTCTGCGTCGGAGGTCAGGGCCAGGATACGGGCGCCAGGGTGAAGATGAGGGCGAATGCGGTCGAGCGCCCGGCCATGCACCGAGATCAGAATGGTCTCGGGGATCGCCCAGCCCATGCGCGCCGCCGCAAGACTGAAGGCCGATGGCGCTGGGATCACCCAGGTCTCTTCAGGTGAAACATGCGCCGCGAGCGTGCCGCCGACCCCATAAAAGAAGGGATCGCCCGAAGCGAGCACGCACACTTGGCGTCCACGCAGGCCGACCACCTCGCCGATCGCCAAGGAGAAGGGCGACGGCCACGGCTTGGCTTCGCCGCGAATGAGCGGCGCCGCAAGCGCCAGATGCCGCGCGCCGCCGAATACAATGTCGGCACTCTGGATGAGATCCCGCGCGCCGGCGCTTAAGCCAGCGATCCCATCCTCGCCGATGCCGACGATGGACAGCCAGCGCCGGACTAGGGCAGGGTCCGGCATGGTCGGTTCAGGACGCGCCATGAAAATCCTCATTCTCGGCGGCACGGCCGAATCCCGCGCTCTCGCCGGCGCTCTCGCGGAACGCGATGACCTCACCGTGACGGTGTCGCTCGCGGGCCGCACGGCGAAGCCTTTGGCCCAGGACGTGCCCACGCGGAGCGGCGGTTTCGGCGGGGCGGACGGTCTCGCGGCCTATTTGCGCGATGAGACCATCGATGTGCTGATCGACGCCACGCATCCTTATGCGGAGACGATCTCCGCCAATGCCGCGGCTGCGTCTGCTCAAACGGGCGTGGCGCTTCTGGCCCTGCGCCGTCCTGCGTGGGCGACGAGGCCAGGCGACCAGTGGATTGAGGCCGGCAGTGTCAAAGATGCGGTCGAAGCGCTCGGCGCCGCGCCGCGCCGTGTGTTCCTCGCCCTTGGCCGCAATGAGATCGAAGCATTCACCAAAGCGCCGCAGCACATTTATCTTGTGCGCAGCGTCGACCCCGTCGATCCGCCGCTCGCCGTGCCGCACGCCATCTATCTCACCGCGCGCGGGCCGTTTAGCGAAGCGGAAGACCGCGCATTGCTCGAGCGGCACCGCATCGATGTGATCGTGGCCAAGAACAGCGGCGGAGATGCCAGCTACGGCAAGATCGCTGCGGCACGCGCGCTGCATCTGCCGGTCGTCATGCTGAAACGTCCCGCGCCGCCCGACGTGAAGTCCGTCGAGACCGTCGATGATGTTTTGGCCTGGCTCGATCATGCCGTCACCTTGGCGGCTACGCGCGGCGTATAGACGAGCGGTGTCTTGCCGTCGCGTTTGATCACACGCGTTTCCGGCGAGCCGACGATGACCAGCGTGGCCATGTCCGCCGTCACGTCGCCGGCCTTCTCCAATGTCGTGACCGTCACGGCTTCGTCGGCGCGTCCGACCGCGCGTCCGAACACGATGGGCGTCGCCGCCGGAAGGTGCTGCGCCAGACGCGTGAAGGCGTAACCGAGCTGCCAGGGCCTGGCCTTCGAGATCGGATTGTAGAGCGCGATGACGAAGCCGGCCGTGGCCGCGGCGTCGAGCCGCCGCTCGATCAGGTCCCAAGGCTTGAGGTTGTCCGACAGTGATATGGCGCAGAAATCGTGCCCCAAAGGCGCGCCCGCGCGCGCGGCCACCGCGAGCATGGCGGTGATGCCCGGCACCACGACGATGTCGAGCGCCCGCCAGGCGTCCGGACCCTCTTCGATTTCGCCGCACACCGCCGCGGCCATGGCGAACACGCCGGGATCGCCGCCGGAAACCATGGCCACCTGCGCGCCCGCGACCGCTTCGTTCAGAGCGTCTTGTGCGCGCGCGCCTTCGACGCGGTTACCGGATGCGTGCCGCGTCTGGCCTGCGCGTAACGGCACCCGGTCGAGATAGGGTTCGTACCCGTAGAGCGTGTCCGCTGCTGCCAGCGCCGCGCCCGCTTCCGGTGTCAGCGTGCGGTCGTCGCCCGGCCCAAGCCCGACGATGGAGAGGCGTCCGGTCATGTGCGCTCCTCCCAGCCCGGCACCAGCACGATGGCGAAGTAGGGCGCATTGGTATCGAGCTTGTCGGTGAGCTTCATCACGGCGGCGTTGGTCATCGTGCCGCGTTCCACGTAGATGGCGCGGTCGAGGCAGCCGGCGCGCTCGCAGGCGCGGCGGATCTTGGGCAGGTGCCGGCCGATCTTCATGACCACGGCGGCATTCGCGTCGGCGAGGCGCCGCTCCAGCTCATACTCGGGAAGCGTGCCCGGCAGCACGGTGAAGACGTCGTCGCCTTGCGTCATCGGCGTGCTGGTGGACGACCAGCAGCCCGACATGCCGGTCACTCCGGCGATGACCTCGGTGGGGTACCTTGTGCTGAGCCGCACATGAATATGCATATACGAGCCGTAGAACAGCGGATCGCCCTCGGACAACACGGCGACGGTGCGCCCGTCGTCGAGATACGAGGCCACCGCCGCGGCCGAGACATCGTAGAAATCACGGATGGCATCGCGATAGCGGACATGCTCCTTCGGAATTTCCGTGGTCACCGGATAGAGCAAAGGCAGCTCCTCCGCGCCGTTGAGATGGCCCGCGGCGATGGTCCGCGCGTTGCTGACGTTTCCTTCCTTGGCGAAATAGGCGACGACGTCCGCTTGCTTGAGCGCGCCAACCGCTTTCAGGGTCAGGAGCTCCGGATCGCCCGGCCCCACGCCCACACCGATGAGACGGCCGGTCATATTCCCTCCTTGGCGAGCGCGTTGAGGGCCGCGGCCGTCATGGCGCTGCCGCCCATGCGTCCGCGCACCACGAGCCAGGGCACGCCGAAATCGTTTGCCGCAAGGGCATCCTTCGATTCTGCCGCGCCGACGAAGCCGACAGGAACGCCGAGCACGGCGGCCGGTTTCGGGGCGCCGGCCGCGAGCATCTCGAGTAGATGAAACAGGGCGGTGGGCGCATTGCCGATGGCCACCACGGCGCCCGCGAGCCGGTCGCGCCACAGCTCCAGCGCCGCCGCCGAGCGCGTGGTGCCGAGCTCTTGCGCCAGCGCCGGCACGCGTTCATCGCGCAGGGTGCAAATCACCTCGTTGTCGGCGGGCAGGCGCGCGCGGGTGACGCCATGCGCCACCATATTCGCATCGCAAAAGATCGGGACGCCGTTCTGCAGCGCGCCCCGCGCCGCCGGCACGAAGTCGGGCGAAAAGTTGATTGATCCGGCCGCGTCGACGCGGCCGCAGGCATGGATCATGCGCACGGCGATCTCGGCCTGGTCGGACGTGAAGCGCGACAGGTCCGCTTCCGCACGGATAATGGCGAAGGAGCGTTCGTAGATCGCAGCGCCGTCGCGAATGTAATCCTGCTTAAGCATCGGCGCTCTCCCGTGACGCTAAGCGCACCGCCTCGGCAACGACGTGCTCCTCCGTGAAATAAGACCCCGGCTCTCCGCGCGCGCTGCCGTTCCGAATCAGCCCGCAGCCAAGCGCTGTGCCGACAATGGTAAGCGGTGCGGCAACAGGGTTCGCGCACCCTTTGGCGCAGCCCGAGACGTGCACGGCCATGCCGCCTTGTGGCAGCCGGTTCGCGATCGCAGCGGCCAGCACCCGCGACGGGATCAGGCCGGAGGCGCAAGCCGGCGCGCCGGCGCAAGCCACCACGCGGCGCCTTGCATCACGCGCATCCACGATGAAGCCGAGCGTATCCGCCGCCGTGCTCAGCGCGAACGCCGTCATCTCGCCGACCGGGCCGAGGAGAAGCGTGCGCTGCGGTGCCGTCGCGGCCCAAATGGCCCCGTTGGCGCGCGCGATACGCAGAAGCGCGATCAGGTCGAGCCCCTGCGCCTGGCCGAAAGGCAGCGCCACGCCGATGGCGCAACAGCCGTCCTCAAGCCGATGCAATCCGATGGTCTCGGCGGACCGGCGCATGGGATCATACGAAGCGGGTTCGAGGTAATCGGAAACGGCGGCACGGAACGGGGCAAGTCCGTCCCGTGCGAGCGCATGCGTAGCGCGCGACTCCGGTCCACAAGCGGCGATGACGCCGAGCAGGGCGCAAACGATCATTGCGGCGTCCTGAGGGGCGGTCAAGCCGAGCGGAACGGCAGACATGGCATCGCCACCGAGTGAGACATGCAGCCTCGTGGTGCCGTCGCGGGCGATCGCGCGCAAGCGGATGTCGGCGGCGATACCGTCGAGCGGAATTTGGCCGCCCGCATCGACGCTCACAGAGACTTTCGGTGCCAGCACAAGATCAGTCGCGGCGATCGCACTACGGATCGCCGCGGCAGTCGCCCGTGCGTCGATCAACGCGACAGGATCGTCCGGCAGCGGGCTCGCAAGAACCGGCACGCCCTCGCTCATGTCGATGGCAAGCGCCTCGACCGAGGCGGCGAAGAGCGGTGCGGAAACAGGCGTCAGGCCGCGCACTTGCAAAGACCCGCGCGCGCTGACCTCCATGAGCCCGTTGCCGTGGGTCCGCGCCGCCGCACAGAGCGCAGCAAGATCATCGACCGCCATCGGCCCGGCCGGCACGATGCGCGCCAAGAGGCCGTCGCCGGTCTCCATGGGTGCAGAAAGGCGCGGACAGGCGCCGCGGGCGAAGGTCGCGGTCATAAGGCCGCCTCCGTCTCGCGCGTCAGCGCAGCCGTGTTGAGATCGTTTCGCCGTGGATGCCACAAGCCTTTGGCGCGTGCCGCCTCCAGCCGCTCGGCGATGGCCCGCGCCGCTTCCGGGTTTTCGCGCATCAAAAACGCGCGCACCGTTTCGTCGGCGAGATAGGCGCTGTGCACTTCGTCGAACAAGGCGCTCGAGACGGCCTGGGTCGTCTCCGCGAAGTCCACCAGCCGGTCCACGGTCTCGGCCAGTTCGGCGGCGCCGCGCGCGCCGTGACGCATCATCCCTTTGATGAATTTCGGACTGGTGGCGCGGCCGAGCACGATGCGGGCGAGCGCCTGGGGAAGCGGACGGGCGCGGGGGCGATCCGGGTTGGTCACGTCGAGCATGATGAGATCCGGCGTCGCGCCGAGCGTCCGCGCGGCTGCGGCGAACCCGCCGACATGGGCCACATCCTCCGCGCCTTCGAGAACATCGCGGCTCGGATCATCGCTGGTGTGGAGGAGCATGTCGGCTTTCGCCACGCGATCCGCGAACGCGCCGGGCCGCGCGGACCCTTGGGCTTCCGCACCGCCGTAAACATGCGAGGTGGCCGCGAGATAGGCCGCGCCGAGTTCATCGTCCGGGGCATCGCGTCCCAACAAATCTTCGACGCCGGCCCCATACGCCCCTGGCGCATTGCCGAAGATGCGCGCCGGCGGCGTATCCGAACCGCGGCAAGCGGCGGCGAGCGGATTGTCGTGGTAGTCTTCGCCGCGCACGGCAACGAGTTTTACGGCCGCGTCGATCAGCGCGATTTGCGCCGGGAACAGATCGCGGAACAGTCCCGAGATGCGCCATGTCACGTCGACGCGCGGGCGCCCCATGACCGCTGGCGGCAGCACTTCCATGCCGGTGACGCGGCCCGTGGCCGGATCCCAGGTCGGCCGGCAGCCCATCAACGAGAGGCCTTGGGCGATCTCCTCGCCGCCGGTCCGCAAGGTGGCACTGCCCCACAGATCAATCACCAGCGCACGCGGCATCTCGCCGTGCTCTTGCATATAGGCGCGGACCACCTCCTCGGCGGCGCGGGCGCCAAGCTCCATGGCCGTCGGTGTCGGCAGGACGCGCGGGTCGGCGGTGAAGAGATTGCGGCCCGTGGGCAGCACGTCGCGGCGTCCTCTGGACGGCGCCCCCGCCGGCCCAGGTCTGACGCGCTTGCCGTCGAGCGCCTGGAGCAGAGCCTCACGCTCGGCGTCCGCGCAAGTCCGCCATGCGGCGTCATCGGTATGCGGCATCCGGCCGTAGACGTGCAGACCGTCCTTGATGGCGAAATCCTTCAGGTCGCACAGCCAAGCGTCGATCTTGCGCAGCGCGCCGTCGCCGCAATCGCTGTCCGCCACGCCCGCCTCGCGCGCAAGCCCCGTCTCTTGGGCCTTGTCCACAATGAGCTTGGCGAGCCGCTCGCGCCGGCGCCGGTCCAAACCGTCGGCGATGGCATATTCGTCGACGAGATGCTCCAGCTCGAGCGCGGCGCCCGACATCTCCGTGCCGGTGAGCGGCGGCGGCAAATGCCCGATCGTCACGGCGGCCACGCGGCGCTTGGCCTGTGCGGCCTCGCCGGGATTTGACACGATGAAGGGATAAATCACGGGCAGGGCGCCAACCACCGCTTCCGGGAAGCAGGACGCCGTCAGCGCCACCGCGTTGCCCGGCAGCCATTCCAGCGTGCCGTGCGCGCCGATATGCAGTAGCGCCTGCGCGCGGTTTTCGTGCTGCAGCCATAGCCCAAAGGCGAGCAGCGCGTGACGGGGCGGCAGCGTGGGGTCGTGATAATCGCTGCGGCGGTCGTGGCTGCTGCCGCGGTCGGGCGGCAAGGCCACTGTGATGGTGCCGAACTGCGCGGCGCGGAAGCGAAACGCGCCGTCGCGGCAATCCGGATCGTCTTCCGCTGCGCCCCACGCGGCATTCATCGCGTCGGCAATCGGCTCTGGAAGTGCGGCGAGATGCTTTGCGTAGTCGCCAAGCGGCAATGCGAGGTCCGCCGCGCCGAGGTCCAACAGGGCAAGCAGAGTCTTGGTGTCCGCCGGAGTGTCGCTGACGCCGTAGCCTGCCGCACGTAAATCTTCGAGAAGCGCGAGCGCGCTTGCCGGCACGTCGAGGCCGACGGCATAGCCGGTGCGCCCGCCGGCGCCGGGATAGTCGGGCAGCACCACGGCGATGCGCCGCTCCTGGCGCGGTGTGTCTTGGAGGCGCACCAGCGCGGCGATCTTGTCCACAACGGCGGCAACGCGATCCGGCTCTGGCCTGCTGGCAAAGGCCGCGAAACCGAGCGCCTCGTCTTTCGGCAGTGCATCCTTGAAACTGAGCGCTCCGGCAAGGACCCGCCCGTCGAGTTCCGGCAACACCACATGCATGGCGAGGTCCGCAGGCCCCAGCCCGCGCGGGTTCTCGGCCCAGGCCTCGCGCCGCGTGGTGGCGATGACCGCTTGCAACACCGGCGCCTCAAGGCCCTCGAACACGCCGTCTCCGGCCGCAAACGCCGTCGTGGTGACGATGACGCTGGGCGAAAGCGCCCCGAGCATGTCACGCACGAACGTGACGGCGTCCGGGTCTTTCAAGCTCGGCACGAAGAGCGGCACGGGCGTCAGGTCGCGGGCTTGAAGCGCTGCACAGAGCGCATCGATAGGCGCCGTGTCGGCGGCGAGCAACGCGGACCGGTAAAAGATGACCGGCACCAGGGGAAGGCCGGTGGCGATCTCGTTGCGGAGAACGTGCATCGGCACGGCCCCTTTGCCTGGGACGTAGCCCGCCATGCGCGGCACGGGCTGCGGCGCCGGCACCTCAAGCGGTGCGCCGGCATGGAAGGCGAGGCGGCGGAGCAGACCTTGCAGGTTGGCAGGGCCACCTTCACGGAAGTAGGCAAGCAGCGCCTGCAAATCCTCGGGCGGCAGCGTCGAAGCCTCGAACAGCCGCGAATCGTCCCGATCCTCGCCCGGCAGCACGGCGAGTGCGATGCCATGCTCGCGTGCGCAGGAAGACAACGTCTCAACGCCATAGCGCCACCAGTCGAGCCCACCGAGCAGCCGCACGACGATGACTTTGGCGTGGCGCGCCACGCTGTCGGTCCACAGATCGATAGACATT